>NZ_CP026947.1:1883476-2511302 GCF_003065405.1 Corynebacterium yudongzhengii
GAGGCCGTCTCGCAGATCATGGCTGAGACCGGATCGCTGACCGTGGCGAACATGCCGAACATCGTGCTCACCGCCCCCGGCATCGAGGGCGTGAAGGCCACCTCGGCGACCGACGTCGTCGAGCTCTCACCGCTTAGCCGGGAGGACGCATGAGCTTTCCTCGCATCGTGGCCCGCTACGTGATCGGGTTGTTGGTCGCCTCGGTGGCGATCTTCGTGATCATGCGTCTCATCCCGGGAGACCCCGCGCGCATCGCCCTAGGCACCACGGCCACCGACGCCGCCGTCGCGGAGCTCTCGCATCTCCTAGGCACCGACCGCCCGCTGATCGAGCAGTACTTCTCGTGGATCGGTGGGTTATTGACCGGCGATTTCGGCTACTCGCTGGTCTCGCGCGCCCCAGTCACCGAGCTGATCATCGACCGCGCGCAGGTCTCCCTCATCCTGTGTCTCAGCGCCATGGTGTTAGCGCTGTTCATCGCCGTGCCGCTGGGGGTGATCGCGGCGGTGCGTCGGGGCCGCTGGCCGGCGGTCGTCATCGCGCTGGTCACCCAGGCCGGTATCGCGGTGCCGAGTTTCCTCGTGGGCATCCTCTTGATCGCCGTGCTATCGGTGCACCTCGGCTGGATGCCCGCCAGTGGCTGGGTGCCGCCGGGGGCGGACTTCGGCGCTTTCCTCGCTCGCTTGGTCATGCCGGTGATCGCGCTGAGCCTCGTGCAGGCGGCGATTTTGACCCGCTATGTGCGCACGGCGGTGCTCGACGTCATCGGCGCCGACCACCTGCGCACCGCCCGGGCGCTCGGGAAATCGCCGATGCGTGTGCTCCTCGTCCACGGGCTGCGCTCGGCGGCGTTGCCGGTGCTCACGGTCACCGGCGTGCAGCTGAGCACGCTGATTGTCGGCGCGGTGGTCATCGAGCAGGTGTTCGTCATCCCCGGGCTGGGCACGATGCTTCTCGACGGCGTGGCCAACCGTGACATCCCCGTCGTGCAGACGATCGTCATGCTCTTAGTGGCGTTCACCCTGACGGTGAACCTGCTCATCGACCTCAGCCAGAAAGTCCTCGATCCCCGACTGCGCAGGAAGGTAGCATGAAACTTCCCGTGACCGGCCGTATCGGCCTTATCCTCGTCGTCGGCGTGATCCTATGCGCCGTGCTCTCCGTCTTCTGGACGCCTTTCGACCCCCTCCAGGCGCATCCCGCCGACCGCCTCCAGGGCCCGGGCGAGGGCTATTTGCTGGGCACGGACCGCTACGGCCGCGACCTGCTGTCGCGCCTGTTGGCAGGCGCACAGATCACCCTGTTCGTCGGTGCGGTCGCCGTCGTGATCTCCGGGGTGATCGGCACGGCCATCGGTCTGATCGCCGGTATGCGCCGCGGGTGGGCCGAGCGGCTGATCATGCGCGGCAACGATATCCTGCTCGCCTTCCCCGCCCTGCTCATGGCGATCATCGCCACGGCGGTGTTCGGCGCCTCGACGCTGACGGCCATGATCGCGATCGGCATCGCGGGCATCCCCGCCTTCGCCCGCGTGGTCCACGCCGGCACGCTGCGCGTCATGACGCAAGACTTCATCGACGCCGCCCGCCTCTCGCGGGTTCCCGGCCCGATCATCGCCCTGCGCCACGTGGTGCCGAACCTCGCGGGCCTGCTCATCGTGCAGGTCACCGTCGCTTTCCCGATGGCCGTGCTCGCCGAGGCCGGGCTGTCCTTCCTCGGGCTCGGCACCCCGCCGCCCGATCCCTCGTGGGGGCGGATGCTCCAGGCCTCCCAGGCCTACCTCGCCTCCGCGCCGCAGCTGGCGATCTACCCGGCGCTCGCCATCGCCATCACGGTGCTCGGTTTCAACCTGTTGGGCGACGGCCTGCGCGATGTCTTCGATCCCCGCACCGCCCGGAGGTCGCGTCGTGCTTAATGTCTCTGACCTGCGAATCTCCACCCGCGACGAAGAACTCGTGCGCGGCATCAGCTTCCAGCTTGAAGCCGGCGAGCGCCTGGGCATCATCGGCGAATCCGGCTCCGGCAAGACGCTGACGGCCCTGGCGCTGATGGGGCTTCTCGACGACCACCTGCACGCCTCCGGCACCATCACCTTCGACGGCACCGACCTGCAGGGCCTGAGCGATCGCCGCCTGCGCCGCATCCGCGGGAAGCACATCGCCATGATCTTCCAGGAACCGATGACGGCGCTCGATCCACTCATGCGCATCGGCCGCCAGATCGCTGAGGCCGCGGGCCGCTCGCGTGTCGATGAGCTCCTTAACGCCGTCCAGCTGCCCCCGGAGCTGGCGTCTCGCTACCCGCTTGAGCTCTCCGGTGGCCAGCGTCAGCGCGTGCTCATCGCGATGGCGATCGCCGGGGATCCCGACCTGCTCATCTGCGACGAGCCGACCACCGCCTTAGACGTCGACGTCCAGGACCAGATCCTAAGCCTGCTGGAAACGCTGGCGGATTCCCGGAAGATGGCGCTGCTGTTTGTCACCCACGACCTCGCGGTGATCTCGCGGATGTGCCCCGAGGTCGTGGTCATGCGTGACGGCGAGATCGTCGAGCGCGGGGCGACCAGAGAGGTGCTCTCGGCGCCGGCGCATGACTACACTGCGCGGCTCGTGGAGTCCTCGCAGCCGGGCCCGGCGGCGGTGGCGCGCCCGGTGGGTGAGCCGGTCGTCGAGATCTCGCAGCTCAAGCGCACCTACCGCGGGGTCCCGGCCGTCGACGGGGTGGATCTGCAGGTTCGTCGCGGCGAGAGGCTGGGCCTCGTCGGCGGATCGGGCTCGGGGAAAACGACGCTGCTTAGGCTCATCGCGGGTCTCGACGACCCCACCGACGGCACCGTGAACGTGCGCGGCGGGGTGCAGATGGTTTTCCAGGACCCCTACTCCTCCCTGAATCCGCGGCTGAGCATCGAGCGTTCGATCGCAGAGGCCTGCGACGGCGACCGCGACTGGGTCCGCGAAGTCATCACCGCCGTCGGCGGAACGCCCGACTGGCTGCAGCGCTTCCCTCACGAGTTCTCCGGCGGGCAGCGCCAGCGCATCTCGATCGCCCGCGCACTGGCCGCCCGGCCCGAGATTTTGCTTGCCGACGAGCCCGTTTCCGCCCTCGACGTCTCCGTGCGCGCCCAGGTGCTCGACGCGCTCAACGCGCTCGTCGACGACTACGGGCTCACCCTCATCTTCGTCACCCACGACCTCTCGGTGGTGCGCGAGGTGTGCCCGGAGATCGCTGTCATGCACGATGGCCAGCTGGTCGAACGCGGAGAGACCGCCGACGTGCTCGACCACCCGCAGCACGACTACACGCGTCGCCTGCGGGATGGAGTGTTGACGTTGTAGGGCTGTGGGGTGTTTTACGCACGTGCGTAAAGCAGGAGCGGCCGGCTTGAAGCTCCTAGTGGTCTTGCACCGCAGACGGAGTCGACTACGTACTGGAAGGCCTCCGCGCCGATCGCTTCGCCCAACTAGACTCTCGGTTTGAAGATGAAGCCGACACCCCATGCCCGAGATCCAGACACGCATAGGACAACATCATGAACTCCGAGGAACCTGTGCTGAGACTTGCGCGCCCCCTGGTGCTCGCACCGATGGCCGGAGGACCGTCAACACCGCGACTAGCCGCCGCCGTCGCAGAGACCGGCGCACTTCCGTTCCTGGCAGCCGGGTACTTGACCCCCGGCAAGCTCCGGGAGGACATCGAGGACTTCGAGAGCCGGACCTCGGCGCCCTTCGGCGTGAATCTCTTCACCCCGGACCCGAGCGGCCAGGACTGCGATCTCGACACCTATCAACGCTACCGGGACAAGGTCCTCGACGCTGCCAATGCCGACGAGGCACTGTTGCCGGAGGAACCGGTCTGGTCCGATGACGCCTTCGATGACAAGCTCGAGGTCGTCCTCGCCTCAACCGCGCGCTTCGTGTCCTTCACCTTCGGTCATCCCTCGCCATCGGTGATCGAGCGTATCCACGAGGCCGGAAAGCTCGTCGTGCTCTACGCGACGAGCCGCCCGGGCATCGACGCCATCGCAGCATCGCAAGCCGACGTGATCGGTATCCAGGGTCCGGAGGCTGGTGGCCACCGGGCCACTGTCGCTGGAATCGACGATGACTCCAACGAGTCGCTCGTCACGCTGATCGAGCACGCCTTGACTGTTTCCGATAACCCCGTGTTCGCCGGTGGCGGTGTTGCCACCGCTGCCGATGTACTTGCCCTGCTGCGCGCCGGAGCGACCGCCGTCCAGGTCGGCACCCTGTTCCTCGATGCCGACGAGGCAGGAACCAAAAAGACCCACCGTAGGGCACTTCATGAGCTCACCGACCGGAACACGGTTATCACGACGGCCTTCACCGGGCGACCAGCGCGTGCGATCGCGAACCGGTTCACCGACTCCCTGTCCGAGATCGCCCCGGGCTTCTACCCGCAGCTGCACTTCCTCACGTCCGCTCTGCGCAAGGACGCCGACGAGCACAACGATGCCGAGAACCTCAATCTCTGGGCCGGAACCGGCTTCACTCACGTGAACGCACAACCCGCCGCCAGCATCGTGCGCGGGCTTCTCCCATACACACCACCCGTGGAAGAGGTCGCCGCGGCCAAGGGTGGTTCCCGGCGGTAGTGCGTCGCGGTCGTTGACGCTGGACCGCGTGGGTTGGCTGTCATCGAGCGTCTCGTGTCCCTGGCCGCGGCCACCGGCAGGTAGTTCGATGTCGGCTGGTACGACGACACTGCGTTCGGGGCCGGACGGGTGTGGAGCCCGTACCAGACGACCGCGCTGCTGATGAACACTGTGTGCTCCCAGCTGTCCGCTTTTCCCGATACTTCGGCCGGGTTCGGGGAGGACTACGTGCACGGCCCGGCGTTCTATGACTGGCTCCAGACATCCGAGGCCGCGCACTGGCTCAAGGATGACCCTGTCCTCCAAGCCGAACGGGCCGATGTCGAGCCGAACACCTACACCTCCTGTGCCCTCTACGGTGCCTACCTGACCTGGTCCGCCGACCGTATTGTCAGCACTGCCGGACCAAACCTGCGGATCCGGCGTATCTCGTAGAGGGTGACCGCTCTTGAGCGCGACCGGGAGATCCGCCGGATCTCTACCAGCGACGACGCCCAGCGGGACTATGACTACGTCGCGCTCGCTGTGGGGCACTTGAAGGCCCGGCCAACTTCGAGGGAGAACCGGTGGTTGATGACGGCGGAGGACGCGAACTCCATCGCCCATACGATGCTCACAGGCGACAGCGACAACCCAGCGGCAACTCACCACGAAGGAAGCTAGCCATGACCACCGCAGAACGACCCGACGCCGACGCGATCCGGCGACAGGTGCTCGGCAACAACTACGTCAACACGAGCCTGAAAGGCTGGGCTCCTGCTGAGCCGGTGCTCGAACTGCTCGAGAACACTCCGTCGGGGTCCTCTGGCCCCGCGACGAGCTGACTCTGCGCGAACGAAGACTGATCACTGTGAGCATCCTCGCCGCTCTCGACCGCACACGCGAGTTGCGCACGCATATCCGCGGCGCCCGCCGCAACGGCTGCATGTTCGAAGAGATCGTCGAGGCGATCCTGCACGCCGGGGTCTACTCCGGTATGCCCGCCGCTGTCGCAGGCGCGAAAGTCGCCCAAGCGATCGCGCAGGAAAAGCAACAAGAAGCGGGACCCGACGATGCGACCGCGCGCGACTAACTTCGACGCGGGGAACGAATCTCACGTCATGGTCAACGGTCGCGCACGTGCTCACGGCACAGGTGACCGCTGTTCGATCTCTCGGAACGGCGGGGTTCGTTACGCATGTGCGTAATGAACCTGAGACTCGGGGGTTATCCCACACGCTGACCGCAGCCCCAGCCCTGCTACCGGATTACGCACGTGCGTAATGACCGAAGGTCCGGCCCCGGGAGGCCCTTGGGGTTAGTCCGCGTTGATGGTATCCGAATCATCGAAACTCAATGCCCCATCCTCCAACACCTCCACCACGGTCGGCACCTCCACCGGCTCATCCAAACACGACGCCTCCCCCAGCTGTTTCATCGGCAAACGACGCGCCTTCGAGGCATACACCTCACCCGTGCGATACCGAAACAACCACACACCAGAGCTTGCAGGCACAAGCTCCAACAACCCCGCCGTCACCAACGCGTGACAAAAACCACACAACGGTGCCATATTATCCGGTTTCGTCTTCCCATCCATCGACCACGGATGCACATGATGAAACTCCATAAACTGCGTATGGCGACACCCCGGAGCCGCACACTGCATCCCCCAGCGCACCAAAATCGCCAACGCCTGCGCATCGGAGACAAACCTGCGTTTCGTCGTCATCATCAACGGCACACCCTGGGTATCTAAGAAATGATCCCGCAACTCACCATTAATGACCTCCGCACTCAACGCCTTTTCACTAGGAACCGGAAGACCCGGCAAAATAGACTGCCCATCCTCGGTCTGAATCAAATGCACCTGAGTACCCGGGGCTCGACGCTTATTCACCGGCGAGGAGCGGGCAATATTGATTAACCCCAAAAGTGCGGGCAACAACTGCGAGGCACTCGTCCTGCCATACCCACTGACCGACGCTACCCGCCTTGTCTCTGAATCACCGTCACCATCAGCGCCGGCACCATCAGCGTCAACACCATCAGCGTCAGCGTCACCGGTGGCAGCACCAGAGGCCTCGCCCTTCTCACCGGCATCGTCGATGACCTCGGCAACCGGAACGGATTCTGCCCCGTCTTCGGCGGCGAGGGCTTCAGCTTCTGCTTTCGCTAACTCTTCACCCAAGCGTTCATCGTCGCTGAAGACTTCGGGGTCGATGTCATCGAGGTCGACGAGGTTGGCGAGTTCCCCGATTTTCAACGCCGCCATGAACTTCGCCCCCAACATCGGATCCAGATCACCGGAGAACCGGATACGCCCGTTGTGTTTATCAACCCATATCTTAAACGTATTTTTCCTAGGGGCATCGTTGTTCCGGTTGTCTCTTCGGGTCATGAGGATGCGTTCGAGTTCCCGGTAGGAATACTCCTCCGCCAACAAGAGCAACTCGATTTCGTTGTCTTTGTTCAAATAGCTGCTTAACAGGCGGACGGTGGAGTAGGTGATTTTGCCGTCTTCGAAGGATTTCGCCACATACGCGAACTCCAACAACAAGCGTGCGACTCTTAAGTAGTCGTAGGCGGTAGTCGGTGCGATATCAAGGGCACGTGTCATCCAGTCCGCGGTAGTCGGTGCCCCGGCTAGACGGGCAAGTTCGCGGGCATCAAAGACGGCGAGTGCGAGGAGGAATTGGGCTTTGTGGTGTTGCATCATGGCGTAGGCGGTGGTGATGCGGTCGAGGAGTTCGTCGTTGGTGAGGTTGGTGTGGTCGTCCATGAATAACCCCCGGTATTAGTTCATGTGTTCGATGTGGTTTGTACACTAGAATATGGGGTGGACACTGACCCCCGACGGGGGTAAAAGCCGGGGGTGGGAACGCCGGTAGAAAGGCTACTAGCAGTGTAAATACACTAGCCGTTCACGTGGATCCTCAACGTCCCGCGCTCGCACACAAGCCTCGAGGAGGCACCTTTAGGCCAGCGCAGTGCTCCTGAACACTTTCGAAAATGTAATCGGCACCCCGCATGTTGGTTCGGGGTAGGTGATAGCGGGTGTCCGTGTGGTGGGTGCTAGGGTTCCGGCTACCTGGTAGCACCCCTAACCCCTTCGCATCTCTGATGCGGAGATCCCAGGGTTCGGTGTTTCCTGTGTCGGCCATATGGAAGGGAATTCTTCTTCTTGGGTACACAGAGGCTCCGGCGATACGCCTGATTTCACGGTGTGTGACCCCGCGAAGTTTTTCTTACCGGAATGTGCCTGCTGGAGTGTTTCTCGCACCGAGGCGGTCAGCCGGAAAAGAATTGCCGGATCGCCGTCTTGGCCTACTGAGCTAGGTGAAGAAACACCATCTACGCGTCTATGCCGCGGCATAGTGCGGATGAGTGGTTTTACGCACGTGCGTAATCCGGATCCAATGGATCCCGGAGAACTCATAGGTTCGGTTATGAGAGCGTCCGATAGTTTGTGTGCGGGGGGTGGTTTACAGGTAGTCCGCGAATCGGTCTGGGTATGCCACAGCTAGTTGGTTGATGGCTTGTTTCCAGCCATTGGCCTTCGCTCCTTGAACATACCCGTTGCACTCAACGGCACGCTTGGCTTGCTTCGCGCGTTTGGCAACGCGTTAGTCTTCGATGGTGCACATCATCAACCAAAGCGTCTTCAGTGCTGCTGTATCGTTCGGGAACTGGCCCCGGTTTCGGGTAGCTTTACGCAGCTCAGCATTGAGTGACTCGATTGAATTCGTGGTGTATATCACCTTGCGCGCCGCTGGCGGGAACTGCAGAAACCCCACGAACCGTTCCCACGCATCACGCCAGATATTCACCGACTGCGGGTACTTCTGGCCAAGCTCAGAGGTTTCGAACGCATCTAAGCTGGCACGGGCGGTATCTTCGTTTACGGCCGTCTAGATCGCACGTAGCGCACTGGAGACGGGTTTTCGGTCCTGATAGGACACCCACCTATTCGCCGCCCGGATCAGGTGCACGATGCAGGTTTGTACCATCGAATGTGGCCAGGTTGCCTCCACAAGCTTCCGGTAGACCTTTAAGACCATCACAGCAGACGATGAAGACATCCTGGACGCCACGGTTGGCCAGATCTGCGCACACAGATGCCCAAAAGGCGGCACCTTCATTATCAGCAATCCACAAGCCCAGGATGTGCTTGATACCGTCTATGTCGATGCCCACCGCCATGTAGCACGCCTTGTTGACTACACGGTGGCCATCGCGGATCTTCACGCGTAGCGCATCAAAAAAGATTACTGGGTAGAACTCGTCGAGTTGACGGTTCTGCCAGATCATCACCTCGTCTAAGACTGCATCGGTAATCGTGCTGATCGTATCCGGGCTCATATCCACCCCCAGGGTGGAGCCAAGATGGTGCTGAATATCACGCACTGTCATCCCACCGGCGTACAGCGAGATGATCATGTCATCGAGCTCTGTCAGCCGGCGTGAGCCCTTGGGCACCATCTGGGCAGTAAACGTGCCGGAACGATCCCTGGGCACGATCCCTTCCAACGCGCCGTGCCCAGAATTGACGGTCTTGGTCTACGACCCGTTGCGGTGGTTACTACCCTGTGTTGGTTCAACCTGGGCCTTCATCGTCCGGTCGGAATGACCGTAGCCCAAATGGGCATCCATTTCCGCCTGCAAAACCAGCGTTAATCGATGCCTGCAACAGGGCTTTGACCAGGTCGCTGGCGTTATCGGTGGACGTCGACAACTCGCCAATCAGCTTGGCGAGCTCAGGATTTTCCATCAGCTTCTCGCTGATCTCGTTGACCTTGTCCTGGTCATGGTTTTTCTTCGTTGTCACCGTTGTCATTATCGGTGAAACTCCTTCTGGATCAGAGCCTCACACACAAATTTCCTGACACCCTCTCGGTTATCGGAGTCGCTCGGTCCTTCGACCCAACTGGGCCACCGCAACGACCCCGCAAGCAGAACAGTCCCAGATTCCCTATGCCGCCGCACAGTGCGGACCGGGATTTTTACGCACGTGCGTAATCGGAAATCTATGAATCCCGGGGCACTCATAGGTATACGAGCCACATTGTCACCTGAGGCCTCTACTTTTTACGCACGTGCGTAAAACAGGGTCGAACTCCCTCACCCTTCACCTTCACAAGGCCATCGCAACGACCCCCACAACCAGAACAGCCCTAGGCTCACTCTGCCGACACAAAGTACGGGCTGAAAGCTTTACGCACGTGTGTAATCGAAAATCAATGGAATCCGAAAAACTCATAGGCATGCGGGACACACCTTCGCCGTGCGGCGAGCACGGGCGCCACCGCACTCAGGGTGTGCTGAGGGGTGGGAATCTGCTGCACCCCGAGGCTGGGACGAGGCAGCCGGGTCCGGACGGCTGCTACTAAGCACCCGAAAATTACCCGGAAACCGCCGAAACCGTCTTGCCGGAGAAGCGCTACCCACAAACCGCATCCGGCAAGCGGTCCGCCTTTTCGACCCGGAAACGCCGCCCGGGGCCGAAGAGGAGGTCCACGCGCTCGCTTTCTTCCGCCCCGAGCTCCGCGAGCTGGCGGCGGATGGGGCCGAGGAGGACGTGGTCGTCGAAAAGCGTGAGTACCTGTCGGGTGCGCCCGCCCGTATCGAGTGAGGTCGATTGCCTGTAGGAGAGTTGGAAGACGTTGCCGAGTGCCATGGGCAGGTGGAGGGCGGCGCCGTCGAGAAGCTCTGTGGTCACCGTAACCGGCACCAGCCAGCTGCTGCCGCGGCGCTTTAGGGCCTTATCGGGAAACCAGGTTTCAGGGTCAGGATCGACGCGGGTGACATGCCCGTCGACGATGCGGAAGTCGCAGGTGGAGGCGATAAAACGGACGGCGGGAGAGGGGAACTCGGAGGTGTCAATAAGTGTTTGGATATCCGTCTCCCCTGCCTCACAGGAGGCGGCGAGGTAGTCGGCGATCGTGCCCGACACCGTCAGCTCCGGTAGATGCGGGGCAGAAGGTCGGGATCGGGCAGGTGTTCTTCCGGGACCTCGAATTGGCCGGCGAGCTCGGCCCAGAATGCGGCCTCTGCTGCGTCGGTGAACAGTGATTCGCGATGATCATGCCCAGCCATGACGGTCACTCTACTCTTCGCGGCCGAAGCGCGCTCACCGAAGTGGCCGTAAGCTGTGAGATATGACTGATGCCGAGAACAACAAGCTAACCATCACTGATCATGGCGCGACTCTGCTGAGCGCCGAGCACCCAAGCGGCGACCTCTTATTCGTCTCCTCGGCGGCCACGAACGTCACCGGCAAGGCCATCCGCGGCGGTGTCCCGATCATTTTTCCGGGCTTTGCCACGCTGCTCGGCGAGCCAAAGCACGGGTGGGCGCGAACGAGCGACTGGGAGATCGAGAAGGTTGCCGACGGCTTCCGTGCCTCCCTGGAAAACGACGGGCTGGTGCTCGGCCTCGATGCGATTCTCGTCGACAATGAGCTGAAAATGCGGCTGACCGCCGAAAACGCTCGGCCGGATTCGGCTCGGGTGCAGATCGGTTTCCACCCGTATTTCGCGGTGACGGACATTGTGGACGTCACGGTCGAGGGCTTAGGCGGCGCGACCGCGATCGACCGGAACACCGACGAAGAGTCCGAGACCGAAGATAAGTTCACCATCTCTGGTGAGCACGACAAGATCTACCAGACCACCGAGGCGGTGACGGTCACTGATTCCCAGCGCCGCCTGACGGTGCGCGCCGAGGGCCATGACTCCGTAGTCGTGTGGAACCCGGGCGAAAAGCTCGCCGACTCCTTCGCCGATCTGAACCCCAAGGAGTGGGCGAAGTTCATCTGCGTGGAGCCGGCGCTGCTGGGGCCGAGCCTCGAGGGGATCATGCTGTCCCCGGGCGAGATCAACACCCTCGAGATGACGGTCAGCGCGGAAGAGCTCTAAGCGTTCAGGCCGTTCTTCTTCACGGTGATCGACCAGCCGGCGGCTTCCTTCTGGTTGAACTCGGTCACCGAGTGCCCGGCGTCGGCCGCCCACTGCGGGATCGCCTCCGTGCCCTGGGTGCAGTCGAAGTCGATGACCATCTCGTCGCCATCATCCAGCGTGGCGATAGCATCCTTCGCCTCGACCGTCGGGAACGGGCAGACCATGCCCATGGCATCGAGGTGGTAGCGGTGATCACCGAGCGGGGTGAGCTTGTCGGCCGCCTTCGGCTTCGTAGCGACGGACACCAACCCCGTGGCCACCGAGAAGTTATGAGTGCCATCTAAGACCTTGTCTTCAGCCGAGACCGGGGCATGCGTGCCGATGGACTCGTGCGTGGAGTAGCCCTCGCCGGTGGTCGCGGTCTTAGCGGGCTTGATCCACAGCTTCGCGCCCACGCCGATACCCAGCGCAATCATGCCGAGCGCCACCCAGCCCTTGATGCTGAACATCGAGGTCTCGACCATGCCGTTACCCACGGTGCAGCCGCCGGCCAGGCTGGCGCCGACACCCATGAGCAGGCCGCCAGCGACGGAACGCTTCGTCGTGGTCGCATCCGGCACGCGCACGCGAAACTCGCCAGAGGCCTTCGCGGCGATGAACGAGCCGATGAGCAGGCCGATAACCAGCATGGTGCCCCAGTTCAGGTGCTGGGCATCGGCGGTGACGGGATAGGTGACGACGTCGGCGGTCGGCGTCGTGATGCCCAAACCATAGTTACGGCCGGTCGCGGCGGACAGCGGCCAGGCGATCACACCGAGCAGGCCGATGAGCGCACCGGCGGTGTACATGTGCAGCGGCTTTTTGTACCAGGGCTGATCCAGCCTCGCCTTCGCCTGCCCGGCGTCCTTGGCCAAAAAGTGGCGCACCATCAGGATGGTGAAGGCGCCGAAAGCGATCACGAAGACCCAGGGGCTCACGTTCAGTAGGGCCGGGATGGTGGTCAATCCGGTATCCCAGGACTTCATCCAGGCGTCGAAGTCGGCGAGGATGCCGTATTTCATCGCCGCCGCCGACAAGCCGTACATAATCAGCGCGATCCAGGAGCCGACCAGGCCTTCGCCCGAGCGATACCACGTGCCCGAGGCACAGCCACCGGCCAAAATGATGCCGAGACCGAACATAAAACCGCCGATGATGACGGCCGCCGGGGCGAACGTCGAATCCTCCGGCGCGATCACGCCGCCGGCGGTGAGCGCGGCGATGCCGACCGCGTGCACGGCGATGACGATAAACAGTGCGGTGAGGTTGCGCCAGGCGCCGTTGAGCCAGATGTCGCGGATCATGCTGGTCACGCAGAAGCGGCCCCGTTGCATGACCGCGCCCAGCACGGCGCCGAGCCCTAGTCCAGTAAGAATCATGAGTGGTATTCCCTTTCTCGCGTAGGAGGACTGACTCTAGACCGTAAAAACAGATCTGTCCAGCGCGCATAGACCGACCTGTCCGCCCGTTGGGTAGCTTTAGTTGAAAGCGGGAGTACAATGGCCCCTTTGTCGTCGTCACCTTAAAGAGGAGGGGAGCGTGCGTGTCCACCCCTGAGAACCTGCGGGAACCGATGCCGCAGCGGCCGAATCCCTGGCAGCTGCTCACGGCGTTTCACCCGTCGGCACCCCGCTGGCCGGGTGCGCTGCGCGCGGCCTTGGCGATCTTTCTGCCCGGCGCGGCAGCTCTCCTTCTGGGTTTCGACAACGTCATGCTCCTCATCGCCGCCGGCGGCTGCACCGTCATCTACGGCGAGGGCCACCCCTACCGGGCGCGCTGGCGCGTGATGGTCATCGCCGGCGGCCTGCTCACCCTCGGCACCACCGGCGGCGCGTTCGTCGGCAGTACCGCTTGGGAGCAGATCGATACCGGCGCCACCCTGTGGTGGCTGCTGCTGCCGGCCCTGTATTGCACCGCGATGGCCACCGTCGGCGCCTTCGTACAAAACGCCCTGCACCTGCGCCCGCCGGGAGCGTTTTTCATCGTCATGGTCTCCGGCGGCGCGACGATGGTCGCCCGCCTCGGCATCAACCCCATCGAGGTGGGCCTGTGGGCCAGCATCGGCGCGGCCACCGGTGTGCTCCTCGGTATCGCGCCGGCGCTTTTCGACGCCCACGCCCCCGAACGCCGCGCCGTCATCAACCTTGATAAAGCCGTCGCCGACTTCGAGGCCGCCGAAGAGCCCACCCTGTCGCAGCGCCACCAGGCCGCCGACGCCCTCGCCGCAGCGTGGGAGGCCCTCGGTGACGCCGGGGTCATCCACGCCGGGAGCATCGCCAAACCGGAGCTGACCTACCTGGTCACCCGCACCCGCGAATCCCAGCTGCGGCTGGCGCGGCGCACCGCAGAGCTGGGCATGAACCTCAGCGACACCGACCGGCTGACCGATTCCCCGAGCCTGGTCGATCCCTCGCGCGCCGCGATCCCGCATACGCGCCCGTCGAATAGCTACCGGATCTACCGCTCGCTGGATCCGAACTCGCACTCCATGATCACCGCGCAGAAGGTCATGATCGCCAGCCTCGCCGCAGCGGTCATCGGCATCGCGTTCGGGTTTACCCGCCCCGACTGGGCGATCGTCTCCGCGCTGCTCACGCTGCAGTGGGGCCCGAACCGCTGGTCCGGACAGATCCGCGGGCTGCGCCGCGTCATCGGCTCGCTGCTGGGCATCGGGGTCTTCGCAGCGTTCCACCTCATGGGCTTAAGCGGCTGGGGCCTGCTCATCGCCCTGGCGATCTGCCAGTTCGGCGCCGAGTTCTTCGTGGTGAAGAACTACGCCCTGTGCGTCATCTTCACCACTCCCCTGGCACTGCTGCTCGGTAACTCCGTCACCGACCCGCTGGGCGAGGTCGTCGTCTCCCGCACCGTGGAGGTGCTGCTGTCCGTCGTGTTCGCCTCTCTGGCCTTGTGGTTCTGGGCCCCGCGTAGCGACGGGCGCAACCACGCCGGCCTCGTCGTCCGCGCCTTCGGGCAGATGGGCGATCTCCTCAGGGCGCTCACCACCACTTCGCCGGAGGGCGCGACCCGGCAGCGTCGCGACCTGCAGTACGAACTGCTCTCCGAACGCGCCGCGATTCTCGCCCTAGCGGAGGTCGACCGCGCCGAGGCGGCGCGGCGTTGGGACGACCACCTGCTGATCCAGCGCACCGGCTATGCCATGCTCGATTACTGTAACGCCCACAACGACCGCGAACTCTCCTTCGCCGAGCTCGTCTCGTTGGCGGAGGCGCTACGCGACGCCCGCAAGGCCCTGAGCACGAAAAGGAGCTTACCGGCATGACTCGGGAGCGTTTCACCGTCGAATACGCCCGCGCGAACGCGCAGTTGAGCATCCCCCAGGCGGCCTCCGCCGCCACGCAGCTGGCCACGGCCGTCGATCTGCAGCGCTACGAGACCTTCGACGCCATCTACGCCTTAGCTCGCAGGCTGCAGCTGCGCTCGGCCTTCGAGTGGGAGACCTACGGTTATGAACCGACCGAGGACGCGGTGCCCGTGCGCCTGGAAAGCGAGAGAAACCCGCTCGAGTGGGATACTTTTTATCTCGCCGAGCACACCAGCCGGCCCTTCCACTCGCACGAGCGGCTGCAGCCTTTCGAGGAGATCGAGCGCGATGCCCGCAAGCTGGTCACCGGCGGCGAGGCTGACTACAGCGCTCTGTTTCCCGAGCTGCCCACGCGGCGTCAGCAGATTATGGGCAACCTGTGGCGCTTGGGCGTCGTCGCCGTACCTGACCAGCAGGTCGTTGATGCGCCCTCGCGCACCGTTGCCGGCACGCGCGCCTTGGCGGGTGAGCAGCCCACCCCGGATATGACGGAGTACACCGCGTGGTGGGTCATTGGAGTCAACCCGAAGCTCGGCAAGGACATGCTGCCGGAGATCGTGCGCGCAGCCGCGGCGACGCTTATAGAGGATCATCCTGCGCGCGGAGCGGAGTCCGAGGCCGCGGCCTACCTGGCGCTCGAGAGACTGTGGATCCCGCCCCGGCGCGGCCGGACGGCCTGGTGGCGCTCCTATGCCGCCGGCGAGGCGATGCCCGCGGGCTTCGACTGGACCAGGGTGTATGAAACCGCTCAGCGCGTGGAAAACGCGTTGCGCGGGATCTAAGGCCCAGCGAGAGCACATAACATTCTTATAACGGTCTCAGTGGGCAGGCAGTGGAATTGCCGGGTTGAGGTCCTAGCCTGAAGGACATGTCTGCCACCTCCCATGCTCTGCTGAGCGGCTTTATCACCGCCTGCCTCATCGCGCTGATCGCCCTCGTCGGCCCCGAGCGCGGCACCACTTTTTCTCTCCTGATCGCCAGCGGGCTGGCCGTACCGGCGGGTGCCGGAGCCGCGAGCCTGCTGCGTCGCGAGTTGAGCAACCAGCTGGAGAGGCTGCGCGTCGATACGGTCATGGTGATCTTCACCGCCGTGCCGCTGCTCGCCGCCGGGCTGGCGGCGGTCGCCGGCCGTGAGTCCTACGCGGTGGCGCTGGTGGCCGTGGCCGTCGGCACGGCGATGTGGCGGCGCGCCGAATGGCGCACGAGCGTGCTGGCCATCGGTGGCTTCGCGGGACTCGTGACCTCCCTGTGGCTGGGCCTGGACGCGCTGCCTGTGGCCGCGGTCGTCGTCACGCTTTATGGCGCCGGGCTGGTGGCCGTGTCCTCGGCAACCGAGGAGGACCAGCAACCCGAGCTGGTGCGTGCCTCGTAGGCGCTAGTCCTCGTCGGTGGACAGCGCGGCGACGAAGGCCTCCTGAGGCACCTCGACGGAGCCGATGTTCTTCATGCGCTTCTTGCCGGCCTTCTGCTTCTCCAGAAGCTTGCGCTTACGCGAGATATCGCCGCCGTAGCACTTCGCCAGCACGTCCTTGCGCATCGCGCGGATGTTCTCGCGGGCGATGATTTTCGAGCCGATCGCCGCCTGCACCGGGACCTCGAACTGCTGGCGCGGGATGAGCTCGCGCAGCTTCTTCGTCATCTTCAACCCGTAGTGGCGGGCGTCGTCCTTGTGCACGATGGCGCTAAACGCATCGACGGGATCACCCTGCAGCAGGATGTCCACCTTGACCAGATCCGCCTCCTGCTCGCCGGCCTCCTCGTAGTTCAGGGAGGCATAGCCGCGGGTGCGGGATTTCAACATGTCGAAGAAGTCGAAGATGATCTCACCGAGCGGCATGATGTAGCGCAGCTCGACGCGCTCCTCGGAGAGGTATTCCATGTTCTTCATCTGGCCGCGCTTCATCTGGCACAGCTCCATCGTGGGGCCGACGAACTCGGCGGGCACGATGATGGTCATGTTAACGATCGGCTCGTAGACCGCCCGGTTCTTACCCTCCGGCCACTCCGAGGGGTTGTGGACGACTATTTCCTCGCCAGACTCGGTGACCACGCGGTAGGACACGCTCGGGGCCGTCGAGATGAGGTTGAGGTCGAACTCGCGCTCCAAGCGCACCCGGGTGATCTCCATGTGCAAAAGGCCCAAAAAGCCGCAGCGGAAACCGAAGCCGAGCGCCACGGAGGTCTCCGGCTCGTAGGTGAGCGAGGCGTCGTTGAGCTGGAGCTTTTCCAGCGCGTCCCGCAGGTCCGGGAACTCCGCCTGGGTGACGGGGAACAGGCCCGAATACACCATGGGGTTCGGGTCTTCGTAGCCGGCGAGGGGCTTTTCGGCACCGTCGTTCGCCCAGGTGATGGTGTCGCCGACCTTGGTTTCGCGGACGTCCTTCACACCGGTGATGACGTACCCGACTTCGCCGGGGCCTAAGCCCTCGCACGGCTTGGGGGTGGGCGATACGACGCCGATCTCCAAGATCTCGTGCGTGGTGCCGGTGGCCATCATCTTGACCTTCTGGCGCGGCTTGAGAGTGCCATCCATCATGCGGATGTAGGTGACCACGCCGCGGTAGGTGTCGTAGACCGAGTCGAAGATGAGCGCGCGGGCTGGCGCGTCGTGCTCCGCCTCGGTGGCCGGGGCGGGCACGAGCTCGCAGAGGCGGTCGAGCAGCTCCGGCACACCCTCGCCGGTCTTGCCCGAGACGCGTAGGACGTCCTCCGGCTCGCAGCCGATGATGTGGGCGATCTCGTCGGCGTACTTGTCGGGATCGGCGGCCGGCAGGTCGATCTTGTTCAGCACCGGGATGATCTCGAGGTCTTTGTCCATGGCGAGGTAAAGGTTCGCCAAGGTCTGGGCCTCGATGCCCTGGGCGGCGTCGACGAGCAAGATGGCGCCCTCACAGGCCTCGAGGGCGCGGGAGACCTCGTACGTGAAGTCGACGTGGCCGGGGGTGTCGATCATCTGCAGGACCATGTTCTCGCCCTCGAGCACGCCGGAGCGCGGAACCCACGGCAGGCGCACGTTCTGTGCCTTAATGGTGATGCCCCGCTCGCGCTCGATGTCCATGTTGTCGAGGTACTGGTCCCGCATGTCCCGGTCCGCCACGACGGCCGACAGCTGCAGGATACGGTCCGCCAGCGTGGACTTACCGTGGTCGATGTGCGCGATGATGCAGAAGTTACGGATCTGCTCTAGGTCCGTGAACGTGCTCTCCGCGAAATTGGTGCCCATAACTCCCTTACAGTATCGGTCCCGACGGCGAGGCCCTAACCGCACCCACCCTATACCCAGCGTCCTTTCGACTCGTGGCCGGAAGGCGTAAAGTGAGTGTTCAAACCCACACTACGAAAACGACCCGAGCAGGACTGATTCCATGTTATTCGGCGGGCTGCGCTCCCGCGGCAAAGAGCAGGGCGATCACACGAAGCGTTCCCAACTCAAAAGGCGTCTACTGCCGTCCGTCCCTTCGCCTGTCGAGGATGTCGCCACCCTCCGCAGCCGCATGGGGCTGACTCGTTCGGACAACTCTGCCGAGAAAACGCACAAGGTCGCCCCGATCAAGGTGCACCCCACCGGAAAGCGCGCCCGGGCACTGATTTACGGCCCAGATATCGACGGCCCCGCCGACGCCGGCGAAATCGTCTGGCTAAGGGTACCCGAAAACGGTCCGAACCAACCGCCCGTCGAGCGGGCCATACTCGTCGTCGGACGCAGCATGAACCAGGAGCTGCTCGGGCTGTTGATCTCCCCCGCCCCCGAACACGCCGACGAGGAGAACTGGTTCCCCATCGGCTCCGGGCAGTGGCAGCCCACCGGCGAGCCCTGCTGGCTACGCTTGGACCGCATCATCCAGGTGCCGGAGAACTGGGTGCGCCGCCAGGGCGCGCTGTTCCCCGAGCGCCGCTTCGAAAGGCTGGCGCGGGTGCTGCGGGAGCGTTTCGACTGGTCCTGATTTGGTGTCTCGACCTGTCCTGCTGCTACGCTAAGCAAGGTTATCCGCCGACCGGCGCGATCGCGTGTCCAGGCGGGCAGGACCTTGGGTCCGCCTTCACGAAAGAGACACGTGTCAAGCTCCTCCGCCACGGTGGGTCGCAGCACATAGTAATGCCGACAGTCAAGAGGTAATTGTCATGCCGAACATCAAGCAGCAGAAGAAGCGCGTTCTCACCAACGAGAAGCGCCGTCAGCGCAACAAGGCTATCCGCTCCGCCGTGCGCACCGAGATCCGCAAGTTCCGCGAGGCCGTCGCCACCGGTGACAAGGAGAAGTCCGGCGAGCAGCTGCGCGTCGCTTCCCGCAAGCTCGACAAGGCCGTGTCCAAGGGCGTCTTCCACCGCAACACCGCGGCCAACAAGAAGTCCAATATGGCCCGCGCCTACAACAAGATGGACTAGTCTTCGGACTAGCTTGGGCTCTTCGCCCTGCATCAACTAAAAGGCCCGCTCCCCTGGTTTTCGGGGTGCGGGCCTTTTAGTTTTCTTCGGTCTGTGCCTGTATCGCGTTTGTGCGCCCACCGCCTGTATTATCAGCAGACCCCGGGGCTTCACCCCGTAGTGCGAAAGCTTCGTGAGCCTAGGGTCAGATGCGGTTTGTTCGTAGCGCTTATCCGGCAAAACGGTAGCGACGGTTTCCGGATAGTCGATAGCATCCATCCGGCCCCGGCCGCCACGATCCAGCCTCGGTGGCGCAGCAGGCTCCCAGCTTTCAGCAGACCTCGAGCGCGGCGGCACTAGCGTTCGCCGCACGGTGGAAGTGACAGTGTGTCCTGGAGTGTGCCCCGCGGGCCTATGAGTTTCCCGGAATTTATCGATTCCCGATTACGCACGTGCGTAAAAACCCGGTCCGCACTATGCCGCGGCATAGTCGCGTAGGTGACACCCGTTTCTTCACCTCGGCCACTAGCCCAAGGCGGAGCGGTCCAGAAACTCTCTTCGGGCCGATCGCCAAAATGCGAGGAACACTCAGGCAAGGGCATTCCGGGCTCAACGGCTACCACCAGGCCCAAAAACTCTACGCGGAAGAACAACACCCAAAGCTCACTCCCAGCTGGGGTGTGCAACGGCTGGGGTCGATGTGCTCAGACGATAGCGGGCCAACGAACGCTAGGTCAACAGCCCATGCGCGCCGTTGAACGCGAGTGTCACGCCCGCAACCACGAAGAACAGGCCAGCACCGATATCGATGAACGGTCCGGCACGCAGAAGCCGGCGCCGCACCGCGTTCGTCGAGACCACCAGCGCCAGGCTCAGCTGCACCGCCAGCGCCGAGAGCGAGAGCACCAGCACCACAACGACCGCCTGCCACACCGTCGGCTGCGGGGGAAGCAGCGGCGCTATCATCGCGGATAAAAAGAGCACGATCTTGGGGTTGGACAGATTCGTCGCCAAGCCGGAGAGATACGCCTGGCGCAGCCTTCCGAGGCGCGCCTCCGCCTCGTCTAGGTCCACCGGCCGGGTCGTGCGATCCTTCCAGCCGCCGATGAGCATGCGAATGCCCATGTAGATCAGCCAGCCGCCACCCACGAGCTGCACGATCTCTAAGGCCTCGGGGAAGGCCGTGAGCAGCGCCGCCGCCCCCAAGACCGTCAGCGCGCACCAGAACACCACGCCGGTCTGGATGCCGGCGGTCACGGCCACCGCGTGCCGACGCGAGCGCGTCGCGGTCCGCGTGATCAGGATGATGTCGGGGCCTGGAGATAAAGCGCCCACCACGTTCAGCGCGGCGAGCAGAAGAAGGTTGCCGACGCTCACTTCTGCTCGGCGTTCAAGCGTTCCAGCAGGTCGTCGCGGCCGAACATGGTCGCGGTCTCCACGGCCGTGGGGTGGCCGACGGTGGGGTCGGCGCCGGCGTCGATAAGCACGTCGACCACATCGTCGTACTTCTTAAAGATCGCTCCTGCCAGCGGCGCCTGGTTGTGCTTGTTGCGCTTATCGACGTCCGCGCCCACCTCAATAAGGCCGCGGACTAGGTCGGCGTGACCTCGGTAAGCGGCGAGCATGAGGAAGGTGTTGCCGTCCTGGTTCATGAGGTCGACGTTGACGCCCTGACGGACGTAGTCCACGAGGTCGGTGTTGCCCTCGCGTGCCATTTTAAACAGACGATGCACGAGGTCCTGGACGTCAGAGGGAAGTTCTTCAGTGTGCTCATCGGACATGATGACCATCCTAACCGGCGAGCTTTGCTATGCGACGCACCGCATTCTCCACCGCGAATTCGATATCCCCGCCCTCGCCTTTGGCGACGGCATCCAGATCCGCGACGATGATCACGGCCTCGGAGACATTGTCGCCGGACCAGCGCCGGGCGGTCCGCATCGCCTTCTCGACGGCGAAAGGCGGCATCCCCAGCTGGCCGGCGAGCTGCCGAGCGTTGCCACCGCGGGTGGAGTAGAGCCTTGCTATGGCGCCGACCTTCTGGCCGAGCGCCGCCGCCAGCGCCACCGGGCTGTGCCCGAGTTGCAGCGCCCGGCGCGTCGAGGCCAGCGCCTTCGCGGCGTGCCCGGCCACGGCGAGATCCGCGATGTCGAAGCCTCTCACCTCCGCGACACCCGAGTAGTAGGTGCGCACGGCCTCGTCGGTGACCTCACCGCCGGTATCGGCCACCAGCTGAGAGATCGCCCCAGCCAGCTCCCGCAGGTCCGAGCCGACACCCTCGAGCAGGGTGTTCACGACATCCGGGGTGGGCCGCACCCCGTGGCGCTGGAACTCCGCGCTCGCCCACCGGTGCAGGTCCTTCTGCTTGATCGGATCGGCGCGGTGCACGGTGGCGGCCTTCTCGAACTTCGGCACAAGGTTCTTGTTCCGCCCTCCGCCGGTGTGCTGGATGATCATAAAGATGCCCGGGGCGGGGTCGACGGCGGTCTTGAGCAGCAGCTCGAGCGGCTCTTTCCCGGCGGCCTCGGCGTGGGTGACCACGATGATCCGGTCCTCCGCGAACAGCGAGGGGCTGGTCAGCTCGATGATCTCGGCGGCGGTGATCTCGCTGGCGCGCAGATCGGAACGCTCCGCGGCGGGGCTGAGCTGGTCGATGATCTCGCGGCGGGCGCGCTCGGCGAGGAACTCGTCCTCGCCGACGATGAAGTGGACCTGATCCATGGCCTCCATCCTAGAATCCCTTCTAGAACCGGCCATCCTGCGCCCTTTGGGTGCCATCGCGCAGCAGCTCGACCACCCCGTCGCGCTCCGGGTAGAACACGGCGACCCCCTCGCGGGTGACCGTCGGATGCTCCGCCGGCGGGCCGCGGGCGTCCTCGACGACGATGAGTTGCGTGCCGGGCGGGACGTTCTCGATCTCCTCTTCGGTACTCACCGTCACCGCGCGGATCTCAGAGAGATCCACGGCAGGCGCGCGCCGCTCCGGGCTCCACAGCAACACGAAGCCGACCGCCACGACCAGACTGGTGCTCAGCACCCGGCCGCTGATCAGCCCGGTGATGATCCAGCCGTAGCCGATGAGCACGCCCACCGGATCGAGCTCGACCGTCACCACCGGCACGGCCGCGGCGATTACGGCCACGGTGTGAATCCACCAGGTCAGCGGCGCGGCCGCGAGGATGAACGGCGCCGCCAGGGGCCCGGCGGCCGCAGCGGTGATCCCCAGGATGGTCACCGGGGCGGCGGCCGGGGCGACGAGGATATTCGCCACCACCGCCACCACCGAGACCTCCCCCACCATCAGCGAGATGATCGGCATGGTGAGCACGTCGGCGGCCACGGCGATGGCGATGGCCCGGGCGACGATGGGTGGGAGGTGGGCGTCGATGAGCGGGGCGGCGATCACGGGGCTGATGAGGATGATGCCGACGGTCGCCGCCACCGACAGCGCGAAGCCGTAGTTGACCGCGAGGTGCGGCTGCACCAGCAGGAGCACGAGGATCGCGAGCGCGAGCGCGTGCAGGGGTTGCGCGCGCGTGGAGGCCACGACGGCGACGAGCCCGACCAAGCCGGTCACCCCGGCGCGCAGGACGGAAGGTTCGGTGCCCACGAGCAGGATGTAGACAGCCAGGACGATGAGCGCGCACGCCGTTTGCACCCTCGGGCCGACCCCCACGGCGCGGCACAGCAGCAGCGCGGCGGTGGTGACGATGGCGACGTTCGCCCCCGAGACCGCCGACAGGTGCGAGAGGCCGGTAATCCGGTAGAGCTCCTCGGCCTCCGCGGGTTGCAGGGAGGTATCGCCGAGCGCCATGCCGGGTAGAAGGCCGCGGTGCTCGCCGTCGAGAAGCTTCTCGACGCTTAGCGTCAACCGCTCGCGCACCGCCGCGGCGAAGGCCAGCGGGCCGGTGGGATCGGCCACGGAGGTGATCTCGCCGTGGGCGATCTTGCCCCCGAGGCTTAAGCGGGAAGACTCGGAAACTTCGGCGGTGATCTCCACCCGCGCGCCGGTGGCAAGGTCCGCGATCACCGGGTCGTCGCTAAAAACGGTCAGCGGTTCCGGATAGCCGCGGGTATGCACGCTGAGATGCCCCTCGCCGGGTGCGGTGGCGACCGTAGCCGAAAAGCTCGGGCCCTGCGCGAAGTTCTCCGCCCGCCACCGAGCCACCCAGGCGCCGGTTATCCCCAGCGTAGACACCAGAGCCACCAACACCGCCTGGCCGTAGTGGCGCAGCCCGGCAAACACCGCGGCAACCACCCCGATCACCACGAGCGCCCACAAGGCTCGCTCGGTGAGCACCAGGGTGATCAGCGCAGCCCACAGGCTCAAGGCGGCGGGAACGAGACGCAGCTCCACCGGGCTTAGAGGGTGACCTCGTCTTTGAGGGCCTCGAACTTCGCGGGCCCGATGCCGGAGACCTCCAGAAGCTCGTCGATCTCCCGGAAGCCGCCGTGTTCTTCCCGGTAGGCGATAATCGCGGCCGCCGTGGCCTCGCCGATGCCCTTAAGCGTGGTCAGCTCGCTGGCGTCGGCGGAGTTCAGCGAGATGCCTCCCCCGCCGCCGCTGACCGCCGGGGTGCCTCCGGGAGGGGGTGCCGCCCCGACCGCGGGGACCACGATCTGCTGGCCATCGACGATGAGTTGGGCCTGGTTGAGGGCGGCGGGGTCGGCGCCGTCGGTCAGGCCTCCGGCTGCGGTGAGGGCGTCGGCGATGCGGGCTCCGTCGACAAGCGTGACTAAGCCGGGTTCGTGGACCTCGCCGACAACGGAGACGACGATCTCGCCCCCGGTCTCCTCCTCCGCGCCGACGTGGGCGAGCGCGGGGGCGTCGAGGGTATCGGGACTGCCGCGAAACAGGGCGTGCGCGACGACGAGGCCGATGATCACGGCCACGACCGCGGCGGCGGCGAGCGCCAGTTTCGGGGAGACGGACAGGCGCGGGTAGGAGACGTTCATCTTGATCTCCTCCCCGGTGGGGCGGGTGAGATCGCTGAGGCGGTCGATTACTTCTCTGCTCATGGCGCGCACGCTACCGGGATGCCCACGTGCGCGCGGAGGAGCTGTGGATAACCCCGACGAAAGCGTGACGAAAACCCGCCTAATCGCCGTCTGACTCGGAGTTATCCACAGATTCGGCGGCGAAGACTGCAGAGACCCCCACTGCTCCGGTACCGGCGTGCACAGCGAGGGCCTCCGACATGGGGATGACCATGAAGCTGGTTTCGGCGGTGAGGACGTCGTCGAGAAGATCGCGCAGGTCCTCGGCGGCGACGGGGGCGTCGTTGTGCTGGATGGCCACGAACGCCGGCTGGTGGTCGGCGCGCTCGGCGACGAGCTCGACAAGCTTGGTAAAAGCCTTCGTCTGGGTGCGGGTCTTGCCGACGAGCTCTAACCGGCCGTCGGTGACCTGCATGATCGGCTTGGTCGCCAGGGTGGCGGCCGAGAGCATCGCCTGGCCGGTCGACAGCCGCCCGCCGCGCCGGATGTCGTCGATCTTATGCAGATACACCCAGGTCACGGCCCTCGCCAGGGTGGCGCGGGCGGTCTCGGCGCAGGAAGCCAAGTCCTCGCCCTGCTGGGCGCACTTCGCCGCGGCCATCGCGGCGGCACCGATCGCCATGCCGACGGTGCTCGTCTGCACGACCTCGACCAGCCCGTCGAACACGGCGGCCGCGGCGATGGCCGAAGACTCCGTCGAGCTCAACGCGCCGGGCACGTGCAGGGCGACCACGCCGTCGTCGCCGCCGCGCTCAAGCTGCCGCGCATAGGCGGCGACCAGCTCTAAGGTGCTCAGCCCCGAGGTAGTCGTCTCGATGCTGTCTTTGACCTCCCGGGTCAGCACATGCAGATCGACGACGGTGATGTCGAGTTCCTCGACGATCTCCGGGGGCAGGCCGGCGGAAGAGTCGGTGACGATGCGTACAGCCATGGCTTAGATGTCTCCCAATCCGATATTCCACCCGTTGAGATACCACTGGGCCGACGTCCCGCCGCCCGGCGCGAAGTCCGGGCTGAGCGACTCGGCGGATTCCACCGCCGGGTTGAAGGCGGGCCGGGCGCTGAGCACCGCGAAATGCGTGTTGGAGAGGCTGCCTAAAAGGGGGAACATGGGCGTCGAAAAGCCTAACAGCGAGCCGGCGAGCGCCGAGATCGTGCCGCCGTGAGCGACCACCAGCACGGCGGAGTTGTTCCAGTCGTCGAAGGTGGCCATGAGCTCGTCGATCACGCGGCGGGCGCGCTGGGCGACTTGGATGCGCGACTCCCCGCCCGGCGGGGCCCAGGTCGGGTCGTGGCGCCAGTAGACGCGGGCGCCCGGGTAGCGGACGTCGACCTCGTCGTGGTGCATATCCTGCCACTCGCCGAGGTGGGTTTCGCGCAGGCGGGGATCGATGGTGACCTCGACGCCGATGCGCTCGCCGACCACGCGGGCGGTATCCGCGGCGCGGGACAGATCAGAGGCGATGACCTTGGAGATCTCCCGGCCCTCGAGCATCTCGGCGACCCGGTGGGCGCCCTCGAGGCCGGCCTCGGACAGGTGGGTATCTAACTGTCCCTGCATGCGGCGGGTGGCGTTGTGGTCGGTCTGCCCGTGGCGGAGCAGGTAGAGGCGGCGGGTCATCTAGACCTCATCGCCCGCCAGCGGAATGTCGTCGATGGATTCGACGCTTCGGGTATCCACATCGTCGGCGTATGCGCCGGGACGCTCGAAGTTCTCCACGCCCTCTATCCCGATGAGCGGGCAGTCCGCATACAGGCGATCGAGCCCGTAGAACTCGCGTTCCTGGCTGCGCTGGACGTGGACGACGAACTGGCCATAATCGAGCAGCACCCAGCGGCTTTCGTTTTGGCCCTCGCGGCGCAGAGGCTCCGAGCCGACGCCGGTGAGCCCGTCTTCGATCTCCTCGACCACCGCGCGGACCTGGCGTTCGTTGCCCGCGGTGACGACGACGAAGATATCCGCGATCGCCATGACGTCGGAGACGTCGTAGACAGCGATCGACTCGCCGCCGCGCTCATACGCCGAGCGGGCGGCGACGTGGGCCAGTTCGATGGATTTCTCAGAAGCGGTCAAGAGCTGTTGCCTTCGTATCGACGATTGACTACTTTTTAAGATTCTTTCACGAAACCCCTGCTGTTACCTAGTTCGCGCTGTGCCGATCCGCGTAGAGCCCGTTCTTGGTGATGTATTGCACCACCCCATCCGGCACGAGATACCACACGGGGCGCCCCGTGGCAGCGCGCTCGCGGCAGTCGGTGGAGGAAATCGCCATGGCGGGGACGTCGATAAGCTCGACGCGCTGCTGCTTTTCCGGCGGCAGCATCTTCTCGCTGAGCTCGTAGCCGGGGCGGGTCACCCCGACGAAGGTCGCTAGGTCGAACATCGACTCCCAGTCCCGCCAGGAGAGAATCGAGCCCAAGGCGTCGGCGCCGGTGATGAAAAAGAGCTCGGCATCCGGGTGCTGGGCCCGCAGATCCTCGAGGGTATCGACGGTATAGGTCGGGCCCTCGCGGTCGATGTCTACGCGGGAGACGTGGAAGCGCGGGTTCGAGGCGGTGGCGATCACCGTCATGAGGTAGCGGTGCTCCGCCGGGGTGACGGAGCGCTCCGCCTTCTGCCACGGCTGGCCGGTGGGCACGAAGACGACCTTCTCGAGCGCGAAGCGGTCGGCGACCTCGCTGGCGGCGACGAGGTGGCCGTGGTGGATGGGATCGAACGTGCCGCCCATGATCCCGATGCGTCGGCTCACGGGCGGGTGTGTCCAGTGCCCTCGAGGATCCACTTGGTGCTGGTCAGCTCCGGCAGGGCCATCGGGCCGCGGGCGTGCAGCTTCTGGGTGGAGATGCCGATCTCGGCGCCCATGCCGTAGACCTCGCCGTCGGTGAACGCGGTCGACGCGTTGATCATGACGGCGGCCGCGTCGATCTCGTTGGCGAACTGCTGGCAGGTATACGCGTTCTTCGACGCGATCGCCTCGGTGTGGCCGGTGCTGTAGCGGGTGATGTGCTCGACGGCGCCGTCGATACCCTCGACCACCTTCGCGGCGATGTCGAAGGAGAGGTACTCGTCGGTCCAGTCACTCTCGGTGGCCTCGACGATGTCGGTGGCGCCGAAGGCCTCGAGCTCGGAGACCTCGCCGTGGACGGTCACGCCCGTCTCCTGCAGCGCGGTGATGATGCGCTTCTTGTCGGCGTCGTCCAACGCGACGTCGATGAGCACCACCTCGGTGGCGTTGCACACCGAGCACCGGCGGGTCTTGCCGTTGAGCAGCATCTCGATCGCGGAATCCAACTCCGCGTCGCGGTCGATGTAGAAGTGGCAGTTACCGGTGCCGGTCTCGATGGCGAGAACGGTCGCGCCGGTGACGACGGCGTCGATAAGCTTCGCCCCGCCGCGCGGGATGACCACATCCACCAGCCCGCGCGCCGTGATCAGGTCCTTCACCGAGTCGTGGGACTCGCACGGCAGCAGCTGGACGGTCTCGCGCGGCAGGTCATGGGCGGCGGCGACGTCCTGCAAGATCTCGACGAGCTTCTCGTTCGACCGGCGCGCCGATTTCGAGCCGCGCAGAAGCGGCACGTTGCCGGACTTCAGCGCCAGGCCGAAGGCGTCGACGGTGACGTTCGGGCGGGCCTCGTAGACCATGCCCATCACGCCGAGGGGGACGCGGACCTGCTTCATCTGGATGCCGTTATCCATGGTGCGGCCCTGCAGGACCTCGCCGACGGGGTCGCTCAGCGAGGCGACCTGGCGCAAACCGTCGGCGATGCCGGCGATGCGGTTGTCGTCGAGACGCAGGCGGTCGATGAGCGAGTCGGCCATTCCGGCCTTTTCACCGGCGGTGATATCCGCCTTGTTCGCCTCGATGATCTCCGCGGAGCGCTTCACCAGGGCCTCGGCGGCGGCACGGAGGAGATCGTTCTTCTCGGGCGTGGTCAGCGTGGCGATGCGCGGGGCGATCGACTTGGCGGATTCGGCCTTGGACAGAACTTCTTCTCGTTGATTCATGGCACCCCAGCCTACCGATTTCTAGTAACCGGCTTCGACGTCCACCTCCGTCGGCATCTTCTCGCCGCGCGCGAAGGCCTCGGCGTTGGCGGGCGGCGAGCTCGCCGATCGTCTCCTGCATGTACCACCCGGTGTTCGCGGTGTGCGGGGTGATGACCACGTTGTCCATCCCCCACAACGGGTGGCCGTCGGGCAGCGGCTCGGGGTCGGTGACATCGAGGCCGGCGCCGGCGATGCGCTTATCGACGAGCGCCTCCACCAAAGCGTCGGTATCCACCAAAGGCCCGCGCCCCACGTTGACGACGACAGCCGTATCCTTCATCTTCTCGAGCTTGGTGCGATCGACAAGCTGGTGGGTCTGCGCGGTCAGCGGGGTGAGCAGGACGAAGGCGTCGGCGCTTTCCCAGACGTGCTCCGCCTCCTTCAGCGGGTGGGTCTCGTCGGCGCCGGGGACGTCGTTGCCGCTGCGGTTGACCGCCACGGTGCGGGCGCCGAAAGCGTTGGCCAGCTCGATGACCTTGCGACCGATGCCGCCGGCGCCGATCACGGCGACGGTCTGGTCGCGGAACAAAAAGCGGGTCTGGGCTTCGACCTTTTCGCGGATGTCCCACGTGTTGTGGACGGCAGCCACCTTGTGCTGGTGGTTGACCGCGAGCAGCAGGGCGAGCGCGGATTCGGCGACGGTGTCGTCATAGAGCCCGGCGGCGTTGGCCCAGCGCACCTGGGAGCGCTCCATGACGCCGGAGGTCACCAGCGCGTCGACGCCGGCGAGCTGGGTCTGGATGAACTGCACTGACTTCGGCAGCGGGTCCGGAAGCTCTTCCGGCGCGGCGTTGAAGATGATGAACTCCGCCTCGTTGACGTCGTCGGTGTAGGTGTGGCCGTGGTTGCTCAAGACCTCGACGACCGTGTCCTGCTTTTCTGGGATCTGCGTGTACTTCATGCACCCAGGCTATATTTCCGGGTCCTTTGTGCGCCCAGCGTCCCGCTGAGATCAACAGTGTTGCACGCTAATGCGATATAGGTCACAATGGGAACCAGATAGGATCTAGGCAACACGATGAAGGATGGCCTCGATGTCTGCTCCCACTAGCCCCACCACCCCGGAGTTCTCCGGGATCCCGCTCGATAGGCGCACTGACTACTACCGCGTTTTCGCTGACACAGCTGGCGCGGATCTCGAGTGGTGGCAGAAAGCCCGCGACTTCTGCGCGCAGGCCCGCCCGCACGTCAATAAGGCCTGGGAGCAGGCCGATTACCACATCGCCAGCCTCGAAGACGCCGCCCGCCACGGGCTTGTCCGCGACGCGATCGACATCGACGGCGAGCCCGCCATGTCCGTGCGCGCGAACCGCCTGATCCAGATGGAACTGGCGCGCTGGGACGCCTCCACCGCCACCGCCGTGGGCGTGCAGGCCAGCCTGGCTATGCAGTCCATCAACGCTTTTGGCACCGAGCCGCAGAAGGCGAAGTACCTCGCGCCGATGTCGCGGATGGACATCCGCGGCGCCTTCGCCCTGACCGAGCCGAACCACGGCTCCGATTCCATCGCCTTAGAGACCTCCGCGGTACCCGCCGGCGATGGCTGGGTCTTAAACGGCGAGAAGCGCTGGATCGGCCAGGGCTCGGTCGGGCATATCACGGTGGTCTACGCCCGGCGTGACGACGGCCAGGTCGGCGCCTTCCTCGTCGACCAGGACGCGCCGGGGTATGAGGCGGAGACCATCACCGGCAAGGCGTCGCTGCGCGGGGTGCCGCAGGCCCACATCACGCTTGACGACGTCCACGTCCCCGAGCAAAACCGCCTCCCCGGATGCCGCTCTTTCCGCGACACGGCGAAAGTCCTCATGGGCACCCGCATCGGGGTGGCGTGGAGCGCCTTCGGCATCGGCGTCGACTGCTACGAGAAGGCCGTGGCCTATGCCTCGCAGCGCGAGCAGTTCGGCCGGCCGCTGGTGCAGAATCAGATCATCCAGCAACGGCTCTCCGACATGCTCATGGATCTGACCGCGATGGCGCTGTATTGCCGGCGGCTTCTGGAGTTGGAGGAATCCGGCGCGATGACCGAGACGCAGGCCGCACTGGCGAAGGTCCACAACACCCGCGCCGCCCGGCGCGTGGCGGCCAACGCCCGCGACTTGCTCGGAGGCAACGGCATCCTGCTCGAGCACGACGTCATCCGCCACTTCACAGACATCGAGACCCTCCACACCTACGAGGGCACCGACACCATGCAATCGCTCATCGTGGGCAAGTCCATCACCGGCGTCGGCGCTTTCACCAGCTAAAACTCGAAAGGAAAGACCATGTCCTACTCCAGCCCTTACTCCGACATCGAGATCCCCCACCACGACGTGTTCACCCACCTCTTCGGCGACCTCACCGAAGAGGAGGCCAACAGCCCGGCGCTGACCGAGCTGACCACCGACGACACCATCACCTACGGCGAGCTCAAGAAACTCGCGGAGTCCTTCGCCGGCGCGCTGGCCGCCCGCGGGATCGGCAAGGGTGATGTGGTCACCCTGCAGATCCCCAACAGCATCAACTACGCCATCGCCCTGCTCGGCATCGTGCGCGCCGGCGCGACGGTGTCCCCGCTCGGCGTGCTGATGAACCAGGCGGACGTCGATAAGCTGCTCGAGCTCTCCGGAGCGAAGTACTACGTGGGCATTACCGACATCGAGAACATGCCGCAGATCTGGAGCGGTGAGGTCCGCACGCTCGCCCAGGGCAACCACCCGGCGCCTGAGGTGGAGATCTCGGCGGACGACGTCATGGCCATCCCCTTTTCGTCCGGCACGACCGGCCTGCCGAAGGGCGTGATGCTGCCCCACAACGCCATCGTGGCCAACATTGAGCAGACCAAGTTCATGCATGCGCAAAGCGGCATCACCGAGCCCATCCGCGTCTTAAGCCCGCTGCCTTTCACCCACATCTACGGCATGACCACGCTGCTTCTCACCCAGTTGAGCGCCCGGAACCACGTGTTCACCCTGCCGAAGTTCGACCTCGCGACCTTCCTCGAGGCGCACCCGAAGCATCAGATCAACTTCACCTTCGTCGCCCCGCCGATGGTGGTGGCCTTGGCGAAGCACCCGTCCGTCACGCCGGAGGCCTTCGCCTCGACCGAATACATCCTCTCCGGTGCGGCGCCGCTGGATAATGACTTGGCGCGCACCGTCGAGAAGAAACTCGATATCACCATGCTGCAGGGCTACGGCATGACGGAGACCTCCCCGGTGACGCACGTCGGCGTGCGTGGGAAGGCCGAACCCGGCTCGATCGGCTTCGCCGCACCGAACACCCAGTTCAAATTCTTAGAGCTCGAAAGCGAGACCGAGGTGCCCGCGGGTGAGGTCGGCGAGCTGACCGTCAAGGGCCCGCAGGTCATGCTCGGCTACCTCAACAACGAGGAGGCGACCAACGAGGTCATGGTCAGCGACGGGTGGATGCGCACCGGCGACATCGGGCGGCTTGCCGACAACGGCACCACCTACATCGTCGACCGCGCCAAAGAGGTGATCAAGTACAAGGGGTACCAGGTCGCGCCCGCGGAGCTCGAGGCGCTGCTGCTCACCCACCCGGACGTCGCCGACGTGGGCGTCGTCGGCGTGGACCGCGACGGCCTGGAGATCCCGCACGCCTTTGTGGTCCGCGCGGAGGGCTCCGATATTTCCGCCGAGGAGATCATTGACTGGGTGGCCACGCGCGTGACCCCGTATAAGAAGGTCCGCGCCGTCGACTTCATCGAGCAGATCCCCAAGAACCCGAGCGGCAAGATCGAGCGCCGCAAGCTGCGCGATCTCCCTTCCCAGTCCTAGACCACCTCGTAGACCACCGGAAAGAGGCCCCACATGACTCAGTCAGTTTCGGACATCCTCGGTGCCACCGCCGACTACTACCAGGTGTTTTCCGATGTCTCCGGCGACGACCTCACCTGGTGGGCCCAAGCCCGCGAGTTCGCCGAGTGGGTGCGCCCGCACATCAACGACGCCTGGGAGAAAGCCGAGTACAACATCCCCGCCATCGAGGAAGCCGCCCGGCGCGGGCTGGTGCGCGACACCATCGACATCGACGGCGAGCGTCCCATGTCGATCCGCGCCAACCGCCTCATCGAGATGGAGCTCGCGCGCTGCGACGCCTCGGTGGCCACCGCCGTGATCGTGCAGGCCGGCCTGGCGATGCAGTCGATCAACCTCTGCGGCTCGCAGGAGCAGAAGCAGACCTACCTCGGACCGATGGCGCGCATGGAGATCCGCGGCGGCTTCGCGCTCACCGAACCGAACCACGGCTCCGATTCCATCGCCCTGGAGACCACCGCGGTACGCGACGACGATGACTGGGTCTTAAACGGCGAGAAGCGCTGGATCGGCCACGGCTCGGTCGGCCACATCACCGTGGTGTGGGCGCGGATGGACGACGGCGAGGTCGGCGGCTTCATCGTCGACCAAAACGCACCGGGGTATGAGGCGGAGACGATCACGGGGAAGGCGTCGCTGCGCGGCATCCCGCAGGCACGCATCACACTTAACGACGTCCACGTCCCCGACTCCCGCCGCCTCCCTAAAGCGCGCAGCTTCCGCGATACCGCGACCGTCCTCGGCGGCACCCGGGTCGGCGTCGCCTGGTCGGCGCTCGGCATCGCCATCGACTGCTACGAAAAGGCCCTGGCCTATGCCTCGCAGCGCGAGCAGTTCGGCCGCCCGCTGGTGAAGAACCAGATCATCCAGCAGCGGCTGGCGGACATGCTCATGGACGTCACCGCCATGGCGCTGTACTGCAAGCGGCTTCTGGCGCTGGAGGAATCTGGCGAGATGACCGAGAAGCAGGCCGCGCTGGCGAAGGTCCACAACACCCGCGGCGCCCGGCGCGTGGCGGCGAACGCCCGCGACATGCTCGGCGGCAACGGCATCCTTCTGGAACACGACGTGATCCGCCACATGCTGGACATCGAATCGTTGCACACCTACGAGGGCACGGACACGATCCAGTCCCTCATCGTGGGCAAGACGATCACCGGTGTCAGCGCTTATCGTTAGGGGCGTTGGGCTTTTGGGGTGTTGGGGATCGCCTAGCTTCATGGTGCGCTTACGCTGTTCGAAAGGAGGTGCTCCTAAACGAGTCCCACGAAGTCGAAACCAGTAGTCCTTTCTGAGGGGCTGCTTTCGACCAGCGCTAGCGCGGTATGAGCTAAAGGTCAGCACTGCCGCAAAGCACCACACTCCGACTACCCCACCAGTCCCGCCTCTCCCGGCGTCAACTCCCCACGACGCATCCGCGCCGCCAGACGCCATGGTGCGCTTACGCTGGTCGAAAGGAGGTGCTCCTAAACGAGTCCCGCGCGGTCGAAACCAGGAATCCTTTCTATAGCCCTGCTTTCGACCAGCACTAACGCAGCATGAGCCAACGCCCAGCCCCACTCAGCAACTAGTTCTTCAGCGGCTTGCGCGTTTTCGCCATGTGCTCGGCGCGGTCGCTGTTTTCCTGCCGGGCGAGGACATCCGAGGCGGCGTTGACCTGGCGCTCGGCGAGCTCCTCCTCGGTGGCGCTGCCCTCACCGGTGAGTACGCGGGCCAAGGCCGTGCCGATGGCGGCGTCGGTCTCGCTGCCTTCGGTGTAGGCGAGCTCTTCGCTCGTCAACTCCAGCTCGGCGGGCTGCGGCGGCGTGTAGTCTTCCGCCAGCTCGCGGGCCAGCTCGAGTGCCTGTTCCACCACGTGGTCGGGGCTCATGATCACGCGGTCGTTGTCACGCCAGAAATCCACGTTGATCGCGGGGACGGGCTTGACGTTGAGCAACGCCTCGTATGCGGCCCGGTGCGGGTTTTCCACGCCCAGCTCGACGAAGCGCTCCAGCAGGCGAACCGGGCCGGACCAGGCCGGGAAGAGTCCCACCTGGCGCTCGGGGAAGCCCACGCGGGTCTCGGCGTGGATCACTGCGGCGTCGGTGTGCAGGAGCAGCTCCATGCCACCGCCCAGGGCGACGCCGCGGACGGCGCCGACGACGGGGTAGGGGGCGCGTCGCACAGCGGCCAGCCCATCGATGCCCCGACGGATGGTGGCTTTGCGCTCGGCTTCATCGCCATCCGGGCCGGAGATCTCAGCCAGCTTGGGCAGGTTGGCGCCGGCAGAGAAGGCGCGGGCCTCGTCGTTGGCGATCACGAGCGCCTTAAGCTCCCAGTCGCCGGCCTGACCGAATAGCTCGGTGACCTCGTCGGTCGAGGAGTTCATCGGGGTGGTGTAGACGAACACGCCCACGCCATCGTCGAGGCGATAGACCGTGGCATCTTCGTTCTGGGCGATGATCTCTGCACCGTCGACGAGCTCGGCGACGCGGACAACACCCTCGCGCTCGACCGGTGTCTGAGGTGTGCCCGCAGAGCCGAGGACCTGGCCGTCGGGGTAGAAACCACCGGCGGTGCGGGCGGCCTCGAGCAGCTCGGGCGGGCTGTCGTAGAGGGCGGCGACGTCATCCAGCCCGATCGCATCGGCTAGGGCGAACGGGCCCTTCTTCCAGCCGTAGCCCAACTCCATGGCGGCGTCGATCTGGTCGACCGTCGCCGCGATCTCGGTGGCGGTATCGCAGCAGTACTTGAGGGTGGTGCGGAAGACCTCGCGGGCGTAGTCGCCTTCCGGGGTGCCGGAGGCCATGAGCTCCTTCGGATCCTTGGGTACCTCATAAGACTGCTTCGGGCGGTAGTCTCCCGCGCTGAAGTCGTAGACCTCGTCGCGGCCGCGGTAGAAGCCGGAGTCGGCCGTGCGCCCGGTGTAGCCCTTGTCCAGGAGCTCCTGGAACTGCGGAGTGTCGGTCACGCCGTAGTCCTGCATGGCGTCGTCGGCAGGCAGCGCCTCGAGCAGCGAATGCCAGATATGCGGCGCGACCTGCAGGCCGATGTAGTCGAAGAGGCCGAAGATGCCGGTGCGCGGCACCCCGAAGGGCTTGCCGAAGGCGGTGTCGGCCTGCTCCGGGGCAATGCCCTGGTCGAAGGCCACCTGGGCGCCGACCCCCATCCAGAACGAGCCGATGCGGTTGGCGATAAAGCCCGGGGTATCGCGGCAATCCACCACCACCTTGCCGAGGTCCCGCTCAATGGTCTGGCGCAGCTTCTGCTTGACCTCGTCGCGGGTATCCGGGCCCTCGACGAACTCGACTAAGCGCATCACGCGCGGCGGGTTGAAGAAGTGGGTGATGGCGAAGTCGGCCTTGAACTTTTCGCTGGCCTGCTGCAGTAGGGTATCCAGCGGGATGGTAGAGGTATTCGAGGTCACCGGGGTGCCGGGGCGGCGGTGGGCGTCGACCTTGGCGTAGGTCTCACGCTTGACGTCGATGTCTTCGAAGACGGCCTCGACGATCCAGTCCGCCTCCGCCAGGCGCTCGAGGTGGTCTTCAGTGTTGCCAGGGATCACGCGCTCGGCGTACTCGGGGCGGGTGAACCCGCGGCGTTTGATCTGGGTCTCGATGCCCTTGCGGGCGCGGGCGTCGCGGTCGTCGCCGTCGGCGGGTAGATCCAACAGGTGAACCTTGATGCCGCCGCTGGCGAGCAGCGCGGCGATGCCGGCGCCCATGGATCCGGCGCCGAGAACTGCTGCTGTGGTGATGGTCGAAGACATATCTTTTTACACCTCCAGGACTAAAGCGATTCCCTGGCCGCCGCCGATACACGCGGTGACCAGACCGTATCCCCCGCCGTGATCGCGCAAGGAATGGATGAGCTTGGTGATCAGGATGACGCCGGTCGCACCGATTGGATGGCCTAAGGCGATGGCGCCGCCGTTGATGTTGGTCTTGTCGTTGTCGAAGCCCAGCTCGTCGGACACGGCGAGCGCCTGGGCGGCGAACGCCTCGTTGGACTCGATGATCTTGATGTCGTTGAGCGTGATCCCCGCCTTGTCCAGCGCCTTCGGCACCGCGACGGTCGGGCCCAAGCCCATGTACTTCGGATCGCAGCCGGCCACGCCCCAGGAGATGACCTTCGCCATCGGCTCCAAGCCGTACTCGCTCAAGCCCTCCTCGCCCGTCATCACGAGCGCGGCGGCGGCGTCGTTAATTCCGGAGGAGTTCCCCGGGGTCACCGAGCCGTCCTTGCTAAACGACGGCCGCAACCGCGCCAGCTTCTCCGCGCTGGTCTGCCGCGGATGCTCGTCGGTGGTGAACTCGCCGACGGGGACGATCTGCTCGTCGAAACGTCCCTGCGCGATGGCCTCAGCCGCGCGATTGTGGGACTGCAGCGCGAACTCGTCCTGACGCTCACGGGAGATGCCGAACTTGGCCGCGATGTTCTCGGCGGTCTTGCCCATAATGCCGTGGCCCATCGGGTCGCTGAGCGCGCCGGAAAGCCAGTCGACGAGCTTACCGTCGCCCATCTTGCGGCCCTGGCGCATGCCTTCCACCGAGTAGGGGGCCTGGCTCATGACCTCGACGCCGCCGACCAGCGAGAGACGCGCGTCCTCGCTGAGCAGCTGCTGCGCGGCGCTGACAGCGGCCTGGATGCCGGAGCCGCACAGGCGGTTGACGCCGTAGGCGTGCGAGCTTTCCGGCAGCCCGGCCTCCAGGGCCACGGCGCGGGAGGTGTACATATCGCGCGGGCCGGTGGTCACGACGTTGGCCCAGACGGAGGAATCGAAGTTCTCTGCCCCCACGCCGGAGGCCTCGATGACGGCCTTGGCGACATGCGTGCCCAGATCGATGCTGGAGGTTTTCGACAGCGATCCCCCGAAGGTGCCGATCGGGGTCCGCTGAGCCTGCGTCACATACACGGGTGGGATCATGCTGCTCCTCAGAAAAATAGGTTGCACGTTACATTTTTTCCGAGTTTAACGCAGATCACATATTTGGGTAGTGGGGCTAGTAGCCCGCAGCGGCGTCGACCTCCGTCGGCATCTTCTCGCCGCGCTCGAACGCGGCGGCGTTGTCGATGATTTGCGCGCCGATGAGCATACGAGCCACCGTCGGCGGGGCGGCGATGTGCGGCGAGATCACCACGTTCGGCATACTCCACAGCGGGTGGCCCGCCGGCAGCGGCTCCGGGGCGGTGACGTCCATCGCGGCGCCGGCGATCTTCTTCTCATTGAGGGCGTCCACCAGATCGTCGTGGTCGATCAGCGCGCCGCGGCCGACGTTGATAACCAGCGCGTCGTTTTTCATGCGCTCGAACTTCTCGGCATCGACGAGACCGCGCGTCTCATCAGTCAGCGGGAGGCTGAGCACGACGATATCGGCCTCGCCCCAGACGTCGTCGGCGGCGTCCATGGCGACGGTCCTATCGGCCTCGGCGACCTCGTTGCCGGAGCGGTTCACCGCGATGGTGCGCACGCCGAAGGGCTCGAGCATCCGCATGAGCTCGCGGGCGATGCCGCCGGCGCCGAAGAGGGCGACGGTCTTGTCGTTGAAGAGCCAGTCCTGGCGGTCAACGATCTCGTCGCGCGAGTCGAAGGAGCCGTCCACGGTGGGGTACTTGAAGTAGTGGTACTGGGAGATGATGAGGCCTAAAGCGACCTCGGCGACCGGCTTGGAGTAGACGCCGGCGGCATTCGCCCACCGCACATCCTCGGTGAGGATGCCCTTGGCGATCAGGTCGTCGACGCCGGCGAAAGGCCACTGCACGAATCCGATGTTCTCCGGCAAAGGATCGGGGAAGGCCCGCTTCCCGCCGTTGAAGATGAGGAACTCGGCTTCGTTGATATCCGTGGTGTAGTGGTGGCCGGCGCCTTCGACCTCGTCGATGACGTCGTCCCAGGGATTAGGCAGCATGGTGAATTTCATGCTGCCCAGCTTATAGACGCGTGGCGTAGTTCGACAGGTAGTCCGCGTGGATGACCGGGCGGCGCAAGTGCTCCGGCAGATCGGCGGTGTTCTTGCCGATCATCGAGCCCAACTCGCTGGATTCATACTGCACCTCGCCGCGCCCAATCGACTCGCCGCGGGGCCCGATGATCTCGACGATGTCGCCGCGGTGGAACTCGCCCTCGAGGGCGGTAATACCCACGGGCAGCAGCGAGGCGCCGCCCTTGGTGACGACGTCGGAGGCGCCGGCGTCGATACGCAAAATGCCCTCCGCGTCCGCGCTGTAGAGCGCCCAGAACTTCCAGGCGCTCAGGCGCTTCTCCGGGCGGGTGTGGAAGACGGTGCCGCAGGAGGCGGTGGACAACGCGTCGTCCATCTTGGCGGCGGAGGTAAGAAGGACCGGCACGCCGCCGCGGGCGGCCAGGCGGGCGGCGGAGACCTTCGAGGCCATGCCGCCGGTGCCCAGGCGGCCGCCGTCGCCAGCGGAGACGTCGGCGAGGTCGTGGCCGGAGCGGACCTCGGGGATGAACTTGGCCTCCGGATCGGAGGGGTTGCGGTCATAGAGACCATCGACATCAGAGAGCAGGATGAGGGCGTCGGCGCTGATCAGGTGGGCGACGATGGCGGCGAGCCGGTCGTTGTCGCCGAAGCGGAACTCGCTGGTGGCGACGGTGTCGTTCTCGTTGACAATCGGCACGGTCTTGAGCTGGCGCAGGCGATCGAGGGTGCGCTGGATGTTGCGGGCGCGGTCGCGCACGCCGGCGTCGCCGGCGGTCAGCAGCACCTGGGCGACACAGCGGTTGTAGCGGCGGAAAGAGTCCGACCAGTGGCGGGCGAGCTCGACCTGGCCGACGGCCGCGGCCGCCTGCTTCGTGGCCAAATCGCGCGGGCGCACGTTGAGATCCAGCGGGTCCATGCCGGTGGCGACGGCGCCGGAGGAGACGAGGATCAAGTCGGTGTCATCCGCCATGCGCTTTTCCAGCGCCTCGGAGTAGTGGTCCATCGCGACGCGATCGACACCCCCGGATTCCTTGGTGACGGACGACGACCCGAGCTTCACGACGATCCGCTTCGCCCCCGCGATATGGCGACGCAGATCCTCGTGCGTGTCGAACTTGGTTGCAGCTTTGCTGTTGGACATGGAATCCAGGATAACGTGTCGCAGACGCCGCTACCCCTGCCACCTCTCGCGGTCGGCCTCCTGGCCATCGCCGTAGTCGTACTCGTCGATAAGACCACGTCTGACCTGGGAGGCGCGCTTGCGCTCGGCGGCGGAGATGCGGGTGGAACGCTCCAGGCGGGCGTCGCGTCCACGCCCGGCCAGGGTGGGATCTCCCCCACCGGTCATCGGCTCCCACTCGAAGACGATCCCGCCGATGGCGACGCTCGCGCCTTCCTCGGCACCGGCCTTGAACAGGGCGTCTTCGACACCGAGGCGCTTGAGCCGGTCAGCGAGGTAGCCGACGGCCTCGTCGTTGTCGAAGTCGGTCTGCTCGATCCAGCGCTCGACCTTGTCGCCGGCAACGACGTATAGGCCCGGCTCTTGGGGGTCCTCGGTGACCTCGAAGTCGGCCGCCTTGCCGCGGCGCTTGGCCGGGGCGGGGCGGATGACCGTGTGGGAGTCATCACGCTCTTCTTGGGGGCGTGCGGCGCGATCTTTCTGCACGATCTCGTAGAGGGCGTACTTCAGGCTATCGAGGCCCTGGCGGGTGACGGCCGAGATGATGAACACCGGCCATCCGTACTTCTCCTCGAGATCTTCCTTCACGAACTCCGCGAGCTCCGCGGCCTCCGGCACGTCCGCCTTGTTGAGCACGATAACCCGCGGGCGCTCCTTCAAGTCGCCGAGGCCGGTATCCTCGTCGAGCTCGCTCTGGTAGGCCGCGAGCTCGGCCTCGAGGGCGTCGATATCGCTGAAGGGATCCCGGCCCGGCTCGATGCTCGCGGTATCCACGATGTGCGCGAGCACCGCCGTGCGCTCGATGTGGCGCAAGAAGTCGTGGCCGAGTCCCTTGCCGGCAGAGGCCCCCGGGATCAGCCCGGGCACATCGGCGATGGTGTAGGTGTCGTCGCCGACGTTGACCACCCCGAGGTTCGGCTGCAGGGTGGTAAACGGGTAGTCCGCGATCTTCGGCTTCGCCGCGGAGAGCACCGAGATGAGCGAGGACTTCCCCGCCGACGGGAAGCCGAGCAGCCCGACGTCGGCCATCGACTTCAGCTCCAAGATGAGGTCGTGAGCCTCGCCTTCTTCGCCTTTGAGGGCGAAGCCGGGGGCTTTGCGCTTCGCCGTCGCCAACGCGGCGTTACCCAGGCCGCCGAAACCGCCCTCGGCGGCGAGAAAACGAGTACCCGGCACCGTGAGATCGGCGAGCGTTTCGCCCTTCTCGTTGCGCACGACGGTGCCGACGGGCACCTCCAAAACTAAGTCCTTGCCGCGCGCGCCGTGGCGGTTGTCGCCGGCGCCGTTGCCGCCGCGCTCGGCGCGGATGTGGGGCCGGTAGTGGAAGTCCAGCAGGGTATGGACCTGCTCGGAGACCTCGAGGTAGATGTCCCCGCCGTGGCCGCCGTTGCCGCCATCGGGCCCGCCGAGCGGCTTGAACTTCTCGCGGGCGACGGACGCGGCGCCGTGGCCTCCGTGACCTGCTTGCAGGTGGAGGACGGTGCGATCGACGAACTGAGCCATGCGGTTCCTTTCCTGGCGGTCGATACCTACGTTGAACAGCGATTATAGCCGGTATAAAGAAAACACCCTCCGCCCGAGGTACACAGGGTGCGGAGGGTGTGGAAGCTGGTAGCGCTATCCGGCTTAAGCGGTGGCGGACGCCGCCTGCTCCTGCGCCGGAATGATGCTGACGATGCGGCGCTTGCGCTTAATGCCGAACTGGACGGAGCCGGCCTCGAGCGCGAACAGCGTATCGTCGCCACCGCGGCCGACGTTCTCGCCCGGGTGGAACTTGGTGCCGCGCTGACGGACCAGGATCTCGCCGGCCTTGACCTGCTGGCCGCCGAAGCGCTTCACACCGAGGCGCTTAGCCTCCGAATCACGGCCGTTGCTGGTGCTCGATGCACCCTTCTTGGTTGCCATTTCGTTTCCCTCCCTTGCCTTTACTTGATGCCGTTGATCTTCAGAACGGTCAGCGGCTGGCGGTGACCCAGACGACGCTTGTAACCGGTCTTATTCTTGTACTTCATGATGTCGATCTTTTTACCCTTGGTCTGCTCGACGATTTCGGCGTCGATGGAGACCTTGGCCAGATCGTCGGCCTTCGACTTCACGTCGGCGCCGTCGACGAGCAGAACGGGGGTGAGAGCCACGGCAGCGCCCGGCTCCCCCTCGATCTTCTCGACCTTGACAAGGTCACCTTCGGCAACCTTGTACTGCTTACCGCCGGTCTTGACGATCGCGTACATAGGAGGGTTACCCCTTATCTATACTCGGCTCAGCCCCGGGAGCTGACCCGAGTCTGACATGGACATTTTCTCAGAAATTCTTTCTGTTTCCGGCCCGCCGACCGCCTAGGTCTCTGGCCAAAACAGCGACTGTGAAAGACTACCCCGCTGGCTGGCCATTTACCAAACCGCCCATCTAGGAACGGCGCCGCGTCGCCCGTCGCACGGCCCGGCGGCGTCCCCGGGACTTCTGCGGCTTCGACTGGCTGGGCTGTTCCAGCTGACTCTGCTGGCGCTGCTCGCTTCTCGACGGCGCCGACGCCCGCCCGCCACTACGCCGCACGGCGCGGCGGCGTTCCCGGCGGCGCGGCGAGGAGGCCGGCTTCTCGGGCTCGGGTTTCTCGGGCCGGTGATCCGAGCGCGAGTTACCGCGGGTCTTGCGCTTGCGCCGCGGCGAGTTCTCGTAGTCCGCAACGGCCTGCTCGAAACTCTCGTCGTGATCGTCCGGGTCCTCCCGCTTGGCGCGGTCGACGGCCTCGGAGGCGATCTGCCCGACCTCGCTGCGCTCCTGCTCCTGCTCCTGCTCCTGCTCGCGCTCGCGTCCGCGGCCTCGGCTGCCCCCGCGGCGACCGCGGCGGCGCGAGGAGCGCTTTGGCGGGCGCGGTTCTTCGTCGCTGTCGTCGGCGATGACGGAGGCCGCCATCTCCTCGAGGCTTGCGGAGTCCTTGTCCTCGGAGTCGTGCTCGCGCTGGCGTTGGCGGGACTGTTTCTTGGCGCGGCGGCGCTCGGAGGGGTGCTCGTCGTCACGCTCGTCGACGGGGTCGTCGTGCAGGATGAGCCCGCGGCCGCCACAGCACTTACACGGGGTGGAGAAGGTCTCGAGCAGGCCGGTGCCCAGGCGCTTGCGGGTCATCTGCACCAGGCCGAGCGAGGTGACCTCGGAGACCTGGTGGCGGGTGCGGTCGCGGCCGAGCGCCTCCTTGAGGCGGCGCAGCACGAGGTCCCGGTTTTCGGGCAGAACCATGTCGATGAAGTCGACGACGATCATGCCGCCCAGATCGCGCAGGCGCATCTGGCGGACGATCTCCTCGGCGGCCTCGAGGTTGTTGCGGGTGACGGTCTCCTCGAGGTTGCCGCCCGAGCCGGTGAACTTGCCGGTGTTGACGTCGATGACCACCATCGCTTCGGTACGCTGGATGATCAGGTGCCCGCCGGAGGGCAGCCACACCTTCTCCGCTAGCGCCTTCTGGATCTGTTCGTCGATGCGGTACTTCTCGAAGGCGTCGCCCTCGCCGTCGTAACGCTCGAGGCGGTCCTCGAGGTCCGGGGCGACCGAGTGCACGTAGGCCTGGATGGTGTTCCAGGGGCGGCGGCCGTCGACGACGAGCTTCGAGAAGTCGTCGTTGAACAGGTCGCGGACGACCTTGACGAGCATGTCCGGCTCCTCGTAGAGGGTGACCGGCTTGGCGCCCTTGCTGTTTTTCTCCTGCTCGGAGCGGGTGCGGATGTCTTCCCACGTGTCATGGAGGCGGCGCACGTCGGTGGCGATCGCCTCCTCCGAGACGTTCTCGGCGGCGGTGCGGATGATCGCCCCGCCCTTGCCCGGGATGACGTTGCTGAGGATCTTCTTCAAACGCTTGCGCTCCGGCCCGGGCAGCTTGCGGGAGATCCCCGCGCTGCGCCCGCCCGGCACGTAGACGAGGTAACGCCCGGCCAGCGAGATCTGGGTGGTCAGCCGCGGCCCCTTGTGGCCGAGCGGGTCCTTCGTGACCTGCACGAGCACCTGATCACCGGAGTGCAGCACCTGCTCGATGCGGCGGCTGCGATTCGCCCCCTCCCCGGTGGAGCGCCAGTCGACCTCCGAGGAATAGAGCACGCCGTTGCGCCCGGTGCCGATGTCGATGAAGGCCGCCTCCATCGAGGCCAGGACGTTTTGGACCCGGCCTAGGTAGATGTTGCCGATTATCGACTTCTGCGCCTCGGTGGTCACGAAGTGCTCGACAAGCAGGTCATCTTCTAAGACGCCGACCTGGGTGATCTGGCCGGGGCCGTCGTGGCGGGCGCGCTCGCGCACGACCATCGTGCGCTCGACGGACTCGCGGCGCGCCAAGAACTCGGCCTGGGAGACGATCGGCTTCGCCCGCCGGCCGGCTTCGCGCATCTCGCTGCGGCGACGACGCTTCGCCTCCAGGCGCGTCGAGCCCTTCGTGGCGTGCGGCTGCTCGTTGTCCGGCTCGTCGTCCTCATCGAGGTCCTCGACGTCGAGCTCATCCTGCTCGCCGGGGGCGACGAACACCGGTGCTAACTTCGCGGACGGGCTGGCCTGCGGCGCCGGGGTGATATTCGGGGTGATGTCCTCCAGCGGCTCATCGGTGGTGCCCTGGGCGGACTCGGCGGCCTCGGCGAGCTCAGCTTCGACCTTCTCTTCGAGCTGGTGAATCTCGTTGGCGACGTTCTTGCGCACGCGCTCGCGCAGTTTCTCTTCGTCCTCGGCGCTGGCGGGCTTCTTCTTCGTGGTCTTCTTCGCCGCCCGCTTCCGGGTGGCCTTCTTGGCGGGCTTCTCCTGCGGTTCGGGCTTTCCCTGCTCCGCGGAATCGGCCTGCTTCGCTTGGGCGTCGATGAGCGCGTTGATTTCCTTCGGGCTCAGCGCGGACTGGGCGACCTTGTTCAGGCCCATATCCTTCAGCGCTGCGGTCAGCTCCCGCGAGGTCACCCCGAGCTTCTTCGCCAGGGTGTAGACCCTCATGGATTCGGTGATGGACTCGCGGTCGAGGTCTACCAATGAGGTCGGCAAAGGGGTGGTCGTATTCGCCACAGATGCTCCTTGAATAACGGCGTCAGCGTGACGCTCCCTTTGACTTTAGCCCGGGCGCTGGCCGGATCCTTAAAAAAGGGGATCTAGCCGCAGCCGCGCGGGCGGGGCGCGTCAGGCCGAAAAGTTTGTAATTGTTGGCGGCTTTTTAAGTCCATCCCCCATTGTGACATACCAGCGCTATCCTCGAGCACCATGAGCATGATCCGGCGCTACGAAGACAAACTCGCGCTGCCCCACCGCTCCATGCTCACGGTGGCCATCCCCCTCGGCGGGTTTATGGCCACCCTGGCTGCCGGCGCGTGGGTCCCTATAGTGATCCTCGGGGTGGTCACGGCGGTGGCCTTTGGCATGGTTATCAAAGACTTGTCGGATTTTCCGGAGCCGCACACCAGCGAGTACCGCGATGGGGATATACCGTTTACCCAGCTGCTGCTGCCGCTGGCTGCGCTCGGGGCCAGCTTCTTCGGCACCGCCGAGCTCGTCGAGGTCCCCGCCCTGCCCACCGCCTTCACCTTCGCCGGATCGTGGGCCCTGCAGAGCGCCGCCATGTGGTGGCTGTTGGCGCGCTCGTATCGGCGCTACCGCGTCATCGGGTTCCGACGCCGCCGGCGCATCCTCGAAGCCGAGGACACACCGGAGGTCACCGACGAACAACTCGAGGTGCTCAACGAGTACGCCGAGGTCATCGCCGCGCTCTACGCCGTCGGCGCGATCGACGGGGTGATCCTCAAGGGTGAGCATCTGCACCTGCTCATGGGCTTCGAGCCGGGGCAGCTGAAAGAACCGATCCGGGCCCTGAAGAAGGCGGGGCTGGTGGCCGACGGCGGCATCGGCGCCCGCGAGTCCTTGACCATTACCCCGGCCGGGGTGTTAGCCGTCGAGCTCGCGGACCAGCGCCTCCACCGCGGTATCGACGGCCGCGGAGCCGATGGCCCCCTCGACGGCGCTGCGGACGAGGGCGCCGTCGATAAGCATGACTAACAACTCGGCGGAGGCCTCCGGCCTGCCGGCGGCCTCGAGGTAGGTCCGGAAGTCGCGCACCTTCTGGGTGCGGTGCTGGCAGAGCATGAGGCGTAAGTCCTCGGATTCGCGCACGCAATCGACGGTGGCGCCGAGCCAGCCGAGCAGCCTGGTGCTGTCGCCGAAAGAGTAGATCTCGACGAGGTCTCTCGCGAGGACGGCGGTGCTGGCGGGGGCGGCGGCGTCGATAAGCTCTGCCGCCTTCTGCTGGCGCCGGGCGCCGATCTCCTCCACAGCGCGCAATAGTAATTCGCCACGAGAGTTGAAATAATAACCAATCGAGCCGACTGGCACCCCAGCGCCGTGGGCTACCTGACGGTGAGTCACGCTCGCAAGGCCTTTGTCCAGCATAAGCATGATGGCGGCCTCGAGAATTAATCGCTTCTTCTCGGTCGCTCGCGTCTGCCGGGGCCGGCGCCCTCCTGCCGCATTCATGCAGAGTAATTTATTAGACCGACGCTAATTAATCAATTTTTGTGCATTCGATCACAATCTCTCGGGCGGGCCTCGGGCAACAAAAACGCCCCGCATCACGCGGGGCCGAAACGCTATGAAGCTTAAGCGTTTTAGAGGTTCGGGAACCAGATAGCGATCTCCCGCTCAGCGGACTCCGGGGAATCCGAACCATGGACGATGTTCTCGCCGACGGTCAGGGCGAAGTCGCCGCGGATGGTGCCCGGGGTGGCCTTGGAGACCGGGTCGGTGCCACCGGCGAGCTGGCGCCACGCCTCGATGGCGCGCTCGCCTTCAACGATGCCGGCGATCAGCGGGGCGGAGGTGATGAAGTCGACGAGCTCGCCGAAGAAAGGCTTGTCCTTGTGCTCGGCGTAGTGCTTCTCAGCGGTCTCGCGGTCCGCGGTGCGCAGGTCCAGCTCGGCGAGCTTGAGGCCCTTGCGCTCGATACGGGAGATGATCTCGCCAACGTGACCGTTGGCGACACCGTCGGGCTTGATCAGGATCAGAGTACGTTCAGTCATACTTCGTGATCCTACCTGGCATGCTAGGCCTCCTGCACAAGTCGGCGGGCATCGCTTTCCGTGGCGTAGCGATGCCACAGCTGCACCTGCCTAATCGCCGCCCCGTGGCGGCCCTCCGCCTTCATGTCGCGGATTTGTGCGCGCTGCTTCTCGTCGAGCTCGATCGCCCGCGGCGCCTCCTGCCGGGCCTGCTCACGCATGGCACCCACCAGCGCGAGGCCGGCGACCGCGAGCATGATCAGCGCCACCCACCGCGGCAGCCCGAACACAAGCAGACCGACGGCGGCGAGCGAAAAGACAGCCGAAACCACGAACAGGAGGATGCGCATGGTCTCCAGGCTACCTCAGTGACACGTCACCATTGCTAGGGTTGAGGCCATGTCCACCACCGACGCCGCCCCAGTCGAGATCATCACCGCCCGCAACGTCCCGCTCGGCGGCCCGCGCGCCATGACCGTGCGCCGCACCCTGCCGCAGCGGCAGCGCTCACTCATCGGTGCATTCTGCTTCATCGATCATTATGGCCCCGACGACGTCTCCCGCACCGGCGGCATGGACGTCGCCCCGCACCCCCATACCGGGTTGCAGACGGTCTCCTGGCTTTTCGACGGCCACATCACCCATCACGACTCCGGCGACCACCACGCCGTCGTCCGCCCCGGGGAGGTCAATCTCATGACCGCCGGCGCCGGCATCTGCCACTCGGAGGTCTCCACGCAGTCCACCACGACCCTGCACGGCGTGCAGCTGTGGACGGTCCTGCCGGATTCTGCCCGCCACGGAGAGCGCCGCTTCGATCACCACCGCCCCACCCCGGTGTCCTTCGACGGCGGCAAGGCGCTCGTCTTTATCGGCTCCTTGCTCGGATATCGCTCGCCGGTGGCGACGTTTAGCCCGCTGGTGGCCGCCGAGATCCGCCTGGACGGCCACGGCAGTCTCACACTCGACGTCGATCCCGCCTTCGAACACGGCCTGCTCGTGGACGCCGGCGACATCGCCCTCGAAGGTGTGAGCGTCGCCGAAAGCGAGCTCGCCTACACCGGGGTCGGCGAACGCCGCCTGCGCATTTCCAACCGCTCCCCGCAGCGCGCCCGGATGGTGCTCATAGGCGGCGAGCCCTTCACGGAGGACGTCGTCATGTGGTGGAACTTCATCGGCCGCAGCCACGACGAGATCGTCGCCTACCGCGCCGAGTGGGAGGACCACGCCGCACGCTTCGGGCGTACCGACGGCTACATCGCCCACCACCCCGAAGGCCTCGACCGGCTGCCCGCGCCGAGACTGCCCAACGCCGTGATCCGGCCCCGCAAGAACCCGAAGCCCGTCGCCCGCCCCGAGCGCCGCATCGATTAACTCGCCCTGCGGAGCCAAGGAGTCTGTCGTACATTAATGAATGTTTACGTTTCCAGCCCCTTACAAGGAAAAGGACAGCTTGACCCCATGCTCCGCACCCGCCTTGCCTTAACCGCGGTGGCCGCCGTGGCCGCCGGCGCCGTCGCCACCCCGATCGCCCTCGCCCACGACGGAACCCGGGTGCAAAACCTCGTGCTCGGCGTCGGCGCCGACGAGACCAGCGCCAACTTCAACTGGTCCGCCCCGGGCCTGCAGCAGGAGTACCTGCAGATCGCCCCGACCACTACCTTCGACGGCACCGAGTTTCCCGTAGACGCCGCCACCACCATCCCCGCCGAGCGCGGCGGGCTGACCATCCGCGAGGCCCGCTACCCGCGCACCGCCGAGATCTCCGGGTTAGAAGAAAACACCGCATACGTCTACCGCGCCGGCTCCGAGCGCAGCGGCTGGAGCGCACCTTATACCTTCACCACCGGCACGTTTGGCGACGAGTGGGAGTTCAGCTTCTTCGGCGACCCACAGATCGGCGCCTCCCAGATGGCCATGAGCTCCGCGCGTGTCGACGACGGCGGCTCCTGGGAGCGCACCGCCGCCGCCATCGGCGAGCGCCACCCGGACAGCTCGCTGTGGCTCTCCGCCGGCGACCAAGTCGACTTCTTCCTCGACGGTCAGATCCAGCAGCATGAGTACTCGCTGTTCTTCACCCCCGATGAGCTGCGCGAGAACCGTTTCGCCGCCAACCGCGGCAACCACGACGTCTCGAAAGCCTACAGCGAGGCGTTCAATCTGCCGAACTCCACCGCCACCGGCATCCAGCCGCACAACTACTTCTTCGAGCACAACAACGTGCTGTTCGTCGCGCTCGACAGCAACACGATCACCTCCGGCGAGCTGGAGGCCCAGAAGGACTTTTTGCGCTCGACCGTGGAAAACCACGGCGCGGATAAGGACTGGATCGTGGTGACCTACCACCACTCCACCTATTCGCAGGCCTACCACCAGACCGACCGGATCGTGCAGGACTACCGCCACAACGGGATGGTCGATCTCATCTCGGAGTTGGGTGTCGACGTCGTGCTCGCCGGCCACGATCACATCCACACCCGTTCGCACCTGATGGTGGGTAACACCCCGCAGGTCCCCGAGGGTGAGACCGGCCCGGGCGATGTGCTCACCCCGGCGGACAACGAGGTGCTCTACCTCACCGGCACCTCGTCGACCGGCTCGAAGTACTATGACTTCGCCGTCGCCGAGGGCCGCTCCTACGAGGAGTACCCCGAGATCACCACCATGGAGCAGTCGGACGCCGCCGGCCTGACCGCCGAGCACACCGCCTACTGGATCCAGGACCGCACCCCGGATTTCACCCAGATCCAGGTGAGCCCGGAGACCATGGTGCTGACCACCTACAACGTCGCCGACGGCAGCGTCGTCGACCAGGTCACGCTCGATACCTCGGCGCAGTAGCTCCTACTTAGTGCCCAGATGCTGGGTGGTGAGCAGGCCGCGCTTCATGCGCTCCAGGAGGTTTTTGCGCAGGCGCAGCACGTACCACCACACCAGCAGGAAGATAAACATCACGGCGGACAGCGACCAGTGCACAAACAGCCCGCCGACAAAGCCGATCGCCTGCAGTACTAGGGCGGCCGGCAGGGCGAAGTCGAAGCGCTGCAGAAACGCCAGCACCACGTGCGCGGTGCCGAGCACGACGATGAAGCCCCAGTTGAACGTGGTCCAATACTGGCCGCCGTCGACCTGGAGGATCACGGTCAGCGCCAGAAAGATCGTGATCGCCTCTAGGATGAGCACGCCGGCGAGCACGCCGCGCAGGCCCTTGAAGGGGTCTTTGACCGGGGTGGATCCGGGTCCAAGCGGGCCGTAGTTATTCGTCTCGTCCGTCACTGCGGGTCCTTTCCGAACAGCGCCCGGGCCTCGCCGGCGGTGACCACCGAGCCGGTGATCACGACCGCCGAGCCGGACTGGATGTCTGCGTCCTCCGCGAGCTCCACCGCGAGATCATAGGCCCCAGGCAGGTCCTCGACGGTGTGCACGCGCTCGTCGCCGAAGATGTCGCGGGCGATCTCGGCGAGATCATAGACATCGAGCGCCCGCGGCGAGGTAGTTTGCGTGACGACGACCTCGTCTAAGCGTTTCTCCAACTCCTTCAAGATCCCGGCGGCGTCTTTATCGCCGAGCACGCCGACCACCCCGATGAGCCGGGCGAAGTCGTAGTCGCGCTCGAGGGCCGCGCCGAGCGCCGCCGCGCCATGCGGGTTGTGGGCGGCGTCGAGAAATGTCGCCGGCGTGGAGCGCACGCGCTCGAGCCGGCCGGGCGAGGTGGCCTCGGCGAAGCCGCGGCGCACGGTCTCAATATCGAGCGGGCGGCCGGGGCCGGCGCCGAACATGGCCTCCACGGCGGCGAGCGCGAGCGCCGCGTTGTGGGCCTGGTGCTCGCCGGCGAGGGGCAAGAAGATCTCGTCGTAGTCGCCGGCGAGCCCGCGGATGTTGATCATCTGCCCGCCGACCGCGATGCCGGCGGCCGCCAGCCCGAACTCGCGCCCGGCGCGGGCGACGGCGGCGTCGACGCTGATGGCGCGCTCGAGGATGACCTCCATGGCCTCCGGTTCCTGCTCGGCGACAATGGCGACGTTGTCGGGCGGGGCGAGCAAATCGCCGGTGTCCCAGCGCGACTTGATGATCCCGGCCTTCTCCCCCGCGATCTCGGCGAGCGTATCGCCGAGGTAATCGGTGTGATCCATGCCGACGGGCATGACCACCGCCACGTCCGAGGAGATGACGTTCGTCGCATCCCACCTGCCGCCCAGGCCGACCTCGACGACGGCGACGTCGACCGGCGCGTCCGCGAACGCCGAGTACGCGATGGCGATGAGCACCTCGAAAGTCGACATGGGGTGCTCGGAGTCGCGGTCGACGAGTTCGACGAAGGGGATGATCTCGTCGTAGATCGCCACGAAGTCCGCCGGGTGGATCGGCTCGCCGTCGATGGCGATGCGCTCGGTGACCGACTGTAGGTGCGGGCTCGTAGTGCGCCCGGTGCGGCGGTGAAACGCGCGCAGCAGGGATTCGACCATGCGCACCACCGAGGTCTTGCCGTTGGTGCCGGCGACGTGGATGGACTTAAACGTCTTCTCGGGATGGCCGAGATAATCCATCAGCTTTTCGATCCGCTCCAACGACGGGTCGATCTTCGTCTCCGGCCAGCGGGAGTTGAGCTCGGCCTGCACGCGCGCCAGCGCCTCGCGGTCGGCGTCAGTGACCTCGCGGTGGACGACCTCCGGGTTCTTTTCGTGCGACTCCCCGAGGTTGAGCGTAATGCCGTGCTCCTCGAGGCGGATGCGTCCGAATTCCTCGTCTGCCACTACTGGAGTCCCTCCATGCGCTTCGAGACGCGCTCCTGCTCCTCGCGCGCGACCTGCTGACGCTTCCGGATCTTCTCGACGACCTCCGCCGGCGCCTTCGCCAGGAAGTTCTCGTTGGCCAGCTTCTTGCCGGTGGTCTCCAGCTCCTTTTCGGCCGCTGCCAGCGCCTTTGCCAGCCGCTTGCGCTCGGCCTCCTTATCGACGGTGCCGGACGTATCCAGCTGCACCTCCAGCGTCGCCGTGCCGAGGCGGACTTCGATGGACGCCGACGCGGCGAAATCCTCCCCCGGGACCTCGACGCGCGCCACCGAACGGATCATGTCCTCCTGGGCGGCGAGGTCGGCGGCGGCGAAGTCGATGGCCGCCGGCACCTTCTGCGAGGGCTTCACGCCCTGGTCAGCGCGGAATCGGCGCAGTTCGGTGATGAGGTTGATGGAGTCGTCGATACGCGCGGCGGCCCGCTCGTCGGCCGCCGTCTCTGTATCCGGGGTGGGCCAGGCGGCGCGAGTGAGCGTTTCCTCGCCGGTCAGCGTGGTCCACAGCACCTCGGTGACGAAGGGCATCGACGGGTGCAGAAGCCGCAGCACCACATCGAGGACGTGCCCGAGCACGCGGCGGGTGTCGTCGTTCATCTGCGTCTTGGCGATCTCGAGGTACCAGTCGCAGAACTCATTCCAGATGAACTGGTAGAGCTCCTCGTTGGCCTTGGCGAACTGGTAGTCGTCGAGGAAGCGATCCACCGACGCGTGGGTGGCGTTCAGGCGATCGAGGATCCAGCGATCGGCGTCGGTGAGCTGCTCGCGCGCCGGCAGCTTATCGACGGCCGCGCCGTTCATCAGCGCAAACTTCGTGGCATTGTAAAGCTTGGTAGCGAAGTTACGGGAGCTCTGTGCGTGGTCCTCGCCGACGGGCAGATCCACGCCCGGGTTCGCACCGCGGGCGAGGGTGAAACGCAGGGCGTCGGCGCCGAAGCGCTCGACCCAGTCCATGGGGTCGATGCCGTTGCCGAGCGACTTGCTCATCTTGCGGCCGTGCTCGTCGCGCACGAGGCCGTGGAGGTAGAGATCGGTAAACGGGATCTGCGGGCGGCCGTCGGCGGCGGTGCCGAGGATCTCCGGGGTGATTGTCGCGGCGAAGGTGCCGAACATCATCATGCGCGCGACCCAGAAGAACAGGATGTCGTAGGCGGTGACCAGGACGTTGGTCGGGTAGAACTTCTGCAGGTCGGCGGTATTGTCGGGCCAGCCCATGGTGGAAAAAGGCCACAGCGCCGAGGAGAACCAGGTATCCAAGACGTCCGGGTCCTGCTCGTAGCCTTCCGGCGGGGTGTCGTCCGGCCCGCAGCAAACCACCTCGCCGTTGGGGCCGTACCAGATCGGGATGCGATGCCCCCACCACAGCTGGCGCGAGATGGTCCAGTCGTGCATGTTGTCGACCCAGTCGAAGTAACGGGGCTCCATCGACTGCGGGTGGATGGTGGTATCGCCCTGGCGCACGGCGTCGCCGGACATCTTCGCCAGCTCGTCGACCTTGACGAACCACTGCAGCGACAGGCGCGGCTCGATCGGCTCGCCGGTGCGCTCCGAATGCCCCACCGAGTGGACATACGGGCGGACTTCCTTGACGATGCGGCCCTGCTCGGCGAGCGCCTCGCGGACCTTCACCCGCGCCTCTTCGCGGGTTAAGCCGTCAAACTGGGTGCCCGTATCGGCGATGTGGCCGGTGGTGTCCATGATGGTGGGCATGTCGAGGTCATGACGCTTGCCGATCCCATAGTCATTCGGATCATGCGCCGGCGTGATCTTCACCGCGCCGGTGCCGAACTCGGGGTCGACGTACTCGTCGGCGACGACGGTGAGCTTCAGGTCCTCGCGGAACGGGTGGTCGAACTCCTGGCCGACGAGGTCGGCGTAGCGCTCGTCGTCGGGGTGGACGGCGATGGCGACATCGCCCAGCATCGTCTCGACACGGGTGGTGGCGACGATGACGTGCGGCTCGTCGTCGTCCAGGGAGCCATAGCGGATGGACACCAGCTCGCCTTCGACATCCTTATAGACGACCTCGATGTCACTGACCGCGGTCTCCAGCACCGGCGACCAGTTGACCAGGCGGTTCGCCCGGTAGATCATGCCGCGGTCGAACAGGGCCTTAAAGATGGTGACGACGGCGCGGTTGAGCCCCTCGTCCAGCGTGAAACGGTCACGCGACCAGTCGACCGAATCGCCGATCGCGCGCATCTGGTTCTGGATATCGCCGCCGTAGCGGTGCTTCCACTCCCAGACCTTCTCGACGAACTCCTCACGCCCGTAGTCGTAGCGGTCCTTGCCCTCTTTCTCGCGCAGCTGGGCCTCGACCTTGGTCTGCGTCGCGATGCCGGCGTGGTCCATGCCCGGCAGCCAGAGCGTCTCGAAGCCCTGCATGCGCTTGCGCCGCACGATCGCGTCGATCAGCGTGTGGTCTAAAGCATGCCCCATGTGCAGCTGGCCGGTCACGTTCGGCGGCGGCAGCACCACCGAAAACGGCGGGCGATCGCTCGCGGCGTCGGCGGTGAAGTAACCGCGCTCGACCCAGCGCTCGTAGATGGCGGCTTCGTGCTCGCCGGGCTCCCAAGACTTCGGGAGCTCGTCGGCACGGTTTTTACCCAGAAGAGAGTTTCGCTCAGTCACGCGGACCATCTTAGCGGGGCTGGTCCGCGCACCGAGACGCCACCTCTAGAGCAGGTCAGCGACCGCCTCGCGCTCGGAGCGCAGCTCCGCGACGGAGGCCTCGATGCGCTCGCGCTGGAAATCGTTGAGCTCTAGATCGTCGATGATGCGGTAGGAGCCGTTCTCGGCGACCGTCGGGAAGCCGCACACCAGGCCCTCGTCGATGCCGTAGGAGCCGTCCGAGGGCACCGCTGCCGTCGCCCAGCCGGCCGAGCCGTGGATCCAGTCGCGCATGTGATCGACCGCCGCCGAGGCGGCCGAAGCCGCCGAAGAGCTGCCGCGCACCTCGATGATCTCGCTGCCGCGCTTGGCCACACGCGGAATGAACTCCTTGGTGTACCAACTCGGATCCAGGGTGTCGATGACCTTCTTACCCGCCACCGTCGCATTCGTCAGATCCGGGAACTGGGTCGCCGAGTGGTTACCCCACACCGCGACGTTCTCGATCTCATTCGTCGCACACCCCAGGCGCTGGGCCAGCTGACTCAACGCGCGGTTGTGATCGAGGCGCATGAGCGCGTGGAAACGCTCCGCCGGCACGTCCGGGGCATTGCTCGAGGCGATCAGCGCGTTCGTGTTCGCCGGGTTGCCGACGACCAACACCCGCACATCCTCCGCCGCCTGCTCGTTGATGGCCTTGCCCTGCGGGCCGAAGATCCGGCCGTTTTCGGCGAGCAGATCCGAACGCTCCATCCCCTTGCCGCGCGGCTTCGCGCCCACCAAGAACGCGGCGTTCGTGCCGTCGAAGGCCTTCGCGGCATCGTCGGTGACCACGACATCACTCAGCAGCGGGAAAGCCGAATCCCCCAGCTCCATGGCCACACCCTCGGTCGCCTTCAGCGCTTCCGGGATCTCCAGCAGGCGCAGCTCGACGCGGGTGCCCTTTCCGAAGACCTCGCCCGCCGCCAGCCGCCACAGCAGCGAGTAGGCAATGTTACCGGCCGCACCGGTGACCGTGATCCGAACAGGGGAAGCAGCCATAATGTCACTCCTCGATAGAGTCGATAGATAGCGCGCCCCATCTTATCGGGGTTTGGGCCAGCGCACCGGCCAACTACGCGCGCCGAGGCCAAATCTGTGGATAACTCGAGTTATCCACAGCCCCATGGTCTCTGCGCCGTGGACCCATGGCCTCTTGTTTTAGGTTGAGGCCCATGCACCCGCTTCTCGACGCCCTCACCGCCCTCAACAGCCGCGGCGCCGAGCTGCTGCGGGCCATCGCGGGCCGCAGCGCCCGGCAGCTCGTGGTCGAAAACTCCCTGCCGCGCACCGAAGCGCAGCGCCTCGTCCGTTTGTCGGAAACCTACTGCGGCCCGACGCGCTATACCCGCGTGCAGCGCGACGCCCTCGACGCCGCCGAACGCAACGGACATGGGGTAGCCACGCTGGCGATGATCGAGCGCTACGTCCGCCGCGCGCGCGAGGAGCGCCAACAGTGGCCGCTGCGCCTCGAGCTGTGCCGCGTTGAAGGCAACTTCGAGGCCGTGCGCGATCACGCGCGCCGGCGGGTCGAGGAGCTCAACGAACCGAAAGAACCACCCACGCCGACGCCGGGGGTGAGCGTGCGCCACAACCACCGGGCGCATACGACGACGTTGGCTTTGACCGTCGATACCCGCACCGGCGCCGACCTGATACGCGGGCTGGAGGCGCAGGCGAAGGATGCGCCGCGTCGAGAAGCGTTGGGCGAGGCGATGCTCGCACAACTGCGTGGCACAGGCACCGCCATCCCCCGCACCCGCTACACCCCGCTGGTGGTGGTCTCCGCGCGCGATCTGCGCCCGATCCTCGGCGGCGAGGGCGACGACATCATGCTCGCCAGCGACGACGGCACGCTCGTGAGCGGCGCCGAGCTCGTCAACGACCGGATGACGGAGCACGGCTTCGTCGGGCTGTTCCACCCAGTCAGCGGCGGGCTGAACCTCTATCGCACCGACCGTTTCGCCAGCGAGGCGCAGCGGATCATGGCGCGCGCCGAAAACCCCATCTGCCCATGGCCCGGGTGCTCGATGCCCGCCAGCCGCTGCCAGATCCACCACCTCGAAGCCTTCGCCCGCGGCGGCAAGACCAACATGGAGGACCTCTCCTGCCTCTGCGGCTACCACAACGGCGCCAACGACGACGATCCCGCCCGCCCCCGCAACGGCAGGCTCGAGAGAGTCAACGGCCATATCGTGTGGCGGCCGCCGCGCGGCGGGCCACCCATACTGAGTGATCATCCCGTCGGAAACCTGGGCGCGATGCGCATCCTCGACTAGCCCCTACCCCCGGTTGGGGCGGGTTGCGCGTGCGCACGTCCCCAAGGGGGGTGGAGTCGTAGCCCGATGCACTGGCCATGGGGCACCATGGACACGAACCAGTGGATGACCGACAGGAACGGATTGTGATGGACGTGCAGGATGGGACCGGCGATTCGGCCGTAGCAGTCGACGACGTCATCGCCGTGGCCCTCGAGGAGTTCGCCGCCTATGGGTATGCGGACACGAAGCTCGACACCATCGCGAGTACGTCCGGCATGTCGAAACGCATGATCCACTACCACTTCGGCGACAAGCTCGGCCTTTATACCCGCGCGCTCAGCGAGGCGATCCGGCGGCTGCACGTGCCGAAATCCGAGCTGCAGCTGGACACCTCCGTGCCGGTCGAGGGGGTACGCAAGCTTATCGACGCCATGTTCGACCAATTCCTCACCCATCCCACGTGCGTGCGGCTGTTGTTGAAAGAGGGCCTCGATAAGGTCGCGACTGGCGAGAACCAGGTGTCGCTGAGCAACGACTCCGAGACGACGCTCTACCTCGACCGGCTGCTGCTGCTCGGCCAGGACTCCGGCGCGTTCCGGCCCGGCATCTCCGCCTACGACATCTACGCGCTGATCTCTTCACTCGTCTTCTACCGGCAGATCCACCAGGGGCTGACCCATAACCTCTTCGACATCGACCTCGCCTCGGAGGAGGCCACGCGGGGGCTGCACCGCATGATCGTCGATGCGGTGCTGGCCTTTCTGACGGCGAATATCCCGGATTCGGGGCAGAGGGCGTATTTGTCGTCGGCAAGTGACGACGACGGCGCCGACCGGGTCTACGAGGACTAGGCCGACTCGGCGCGCTGGATGAGTTGCGGGGCGTCGGTGCCCTCGACGACGGCCGGGGTGATCACGACTTCCTCGATGCCCTCCTGGTCCGGGATGTCATACATCACCGGCACGAGCAGCTCCTCCATGATCGCACGCAGTCCGCGAGCGCCGGTGCCGCGCGAAAGGGCCTTGTCGGCGATGAGTCCCAGGGCTTCCTTCTCGAAGCGCAGCGCGACGCCGTCCATCTCAAACAGGCGCTCATACTGCTTGACCAGGGAATGCTTCGGCTCGGTGAGCACCCGCACCAGCGAGTCACGGTCGAGGTTCTCGACGGTCGCCACCACCGGCAAACGCCCGATGAACTCGGGGATGAGGCCGAACTTCACGAGGTCTTCCGGCAGCGCCTCCGCGAACAGGTTGCGGGCGGCCTTGTCGTCGGCACTGTCCAGGCTCGCACCGAAGCCGAGGCCGTTGCGGCCGACGCGCTCGGCGACGACCTTCTCCAAACCCGCGAACGCGCCGGCGACGATGAACAGCACGTTCGACGTGTCCAGCTGGATGAACTCCTGGTTCGGGTGCTTGCGCCCGCCCTGCGGCGGGATCGACGCGACCGTACCCTCGAGGATCTTAAGCAGCGCCTGCTGGACGCCCTCGCCGGAGACGTCGCGGGTGATCGACGGGTTGTCCGACTTCCGCGAGATCTTGTCCACCTCGTCGACGTAGATGATGCCGTGCTGGGCGCGTTCGACGTCGAAATCCGCCGCCTGCAGCAGCTTGAGCAGGATGTTTTCGACGTCCTCGCCGACGTATCCCGCCTCGGTGAGGCTGGTGGCATCGGCGATCGCGAAAGGCACGTCGAGCATGCGCGCCAGCGTCTGCGCCAGGTACGTCTTGCCGGAGCCCGTGGGTCCGAGCAGCAGGATGTTCGACTTCGCGATCTCCACCTGCTCCTCCGAGCGGCGGCGCTTGCCCATCTTCTCTGCGCGCACGCGCTTGTAGTGGTTGTACACGGCCACGCTCAGCGTCCGCTTGGCGGCGGACTGGCCGATGACGTACTCGTCGAGATACGCCGAGATCTCGCTAGGGCGCGGCAGGCGCTTGTTCTCGTTGTCCGCGCCCTCCGCTTCGGCCGCGCCGAGCTCTTCCTCGATGATCTCGTTGCACAGCTCGATGCACTCATCGCAGATATAAACGCCCCCACCGGCGATGAGCTTCTTGACCTGCTTCTGGCTCTTTCCACAGAACGAGCACTTCAGCAGGTCGGCGCTTTCTTGCATACGTGCCATGACGGGAGAAGACCTCGTTTCTTCGGGATCAGGATGGCCTCTCATCCTAGTCGCCGAGGACCGACAACGACGAAAGCCGCGCCTGCAAGAGGATATGGGCCTACTGGAGACGCGGGTCCACCTCGTATGGGGCCTCGGTGACCTCGGCGACGCTGTCGAGGGTTTCGCCCTCGGCGATTTCGATGAGGGTGAGCCCCTCGGCGTGGTCGACCTTGAACACGGCGTAGTTGGTGACGATCAGGTCGACGCACTTGGCGCCGGTGAGGGGGAGTTTGCAGGAGTCGAGGACCTTGGAGGCGCCCTTCTTGGTGACGTGGTCCATCATGAGGATGATCTGCTTGGCGCCGTGCACGAGGTCCATGGCACCACCCATACCTTTAACCATCTTGCCGGGGATCATCCAGTTGGCGAGGTCGCCGTACTGGGAGACCTCCATGGCGCCGAGGACGGCGACGTCGATGGCGCGGGAGCGGATCATGCCGAAGGACTGCGAGGAGGAGAAGAAGCTCGCGCCCGGCGCGGCGGTGATGGTTTCCTTGCCGGCGTTGATCATTTCGGGGTCGAGTTCTTCTTCGGTCGGGTAGCGGCCGACGCCGAGGATGCCGTTCTCGGAGTGGAGGACGACCTCTAGGTTGTCGGGCAGGTAGCCGGGGATGAGGGTCGGCATGCCGATGCCCAGGTTGACGTATTGCCCGTTGCGCAGCTCCTTGGCGACGCGTTCGGCCATCTGTTGTTTGGACCAGGTCATGGCTTAGGCCTCCTTCTCGGTGATCGTGCGGTTTTCGATGCCGGTCTCCTGCTCGCCGACGACCACGATGCGGTCGACGAAGATGCCGGGCAGGTGGGCTTCGTCGGCGTCGATCTCGTCGACGAGGTGCTCGGCCTGCACGATGGTGACCTTGCCGCTCATGGCGACATCGGGGTTGAAGTTGCGGGCGGTCTTGCGGAAGATCAGGTTGCCGTAGCGGTCGGCCTTGTGGGCGTGGACGAGGCCGAAGTCGGCGCGGATGCCTTCTTCGAGGACGAAGAGCTCGTCATTGAAGACGCGGGTCTCCTTGGGGCGGGAGAACTCGGCGACGGTGCCGTCCTCGTGGTAGCGGGCGGGCAGGCCACCTTCGGCGAGCTGCGTGCCGACGCCGGCCTTCGTGTAGAACGCCGGGATGCCGTTGCCGCCGGCGCGCAGGCGTTCGGCGAGGGTGCCCTGCGGGGTGAACTCGACGGTGAGCTCGCCGCTTAGGTACTGGCGGGCGTACTCCTTGTTGCTGCCGATGTAGGAGCCGATGGAGCGGGAGATCTTCTTGTCCTCGAGCAAGAGGCCGAGGCCGAAGCCGTCGGTGCCGAGGTTGTTGGAGATGACGGTGAGGTCCTTCGCGCCCTGGGCACGAAGCGCCTCGATGAGGCGGGCGGGGATGCCGACGAGGCCGAATCCGCCGACGGCAATGGAGGCGCCGTCGTGGATGTCAGCCACGGCATCGTCGATGGAGGAAACGGTTTTATCGAGCATGCGCCCCACCCTAACCCACAGCCACCTAGCGCACAAGGGTTCACATCGTGAACAAACGTGTGTAGGGTGGGGTGCCACCACGTACTTCACCGACGAAAGGAGGGACCATGGCCGCCGAAGAACAGCCGACGGTGCAGTCGCTCGTGCGCGGGCTATCGGTCATCCGCTCCTTCGACGCTGACCGCCCGCGACAGACCTTGGCGCAGGTCGCCGAGGCCACCGGGCTGGCCCGCGCCACCGCGCGCCGCTTTTTGCACACCCTCGTGACCACGGGGTATGCCGCCACCGACGGCACCCAGTTCTGGCTCACCCCGCGGGTGCTCGAGCTGGGTTATTCCTACATGTCGGGACTCGGCCTGCCGGCGATCGCGCAGCCCCGCTTGGAGGCGCTGTCGCGCCTGGTCGACGAGTCCTGTTCGATGTCCGTGCTCGACAACAGCGAGATCGTCTACGTCAACCGCGTGCCGGTGCGGCGAATCATGACGGTGTCGATCACGATCGGCACCCGTTTTCCCGCCCACGCCACCTCGATGGGTCGGGTGCTGCTCGCCCATCTGAGCGACGAGGACCGCCAGCGCTACCTCGCGCACGCGGAGCTGGATGCGTTGACGCCGGCGACGACCGTCGATAAGCGGCGGCTGGCAGAAGAGCTCGACACCATCCGTCGCCAGGGGTGGTGCATCGTCGACCAGGAGCTCGAGCCGGGGCTGCGCTCGGTCGCGGCGCCGGTGTTCTCGCCGGGCGGGGACGCGGTGGCGGCGATCAACGTCTCGACGCAGACCTCGGTGCACGATCTCGAGGAGCTCTGCGCCCGGCATTTGCCGGCGGTCCTCGATACGGCTCGCGCCATCTCCGATGACTTAGTGTCCACTGAACTCACCTAGAAAGGCTATTGACCCATGTCCCATGACAACGACATCGTTTTGTGCTCGCCGCTGCGTACCCCGGTCGGCCGTTATGGCGGCGCGCTCAAGGACGTTCCGGTGCAGGACCTCGCGTCGCTGGTCGTGCGCACCCTGGTGGAGCGCACCGGCCTGAAGCCTGAGCAGGTCGACGACCTCATCCTCGGCCAGGCCTCCCCCAACGGCGCGGCCCCGGCGCTGGGTCGAGTCGTCGCGCTGGACGCCGGGCTGGGCGAGAGTGTGCCGGGTATGCAGCTCGACCGTCGTTGCGGTTCCGGCCTGCAGGCCATCGCCACCGCCGCCGCGCACATCCAGTCGGGGGCGGCCGAGCTCATCATCGCCGGCGGCGCGGAGTCGATGTCGCGCACCGAGTACACCGTGGACGCCGACGTGCGCTGGGGCAAGAAGGGCGGCAACATGACCTTCCGCGACCGCCTCGCCGAGGCCCGCGAGACCGCCGGCGGCAAGAACCACCCGATCCCCGGCGGCATGATCGAAACCGCCGAGAACCTCCGCGAGGAGTACTCGATCACGCGTGAGGTGCAGGATCAGATGGCTTATAACTCCCACCAGTCGGCCGTCAAGGCGCAGGAGCAGGGGCTTTTCGACGCCGAAATCGTCCCCGTCGAGGTCCCGCAGCGCAAGGGCGATCCCGTTGTCGTCGATCGCGATGAGCACCCGCGGGCGGATACGACCGTCGAGAAGCTCTCTGGGCTGCGCGCCATCATGCGGAAGCAGTACGGCGACGACGCCACCGTCACCGCCGGCAACGCCTCGGGCCAGAACGACGGGGCGGCGGCGATGATCGTCACCACCCGCGCCAAGGCCGCCGAGCTGGGTCTCACCCCGGCCGCCACCCTCAAGGGCTGGGCCGTCGCCGGCGTGGCCCCGGAGACCATGGGCATCGGACCGGTCGCCGCCACCGAGAAGCTCTTTGAGCGCCTTAACCTCACCTTCGACGACATCGACCTCATCGAGCTCAACGAGGCCTTCGCCGCGCAGGCCCTCGCCTGCCTGAAGGCCTGGGGCATCGACGCCGATGATGAGCGCCTCAACCCGGTCGGCTCCGGCATCTCCATGGGACACCCGGTGGGTGCGACCGGCGCGCGCATGGTCGTGACCGCCGCCCACGAGCTCGCCCGCTCAGAGAAGAAGAACGCCCTGGTCACCATGTGCATCGGCGGCGGGCAGGGGCTGGCCGCGGTCATCAAGAAGGAAGGCTAAACATGCAACTGCACCACGTGGAATACGGCCGTCGCCACGGCGGCACCCCGATCGTTTTCTTAGGCTCCATCGCCTCGCACACGGACATGTGGCTCAACCAGCTCGACGTGCTCTCCCACGAGCACCACGTCATCGCGCTGGATCACCGCGGCCACGGGCTCTCGCAGGACCCCGAGGTCGAGCCTTTCACCACGGGTATCGACGACCTCGTCGACGACATCCTCACCACCCTGGATGAACTCGGGGTGGAAGACTTCCGCGTCGTCGGGCTGTCGCTGGGCGGCGTGCTGGCGCAGTACCTCGCCGCCACCTCCGAGCGGGTCGAGTCCGCGGCGTTTCTGTGCACCGCCGCCTACTTCGGCGGCGAGGACAAGTGGCGCCCGCGTTCCGAGCTCACCCGCGCCGAGGACATGGACCCCATGCTCGACGGGGTGCTCGGCCTGTGGGTCACGGATGGGTTCCAGGCGAACTACCCCGCCACCACCGATTTCTACCGGCGGATGATCCTCTCGACCCGCGGTGTGGGCTACGCCTCCTGCGCCGACGCGTTGGCGCAGTGGGATTTCCGCGAGCGTCTCGGGGAGATCACCTGCCCCGTGCTCACCCTCGCTGGTGAGCAGGACGCATCCACGCCGCCGTCGGCACTCGAAACGATCGCCGCCGGCGTGGGCGGGGAAGTCACCAGCGTGGTCGTCTCCCCCGGCGCGCACGTGCCGACCATCGAGGCGGCCGAGCAGGTTAACGACGCCCTCGTGGAGTTCTTCTCCCGCTACTAGAGCATGGCACGGTTTCTACTGGGGGCTATTGAAAAGCCCGAGCTTGCGCGGCCGAGTCTCCCCGAGATCCTCCGCGACACCGGCCCGCAGGAGATCGGCACGGGACTTGTCGCGCTGATCTTCTCGGCCTCCGGCCCGCTGGCGGTGATCCTCGCCGCGGCGGCCGCCGGTGAGCTCAGCGCGCAGGAGACCTCGACCTGGATCTTCGGCGCGTTCCTCGGCAACGGTCTCCTCACGGCCCTTCTGACCTGGCTCTATCGCAGCCCGCAGGCGTATTTCTGGACGATTCCCGGGACCGTCATCGTCGGGGATTCCTTGACCCGGCTGAGCTTCGGCGAGGTGGTCGGCGCGTATCTCGCCACGGCGGTGCTCGTCTTCCTGCTCGGCTGGTCCGGGCTCATCGGTCGGATCATGGAGCTGATCCCGCACACGATCGTCATGGCCATGGTCGCCGGGGTGTTCCTCCGCTTCGGCATCGAGCTGGTGGAGGCCGCCGTGGGCTCGCCGCTGGTGGCGATCCCGATGATCGCGCTCTTTGTCGGCCTGACCATGCTGCCGCGGCTGGCCGCACTGGCGCCGCCGGTGGCGGTGGCGGCGGTCGTCGGCACGCTCATCGCGATTGCCGACGGCCAGCTCGCCGACGGCATCTTCGACGACGGCATCCTCGCCAGCCCCACCCTGACCCTGCCGGAGTTCTCGCCCGCCGCGCTGGCGGAGCTGGTCGTACCGCTGGCGATCACCGTGGTCATCGTGCAAAACGGCCAGGGAACGGCCGTGCTGCGCGGCGCCGGGCACACCCAGGGCGTCAACCTCTCGGCCGCGGCCTCCGGGCTGTGGTCGGTCCCGCAGGCGTTCTTGGGCTCCTCGTCGACGTGTCTGACCGGACCGACGAACGCGCTGATCACCTCCAGCCCTCTGCGCGAGCGCCACTACGCCACGGCGCTGGTCACGGCGAGCGCGGCGATCGTCGTGGGGCTCTTCGCCCCGGCGGCAACGGGGTTCATGCTGGGCATGCCAGCGGCGTTCGTCTCGACGCTCGCCGGCATCGCCATGCTCACCCCGCTGCGCAACGCGTTCATGGCGGGCTTTTCCGGCCAGTTTTCCACCGGCGCGCTCGTGTGCTTTCTCATCACCGCGTCGAATATCACGCTGCTGAACATCTCCGCGGCGTTCTGGGGCATCGTGATCGGCTGCTTCATCGCCTGGGCGCTGGACCACTACCCCACCCGGGCGCGGCAGAACTAGGAAATCCGCATCCCCGCCGCCCGCAGGCGCTCGACGAGTGTGTCACCGAGTGCGGCCGCCGGGGTGGTCACGCCGGCATCGCCCTCGTGCTCGAGCAGGGAGAACGCGGACTCGGCGATCATGAGTGCGGTGCCCTCGTAGCCGGGATCCATGTCGAGTTCGACGCGAACGCTCTCCTGGTCGGTGGTCTTGATCTTGAACCGGCCCCGGGCGCGCTCTTCGGCCGACGGCCCCTCGCCTGGGGCGGGCAAGAACCGGGAGGCCAGGCGGCGGCCTAAATGGGTGCTGGTCAGCCAGCCGAACACCTTGAGCCGGGCGGTCGTGATGAGCGAGCGCCACCGGCTGCCGACGCGACGGTACTCGCTGTAGGCGAACTCGGGTCCGTAGTCGAGCAGCTGAGCGCTGCGCTGCACCAGCCGGGTGTTGTAGCCGGCCATGAAGAACGGGGCGAGATCGCCCGTCGCTCCGGTGGAGCGGACCTTCTTCGTCGAGCGCGCACCCGGTGCCAAGGCGAAGGGAGAGCGCAGGGCGGCGCGTTTCTCTTCGTCAAGCTGGGCCACGTGCTCTCGGGCGTTGAGCGCCGAGGCGACCGTGCCGCCGGAGATGCCGCCGACTAAGTCCTCGACCACCATGCGGGTCGTGCCCAGCGAGCCCTGCTTCTGGTGGAGGCGAAACAGCGCGATGTCGCTGGGGATGGAATCGAAGCCGGCGGAGTGGACGATGCGGGCGCCGCTTTTACGGGCGGTCTCATCGAGGGTGAGGATCGAATCGCGCACGAAGTTCACCTCGCCGGCGAGATCCAGGTAGTCGGTGCCGGCCTCGGCGCAGGCGCGCACGAGGGTGCGGCCGTAGAGGTCATAAGGCCCGACGGTGGTGATGACCACGCGTGCCGATTCCGCCAGCCGGCGCATGTCTTCGGCGTCGGAGGCGTCGGCGACGATGAGCGGGGCGTCGATACCTAAGCTCTGCAGCTTCTGCTCGTTGCGCCCCGCCAGTGCGAAGCTGACGCCCTGTGGGGCGTGGTTGGCGACGTAGCGGGCCACCAGCGTGCCGACGAAGCTGGTCGCACCGAAAACGACGACGTCGTACATATTGCTCTCCTGCTTGTCCTCCATGTCAGTCAGCATAGCCGTTTCTGCGCGCATGGCTAGGCTGTGGCGGTATGGACTACCGCCTCGTGACCCGACTGGCCCTGCGCGTCGACGCCCTGCCCAGCGATCTCGGCCTGCTGGTGTCCATCGACGCCGCCTCCCCGGCGATCGGGCGGAGATTCCTGCTCATGCTGCATGACGCCCTGTCGCACCGCGCCGCCCGCTTCGTGCAGCTCATCCCCTCCAACCGCGGCGATTCGGGCTCGGTGGCTAGGTTGCTGCCGGCGGACAGCGGCATCGCGTTACTCAACGATCTGCACTACATCGACGACGAGTCGCTGGATATGCTTCTGCAGCGCGTGCACCAGTCGCGGGAGAAGCCGCTGGTGGTCGTCGCCACGGGCCGCGATAGCCGTTTCGACGACCTCGTGACCGAGCGGCTGCGGGTCAGCCCGCTGACGCTGCCGGAGATCTCGTCCTATGTGTGGCGCAAAGTGGGCACCCGGTTGAGCTCCGCGCAGATCGAGAAGATCCGGGATACCACCACAGGGGATCTCGACGCCATCGATCAGCTTCTCGACGCCCACCCCCGCGACGACTGGAACACCCCGGAGGCGACCAGTCCGGATTCGCTGGCGAAGGCCCGCGACTTCACCGCGCGCGGCGAGATCTCGACCGCCCGGGTCTACGCCTCGGACACAGCACTGCCCGGCGAAGACGACGAACGCGCCGCCTTAGCCACCTACCTGTCGGTGTACTCGGGCGATCGTCCGGAAACCGCGCAGCTGGAACGGCTGGACGCGACCCGGCGCGCTTTCGTCGCGCTCGCCGACTGGCGCCCAGCCGACATCGCCGCCTTATCCGAGGCGGCGCAGCAAGGCGAGCTCTGCGACCAGGCGCTCGACGAATCCCGGGCGATGGCGCTGCTCGGGAAGTCGGTGACGACGGGTCTGCGCCCCGTCGATATCCCAAAGATGCGCACCCCCACCGGCCACAACCGGCTGGAGATGATGCTCGGCTGGATCAGCCTCGCGCACGACGACGTTCTCGGGGCCCGCGAATACCTGCGCCCGCGTGCCGAGGAGTCCGCCGTCATGCGCGCGTGGAAAGACGCCTGGCTGGCCCGCACCCACTACGTGCTCGGCGATTTACCCGGGGCGCTGACCTCGGTGGAACGCGGGCTCGCGAACGTCGAGGCCCGCGGGCTCTACCTTTTGGAGCCGCTGCTGCTGTGGACGGGGGCGCAGACGGCGGCGATGTCGGGCAACGATGCGCTGGCCCGGTTCTACTTCGACCGGATGCCCGTCGCCGACGACGCCTTCCTCCTCCAACGCCTGCCTGCTGCGATGGGCCGGATGATCTACACCGCCGCGACCGCGGATCTGCCCTCGGCGCTGCGCGCGGGCGAGGAGCTGGAAAAGACCGTGACCGTCACCGATACCCAACACCCCGGGTACTGGCCGTGGGAAGACGTCTACGCGCAGACGCTTTTGCGGGCAGGCTTAGTCGACAAGGCAGCGGCACTGAACGATCGCACCTTAGACCGTCAGATGCCGGCGGGGCTGGTGTCCGTGAACGCGAAGAACGCCATGGTGCACGCGGCGATCCTCCTCCAGCGCGGCGAGAAGACGGCCGGGTTTAAAGCCTATGAGGAAGCCGCCGAGTCCCTCGAGGGCCGCCACATGCCGACCTATCACGCCCGCGTGCTTTTCGACTACGCCCGCGCCCTCCGCCGCCACGGCCGCCGCTCCCGGGCGGCGGAGGTCATCCCCCAGGCCCGCGAGATCTACGCTCTCATCGGCGCGCCGGCGATGGTGCGCCGCTGCGACGCCTTGCACCGCTCCACCCGCGGCAGCGCCCTGACGCGCGGCGGCAACCAGCTGACCAGCCAGGAAGAGCAAGTCGCGCTGCTGGTCGCCGAGGGCTTGAGCAACAAGCAGGTCGCCGCGCAGCTGTCACTGTCGACGAAGACCGTCGAGCACCACCTCACCCGGGCGTATCGGAAACTCGACGTGCGCGATCGCCGCCAGCTCGCCGACGTCATGGCGCGACGCTAGGCGCTCCTTAGCCTTATCGCTATCATGCAGAGAGTATATATACGCTTTACTTCGTTATAACGTTGCCGTAGCATCGAGGGTGGAAAGCCGCCCTACGCTCGCGTTTTCACGCAGAGAATCGATGGAGCAATGCCCACTGTCATAGCTGCAACCCCGAATCCTGCTCTCGATCTGAGCATGACGGTCGATAAGCTCGAACCGCATGCGACGCACCGAATAGCCACAGCGAAGCGCAAACTCGGCGGCAAGGGCCTCAACGTCGCCAACGTCTGCGCCGAACAGGGCTACCAGGCGGTGGCGCTGGGGCCGCTGTCGTCGGCAGATAAAGAGGCCTACGCCGATCACCCCGACACCGGCCTGCACACCGGCGTCGAGGCCGCCTTCTCCCCCACGCCGCAGCCGGTGCGCTGCACGTGGGCGATCTACGAGAAGACCACCAACGCCACCTATATCCTCAACGAGCCCGGCTTCGAGCACGCGCGCGAGGTGTGGGATGACGTGGTGGCGCGCGTCGACAAGCATGTTGCCCGCGACCCGCACTCGGTGGTCACCGTCAGTGGATCCCTGCCGCCGGGCACCCCGCCGGAGCTCGTGGAGTCGCTGATCGCGGCGGCTCATCGCGCGGGCGGGAAGATCATCGTCGATACCTCGGGGCCCATGCTGCGCACCGCGTGCCGCGCGGGGCTGACCTGGTGAAGCCGAATGCCGCGGAGCTTGAAGAGGCCACGGGGATCAGCGAGCTTAGCGACGCCGCGCAGGCACTCCTCGACGATGGTGCGAAGAAGGTGCTGGTCTCCCGGGGTGCCGAGGGCTTGGTGCTGGTCACCGCCGAGGACGTAACGCAGGCGGTGCTGGATGAGGAGCTCGAGGGCAACCCGCCGGCGCTGGGGATGCGGTAGTGGCCGCGGTGGCCACGGCACTCATGGATGACCTGGACGCGACCGAGCTGCTGCGCCGGGCCGTGGCGTGGTCGGCGGCGGCGGTCACGCAGCCGGTGGCGGGGGCGATCGGCACGCAGTGGACCGCCTTGTCCGACCGGGTCATAGTCACTGCTCGCTAGATACACAAGAGAAAGAAGAAAGCCCTTGCCTACTGCTTCGACCAAAGAACTCGTGACCGCCGCCGCTGAGGCGAAAACCGGCATCGGCGCCTTCAACGTCATCCACCTGGAGACGGCGGAGGCCCTCGTCCGCGCAGCCGAGGAGGCGCAGCTGCCGGTCATCTTGCAGATCAGCCAGAACTGCGTGAAGTATCACGGCGCGCTCGAGCCGATCGCGGCCACCACGCTGGAACTCGCGCGCGCCTCGAGCGCGCAGGTCGCCGTCCACCTCGACCACTGCGAGAAGGTGGATCTGGCCAAGCGGGCGGTGGATCTCGGGTTCAACTCCGTCATGTTCGACGGCTCGTGGACTCCTTATGAGGAAAACGTCTCTATGACCGCCGAGGTCGTCGACTACGCGCACGCCCACAACTGCGACGTGGAGGCGGAGCTCGGCGAGATCGGTGGCAAGCAGAACGCCCACGCCCCCGGCGTACGCACGAACCCGAATGAGGCGGCGTCGTTCGTGGCCTCCACGGGCGTTGACCTGCTGGCCGTGGCCGTGGGCTCGCAGCACGCCATGGCCAGCCGGACGGCCTCGCTCGACCTCGACCTCATCGCCGAGATCAAGGATGCGCTCGACGTGCCGCTGGTGCTGCACGGTTCCTCCGGCGTGCCTGACGACGAGATCCTGCGCGGCATCCGCGCCGGCATGACCAAGATCAACGTCTCCACCCACCTCAACGGCTTCTTCACCCGCGCCATCCGCGAATTCTTGACCGACAACCCCGAGGTGACGGACTCGCGCAAGTACGTCGCGAAGGGCCGTGAGGCGTTGGGTGCGGAGGCCTCCCGCCTGCTCACGCTCTTCGCCACCGAAGCCTAGAAAGGAGCACGTCGCTCGCTATGAACACCGTGCTGATTACCAACGCCACCGTCTACGACGGCACCCGGGGAGGTACCACCGACGAGGCGGAGCTGCTTATCAGCGACGGGCGCATCGACAGCGTCGGTAAGAACCTCGAGCGGGATGCCGATACCGCGGTGATCGACGCCCACGGCGCCCCCGTCGTGCCCGGCTACATCGACATCCACGTGCACGGCGCGGACCGCCTCGCGTTCGAGGACGGTGCCGCGGCCGTCGCTAAGATCCTCGCCGCCCACCAGAGCCACGGCACCGCCCGCATGGTGATGTCGCTGGTCACGGGCGCGCTCGACGTAATGGAAGAGCGCATCCGCGAACTCGCCGCACTGACCCGCGAAAACGACCGCCTGCTGGGCATCCACCCGGAAGGCCCCTTCCTCCACCCAGAGCACAAGGGCGCCCACGACGAGAACCTGCTGCGCGCCCCCCACCCCGACGATGTCCGCCAGCTCATCGACGCCGCCGACGGCACCCTCGTCCAATTCACCTTGGCGGCCGAACGTGACGACGGCCTCGAGGCCGTGAAGCTGCTCGTCGAGAAGGGCATCGTCGCCTCGCTCGGCCACAGCTCCGCCACCTTCGAGGACGCGGAGAAGACGTTCGACGCCGGCGCCCGCATCCTCACCCACGCGTTCAACGGCATGCGCGGCATCCACCACCGCGCCCCGGGCCCGGTGATCGCGGCGCTGCGCAACCCAAACGTCTGGCTGGAGGTCATCAACGACGGCATCCACGTCCACCCCGCGGTGGTCAAGAGCCTGTTCACCGAGGCCGAGGAGCGGATGATCCTCATCACCGACGCCATGTCCGCGACCTGCGCCGCCGACGGCGCCTACCGCTTGGGTGATCTCGCCGTCACGGTGTCCGACGGGGTAGCCCGCCTCACCGAGGGCGGCTCCCTGGCCGGATCGACGCTGACCATGGACCGCGCCGTGGCCAACGCGGTGCGCAACGTCGGTGTGCCGCTGGATGTAGCGGTCGCCGCCGCCACGCACCACCCGGCGAAGGCGATTGGGCGCGACAAAGAGTTCGGACGCCTCGCCGCCGGATTCCCCTCCGATATTCTCATTCTCGACCCCGAAACCTACCTGCCGGCGCGCATTTTCATGGGCGGGCAGGAGCTTTCTCACGACTGAAAGGGGACACCACCATGATTGGTTTCATTGTCACTGGCCACGGCCAGTTCGCCGCCGGCCTCGCCAGCGCCGTACACATGATCGCCGGGGACAAGCCCCACTTCCAGGCGATCACCTTCGAAGAAGAAGACGCTGACTCCTTCGGCCCCGCCCTGGCAGGCGCGATCGAGCAGATGCGTGCGGAGTGCGACGGGGTGTTGATCTTCGCCGACCTGCTGGGCGGAACGCCGTTCAACCAGGCCGTGATGGCCGCACAGAGCCAGAGCAACGTCGAAGTCATCGCCGGCGTGAACCTCCCCATCCTCATCGAGCTGTGCACCCGGCGCAAGGACAACACCTCGCTGGAGAAGCTGCGCGATACCGCATTGAAGATCGGGAAAGTAAGCATCAGCGTGACGAACCCCGCGGAACTCGCCGCCGACGATGCCGACGAAGGCACCGACGACGGGGAGGGAATCTAGTGGACGGACTCGGAGCCAATATCCTCGCCGCCTCCATCGTCGTCGCCGCTCTCCTTTTGGTCATGGGCGTGATCTACATGCTCTGGAGCCAGCAGGCGATGAAGAAGAAGCGGGAGTTCTTCCAGGATCTCCACGCCTCCCTGCGACCGGGACAGGACATCATGTTCTGCGGCGGCATCTACGGCACTATCGAAGACATCATCGACGACCGCGTCACCGTCCGCGTCCGCGACGGCGTGCGCCTGGACATCTCCCGCTATTCGATCCAGAACATCCAGAAGGAAGAACAGCCGCAGTAGCTGCGGGTGGTTCTAGTCCCCTTCCAGTGCCCGCTCCGTGGGCGCTGGAAGGGGTTTTGGTGTTGCTGGGGGTTGTGATGCTTGTGGTGCTTGTGGAGCTTGTGGAGCGGCTAGGTTGCCTTGTCGACTATGAGGCGGTATCGCTTTCACACGCCCGGTCGAAAGGAGTCGGCCCGAAAGGGGTCCCGCGCGGCCGAAAGGAGGGGCCCTTTCTGTGAGGGTGATTTCGACCATCGTTAGCGCGGCATGCACGATCGGCGTGCGAAGCGCCAATCACAGCCAGCCAGTCACACTACCAGTCACACCTTCCCCAACAGTCCCGCCCAGAGCGCACCGCATCCGCATCGAGCGCCCGCGCACTCGCCTAGTCGAAAGCAGCCACCCCTAAAGGAGTGCTGACCTCACCGCGCGAGAGCCCTTTCCATGCGCCTACTTTCGAACAGCGCTACCGCGCTATACGAATAGCGCCTCAAATCCCGCCCGCCAACAACCCCGCCACCACCCCCGCAGCAGGAACCACCCCGAAGACCCCTTCCGCAAATACTAGAAACCTTAAGAACTGGTTGAAATTATTGCGCTAATGTCCTGGTTTTACTAACATAAGTAGTTCTTATATCTCTAAGAATGTTTGCTTTATATCGGATGTTATTGCTGGGAATTTCGGTTTCTGGCTTAGCATTTTCCGGTTCATTGAGTGGAGAAAGGTTGTTTGCATGCCCACTCCCAACATTCTTCTCACCCGTATTGATAACCGCCTGATCCACGGTCAGGTGGCTACGCAGTGGAATTCCACGATTGGCGCCAACCTGATCCTGGTGGCAAATGATGCTGTCGCCGAGGACAAGATGCATCAGAACCTTATGAAGATGGCCGCGCCTGTAGGCGTGGCCACTCGTTTTTCTCCCTTCAGAAAACGATTGACGTCATCGGCAACGCATCCCCGCGCCAGAAGATCTTCATCCTGCTGGAAAGCCCGCAGGATGCGCTGAAGCTGGTGGAAAACGGGGTCCCCATCACCAAGCTCAACGTCGGCAACATGCACATGTCTGAAGGGAAGCGGCAAGTAGCTACCTCTGTCGCTGTCGATGATGATGACGTCGCCACCTTCCGCGCGTTGCAGGAGAAGGGGGTGGAACTCGAAATCCGACGCGTGCCCAGCACTGCAGCCGAAGACGTTTCCAAGTTGTTCAAGTAACTCCTGACACACGTCACGGCCACCCAACCAACCCCATAACCAGACGGATGCCGGGGTTTAAGAGTTCGATCAGGGCCCCGCATCCCCGCAGAACATTGATTACGAACCGGGTGCTCCTGGTTCCGAAAGGAAGTTGCGGTGGATTATTCAATAATCCAGATCTTGCTGATCTTCGTGTGGACGTTCATCGTCGCGATCGATCAGTTCGACTTCTTGGAGTCCCTCTACCAACCGATCGTCACGGACCCGATCATCGGACTCATCCTGGGCGATCTTGAAACTGGCCTCATCGTCGGCGGCACCTACCAGCTCATCACCATCGGTCTCATGCCCATTGGTGGTGCGCAGCCGCCGAACGCAGTCATCGGTGGCATCATGGCCACCATCTTCGCAGTGTCCTTAGACCTGCCACCAGAGCAAGCCGTCGCCACAGCGATCCCGTTCGCACTACTCGGACAGTACGGCGTCACCCTCCTGTTCACGGCCCGTGCGCCGATGATCGAGAAGTTCCGCGAGGCTGCCATCAAGGCAGATCCCTCTCGGGTGTTGCGCTGGACAATCATTTCCGAAGTGATCCTGGGTCTCATCTTCGCTTCCGTGGTCACCCTGTTCTTCATCGGTGGCCTGGGAGTCGGTGAGCAGATCGTCTCTGCATTCCCGGATTGGCTGAACAACGGTCTGGAAGCGGCCGGTGGCATGATGCGCTTCGTCGGCTTCGCCATCCTGCTCAAGATCATGATGAACGGCGACATGTGGGCGTTCTTCATCATGGGCTTCGGCATCGCGGCCATCGTCGGCAGCATCGACGCGCTGTCCAGCTCTGCCCTACTCATCCTGGCCTTCATCGGCTTCGGCCTAGCCTTCTGGGACTACCAGCAGCAAACGAAGCTGAAGGGTGCCGCCGCATCGAGCGAGAAGGTTACCGATGGCATCTAAAGCTGCCCCCGCAGACAACACGTACGCCATCCCCGACAAGTACGAAGACCTAGAGCCGGCTCCCCAGCTGGACAATAAGACGCTGAACAGCATGGCGCTGCGGTCTTTGTTCCTGCAGTCGTCCTTCAACTACGCGACGATGCAGTCCGGCGGCTGGCTCTTCGGCATGCTCCCGGGTCTGAAGAAGATCCACAAGAACAAAAAAGACCTGTCGGCGTCCATGTATCACAACTTGGACTTCATCAACAGGCACCCCTTCTTGGTGACGTTCGTGATGGGTATTGTTCTCTCGTTGGAGCAGAACAAGGCCGACACTCAGTCCATCCGCGCTGTGCGTATTTCCGCGGCCTCCCCGCTCGGCGGCATCGGTGACGCCCTCTTCTGGCTCGCCCTGGTGCCGATCACCGCAGGTATCACCTCCAACTGGGCAATCCAGGGCTCTTGGGTGGGCCCTGTGGTCTTCCTGCTCATCTTCAACGCCGCGCAGTTCGCCCTGCGCTTCGGGTTGATGCACTGGTCCTACAAGCTCGGCACATCGGCGATCGACGTGCTCATGGACCACATGCCAGCATTTACCCGAGCCGCCTCGATCATGGGTGTGTTCGTGGTGGCCAGCCTGACCGTGATCCTCGGTGACACCCAGGTCAACCTGTCCGTGCCCAACGGCGAACAGCGCGCCGTCTCCACCGAGACGATCGTGGTGTCCGATGAAGAAGCCGAGAGCTTCACCGAGCTCGATGGCGTCGATGTCGAAAACGCCCCGCCCGGCACCGTGGCGATGACCGACCAAGACGGCAACCCGCTGGTCTCCGTCGACGAAGAGGGCAACGAGACCCCGACGAGCGTCGAGGAGCTGGGTAACGGCTTCACCTCCGTGACCTACGGCGTCGTCGAGGAAGAGCCGGTCGAGTTCTCCGTGGCTGAGACCCTCGATACGGTGCTGCCGAAGCTCGTGCCGCTGGACCTGGTCATGCTGCTGTACTACCTCTTCACCCGGAGGAATTTCACCCCGCTCAAGGGCATCGGTTTGGTGCTGCTCATCGGCATCCTGGGTGCTGGCCCCTTCGGTTGGTGGCCCAACATCTGGTAATCGCACTGTCTGTGAAGTCAACGAAGTATCGGGAAAGGATCCACTGGAATGTTCGAGAAATCGCAAGCTCAGCTCGAGAAGATCGGTGCGGCGATCACCACTGCCGAAATCGCCCAGCAGCCGCGGCTGTGGCGCGACACCCTGGCCATCTATGAGGCCAACCGGCAGGCTATCGACGAGTTTCTCACCCAGGCACAAAAGATGGCCGGTGACAAGCGGCTCACCGTCATCTTCACCGGTGCCGGCACCAGCGACTACGTGGGCGACACCATCGCCCCGTACCTACGCACGGCCGCGGACCGGAAGGCCTACGCATTCCGCCCCATCGCCACGACGGATATCGTCTCGGCTCCAGAGAGTTTCTTGGACCCCGAGGAGCCGACCGTCGTGGTCTCCTTCGCCCGCTCGGGGAACAGCCCGGAAAGCCTCGCCGCGGTGAACATCGCGCGCGAGTTCCTTCCCGACGTTCGTTTCCTCAACATCACCTGCGCACCAGAGGGCAAGCTGGCGCAGCAGGCGCAGGACGATCCGGACAGCCTCACCCTTCTGCTGCCGGATGCCAACGATCGTGGCTTCGCCATGACCGGCTCGTTTACCTGCATGTCGCTGCTCGCCACGCTCTGCTTCGACCCGGCTGACCTGGAGGTCAAGCGCACCTGGGTCGAGCAGGCCGCCACGATGGGTGAGCAGGTCACGCAGCGGGAAGCGGAGATCACCCAGTTCATTCTGGGTGATGCCCAGCGGTTGACCTACCTGGGTTCGGGTGCCTTCGCGGGCCTGGCCCAGGAGGCGCAGCTGAAGATCCTGGAGCTCTCCCGCGGCCTGGTGCCCACGTCCTTCGACTCCTCGATGGGCTACCGGCACGGACCGAAGTCCTTCGTCGATGAGACGACGGTGGTGTTCGTGTTCGTCTCCAACGATCCGTACACCCGTGATTATGACCTCGACCTGCTCAAGGAGGTCCAGGCCGACAGCATCGCCCGCAAGGTCGTGGCGATCCAGCAAGAAGGCGAAGGCCTGGAGTCCTACGACGGAGAGTCCTTCTCCTTCCGGGACTTCCCGCTGCTGCCGGCCGCCTATGCCGCCCTGCCGTTCGTGATGGTGGGCCAGGTCGTGGCCCTCATCAACGCGGTCAAGGTGGATAACACCCCGGATACCCCGAGCCCCACCGGCCAGGTGAACCGCGTGGTGCGTGGCGTCGTGATCCATCCTTTCCCGAAGGCCTAAAGGCATAAGCGCACCAAGAACCCTGGGCACACCCGCCCAGGGTTCTTTTTGTGCCGAGAGTCGTCGGCTACCTACCGCCGATACACCGGTCGGGTCAGTGCGAAGATGACAGCTCCCAACAGCCCAACAGCTGCATAGGCGAAGAAACCCCAAGGATGCGCCAGTCCGAGGCTAATGAGCAGGCCACCAAGCATCGGTCCAGAAATAGCACCGAGGCGACCGATGCCGGCGGAAAAGCCCATGGCGGTGGTGCGCATGTTGGACGGGTGGTTCTCGCCGACGAAGGCGTAGACGAGGTTCTGCGCAGAAAACACGAACACGCCGGTGATGAACACGACGACGTAGAGTGCCACGAGCGGAAGCTTGATGGCCATGAGCGCGAGGAAGAGTGCGGACAAGACGAACCATACGAGGCCGGTGGCACGGGGCGAGTGAGTATCGGAGACCCGTCCGGCGATCACGAGACCGACGACGGCGCCAACGTTGAGCACCAGCAGGAAACCCAGCGAGTTGCCCATGTCGTAATCCGCGGCACGCATGATCTGTGGCAGCCACGTGTTGAGCCCGTAGACCAGCAGAAGCCCCATAAACGACGTCACCCAGATCGCCAGGGAATTCCGGCGATAGCGAGGCGCGAGCAGCGCGGAGAGAGAATTGCGCTGCTTGTCCTTCTGTGCGGCCTGGGCGGCGGTGCGATCGAGCTCGTCGGAAAGCTCCATGCCATAACGGGCCGCGATCGCTTCGGCATCCCCGATCCGACCCTTAGCCAGCAGATACTGAGGAGACTCCGGCAGCAAGAAGAACATCACCGGGGCCAGGATCAACCCTGGGATAGCCCCCGCGATGAACAGGGATTGCCAGCCGAAGGGCTCAATCATGACGATGGCGAGCAGCGCGGTGAGCACGGCGCCGACGTGATAGCCGGTCATGACCGTCGTCGTGGACGATCCGGCCTTCGCGCGGCCACGGAATTCCGTCACCATAGAAATCGCAGTCGGTAGGCAGCCACCGAGACCAACACCGGCGAGGAAGCGCAGGACAATGAGCATCCACACGGAGTTCGCAAACCCCATGGCCAACGTAAGCAGGGAGAAAGCGAAGACCGATACGATCATCACCCAGCGCCGGCCAAGCTTGTCAGTGAGCGTGCCAATCGCGAGAGCACCGATCGTCATACCGACCAGTCCGGCGGTGACGATCTGGGTTCCTTCCCCGGCGGTAAGCTGCCAGGTGGGATCCTCGATCATCGAGGGCAAAACGGCTCCAATGACGACCATGTCGAAGCCGTCGAGAAGCACGGCGATCCACAGCAGGATCGTCACAACGGCGGTGGAACGCACCTCAGCAGACATGACATTCACACCTCGAAGCTCGGTAAGTCGAGGCCGACGTATTGCTCGGCCTGGTAGCGGCGCCCCGCCTCGGAGCCGAGCATCGCGCTGAGCTCGGCCAGGCGGCGCTGGTGGTGGAAGTGCCCGGCATCGGGCACGGAGTGGAGCATGGAGGACATCCAGTACGAGAAGTGCTGGGCTTTCCACACGCGCGGCACGGCCAGGGCGGAGTACTGATCGAGTAGATCAACGGTGTTCTTCTTCACCGCGCGGGCGAGGGCGGGGCAAGGACGGAGACGCCGGCGACCGCGAGGTTGAGCCCCTTCGCACCGGTCGGCGGCACGGTGTGGGCGGCGTCGCCGGCGATGAACAGCCGGCCGCGCTGCATCGGGTCGGTCACCGCGGAGCGGAAGCGCAGCACGGATTTGTCGAAGATTTCGCCTTCGCTGACGGTGAGGCCGCTGCCGTCGACACGCTGGTGAAGCTGCTCCCAGATGCGCTCGTCGCTCCAGTCGGAAACCTCATCGTCGGGGTCGCACTGCAGGTAGTAGCGCTGGACGGTCTCGGAGCGGGTGGAGATCAGCGCGAAGCCTTCCGGGTGGGTGGCGTAGATGAGCTCTTTTTGCGTCTGCGGGGCGTTGACCAGGATGCCGAACCACGCATACGGGTATTCGTGCCGATCCCGGCGCGCGCCACCCACGTCGAGGATGTGGCTGCGGTAGGGTGATTTTGAGCCGTCGACAGCGACGAGGCAGTCGGCATTTAACTGCTGGCTATGGCCGTCGGCGTCGGTGTAGCGGACGGTGACTTTCTCACCGTCGAAGCCTTCGGCGTCGTCGACGGTGGTGTTGAAAAGAATCGTGCCGCCATCGCGCAGCCGGGCGGCGATGAAGTCCTTGAGGTATTCGTGCTGCGGCCAGACGGCCATCTGGTGGCCGGTGAGTTCCTTGAGGTCGATGCGGGTGCGCTCGCCGCGAATGGAGATGTCGATGGCGTCGTCGATGTCGGCCTCGCGGTCCATGCGCTCGCCGACGCCGGTCTCCCGCATCATGCGGATGACGCCTTGTTCGAGCACGCCGGCGCGCACGGTTTCTTCGACCTCCTGGCGGGAGCGGGCCTCGAAGATCACGGATTCGACGCCGTGTTGATGCAGGAGGTGCGCAAGCGTCAGCCCGGCGGGGCCGGCGCCGATGATGGCGACTGGGGTGTGCGTCATGTTTAGTGCTCCTCGGGGTCGGTGTGCTTCTCGACGGCCGCGTCCAGCAACTTGAACGCATGGTTCGAGTTGGGCACGCCGGCGTACACGGCGGTGTGTAAAAGGGTCTCGCCGATAATCTCGGCATCCACCCCGGCGCGCAGGGCGGCGTTGATGTGCATGTCGAGCTCGCCGTGGTTGCCCACCGCGGTGAGAATCGCGATGGTCAAAAGGCGGCGCTGGGTGTGGTCGAGGCCCTCGCGGTTCCAGATGTCTCCCCAGGCGGTGCGGGTGATGAAGTCCTGGAACTTCTCGGTGACGGCGCTTTGTTTCTTCAGCGCGGCGTCGACATGCTCATCGCCCAACACGGCGCGGCGGATGCTCATGCCTCGTTCGTAGGCGGCCGTGCGGCCGTCGTCGTAGGTGCTCATTTAGGTGCTCCTTTCCAGGATGTCGTCGATGAGTTCGTCGGTGTGCTCGAAGCGGCACTTTCCGGCGCGCGCGGCCATGGCCTCGGTATCGACGGTGATGCCGTCGAGGCTCGCCTCGAGGCGGGCGGCGGCGTTGTCGGTGACAGCGAGAAGCTCGCGCAGGGGTTGCCACTCGGCGTGCCAGGTGCCGACGCCACGCTGATGGCGGGTATCGGCGGCGTCGAAAAGCGTGACGGTGAGCCCGGGGGCGCGGCGAGCGTAGCCTTCGCAAGCCACCGCCGCGGCCGGGTTCCTTTTATGCGGCATGGCCGACGAGCCGCCGGGGTGAGCTTCGCGCAGTTCGCCGACTTCGGTGGCCGAGTGGGCGACGATATCGCCGGCGATTTTGCGCAGTGCCGAGCACACCCGGGCGCACGCTGCGGCGACGGCAAGCACGGGCTGCCGGTCGGTGTGCCACACCCGCGGATGTGTGTTGAGGCTGAGGCGTTCGGCGAGTGCGTCGTGAAGCTGTAGGCCTAAAGGGGCGCTGGCCTGCAGATCCCCGGTGGCGCCGGCGTATTGGACCGGCAGCGCGGCGGCGGCCTCGCGCAGCGCGGCGCGGGCGGCGGCGAGGCCCTGCAGCCAGCCGGCGGCGATGAGCCCGAAAGAGGTGGGCAGCGCCTGCTGTCCCAGGGTGCGCCCCATGATGGGCGTGCGCCGGTGGGTGTCACAGAGTTCGCGCAGCAGGCCGGCGAGATGGCTAAGTCGCTTGTCGACGATCCCGGCCGCCTCCTTCACCACCAGCACGGTGGCGGTGTCCACGGCGTCCTGGCTGGTGGCGCCGAAGTGGACGGCGCGGGGGTCGTCGAGAAGCGCCTTGATCTCTGCGACCATGGGGATCGCGGGGTTGGCCCCGGCGGCGGCCGCGCGGGCGATGTGTTCGACATCGAGGCCTGCGCGGTAGTCGGCGATCCCGGCACGTGCGGTGCGGGCCTGCTTTTCGGTGACGGCGCCGACGGTGGCGGCGGCGTCGGCAAGTTCTTCTTCGAAGCGCAGCAGTGCCTTGAGCCAGGCGGTATCGGATAGCTGGGCACTCGCGCCGAGGGCATTATCGCCGACGGCGGCGAAATCCGCATAAGCGTTCCTGCTAAGAGACATATCGAGGCTTTCTAGAGGTGGAAGAAGGGGGTTTCTAGGCCCGCATCCGGGTGCTGGACGTGCACCGTCCAGGCGTAGCCGGCGTCGGTTTCCTCGGCCACGAGTAGGCTCCGGCGGGGCTTATCGACGCTTGTCAGCACCGGATCCGCCGCGTGCCAACCGGCGTGCTGCGGGAAGTAGACGCGGGTGATCAGGCGCTCGAGCATACCGCGGGCGAAGATGCCGACGTTGATGTGCGGCGCCTGGCCCGGCAAGGCTCCGGGAACGACGGTGCGGAAAGTGACACGCCCATTATCGTCGCAAAACCCGCGGCCTAGGCCCCGGAAACCCTGCTCCGTGGCGGCCGCGGCCGTGCGGGGGTCGTTGGGGGCGTTGAACGTGCCGTCGGCACGCGCCTGCCAGAGCTCGACCATGGCGTCTTTGATGTATTTGCCAGCACCGTCAACGACGGTGATGCTCAGCTCGATGGCCTCGGGATCGTCGCCGGTGACGAGGGTCTCGGAGCCCTCGTTGAGCAGGCCGATGTGGACATAGGGACCGACGGTCTGCGACGGGGTGATGCCCGAGGCGGCGTCGTCCTGGTCGGTGATCTGGGAGACGGGGTAGCGGTAGTCCCCGGAGGAGTCGGAATCGATCATGAGGTACTCCTAGGCGTTTTCGAACGGGGTCTGGTGGCGGCCGCGTAGGACGATGTCGAATTTGTAGCCGACGGCGAAGTTGGGGCGGGTCTCGTCGTAGTCGAAGACCGAGATCATGCGTGCGCGGGCATCTTCTGGCACCGAGTTGTAGATCGGGTCCTGGAAGAAGAAGGGATCGCCGGGGAAATACATCTGGGTGATCAGGCGCTCGGTGAACTGGCGTCCGTAGAGGGAGAAGTGGATGTGGGCGGGCCGCCAGGCGTTGTGGTGGTTGCCCCAAGGGTATGCCCCGGGATGGACGGTATAGAAGTGGTAGTGGCCGTCATCGTCGGTCAGCGTGCGGGCGACGCCGTTGAAGTGCGGGTCGAGCGGGGCGGGCCAGGAGTCGTTCTTGTGGCGGTAGCGGCCGGCGGCGTTGGCCTGCCAGACCTCCACGAGAGTGTTGGGCACGGGCTTGCCGTCCCAGCCGAGCACGCGGCCGTGGACGAAGATGCGCTGGCCGATGGCCTCTCCCCCGTTGGCCTGGGTCATGTCATTATCGACGCCACCTAAGTCACGCTCGCCGAAAACGGGGCCGGTGAGCTCGCCGAGGCGCTCTGGCATCATGATCAGTTCGTTGTTGGGGTTGCGCAGGCTGGTGGTGCGGTAGTCCGGAAAGTGCAGCGGCGCATAAGCATTATCGGTGGGGGCGTTGTGCCTCTGCTCCGGCGCGGATGACAGCAAGTGATGAAAGCGATCCGTCATCGCGGGATCCTTTCGGCTTTGAACGTATCTGGGAGCTGATGCCGCTCATGCTAGGAAAGTAACCCAGGTCACAAAAACGGTTCGCTAGGCGAACTCGACGGTCGTGGAGCGCACGCCTTTTCACCTGCGCGGATGTTGCACGCCCGCGCGTCGGGGTCGACTCAGGGGTGCACTTCAGGGGTGTAGGGGTGGCTTCGGTACGCCGACCGCGCGTTTAACGATGGGCGGTGACGGCGGTAAGGGTGATCGTCGCAAAGCGTGCCAGCGGTCTTTCCGCCAGCCAGGTGTGCACCTGCTCGTGGTCGGCGGCCTCGATGAGCAAGAACTCGACCTGCTCGCCGACCGCCTGCAGACGACGCACGCCCTCGGCGCGGGCCAGATAAGAGCGATCGCGTTCGAAGAGATCGGCACGCACCTCTGGGTCCATGCCGCGGGGGACGGCGATATCTAAGCGAGCGTGAAAAAGCATCAGCCCTCCTCGATGACCTCGCGCAGCCTCACCAGCATAGAACGCAGGCGCTCGTTAGCCTCACTGCCGAGCCCCAGCACGATCCCGTCGCGCGTCGCCGAGCTCCAGTACTGGCCTAAGCCCTCCACCCCGAAGCCGCGGGCGCGCGCCCGACGCACCACCTTCGCCTCGTCTGCTACCTCAATGACTGCGTGCAGCCCGCCGTCCATCGCGTGGCCGGCAGGAAAGACCTCGCGAAAAAGGCGCTGGCGGCGGCGATACTCCCGGCGCATGCGGGCGGTGTGCCGGCGCAAGCCGTCGTGGGCGAGGAACTCCGCCATGGCGTCCTGCACGATGCCGGAGACCGGCGTGGCCAGCGCGAAAACGCGCTCGCGCAGGGCTTCCGGGGCGATGAGATAGCCCAGCCCGAGCGCCGGGGAGAGCGTCTTGGCGAAAGAGCCCAGCATCGCGACGCGATCCAGCCCTGGGTCCAAGGCGACGAGGGCGGGATGCGCCCGGCGCAGCTCGGAGTCGTAGTCGTCCTCGACGAGGAAGGCGCCATTATCCCGCGCCCACTCCAGCAGTTCGAGGCGGCGCTGGAAGGCCATCTGGGTCCCCAGCGGGTACTGGTGGTTCGGCATCACGATCACGACCTGCGGTTTCAGGCGCTCGAGATCGGCGATGCGTATGCCCTCCTCGTCCGAGGAGACCGGGACGACCCGGCGGCCGAGGGCGGCGGGCACGCGGCGCAAGGTGGGAAGCCCCGGGTCCTCGACAGCGACGGTGCCGGCGGGATCGAGCGCTTGGAGCAGAAGCGTCAGCCCGTCGCGCACCCCGGCGGTGACCAGGAGCGATTCTTCGTCGACCACCACGGAACGGGTGAGTCGGAGGTGCTCGGCGAGCTGGCTGCGCAGCCTGTGCGAGCCCGGCACGGGGTGAGCCTGCGGGTCGGCGGCGGCCGCGCGCCAGCTGGAGCGCCACAGGGTGGTGGTCAGGCCGTGGCCGTCGGGAAGCCCGGGTCGGAGGTGCTTTGGCACGGGGGTAGGCGCTGTTGGTCGCGGGCGCGGCGCTGACGCGGCGCTGACGCGGGTGCCGCCGTGGGTGGTGTCGAGGTAGCCCTCGCCAACGAGCTGTTCATAGGCGGCGACGACCGAGCCGCGCGATACCCCCATCTGGCGGGCCAGCACACGGGTGGATTCGAGGCGGTCTCCAGCGCTGAGCTCGCCGGCGGTGATACGCTCGCGCAGCTCACGGGCGATGCGGGCAGGAATGGTCACGACTGGTCCAAAAGTTCGGTGAGTTTCTGGACTTCATGTTAGACCACGCGGGCTCGTTGAATAGACACTCATGAACGATTCCACGAATACCTACCAGTACCCACACGCCCGCCGAGGAGTGCTCGACCACCTCACCGGTGGGGTGATCATGGATGTCGTCAACGCCGAGCAGGCGCGCATCGCCGCCGACGCCGGCGCCCAAGCGGTCATGGCGCTCGAGCGCGTGCCCGCCGACATCCGCGCCCAGGGTGGCGTGGCCCGCATGTCCGATCCCGAGCTGATCGAGGAGATCATCGCGGCGGTCGACATTCCGGTAATGGCCAAGGCGCGCATCGGCCACTTCGTCGAGGCGCAGATCCTGCAGCAGCTCGGCGTCGACGTGGTCGACGAATCCGAGGTCCTCTCCCCCGCCGACTACACCCACCACATCGACAAGCACGCGCTGAAGGTGCCCTTCGTCTGCGGGGCGACGAACCTCGGCGAAGCTTTGCGCCGAATCGCCGAAGGCGCGGCCATGATCCGCTCCAAGGGCGAGGCAGGCACGGGGGATGTGTCGGAGGCCACCACGCACATCCGCACCATCACCTCGGATATCCGGCAGCTGACGAACACCCCTGAGAACGAGCTCTACGTGCGGGCGAAGGAGCTTGCCGCGCCGGTGGATCTCGTGCGCGAAGTCGCCGCGACCGGCAAGCTTCCGGTGCCGCTTCTCGTTGCTGGCGGGGTTTCGACGCCCGCCGATGCCGCCATGATGATGCAGCTCGGCGCCGACGGCGTCTTCGTCGGCTCCGGCATCTTCAAATCCGGCAACCCGCAGGCACGTGCCGCGGCAGTGGTGAAGGCGACGGCACACTTCAACGACCCAGCCGTGATCACGGACGTCTCGCGCGGGCTCGGCGAGGCGATGGTCGGGATCAACGTCGCCGACCTACCCGCCCCGCACCGGTTGGCGGAGCGTGGGTGGTAAGGGTTCTGCCGTTTGCGGTGGTAGCGGGTGGTCTATCGTCCGTGTTGCGCTAACGCTGGTCGAAAGGAGTCGGTCCGAAAGGAGTCCCGCGCGGTCGAAAGCAGCACTCCTTTCGGTGAGAGTGAATTCGACCAGCGGTAGCGCACCATGAGCGCACGGCCGGGCAGGCGCGTGACTCCACTAGCTAGTCGCCCCACCAGCCCCATCTACCTCTCCTGCAAAACGCCCGCAGCCTGCCACACCTCCCCGGCTATAGCGCGCTAACGCTGGTCGAAAGGAGGCGGCCCGAAAGGAGTCCCGCGCGGTCGAAAACAGCACTCCTTTCGGTGAGAGTGAATTCGACCAGCGGTAGCGCACCATGAGCGCACAGCCGGGCAGACGCGTGACCCCACTAGCTAGTCGCCCCACCAGCCCCATCTACCTCTCCTGCAAAACGCCCGCAGCCTGCCACACCTCCCCGGCTATAGCGCGCTAACGCTGGCCGAAAGGAGGCGCACAGAAACCAGCCCTCCTTTCCGTGTGACCGCGACCAGCGCCAACCCGACCAAGCCCGGAGAAACGCGCCACCCTATTCGCGGGTAAAGTGGTTGATCTTGTCCCAATCCGGGTTCATGCCAGAGCCCGGGCCCTCAGGGACGACGACCTTGCCGTCGCGGTAGACAATCTCTTCTTGCGCGTAGCTCTCCTTGAGCAGCAGCGGGCCGAAGAGCTCGGTGCCGTAGGTGACCGCCGGCGTCGAGGCCGCGAAGTGCAGCGAGGCGGCGGTGCCGAACGGGCCTTCGAGCGAGGTCGCGCCGTGGCAGGCGAGCCCTGCGGCCTCCGCGATGGCGGCGGTCTTCTTCGACTCCTCCAGGCCGCCGAGTTTCGTGGTCTTGATGGCCACCACGTCGGCGGCCTGCTTCCTCACCACGTTGAGGGCGTCGGCAGGCGAGCACACCGACTCGTCGACCATCACGGGAACGCCGATGCGGGTGGTGATCTCGCGGAGGGTGTCCAGATCGTCGGCAGGCGTCGGCTGCTCGAAGAGCTCGATGCCGGCCTCCGCGAGCTTCGGCAGCCAGGTCAGGGCGGTCAGACGGTCCCAGCGGGCGTTGATATCGATGCGATACGACAGCTCGTCGGAGGTATTCGCGATGAGCTCAGAGATGCGCCGGGTATCGACGCGCGGGTCGCCCGAGCCCATCTTCAGTTTGAAGCTGCGGGTGCCCATGGTTTCGATGCGTTCGTTGACCTCGGAGATGGCCTCGTCGAGAGGCAAGACGCCGAGCGCCCAGACGCAGTCGAGCTCGTCGCGGAACTTGCCGCCGAGCAGGTGGGCCAGCGGCACGTCGAGGGCACGGGCCCAGGCATCGTACATGGCAATCTCGAGGCCGGCCTTGGCGAAGCGCATGTTGGCCACCGAGCGGTTCCAGTCCTTGACGATGCCGGTCAGTGCCGTGACTTCCTTGCCGACGGTGACCGGAGTGAGCTCACGATCGATGATGATCTTCATGGTCTCGGCGGCCTCGCCTCCCCACCAGGCGCCACCGGGGACCACGCCCTCGCCGTAGCCGACGACGCCGCCTTCGAGGTGCACCGAGATCAACAGGATAGGCTGCGCGGTGGCGGTGTAGGTGGCGAAGCCGTGGGGACGGATGAGCGGGACGTCGAGAAGCCGGGTCTCGACCCGGGAGATAGTCAGATCGGACATAGATTGAGTCATTCCCTTCGAAAGTTAGACGAAAAGGCACCCCTGCCGAACGTCCCATCGTAGGGCGAGGCGGGGTGCCTGAGCACAGAGGATCACAGACCTCTGCAGAGAGGAACTAGTCCTCCTTATCGAGGGCGAAGTTGTAGGTGACCTCGTTGTTGCCGTCGGCGTTTTCCTGCGGATCCAGGATCAGCTCCTCCTTGACGGCGGAAGCAACGTCGTTGTCGACCCACTCGCCGCCACGGAAGTACAGCTGCGTGGTGATCTCACGGTAGCCCGGGTGCTTGACGCGCAGGTGCAGGTGGGCCGGGCGCCAGGGGTGGCCGTCGTAGGAGAGGATGAACCAGCCGGTCGGGCCGTCGGTCGGGATCTGGTACGGAGCCGGCTGCAGGGTCTTGATGTGGTACTCGCCGTTGTCGTTGGTGACGATGGTGCCACGCAGGTTCCACTCCGGGATACCCGGGGCGAACTGGGAGTAGTAGCCATCCTCATCGGCGTGCCACAGCTCGACGGTGGCGCCGCCGAGGCCGTTGCCGTCGAGGTCGGTGACCTGGCCCTTGAACTCGAGGGTCTTGGCCTCCTTGTCCTTGTCGCGCATCGGCATCTGAGCGTCCCACTCCAGCTTCGGAGAGTTCTCGACGTAGTACGGGCCCTCGATGGAGCCCTTGGTGCCGGTGTAGTCCTTGCGGTCGTAGTTGACCTTTTCGATCTCGTGCTCGACGAAGACGTCCAGCCACAGCGGCCACTCGCCGTACTCGCCGACCTGGATGACCCACTGCTTGAGGACGTTGTACTCGTCGTAGGTGATCTGGTGCTTGTGGGCGATCTCCTCGATCGCCTTGAAGACGTCCTGGTAGATCGCGCGGGCGCGCTCCGGGCTGGTGTCGGACTTGGCAGCCAGGTTCTTGAACTTGTCGGTGGCGGCGTTACCGGAGGACTTCGCCGTCGGGTCGCCCTGCTCACCGGAAAGGTTATGGAAGGTCATGAATGTCTCCTGTAGTAGAAGTTTCGATACGGAGATGGACTCCAACGTCCCACATACGTCGGTGATGTGCTGCGCTGGACTGACTTGATTGTGTCTCAGGCCACCTGAGCACTGCAAGATCCCCTACCCGGGCCCCAAGGGCATCTCGCCAGCAAAATCTCTTAAGAATTCGCAAAAGCACTGGCAGTGCCGCATGTGCCCGGATCGCAGGTCATTATCTGCCCTAGGCACCCTAGGATAAACCTAGTGAATGCCCTTAGGGTGACTAACCCCACAAGGGTGAGAAGGGTACCCTAAGTAACCCTTGGACAGATGCGAATCTTCTGGATTCAACGCACTCCACCCGCAAGCTGCAGGCAAAACCCAGCGCAGCAAACCAGCATCCCAGCAGCTCAGCACAGGTAAATCCGTCCAGCGAACGTCGTATACACTTTTCGCACATCTACCCCCTAACATATCCTAGGTAATTCCCTAGTGTGACGCGGGTCAATGTCATGCATAGTGGAATTCATCCCTCACGAGATGTGAGCGGCATCACCTTCAACCTATCAACGGAACCCCGTCTCATAGGTTCTGACGAGTAGATACAAGGAAGTGCAACCATGACCAGCCCGACCGCTGATACCCGCGAGCTGCTTTCCCGCGCCCTCGAGAACAACCCGGAAGAGGGCACCGTTCGCCTGAACCGCGAGATCTTCACCGACGAGGACCTGTTCGAGCTCGAGATGAAGTACATCTTCGAGGGCAACTGGCTGTTCCTCGCCCACGAGTCCCAGATCCCGAACCCCGGCGACTACTTCACCACCAACATCGGTCGTCAGCCGGTCGTGATCACCCGCTCCAAAAACGGCGAGCTCAACTGCCTGATCAACGCGTGTTCCCACCGCGGCGCCATGCTGTGCCGCAAGAAGGTTGATAACCGCACCACCCTGACCTGCCCTTTCCACGGCTGGGTCTTCTCCAACGACGGCACCTTCCTCAAGGCCAAGGACCAGGAGGCCGGCAGCTACCCGGAGGCCTTCGACAACGACGGCTCCCACAACCTGCGCCGCGTCCCGAAGTTCGCCTCCTACCGCGGCTTCCTCTTCGGCTCCCTCAACGATGACGTGCAGCCGCTCGAGGAATTTTTGGGCGATACCACCGCCATCCTCGACATGCTCATCGACCAGTCCCCGGAGGGCCTCGAGGTCCTCAAGGGTGCTTCCACCTACACCTACGACGGCAACTGGAAGCTGCAGGCCGAAAATGGTGCCGACGGCTACCACGTCACCTCGGTGCACTGGAACTACGCCGCCACCACCTCCCGTCGTGGCACCGGCGAATCCAAGAACGAGACCAAGGCCATGTCCGCCGGCTCCTGGGGTGAGAAGGAAGGCGGCTACTTCTCCTACCCGAACGGCCACCTGATGCTGTGGCAGGAGTGGGGCAACCCGGAGGACCGCCCGGTCTACGACCGCCTGGAGACCCTCAAGGAGCTGCACGGCGAGGAGCGCGCCAACTTCATGGTCGGTGTCTCCCGTAACCTGTGCCTCTACCCGAACGTCTACATCATGGACCAGTTCTCCACCCAGATCCGTCGCTTGGAGCCGGTCGGCGTCGACAAGACCGAGGTGACCATCTACTGCATCGCCCCGAAGGGCGAGTCCGCGGAGAACCGCGCCAACCGTATCCGCCAGTACGAGGACTTCTTCAACGCCACCGGCATGGCCACCCCGGATGACCTCGAGGAGTTCCGCGCCTGCCAGAAGACCTACCAGGCGACCTCCTTCCCGTGGAACGACATGACCCGTGGCCTCGGCCACCAGATCGAGGGGCCGAGCGAGCGCGCCAAGGCTCTGGGCATGAACTCCGTGCTCTCCTCCGGTGCCCGCACCGAGGACGAGGGCCTGTACCCGATCCAGCACATGTACTGGGAGCAGGTCATGGAGGCCGCGGTCGACGCCGAGGACGCCAACCTGGCCGAGCAGACCAGCAAGAACGTCCGCAACGACGAGCAGGCCTCTGCCGCCACCGTCGCTTTCGCGAAGGAGAAGGCCGCGGCTAAGGCGGCGTCGTCTAGCAAGTCCTCCGGCACCTCCGGTGGAGACGGCCGCCGTCGTCGCCGCCGTCGCCGGAAGCAGTAACCCACCGGCACCTGCACGAGTCCGCCACCGACCCACGCTTTCATCAAGGAGAACAGCTTTCATGACTTCCGCTTCCGCCGGTAACATCACCCGCGACGAGATCCTCGACTTCCTCTACAAGGAAAACCGCCTTCTCGACGACCGTCAGTTCGAGGAGTGGCTGGAGTGCTACCACGAGGACGCCGAGTACTGGATGCCGTCCTGGGACGTCGACGACAACCTCACCACCGACCCGCAGTCCGAGATCTCGCTGATCTACTACCCGAACCGCGCCGGCCTCGAGGACCGCGTGTTCCGCATCCGCACCGAGCGCTCCTCTGCGACCTCGATCCCGGATCCGCGCACCGGGCATAACCTGACCAACCTCGAGATCCTCGAGCGCCGCGAGGACCAGGTCGACGTCCGCCACAACTGGATCTCGTACTACTTCCGCTACGACATCACCGACCACTACTTCGGTACGACCTTCTTGACCCTGGATCTCTCCGGCGATGAGCCGAAGATCCTGAAGAAGAAGATCATCCTGAAGAACGACTACATCCACCACGTCGTGGACATCTACCAGCTCTAGGAACCAAGCCTGGTCGACTTTTCCCCTTGCCAGAAAGCCGGTCGGCTCCCTACCGACCGGCTTTCTGCGGCGAAGGTCGCAGTTATTACCTATTCGCTTAAAAACTTTTCTTCCCCCGAGGAGTACGCATGTCTCAGCCCCAGGTCACTCTCGCTTTCGAAGACGGCGTGACCCGCATGATCACGGTCGAAGAAGACCAGACGATCATCGACGCCGCCTACAAGGCCCGCATCAACATCCCCTTCGACTGCCGTGACGGCGCCTGCGGCACCTGCAAGGCCTTCTGCGAGACCGGCGAGTACGAGGAAGGCGAGTTCATCGACGAGGCCATGACCGAGGATGAGGCCGACGAGGGCTACATCCTCAACTGCCAGACCTTCCCGATCTCAGACATGCTGGTCCAGGTCCCGATGACCTCCGCGCAGGCCAAGACCGGCGCCACCACCTTCGCCGGCGAGATCACCGAGCTCGAGCGGCTGTCCGAGTCCACCGTCAAGCTGGGCGTAAAGCTCGAAAACCGCGAGAACCTGTCCTTCCTGCCGGGGCAGTACATGAACATCGCCCCGCCGAACTCGGACTTCCACCGCTCGTACTCCTTCTCGTCGAGTAACAACGACGATCACTGCACCTTCCTGGTGAAGTACACCCCGGGCGGCAAGATGACCCACTACCTCACCGAGGAAGCGAAGGTCGGCGACAAGCTGAACCTCACCGGACCGATGGGGTCTTTCTTCCTGCGCGACGCCGACAAGCCGATCCTGCTGCTCGCCGGCGGCACCGGCCTGGCACCCGTGCTGTCCATCCTGGACAAGCTCGCGGAAAACGGTCACTCGCAGCCGGTCCGCCTGATCTACGGTGCGACCTTCAACCACGACATCGTCGAAACTGAGCGCATCGAGGCCCTGGGCGAGAAGCTCGCCGACTTCGACTGGTTCACCGTCGTCTCCAGCGAAGACGAGGAGCACGAGCGCAAGGGGTATGTCACCGACCACATGGACCCGCAGGAGCACCTGCACGAAGGCGATGCCGAGGTCTACCTCTGTGGCCCGCCGCCGATGGTCGAGGCCGTCCGCGTCTACCTCAACGACCTGGACAACCCGCCGTCGAACTTCTACTACGAGAAGTTCACCCCCAACGCCAACGCGGAGTCCGGCGCCGCGACGGGATCCGGCTCGGGTACCGACGCCGCCCCGAAGGAGGAAGAGGTCACGGTCACCCACTCCTCGGACGAGAAGTCGAAGTCGATGTCCGTCTCCTACGGCGACCGCGAGTCCGGCGAGATCCACCTGGCGAAGACCGAGTCCGAGGTCATCTTCGAGGCTCTGCGCGCCCTCGAGATCGGCGTCGCCCGCCTGCTGATCAACCAGCTGGACGACGAGGACCTCGACAAGCTCCAGCAACTCGCCGAAAAGGCCAACAAGTACATCCATAACGACGAGTTCGCGGATGTCACCCGCTTCATCGACGCGAACAACGACTTCCACGAGTACCTGTTCGACCGTTCCGGCAACCCGTCGATGCAGCAGGCCTATGCTGGTCTGCGTAACGTCGAGATCATGCAGGAGCAGCTCGAGGACGGTTTCCAGGTCCAGCCGGGCCTGGCCCAGGACCACCTCGACTTCGTGCAGGCTTTGAAGGGTAAGGACATCGAGGCCGTCAAGGAGGTCGTCTCGCGCCACAGCGCGAAGGCCGTCGGCACGATGAACACCGCGATCGAGAAGAAGGCACAGATCCACTAGTCATGTCCACCGAGAAGAACAACGCCCACGGTTCCATGCCCGAAGGCCAGGGTGTGGATCTCAGCAAACCGCCGGCCGTGTACACGCCCGACCGCTTCCAGGGTCAGCGCGTGCTCATCACGGGTGCTGCCCAAGGCATCGGCCTGGCGGTGGCCCACCGCATCGCCTATGAGAACGGCTCCGTGTTCTTGGTCGACCGCGCGGACCTCGTCTACGAGGTCGCCGGCGAGCTCGAGAAAGCCGGCGACGGCACCATCTCCTCCGCCACCGCCGATCTGGAGATCTGGGCCGGCGCTGAGGAGATGATGGACCAGGCGGTCTCCGCGCTCGGGGGTATCGACGTCGCCATCAACGTCGTCGGCGGCACCATCTGGGCCAAGCCCTTCGAGCACTACACCCCGGAGGAGATCGAGAAGGAGGTCAACCGCTCACTGTACACCACCTTGTGGTCGGTGCGCGCGGAGCTGCCGCATCTCGTCGACCAGGGTGGCGGCACCATCGTCAACGTCTCCTCGGTGGCGACCCGCGGCACCAACCGGGTGCCTTATGCGGCCTCCAAGGGCGGTGTCAACGCCCTGACCAGTGCCTTGGCCCTGGAGGCGGCGCCGAAGAACGTCCGCGTCGTCGCCACGGCCCCGGGCGGCACCCTCGCCCCGGAGCGTGCCATCAAGCGCGGCCCCGGCCCCGAGGGCGAGCAGGCCAAGCAGTGGTACCAGGAGATCGTCGACCAGACCGTCGATTCCTCCCTGTTCAAGCGCTATGGCACCCTCGACGAGCAGGCCGCCCCGATCGTCTTCCTGGCCTCGAAGGAGGCCAGCTACATCACCGGTTCGGTGCTGCCGGTCGCCGGCGGCGACCAGGGATAGACTGCCATGACCGCGACCTTCTCGACGAGCCCGCGCCTGGCCACCCAGGCCACGATGCAGCTGCTTACCGAAACCGTGACGGACATCGAACCGGGCCACGGTGGGCTCATCGTCGTCACGGGCCCGCACGGTTCGGGCAAAACCGAGCTGGTGGACGAGCTCGTACGCTCCTTGCCCGGCTGGTCGGCCGTGCGCGTCGCGGCACTGTCGTGGCGTGCCGAGGACGAGGGCAACGTCGTGCGCGCTCTGCTCGATCGGGCGGGTTCTGCGGAACACACGCTTCTCGACGCGTTCGACTCCCCCTCGAGCAGCGTCGCCTTAGTGGTTGATGACGCGCACTGGACGGATGAGACCTCTCTGCAGGAACTCGTCGAGGCCACCCGGTATGTGCGCGAGGGCCGCATCGCGGTGATCATCACCGCGTTGGACAACGAGGACGGCGTCGGACAGCCGTCGATGACGCAGCTACGCGAGATGAGCGACATTGACATCGGCATCCCTCCGTACACGCTCGACGACGTCCGCGCCTTCGCCCTCGCCCACGCCGGGGCCCACCTCTCCCCCTCCGTGGCCGCGGACCTGCGCTCCCTCACCGGCGGGCTGCCCGGCAGAATCCGCGAGGTCTTAGACGCCGCGCCGAATGACATCTGGGGTTCGCAAAACGTGCGCATCCCCATCCCGCGGCCCTGGCACGCGGCGTTGCAGCGCCGTCTCAACCGGGTCAACGAAAAGCAGGTTTATCGTATCCTTACCGCCGCCGCGATCATGCCGGATCCGGGCACGGCGCTACCGGACCTGCTGCTCACGCTCACCGGCGACGACCGCGCCGCGCTCACCGCCGCCTTCGACGCCGGCATCTTCGAGTCGCTCACCCAGGCGGGCCAGAAGGTCATCAGCTTCCGGCACGCCACCGACCGGGCGGTGATCCGCTCGCAGACCTCCCCCGCGGAGGCCGCCCGCCTCCACCGGGAAGCGGCACGCTACTACCACGACAACCACGACCCCGATCGGGCGCTCGTCCACGAAGCCCTCGGTTCGGAGGGCACGGACGATGACATCTCGGACGCCGTCGCCAAGCGCGCGGACACCCTCGCCCAGGCCGGGCGGTGGCGCTCAGCTGCCGACGCCTACGGGCTCGCCTCGCAGACCGCCAACGGCCCCGACCGCGTCCTCGAACGCCACCTCTCGCGCGTCGAGGCGCTGATCTCCGCCTCCGACATCCCGCAGGCCCAGCAACACGCCGGCACCATCGGGCACATGACCGGCGACGCTCGCCTGTACTCGATGCGCGGCTACCTCGCGCTCCACGAGGGCCGGCGTTCCGAGGCCGTCGGGCTCATCGACCTCGCGTGGCGCACCCTCGATGAGCAGAACAACACCGACCCGAACCTGCGTACCCTCGTCGCCTCCCGCCAAGTGCTGCTCGCTTTGTCCGAGTGGCAGCCGGAGCGGCTGGTGTCCTGGGCCGCGACGACGGAGAAGTGGGCTATCCCGGACTCTCCCGCCGCGATCGAGGCGCAGTACATCTCGATGATCGGCAAGGCCGCCACCACCGGCAAGCTGCCCGAGGACCAGCCCTTCCCCGGCGAGACCCCGGTGCTGGCGCTGCGCCGCGATATGGCCGCCGGCTGGCTCAACCTCGTCCACGACGACCCAATCGCCGCCCGCCAGCGCTTGAGCCGCTCTGTCGACATCGACGGCGCGGAAGGCTCCGAGCGCATCCGACTCTGGATGGATGGGTGGCTCGCGCGCACCCACTTCGTCTTGGGCGAGTTCACGGAGGCGCAGCGCGTCGTCGAGCGCGGCCTCATGCGTGCCGAACGCTACGGCGTGCGCTTCTTGGAGCCGCTGCTGCTGTGGACCGGCTCGCAGGTCGCGTCCTTCCGCGGCGAGCGAGACCTCGCACGCTCTTATGCCAACAGGCTGAGTTTGAGCCACGACTCCTTCATGATCCAGCGCATCCCCTCGGGCATGTGCCGGCTGCTGGTCTCGGGCATCGAAGGCGACCAGGCCGGCGTCATGCGCGCCGGCCGGGCACTGACGAAGCTGGCGGAGACCCACGACATCGGGCATCCCGGCTACTGGGTGTGGGAGGACGTCTGGGCGCCGCAGCTCATCGCGGCCGGCGAGATCGACGAAGCCGACGAGATCACCTCCCGCGCCCTCGAGCGTGCGGAGGGCTCCGGCATCGAGTCGATGATCGCGCGCCTCGGAGTGCCAAAGGCCAGCATCCTCATCCAGAAGGGTGACATCGACACCGGGCTGAAACACTTCGAGGAATCAATCGAGCAGATCGAATCGCTGCCGGTTCCGGCGTATCAGTCGCGCGTGCTCTACGAGTACGGCCGTGTGCTGCGGCGCCTGGGGCGGCGCCGGCGTGCCGACGAAGCGTTCGTCCGCGCCGGCGAGGTCTTCGAGTCGATGGGGGCGGCGGAGTTTGTCAAGCGGTGTAACCGGGAGCGTCGGGCCGGCGGCCTGGGGACGCGGACCTCGCGGGCCGGCGGGCTGACGCCGCAGGAGGAGGAGATCGCGAAGCTGGTCGCCGGCGGTGCGACGAACCGGGAGGTCGCCACCGAGTTGTTCTTGTCGTCGAAGACGGTGGAATACCACCTCACGCGCGTCTACCGGAAGCTCGGCGTGCGCACGCGCAACGAGTTGCCCGGGGTGCTCTCCGAGTTCTGACCTCGAGGGCATGAAAAAAGGGGCCCCGCAGGGCCCCTTTCAGGTGCGACTGTCCGCTTTAGCTGTTGAGCTTGCGGTAGTCGAAGATTTGGTCGACGATGCCGTACTCGACAGCCTCCTCGGCGGTGAGGATCTTGTCACGGTCGGTGTCCTCGCGGATTTGCTCCGGCGTCTTACCGGTGTGGCGTGCCAGCGTTTCTTCCATCTGCTTACGCATGCGCTCGATCTCGGCGGCCTGGATCTCCAGGTCCGAAACCTGGCCCTGGGTGCCCTGGGTAGCGGGCTGGTGGATGAGCACGCGCGAGTTCGGCAGCAGGGCGCGCTTGCCCTTGCCTCCGGCGGCGAGGATGACGGCGGCAGCCGAGGCGGCCTGGCCCAGGCAGACGGTGGCGACGTCGGGACGCACGTACTGCATGGTGTCGTAGATCGCCATCAGGGCGGTAAACGAGCCGCCCGGCGAGTTGATGTACATGGTGATGTCCCGGTCCGGGTCCTGAGACTCGAGGACCAAAAGCTGGGCCATGATGTCATTGGCCGAGGTGTCATCCACCTGGGTGCCCAGGAAGATGATGCGCTCCTCGAACAGCTTGGAGTACGGGTTGGTCTCCTTCGTGCCGTACGAGGACTGCTCGATGAACGAGGGCAGGACGTAGCGGGACTGCGGCATGTGTGCGTTATTCATAATGGCTCCTTTAATCTCCTTGTCCCCTAGTTGCTGATCTCGCCCTGAGCGTTGGTGATGACGTGGTCGACGATGCCGTACTCCTTGGCCTCCTGCGCGGTGAACCAACGGTCACGGTCGGAGTCCTTGGTGATCTGCTCGAAGGTCTGGCCGGTGTGCTCCGCGATCAGGCGCGCCATCTCGCGCTTGGTCTGGGCGAACTGCTCGGCCTGGATGGAGATGTCCGCGGCGGTGCCGCCGATGCCAGCCGACGGCTGGTGCATCATAATGCGGGAGTGCGGCAGAGCGAAGCGCTTGCCCTTCGTTCCTCCGGAGAGCAGGAACTGGCCCATGGAAGCGGCCAGGCCCATGCCGTAGGTGGCGACGTCGCACGGGGAGTACTTCATCGTGTCGTAGATGGCCATGCCGGCGGTGACGGAGCCGCCCGGGGAGTTGATGTACAGCGAGATGTCCCGGTGCGGGTCCTCGGCCGAAAGCAGAAGGATCTGCGCGCACAACTTGTTGGCGATGTCATCGTCCACCTGCTGGCCCAGGAAGACGATGCGCTCGCGCAGCAGGCGCTCGTACACCGAGTCACCCAGGTTCATACCGGATGCCGGCGCGGTCATCTGCAGCTTGTCAGTCATGGAAGTGGGTACTCCTGATATTCGTCTCTGATTCTTCTCTAACGCACAACCCTACTAGCGAGCGCTTTCATTCCGCCGCTCTGTTCGCTGTCAGCGTTGGGGTGCGGGTGGGTTCGGCCGTCGGATTTGTCAGATGCGGTTTGGTAGAAGCGCTTCTCTGGCAAGACGGTTGCGACGGTTTCCGGGCAGTTGATAGCAGCCATCCGGTCCTGTCCGCCACGGCGCAGGCCTCGGCGGCGCAGACCCCCAACGCTTAGCAGGCAACGAGCGCGGCGGCACAAATGCTCGCCGCATGACGCACGCGGCAGTGAAAGCGGCCGCAAGCGCCAGCCAAGCCAACCGACGGAGGTTTTACGCACGTGTGTAAAACCTAGAGGTCTAAAGTGACGATGCGTATCGTCTGCCTATGAGTTCGGCGGGATTCATCGATTTCCGATTACGCACGTGCGTAAAACCCAATCCGCACTATGCCGCGGCATAGAAAGCCTGGTGGTCGACTCCGGGATCATTGGGGCGGCCACGGTCTGCGAGAGCGAAGACTCCAAGCGAGAGCCCCATTTTTACGCATGTGAACAAAAACCAGAGACCCAAGGCCACAATACATCTCGTGTACCTATGAATTCCCCGGAATTCATCGATTCCCGATTACGCACGTGCGTAAACCCAGTCCGCACTATGCGGCGGCATAGTCGCATAGGTAGGTTTCGTTTCTTCACCTCTGCCAGTAGACCAAGGCGTCGGTCCAGAAATCCTTTTCGGACTGATCGCCGAGGCGTGAAGAACACTCCGGTAAGAAGATTCCGGCAAGAGAGACTCCGCGGTGCCGTACAGCGTGGAATCAGGCGTGTCGCTGTGCTCTCTGTGCGACCGAAAAGAAGAATGACTTTCCGTATTACTGACGTAGCAAATGCCGAACTACAGGGCCTCCACATCAGAGATGCGTCGGAGCTAGGGTGCTACCAGGTTGTCGGAAACCTACTACCAACTACGCGGACAGGCACTAGCATCTACCCCGAATCGGCAGGATTAACGGAAAAGCAGCGGATGGGAGCCGCATCCGTCGAAAGGAGGCACGCAGAAGTGCTCCTTTCCACCCGCCTAAGCAGCCCAACTCAAACGCCAAAAGCCCGCCTCCTGGCGCAACCAGGGGCGGGCGTTAACTTTCGTGCTTAGCGCCAGCCGGTGAGGCTGGGCGTCGGCACGCGGCTACTTCTCGTCGGACTCCGAAGCCTCAGCCTCGTTGGACTCGGCCTCAACCGACTCGGGAGCCTCGGTGTTCTCGGCGTTCTCCTCAGCCGGCTCTTCTTCCTCACCGAAGTACTCGTTCGGGTCGACGGAGTTGCCCTCGTCGTCGGTGACGGTGACCGCACAGATAGCCTCGGCCAGTGCCTTGCCGCGGCGGACGTCGGCGAACAGGCTGCCCATCTGGTTGGACTGCTGAATCTGCTGGACAAACTCAGCCGGGTCCATGCCGTAGGACTGGGCGGTGAACACGATGTGGTCGGTCACCTCTTCCTGGGTCAGCTTCGGCTGCTTCTCGTCGGCGACCGCATCCAGGAACAGCTGGGTGCGCACGGACTCCTCGGCCTCCTCGCGGGACTGTTTGTCGAATTCCTCGCGGGTGGTGCCCTGGGCCTCGAGAAGCTGGGCGAGAGCCTTCTCGTCGTGCGCCAGCTGGCCGAGCACCTGGTGCAAACGCTGGTGGGCCTGCTCCTCGACCACGGACTCCGGCAGCGGAACCTCGGTCTGGGGGAGGGCCTGCTTGAGGACCTCGTCGCGGATAGCGCCGGCCTGCTCGGCCTTCTTGCGCTCGGCGAGCTGCTCGCGGGTGCTGTTGCGCAGCTCCTCGACGGTGTCAAACTCGGACGTTTCCTGGGCGAAGTCGTCGTCGAGATCCGGAAGCTTACGCTCCTTCGACTGCTGGACGTGGACCTTGATGGTGGCTTCCTTGCCCTTGTGCTCACCGGCCTGCAGCTCGGCGGTGAACTCGTTGTCCTCGCCGGTCTTCATGCCACGCAGAGCAGTATCGAGGCCCTTGATGAGGTCGTCGGAGCCGATCTCATAGGACAGGCCCTCGTGGGAGAGGTCCTCGAGCTTCTCGCCGTCTACCTGGGCGTCGATGTCGATGATGGCGAAATCGCCGGTCTTCATCTTGCGCTTGGTGTCCTTGAGCTCACCGAAGCGGGAACGCAGGTTGTCGAGCTCCTTGTCGACGGCTTCGTCGTCGATCGAAATCGCCGGGACGGTCACGGAGATCTCCGAGAAGTTCGGGACGGTGACATCCGGGCGGACGTCGACCTCGGCGGTGAACTCGACGAAGTCGTTGTCCTCGATCTGCTGGATGTTGATGTCCGGCTGACCGATGACCTTGAGCTCGTTCTCCTCGCACGCAGCCTGGTACTTGGTCGGCAGCATATCGTTAATGACCTGCTCGAGGATCAGGCCACGACCGAAGCGAGCGTCGATCAGCTGACGCGGGGCCTTGCCCTTACGGAAACCCGGGATGGTCACCTGCTGGGCGATCGCCTTATACGCGTTGTCGACCTCATTCTTGAGCTCGTCGAACGGAACGTTCACGTTCAGCTTGACGCGGGTCTCACTGAGCTTCTCGACGGACGTCTTCACGTTGAAAGTCTCCTGGCTGTCTAAACGGTTCGAATAGATATGTCTTCTGTGCGGGGCCCGGCCATCCGGTCCCGTGAGTCGGGGCGACAGGATTTGAACCTGCGACCCCCTGCTCCCAAAGCAGGTGCGCTACCAAGCTGCGCCACGCCCCGTGTGCAAGCACACGCGCCGAAGAGGATCTTCGACGTGTGGAAAGTCTAGCCTGTCCCCCTAAGTGCGTGTGCATTCGGGGCGTAAATAACGGACGTGGGCGAGAAACTATGCGAACACATAGCAGATTCCCAGGCTTTGAGCGTGGACAACGCGCACCGAAGCGACAAGGATAACGGTATGGCTTCAGTCTGCTTCCACCACGCCAGCAGGTCTTGCTGCGCCAACAGACGCGCATGACCCAGCCCGCTAGACTGAGCGTCCCGATAATCGCTCACCGGCATCCCCACCCCGGTATCTAGATCAAGCGTTCGATCCGCCTCCTACGCTAGAACACGAAGCGGACACTGTGAGCTCGACGGGGGATCATCCGAGGGTAAAGAAAATCCCGCGCCGTCTGCTGACGATGGCGCGAGAAAACGTGGAGGGGATGACGGGAATCGAACCCGCGTCTTCAGCTTGGAAGGCTGAGGTATTAGCCACTATACGACATCCCCATGGGCATCAACTTCGAAGCGGCCGATGCAACGACGACAAGTCTATAGCATCGCCGGGCCTCGACGAAAATCGCTCCCACAGCGCTCAAACCAGGAGCAGAACGGGAACAATCCGGGCCTTTGATGCGTTATACAGGAAAGAAGCCTCGAGACTTTTGCACCCGACGACGAAAGTGGTGGACACACCGTGGAACTCCTGCTCATCCTCGCCGTGGTCGCCGGCGCGGCGATCTGGCTGTCCAGTCGCAACAATAAGAAGCGCGATGCTGAGATCGAACAGCGCAAAGCGGCCGATGCCCGCGCCGACGCCCAGCGCTGGACCGAGCGTCTCAGCCACCAAGTCTTAACCTTATCCGGCACTGACCAGGCCTCTACTCAGGCGCTGGCGGACGCGTCGGACCGCTACAACGCCGCCAACTCGGCGCTGTCGACCGCACAGTCGGCCCGCGAGTTCCAGCTGGCCCGCGAGTCCGCCCTGGAGGGCCTGCATTACGTCAACGCGGCCCGCGAGATCATGGGCATGCCGGCCGGCCCCGAGCTGCCGGAGCTCGAGGGGCAGAAGAAGGCCGGTAAGGTCACCGAGCGCCGCACCATCACCCACGAGGGCCAGGAGATCACCGTCTCCCCCGAGGCCAGCGAGGACGCACCGCACTACTACCCCGGCGGCAACGTCGCCGGCCGCCCGGTGCCGGCCGGCTGGTACTCCACTCCGTGGTGGGCGCCGGCGATGGCTTCCGGCATGTGGACCATGTCTTCGGTCATGATGTTCTCGATGATGTTTTCCGGCATGGCCGGCGCCCCGTCCGCCGCAGCCTTTGAGGCCGGCTATGACGAAGGCCTCGCCGACGCCGGCGGCGACGTCGGTGACGCAGGCGATGCTGGTAACGCTGGTGACGGCGACATGGGAGACATGGGCGACGGCGGAGGATTCTTTGGCGGCGATGGTGGAGACGGCGGCCTGTTCGGCGGCGACGGCGGCGGCATCTTCGACTTCGGTTTCGAATAAACCTCCCCACGCACAGCTCGACCCCCGATGAAGCTTTCCTCATGGTGAGCTCACGGGGGTTTTAGTCTGCCCGGCCATACTGCGGGCATGTCCTCACTCCGCGTCGTTCTCGTGCTCTGGGCCTTAAGCGCCCTCGTCATCCTCGCGCTGGGCGCGGTGCTCAACCTCGCGGCAGAGCATACGAACCACCAGCGGCTCGATACCTACCGGCAGGAGTTCTTCGCCTTCAGCCAAGCCCGCGAAGGCCACAGTGCCGGCGACGTCGTGCACGAGTTTTTGAGCCGTGAAATACCGCCGGCGGACATGCTGCTCGCCGGGCTTATCGACGATCACCTCGTCTACCTCCCGGTCACCGGCTTCAGCGGGCGCGCGGTCGATCCCCAGGTGCTTCTCGACAACCCCGCCGCCCTCTCCCCCACGGTCAGCACACACCGCGTGGTCGTTCGCGACGAACGCGGCGGTCAGGCAGAGCTGATTATCGGCGTCGATAACTCGCCTGCTCGCTCGACGGTCACCACGGCCATTCTCACCGCGGGCGTGCTACTGACCGCGCAGGCGGCCGTCATCACCGCGGTGCTCGGAACTACTCGGCGCCGGGAACCTCCGGGGCGATGCCGGTGTTCTCGTACTCGCTGAGAATGTCGATGCGGCGCTGGTGGCGTTCCTCCTCGCTCCACTCCTGCACCAGGAAGGCGTCGACGATAGCGAGTGCCTCTTCTTCGGAGTGCATGCGGCCGCCGATGCCGATGAGCTGGGCGTTGTTGTGCTCGCGGGCGAGGCGGGCGGTATCGACGGACCAGGCCAGCGCGCAGCGGGCGCCGGGGACCTTGTTGGCGGCGATCTGCTCGCCGTTACCCGAACCGCCCAGCACGATGCCTAGGGCACCCGGGTCGTTGACGGTGCGGGAGGCGGCCTCGATACAGAAGGCCGGGTAGTCGTCGGCGGGGTCGTAGGTGTGGGCACCGCAGTCGATGACTTCGTGGCCCGCTTCTTCGAGGTGGGCGGCGATGATGTTCTTCATCTCGAATCCGGCGTGGTCAGCTCCAAGGTAAACGCGCATGGCCCCGACTCTAGCCGAACTGGCCCCCTACTCGCTGGACTACGGGTAAGTTACTGCTGCTTGACGGGCGGCTGCTCGTCGCGGTTTTTCTGCACGACCTTGTAGATCAGGTAGATGCCCACGCCGACGAGCACCAGCGGCAGCAGCTTAAAGAAGAGCCCCAGCGCGGAGATGAAGGCGCCGACGGTGCCGATGATGCCGGCGATCATCGTGACCGCCGCGAGGGCTAAGGACAGAAGCTTGTTGGTGTCCCAGGTGTAGACGGTGCCGATGCCGGCGAGGATGGCGATGATGATGGCTGTGGCAGTGGTTCCCATACGGGTTCCTTCCTTTTCGATATCCCGGCGCCGCTAGTTGCCGTTGTCGAGCTGCGGCGCCTCGGTACGGTTGCGCTTCATTTCGAAGAAGTAGGGGTAGGCGGCGAGGGCGGCGTAGGCGTCAAAAAGCTGGGCCGCCTCCTCACCGTCGGGGAAACGGGTGATCACCGGCCCGAAGAAAGCGTTGTCTTCGATCTGCACGATCGGGGTGCCGGAGGTATCGCCGACGGCGTCCTGGCCCTGCTGGTGGTAGGCGCGCAGGTCAGCGTCCAGCTCCTCGGTGTTCGCCACCTCGGCGAACGAGGCGTCGATGCCGGCCTTCTCGAGGGCGCGGGCGATGACGTCGTCATAGGCCCCAAAGCCGTCCTTACCGGCCTCGTTCTCGTGGTGGACGATGGTGCCCATCACCTCGTAGAGCTCCCCGACCTTCTCCGGCAGCTCGTTTTTCACCTTGGTGAATACGCGGGCCGGACCCCAGTTGGCCTTCTGCTTCTCGGCGTACTCTTCCGGGATGTCCTGGTCCTCGTTGAGCACGGACAAAGACATCGGGATCCACTCGACGTCGATGTCACGGTGGGATTCGACCTCGCGGATCCACTGGGAGGTCTTCCAGGCGAACGGGCAGGCAACATCAAAGTAGAACTTCACGGTCGTGGGCATGTTGGCCACCTTTCCGGGCACGGAGGTTTTGTCTTCACGGATGTTTCCACCCTACCGAAATCGTGGACGGACGTATCCTGGCGCGTATGAGCTCGATCAACCTAACCGCCGATGAGGCGACACACCGCAGCGATCTAATCACCGACGTCCACTACGACGTCCACATCGACCTCACGGTCTCCGAGAAGTACTTCTTGTCCGAGACCACCGTGGGCTTTAAGGCCCGAAAGCACGGCTCGACCTTCATCGATCTGCGCACCAATACCGTCGAGGCGGCGGATCTGGACGGCGAACCGATCGACGTCGATGACTACGATCCCACCATCGGCCTGGCCTTAAAAGACTTAAGCGCCGGCGAGCACCGCCTCACTGTCGCCGCGCGGATCCCCTACTCGCGCACGGGCGAGGGCCTGCACCGCAGCGTCGACGCCGCCGATGGCAAGCCGTATTTCTACACCCAGTTCGAAACCGCCGACGCCAAGCGCATGTTCGCCTGCTTCGACCAGCCGGATATCGAGGCCACCTACGCCTTCACCGTGCTGGCGCGCCCGGAGTGGAAGGTCATCACGAACGAGCCGGTGGAATCCACCCCGCTCGATGAGACCGCCACCCGGCACACCTCGCGCATCGACTACCCGCTGTCGACCTACCTGGTGGCCCTCTGCGCCGGTGAGTACACCGAATTCTGCGACACGTGGCGCGGTGAACTCACCCACCACGAGGAGACGCCTGAAGGCCAGCCGTCGACAATGGAAGTGCCGCTGCGCCTGTTCGCCCGCGCCTCCATCGCCGAGCACCTCGACGCTGAGCGCCTGTTCACCGAGACCAAGCAGGGCTTCGACTTCTACCACCGCAACTTCGGCATGGCCTACCCGTTTAGCAAGTATGACCAGGTCTTCGTGCCGGAGTTCAACGCGGGCGCGATGGAAAACGCAGGCTGCGTGACGATCCGCGACGAATACGTCTTCACCTCCCGGGCCACCCACTACCGCTACGAGCGCCGCGCGGACACCGTCCTACACGAGCTCGCCCACATGTGGTTCGGCGATCTGGTGACCATGCGCTGGTGGGATGACCTGTGGCTCAACGAGTCCTTCGCCACCTTCTCCGCCGCGATTTCCCAGGCCGAGGAAACCCAATATGACACGGCGTGGGTGACGTTCGCGAACGTCGAGAAGGCGTGGGCCTATGCCCAAGACCAGCTACCCACGACCCACCCCGTGTTCACCGACGCCTCCGATATCGAGACCGTCGAGCAGAACTTCGACGGCATCACCTACGCCAAGGGCGCCAGCGTGCTCAAGCAGCTGCAGGCCTACGTCGGCCGCGAGGCGTTCTTCGCCGGGGTGCGCCGCCACTTCGCCACGCACGCCTGGGGTAATGCTACCTTCGACGACCTGCTCGGCGCCCTGGCGCACACCTCGGGCCGCGACCTCGGATTCTGGGCGAATCAGTGGCTGAAGACCTCCGGCGTCAACCACCTGCGCGCCGATGTCGCCATCGCCGCCGACGGCACCTACGAGCGCTTCGACATCGTGCAGACCGGCACCCCGGCGCGCACCCACCGCCTCGCCGTCGGCGTCTACGCCGCTGGTGACAACGGCGCCACCCACCGCATCTCCCGCGCCGAGCTGGATGTGTCGGGAGAGCGCACGCCGGTGGACGAGCTCATCGGAACCCGCGCCGGCGATCTCATCCTGCCGAACGACGAGGATCTCACCTACGCGCTCATTGATCTCGACGAGCGTTCCCTAAAGTTCGCCGTGCACAACATCGACACCATCGCCGACCCGATGGCGCGCACGCTGTGCTGGTCGGCGGCGTGGGAGATGACCCGTGCCGGCGAGATGAAGGCCCGCGACTTCCTCGCGCTCATCGCCCGCGGCGCCGGTGCCGAGACGGAGCTCGGGGTGCTCGAGCGCATCGTCGGCCAGGCGGTCACCGCCTTGAAGAACTACGCCGATCCGGACTTCGCCGAAAGCTCGACCCTGCTGGCCGACGCCCTGCTCGCCGGCGCCCGCGGAGAGAACCCAGACGCCGCGCTCGTCTTCGAGCAGGCGCTGGCCCGCATCCCGCTGACCGACGAGGCCGCCGAGTTCTTCACCGGCCTGCTGGATTCTAAGGACGCCGAGCAGCGTTGGCGTGCCACGACCGCCCTGGTGGCGCGCGGTGATTATGGCGAGGAGTTGATCGAGAAGCAGGCGCGCCGCGATGAAACGGCCTCGGGGCGTCTGCACGCGATCACTGCGCGGGCCGCGCGCCCGGATGCGGAGAACAAGAAGGCGGTTGTCGACGAGCTGCTGGCCGGCGAGTCCTCCAACCTGGAGGCCCGCCACCTCATGGCGGGGCTGACCTACGTGGGTGCTCGCGAGACGTTGGAGCAGTTCAACGACACCTACTTCGAGGTCGCCGAACGCCTGTGGCGCGAGTTCTCCTCCGAGATGGCGCTGCGCACGCTCAGCGGCATCTTCCCGGCGTGGAACATCACCGACGCCGGCATCGACAAGGCCCGCGGCTTCCTCGAGCGCGACCTGCCGGCCGGGCTGAAGCGGCTGACCACGGAGCTTCTCGACCACCTCGAGCGCGCCCACCGTCTCCGCCAGGTGGACGCGGCCTAAGCCCCGGGACGCGCTAGTCGATTGGGCCAAGCAGCGCCTTCGCGTAGGAGGCGTGGACGGATTCGGAATCGCTGGGGTGGTAGATCCCGGCGATGACGTCCCGGTAGAGGCGCTGCAGCTCGGAGGAGCGGAAGTACTGCGCTCCCCCGGTGGTGCGCAGCGCGATCTCGACGGCCTCTTTCGCCGCCTCCACGCAGCGGTGCTTGACTCCGGAGAAGTGCAGCAGCCACTTCGTGCCGTGGTCGACTTCGAAGAGGTGATCGACGTCGTCGGCAAGCTTGTCGAGCTGCAGCACCGACCCGTCGGTTAAGATGCCGGCCTCGGCGATCTGGAAGCGGATATCGGGATCCTGCGCATAAGGCTGCTGCTTGGCGCGGCTCATCCGCTGGGCGACGATCTCGCTCGCCAGCTCCACCGCCCGCTCGCCGATGCCGGTATACACCGAGGCCAGCAGCAGCTCGAAGGGGCCGAAGATGCCGAAGACCAGCGGGTTCATGTTCGGCCCCAGCGGCGCGTGGGTGCCTATTTTCTTCTCGGGCAAAAAGACCTCGTTGAGGTGCGTGGTGCACGACTGGGTGGCGCGCATGCCGAGGGTATCCCAGTCGTTGCGGATTTCAACCCCCTCGTCCTGGCGGTCGATGAAGCCGAAGGCCAGCTGGTCATCCGGGGTGCGGGCGTGGACTAAGAGCTTCGACCACACCGGGGAAAGCGAGGTGAAGATCTTCGTGCCGGTCAGGCGGTAGCCGCCGCCGTAGACTTTTTCGGCGGTGGTGACGGAATCGAAAAGCACGGCGTCGTTGCCGGCCTCCGAAATGCCGAAGGCGAAGATCTCCCCGTCGACGGCGGCGTCGAAGACCCAGTTCAGCTCGCTGCGTCCGCGCAGCCACAACGTGTAGGCGAGCGCGACGATCACCTGGTGCATGTTGATGCCCAGCGCGGTAGCCGGGGCGGCGCCGGCGAGGCGGCGCTGCGCGCGGGTGGCTTCCTTCAAGCTCAGCCCGTGGCCGCCGAACTCTTCGGGCACGAGCATGCGCAGGTAGCCGGCGTTTTTGAGCTCTTCGAGGTCCTCGGTGAAGAACTCGTTGCGCTCGTCGTAGCCGGCGGCGCGGGAGCGGAAACGCTTAAGCATCTCCTCCGGCAGCAGGGTCTCAATCGAGGTGGTCACAGCCGAATCCTTTCCTCTGGGTTGGTGTGGCCGCCAGGCTAGTGAAAACCTCGATGAAAGTTTCCTCATAAACGCTTCACTCCCGTTTCACGATGGTGAAAGATGCTTAAGGGGCATAAAGGAGTGAAGCCGTGAGTGTTGTGAAGAAATACGCGCCAGCGCTGTCGATCGTGGTGTTGTTGATCATCGTCGCGCTCGGCGGGGTGGCGTTGGCGAATAACCGCGACGTCCCGGAGATCAGCCAGGACGCCAGCGAGGTCACCATCCCCTCGGCCACCTCGTCGCCGATCACGTCCGCATCGAGCGACGCCCCGGTCAGTAGCAAGGCCCCGGCGAGTAGCGAGGCCGTCGATAAGCCCACGGCTATCGACGAGCCCACCGAGCGCCCCGCGCCCGCACCAGCACCCGCGCCGCAGCTGGACTATCGCCCCTATGATGACGAGGACTCCGACGATGACGACTGGGATGACGATGACTGGGACGACGACTGGGACGACTAGGCTTGCCGGTTTCTCCTTAACATGTCCGCCTCGTTGAGACCCGCCCGCTCGCTGCGGCTGCGCATCGTAGTCTGGATCACCCTCGTGGTCACCGCGGCGCTGTTCAGCGTCATCTTCATGACGCGTTCGGTGATGTTCTCGCAGATCAACTCGAATGCGAACGCGGCCGTAGAGCAGGAGATCGACGAGTTCCACCGCTTCGCCACCGAAGGCATCGACCCCGAAACCCAGGAGCCTTTCACCTCGGCGAGGCGGCTGATCGAGACCTATATGTCCCGGCAGTACCCGGACGACGATGAGCTGCTCGTCGGCCTCGCCGAGAACAACCTGATCCAGTTCGACTACTCCTCGGTCAGCGGGCGTTTCCCACCTACGCTGCGCCCGGGCACTCCCCTGGCCCGAGAGATCTTCCGGTCCCCGCAGTCCTCCGGTATTTACGACGACCCACAGCTCGGCGACGTGCACTGGGGCCGGGTGCCCATCGATTCCGACCAGGAGGCGTACTTCGCGGTCGCCTACCACACCGCGGAGGATCGGGCGCAGGTCAACGAGCAGATCCGGATCATCACGCTCATGGGCCTGGGCGGGCTGGTGGCCTCCACCGTGATCGCCTACATCATCTCCGGCCAGATCCTCGCCCCGCTGCGGCATTTACGTCGGGTGGCCGCCGAGATCGCCAACAAGGATCTCACCCAGCGCGTACCGGAGGACGGCAACGACGAGCTCGCGCACCTCGCGCACGAGTTCAACCGGATGCTCGACCGCCTGGAGACGGCATATCACGAGCAGCGTACCTTCGTCGACGACGCCGGCCACGAGCTGCGCACCCCGATCACGGTGGTCCGCGGCCAGCTGGAGCTGCTGGAGAGCACCGACGCGGAAGGCCGCCGGCGCAGCATCGAGCTGGCTACCAACGAGCTGGACCGGATGTCGCGCATGGTCAACGACATGCTCACCCTGGCGGTCGCCGATTCCGGTGACTTCGTGGACCTCGCGGACGTGGACGTCGCCGAGCTCATGATCGACATCGAGGACAAGGCGCTGACCCTGTCGGATCGCGCGCAACTCGTCGAGGTCGCCGAAGGCACGGTAGCCCTCGACGAGAACCGGGTGACGGAAGCGATCCTCGAGCTCTTCGGCAACGCGCTGCGCTATAGCGACGGCGAAGTGGCGATCGGCTCGTCGTACCACGGCGAGGGCGCCGAGCGCGTGCTGCGGCTGTGGGTGCGCGACCGGGGCCGCGGCATCAGCGCCGAGAACCAGGCGAGCTTGTTCGATCGTTTCACCCGCGGCGAGCAAAGCGGCAACGCCCGGCCGACGGGCGCCGGTTTGGGGTTGTCGATCGTGCAGGCCATAGGGCGTGCCCACGGGGGCCGGGCGTACGTGGATTCTACGGTAGGACTGGGTTCGGTATTCGGTCTGGAAATACCCGCGCCCGCTAAACATCACGGAGAGGCAGAGAACTCATGAGCAGGATCCTCATTGCGGAAGACGACCGCGGGATCGCCGACTTCATCCAGCGCGGGTTGGAATCGGCCGGCTATACCTGCGAGGTGACCGATTCGGGCCCGGCGGCTTTCGCCCTCGCGCGCACCGGCGACTATGACCTCATGATCCTCGATTTGGGCCTGCCACATATGGACGGCGCGGAGGTGCTCACCCAGCTGCGCGCGCTCGGGGTCAGCGTGCCGATCATCGTGCTCACCGCCCGCACCAAGATCGAAGAGCGGGTGCGCTCGCTGGAATCGGGTGCCGACGACTACATGCCCAAACCCTTCCAATTCGCCGAGCTGCTGGCGCGGGTGCGCCTGCGTTTCGCGGCGGCGAATCCGTCGAGTAGCCCGGCCGGGATCGATTCCACCCGGATGACCCGCCACGACATGGTGTTGGACCTGCGCACGCAAAGGGTGAAGATCGACGAGCGTTGGAAGGACCTCTCCCGGCGCGAGATGGGCCTTTTGGAGACCTTCATGCGCCACCCGGGGCAGATCCTCTCGAGGGCGCAGCTTCTGTCGATGGTGTGGGGGATGAATTTCGACCCGGGCTCCAACGTCGTGGATGTCTACATCCGCACGCTGCGCAAGAAGATCGGCGCCGAGCGCATCGAGACCGTGCGCGGCTCGGGGTACCGGCTGCGCTAGTAGGTGGCCTCGCCGAGCGAGAGCATCAGCCGGTTGGCCCAGTTGAAAAACGCCACCGCGGAGATGAAGTCGAGCAGCTCGAGATCCCCGAAGTCCTCGCCGCGCAGCGCCTCGACGTGGTAAGCTCCGAATTCCACCGGGGTGCGGGTCAGCGCGATCGCCGCATCCCGCATGGTGTTGAGCCGGCTGGAGCCGAAGTCGATATCGACGCCGTGGGCGATGAGCTCGTCGAGAAGCTTGGGATCGGCGCCTTCCTCCTTGGCGCGGCGCTGGTGCACGCTGGCGCAATAAGGGCACGCGTTAAACCGGGAGGCCAGGGTGGCCGAGATCTCGCGCTCGGCGCGGCTGAGCCCTCCGTTCGTGTTGTAGAAGATATCGAGATCGGTCAGCGTCCGGGCCTTGAGTGCCTCGGGGTTGCGCACGAGCAGCCGGAAGTAGGGCATGTTTTCCCGCTCCGGTTTGATGAGCGCGTCGCGGTGCACGTCCGTCAGCTCGCTTTTCTTAAGCGGGGTGACCCACGGCCGCCAGCCGAGCGTCTCCGTGCTGAAGCGCTTTCTCGCCGTGTGCGCCGGCCCGATCCGCTCTGCCTCGACGGCGTCCGCGGTGCCTGCCACGACGTTGAGGCCGTGGATGACTCGCAGCTGGAAGGCGACACACGCGATGGTTTGGGCGAGGGTGACGGTCTCGGTGGCATCGAAGTGCCGGCCGAGCTTTTCGACGTCCGCCGGCTGCGCATCCGCCGGCCGGGCCACGAGCAAGTCGGTGAACTCGAAGGCGGCCTGCAGGCGGGCCTCGTCATCGACGGTCTCGTCGGCGGCCAGATCGGCGTAGAAGTCCTCGGCGACGCCGTGCAGCTTCGCGATGCGGGCAGCCACGGCGAAGCTCTCCGGCAAGGCGTTGTCGGATTCGAAGAGCGCCTCGAAGGAGTACTGGGCGTTGTCGCGGGCCTGCGGGCGCTGCGCGCGCACCTCGGTGGCGGAATTCGCGGTGAGGAAATCGATGATGTCGGTCATGGGATAACTCCTTAAAGAAAATGGCTTATAGGCCCAAGTTGTAGTCGCCCTGGCGGAAGCGGGTGCCGGGGATGGCCTCGAGCAGCCGCCGGGTGAAGTCGTCCTGCGGGGCGGCGAAGACCTCGGCGGTCGGTCCCTTCTCGATCTGGCGGCCCCGGCTCATCACCGTCACCGAATCGGAGATCTGGTGGACGACCGCGAGATCGTGCGAGATGAAGATGTAGGTGACGCCGAGTTCGCGCTGCAGGTCGTCGAGAAGCTTGAGGATCTGCGCTTGGACGGTGACATCCAGCGCGGAGACGGCCTCGTCGAGGACGACCAATTCCGGTTCGATGATGAGGGCACGCGCAATCGCGACGCGTTGGCGCTGCCCACCGGAGAGCTCGTGCGGTTTGCGCTCCCCGTAACCGGGCAGGCCGACGCGCTGAAGCATCTTCTCGACGCGCTGTCCCACCTCAGCGCGAGAGAGCTCGGTGAGGTTGCGCAGCGGCTCGGCGACGATGCGGGCGATGTTGTGGCGCGGGTTCAGCGAGGAGTAGGGGTTTTGATACACCAGCTGCACGCTGCGGCGCAGGTCGCGGCCGCGCTCTAGGGGCTGGCTGTCGAGGGTAATCGTGCCTGCGGCCGGCTCGGCGAAGCCGGCGATCATGCGACCTAAGGTGGTCTTGCCGGAACCGGACTCGCCGACGATCGCGTGGGTCGAGCCGCGCGCGACCTCGAAGGAGACCTCATCGACGGCGGTGAAGTCCCCGTAGCGCTGGGTCACCCCGTCGACGGTGAGCATCGTCTCCCCCGTCGGTGCTGGCCGCGGGGCGGTCTCGGCGGCGTCGACGGCCAGCGACGGGGCGTCGGCAAGCAACTGCCGCGTGTAGGCGTGCCGGGGATTCGACAGCACGGCCGGGGCGAGCCCTTCTTCGCGGACGTGTCCTTGTTCCATGACGACGATACGGTCGGCCCGGTCGCCCGCGACGGCGAGGTCGTGGGTGATGAAGAGGATGGACAGGCCGAGATCGCGGCGCATCTCGTCGAGCAGGTCCAGCACCTGTTTCTGCACCGTGACATCGAGGGCGCTGGTGGGCTCGTCGGCGATGATGAGCTCCGGCTCTAAGGCCACGGCCGCGGCGATGAGCGCGCGCTGTTTCATACCGCCGGACAGCTCGTGCGGGTACTGCTCATAACGCCTCTCGGGCTCGTCGATGCCGACGCGCTCGAGCAGCTCCAGCACGCGTTTCTTGTCGCGGCGCCCGTGGATGGCCAGACCCTCGCCCACGGAGGCACCGATGGTGCGTAGCCGGTTGAGCGAGTTGTTGGGATCCTGCGGCACCAGCCCGATGGTGGTGCCCAGAAGCTCCCGGATCTCCTTATCGCTGACCTCGCGGCCTTTAAGCGCGATCGTGCCGGAGTCGACGGTGGCGCTGCGCGGCAACAGGCCGAGGGCGGCCATCGCGGTGGTGGTCTTGCCCGAGCCGGACTGGCCGCCGATAGCGGTCATCTCGCCGCGGGGCACGGTGACGTCGACGCTTTCGACGGCGGTGGTGCCGTGGTAGCTGACGGTGAGGTTGGTGATATCGAGCATTGTCTACACGACCTTCTGCAGGGTTCGGCTGAGCGTGTTGGCGGCGAGCACCACGGCGGCGACGACGATGCCGGGCAGGATCGTCAGCCAGCCGGCGGTGGCGATGTAGTCGCGGCTCTCGGCGATGATCAGTCCCCACTCCGGCACCGGCGGCGGGGCGCCGAAGCCGAGGAAGCCGAGGGTGGCCAGCTGCAAGATGGCAGAGCCGAACTGGACGGCAACGAGCGCGACGACGGCGGTCAGCGAGTTCGGCAGGATGTGGCGGAACAGCACATGTGCGCTGGTGCCGCCGGCGCCGTAGGCGGCCTCGACGAAGTCGCTGCCGGCGACCGCGAGCACCTCGGAGCGGGCGAGGCGGGCGAAGGTGGCCACCGAGGTCACACCGACGGCGATCGCGGCGTTGAAGGTGCCGAAGCCCAGCACGATGATGACGGTGAGGCTCAGCAGCAGGCCGGGGATGGACAGCAGGACGTCGACAAGTCGCATGATGACGGTTTCCAGCCAGCCGCGGCGCACGCCGGCGATGACCCCGAGCAGCGTGCCGACGACGAAGCCGAATGCCACCGCCACCAGCGCACCGAGCATCGTCTGGCGGGTGCCGTAGACGACCCGGGTATAGAGGTCGCGGCCGACGGCATCAGTGCCGAACCAGTGGGTGCCACTGGGGGCCAGCAGCGCGGGGGTATCGCCGCCGGAGATCGGGTCGTGGGTGGTAAACAGCGAGGGGAACGCCGCCCAGGCCACGGCGATGAGCAGAACGAGGCCGGCGGCCACGGTGCCCGGGGTGAGCAGGGCGCGACGGCGTGAGGATCGGAGAGTGTTCATCGGGTGGCCTTCTTCCGCAGTCGGGTGTCGAGGACCGGGTAGAGCAGGTCGACGATCAGGTTGATGAGGACGAATACCGCCGCGGCGATGACCACGACGGCCAAGAGGACGGCGGTATCGCGGTCGGTGACGGCGTCGACGGTGATGGAGCCGATGCCGGTGCGCCCGAAGACGGCCTCCGTGACCACGGAGCCGCCGACGAGCTCGCCGAAGAGGATGCCGGCCATCGTCAGCGCGGGCAACAGCGCGTTGCGTAAGACGTTGCGGCTTAGAATCCACCAGTCGCTGGCGCCGCGGGCGCGCACGGCGGTGATGAAGGGCTGGCCCAAGACCTCGTCGATGGAGCGCAGCAGCACCTGGGCGAGCGGGGCGGCGACGGTGATCGCGAGCGTGATGGCCGGCAGGATGAGGTTTTCGGCGTTGTTGCCGCCGATGACCGGCACCAGGCCCAGCTGGAAGGAAAACAGCTGGATGAGGATGGTGCCGACCCAGAACGTGGGCAGCGAGACCATCAGCGGCGGCAGTGCCTGGAAGAACGAGCGCACCGGGCCGAAGTTCCCGCACACCGCGATGACGAAGGCCATGGCGACGCCGAGGAGAAACGCGGTGGCCGCCAGGGTGAGGGTGGCGGGGAGGGTCTCGGCGAGCAGGTCGGTCACGGCGGTGCCGCTGGCAACCGAGTAGCCGAGATCGCCGGTGAGAAAACCTCCTAAGGCGGCGAAGTACCGTGACAGGGCCGATTCATCGGCGCCGTAGACGGCGCGGATCTCCTCGAGCTGCGCGTCGGTCAGCCCCAGCACCGGGTCGGCGTAGCGGGCGGCGACGGCATCCGAGGGCAGCACCGTCAGCAGGATGAACGCCAGGGTGAACGTGGCCCAGATGACGATGAGCGCCTGGCCGATGCGGCGCAGTACATGTGCGGTGGTCATTTATTCTTCTCCTCCGGTCTCGCGCACGGCGTAGAAGGACGGGCGGCCGATGGCTTCTGTGGAAAAGCCGCTGATCGTGTCGCGGAAGCCGTAGACCTGCGGTTCCTCGAACATGGGCAGAACGAGTGCGTGCTCGGTGAGATAGTCCTGCATCTTTCCGACCGCCGCGGCGCGCTTGTCTTCGTCGACAAGGGCGAAGTAGTCGTCGACCATCTGCTGCATCTCTTCGTCGCCGACGGTGTCCTCCCAGCCGTTGAGGAAGGAGTTGCGGCCGTCGACATCCAGCCAGTTCGGCAGGGTGTCATAGGAGGCGCGCCCGACCATGGTGTGGCGGACCTGGATGCGCTCCAAGTCCTGCATGGCCTCCTGCTGGGCGGTGCGATCGCCCGGGTTGAGCTCGGCCTCGATGCCGACGTCGCGCAGTTTTTCCTGCACCTTCGTGAACATCTCCCGGGAGCGCGGCTGCGGCACCGCCTCGTTGAAGGTCACCGACAGCCGCTCGCCGTCGCGCACGCGCACCCCGTCTTCGCCGATCTGCCAGCCGGCGTCGTCGAGAAGCTCGCGCGAGCGCTCAGGGTCGAAGCTGTAGGCGCCGTCCTGCTCGCGGTAGCCCAGCGCGTTGGCCGCCAGTATCGAGGTGCCGGCGGGATAGGACTGGGAGTAGAGCGTGTTGAGGATGTTCTCCCGGTCGATGGCGTGGATGATCGCCTGGCGCACGCGCTGGTCTTCCATCAGCGGTTGGCGGAAGTGGAAGTGATAGGCGTTGTTGACACCGTTGGTGCCGGCGGAGTGGATGTTGATGCCCTGGTCGATGAGGTGACGCTCATCCGGCGCCTCGATCTGGCGGGCGATGTCGGACTGCTCGGCGACCAGGGAGCCGGTGCGCACCGAGTCCTCCTCGGCCAGGGTGAAGCGGATCTCTTCCACCTCGGCCGGGCCCTGGTGGTCGGTGCGCGCCGGCGGCGCCCAGTCGTAGTCCTCGCGGGCGCTCAGCGTGAGCCCGGTGCCGAGTTCTTCGTCGGTGATGACGAAGGGCCCAGAGCCGGAGATGTTCTCCGCGTTTCCCGGGGAGAATCCAGTGTTGCCGTTTTCCAGGGTGGGCGTGGACAACAGTGCCTGGTTCATGGTGCTGGTGGCCTGCGGGAACCCGGGCGAGGGCCGGTCGAAGTGGAAGCGGACGGTGTAGTCGTCGAGCACTTCGGCGCCCTCATAACCGCCGAGCTGGTCCGACGGGGTCAGCGCGCGATCGGGGTCGCCGAAGCCGTAGAGGTCGTAGTTGGCGGCGACGTTCTCGGCGTCTAGCTTCGTGCCGTCGGAGTAGGTGACGTCCTCGCGCAGGGTGAAGGTGAACTCGGTGGCATCCTCGTTGATCTCCGGAAGCTCGGTGGCGATCCACGGGTGGAGCTCAAGCGTCTCGGGGTGCTGCCAGAGCAGGCGGTCGGCGATGTTGTTGAGCACGCCGCCGTTGGGATAGTAGCCACCCGAGGGCGGATACAGGCTGTTGAACATGTTCGGCTCGACGTACGTGATGCCGCGTTCGGGCTCGCTCGAGCAGGCACTCACGCTCACCGCGACCAGAACGCTCGCCACGATCGCGCCGAGCGCCGAACGCAGACCTCTTTTGTGTATCGCCACTCGTCTACCAACGCTTCCTATCAAAGGGGTGTTTTTGATTGAGACTTAGTTCTAAGTCCATGGATCGACATGGATAGGACGAATACTCGAAAAATCCAAAGACTGCTCTGTCTACATTCTGACCTAGGGTTTTCCTCGACACGGAAATGATTTTACCCAGAAACGTAGACCTATCGGTCTGTCCGGTGTTCGCTGTGTGACACAATGGGGCTCATATCTGAATTCCACGTGGCTTTCGTCGGCGTCGGCCCTCGTGGCATCTCCACCCTGGAACGGTTGGCTGCCCACGCAGAGCGCACCGATCATCACCTCACTGTGCACCTCATCGACGACACTGAAATCGGCCCCGGCGCCATCTGGCGCACCGACCAGACCCGGACGCTGTGTATGAACACGCTCGCACACGGCGTCACGCTGTTCACCGAGCCCGGATCCTCCGTGAGCGGCGCCGTCCAGCCGGGCCCCACGCTCTATGAGTGGGCGAAGCTCATGCGCGGCGATCTCGATGAGGTCCCCGCCGATCACCGCCTGGCGGTCTCAAAAAAGACGTACGAGGAGTTTAAGGAAGAGATCGACGGGCTTGTCGAGCACTCGCATCCCACCCGCGCGCTCTATGGCGCCTATATCTCCTGGGTCTATTCCGTCGTGCGTGAGCGGCTGCCGGAGAACCTCACCGTGGTCGAGCACCTCGCGCGCGTGACCGACCTCGTCGATCGCGGCGACTACGACGAGCTAACACTCACCGATTCCGCGGGGGCCACCTCCACCCTGCAGGTCGACCGTTCGGTCTTAGCGCTCGGCTGGCTGCAGCCGGCCGCCACCGCCGAAGAGGAGGCGCTGGCGGCCTCCACCGGCACCTGGGTGCGCCCCGGCAACCCGGTCGAGCAGCCCCTGGATGAGGTCCCGGCCGGCGAAGACGTCCTCGTCCGCGGCCTCGGCATGGGCTTCTTCGACATCATGGCCATGCTCACCCTCGACCGCGGCGGCCGCTTCGTGCCCAGCGACAACGAGGCCGGGCTTATCTACGAGCCCTCCGGGCGCGAACCGCGCCTGATCGTCACCTCGGGGCGCGGCTGGCCCTACCTGGCGAAGCCGCAGTATGGCTCCATGCCGCCGGCCGCCCATATGCCGCGCACCCGCGCCGCCATCGCTGAGCTGTCCGGGCGCAGCGACATCGACTACGACACCGAGGTGTGGACGCACGTTTTACGCGATGCCTACGAGGCCTACTACCTCACCTTGGGCTTAGACGCTGAGACGGTGGCTGGTGTCGTCGATAAGCACTCCACCATCGACGAGCTCAACGCCGCCTTCGCCGAGCTTGTCCCAGACACCGAGCGCCTCGACCTCAACCATGAGGCGGCGCCGCTGGCCGGGGTGGCTACCGACATCGACTCGCTGACCGCGCTGGTGCGCCAGGGACTTATCGACGACCTCGCCGACTCCGCCGCCGCCAGCGAAAGCCCCCGCAAGCAGGCCCTCGCGGTGATCGGGGCGGCGCGCAAGCCTTCGTCGCTGCTCGGCACCCCGGGGCGTTTCAGGACCCGCAACGGGTATCTGCGCCTGGTGCAACGACTTGGGCAGATGGCCGGCTCGGGCCCGCCGGCGTTTCGCAACGAGCAGCTCGTCGCGCTTATCGACGCCGGCCTGGTGCGCTTCCTCGGCGCCTCGCCGAGCCTGGAGATCGTCGACGGCGGCTACCGTGTGTCCTCGCCGACGACGCAGAACGAGCCGGTGTTTGCCACCACGCTCATCGACGCGTGGCTGCACGACTCCGATAGCCGCCGCCCGGCCGATAGCCTCATCACCGCGATCCGCGCGGCGGGGCGCTCGCGCCCGTATGTCTACCCGGATGACACCGCCTCCGGCTCCCCGGAGATCGAGCAGGCCACCGGGCGTCTCATCACCGCAGCAGGCACGCCGGATGAGCGGATCTTCGCCGAGGGCATCCCGCTGCACGACGTCCGCCCCGATACGACGAGCTCCCCACTGCCGGGCACCGACCCGGCCTTCTTGCAGGAGACCGACCTGGTGGCCGGCGCGCTCGTCGATACGCTCTAAGTAGCGCCTACTTCAGGCGCTAGCCGATCGCGGCGAGCGCCTTTTCGACATCGGCGCGCAGGTCCGCGATGTCCTCGATGCCGATCGAGATGCGCACCAGCTCGCGGGGCACCTCCAGCTGCGAGCCGCTGGCCGACTGGTGCGTCATCGACGCCGGGTGCTCGACGAGCGACTCCGCGCCGCCGAGCGACTCCGCCAAACAGATCAGCTCGGTGTTGGTACAGAAGGTGCGCGCCGCCTCCTCGGAGTGGAAGCTCACGGAGATCATCCCGCCGAAACGATCCATCTGACGGGAGGCGACCTCGTGGCCCGGGTGGCTGGCCAGGCCCGGGTAGTGGACCTCGGCGACGTGCTCGGAGGCGTCGAGCAGTCGCGCGATCTCCTCGGCGTTATCGCAGTGGCGCTCCATGCGTACCGACAGCGTCTTGATGCCGCGGGTGGTCAAATAGGCATCGAAGGGGCTGGCCACCGCGCCGACGCCGCCCTGGAAGAAGCGCAGCTCTTCGTCGAAATCCGCGTCGTTGGTGACGACGACACCGCCGATCACATCCGAGTGGCCACCCAAGTACTTCGTGGTGGAGTGCAAAACGTGGTCGGCGCCCAAGGCCAGCGGGCGCTGTAAATACGGGGTGGCGAAGGTGTTATCCACCACCAGCTTCGCCTCGCCCTTGATGCGCGCGACGGCCTCGATATCGGTGACGTTGAGGAAGGGGTTCGTCGGCGTCTCCAGCCAGATCAGGCGGGTGCGTTCGTTCAGCGCGGCGGCCACGGCGTCGACGTCGGTGGTGTCCACGACCGTGTAGTCGACGCCCCACGCCCCGAAGACGCTGTCGATGAGCCGCCAGGTGCCGCCGTAGGCGTCGTTGCCCAAGATCATGTGATCACCCGGGCGCAGCAGGATGCGCAGGACCGTATCGGTGGCGGCCATACCGGAGGAGTAGGCCACGCCGTGGCTTCCGCCCTCAAGCGCGGCGACGGTGCGCTCCAAAGAGGCGACGGTGGGGTTGGCGACGCGGCCGTACTCGAAGCCGCCGCGCAGCTGGTTGGGGCCGTCCTGGGCGTAGGTCGTCGAGGCGTAAATCGGGATGTTGATCGAGCCCATGTGGCTATCCGGGTGGTAGCCGGCGTGGATCGAGGCCGTCGAGAAGCCCTGCTGATCAGCTGTCATCATCGGTGCTCACTCCTTTAATTCGGGACTGCACCCACAATAGACCAAGCGGTACGCTCGGCGGGCCGAAGGGGCGGTTTTATATTCCTGAATCGAGATATCAGGATCCGCCGCTATACTCATCGCCGATGAATATGCGAACGTATCTTCTCAGTCAGGACGGAAGTACCGCCGAAACTCTCTCCGACGCTGGGGCCGAAACGGTCGAACGCGTCACCGGGTTCTGGGAGAACCCCGAAGTGCAGCAGTGGCTGATCGCCACCCCGCTGCGCATCCTCATCGTCATTATCATCGCGCTGATCCTGCAGGCGATCGCCCGCCGGCTCATCGACCGGGCCGCCGATGGCAACATCGCCAAGGGCGGCAAACTCTCCAAGGGCCGCTCCGGCAAGAAGAAGGACCAAAACGCCGAAGTGCGTGACGACGCCCGCCTCGCCGCCATGCACCGCGCCCGCGAACAGCGCCGCCACTCCCGGGTGAAAACCCTGGCGGGCGTCGGCCGCTCCGCCGCCGTCCTAGTGATCTGGACCTGGGCGGTGCTGGCCATCCTCGGTGAGCTCGGCATCAACGTCGGCCCGATCATCGCCTCGGCCGGCGTGATCGGCGTGGCCCTCGGCTTCGGCGCCCAGTCGCTGGTCATGGACTTCCTGGCCGGCGTGTTCATGCTGCTCGAGGACCAGTACGGCGTGGGTGATGTGGTGGACGTCGGCGATGACATCGTCGGCGACGTCGAGGAAATCTCCCTGCGCATCACCACGATCCGCGACATCGACGGCACCCTGTGGTACGTGCGCAACGGCGAGATCATGCGCGTGGGCAACCTTTCCGACGAGTACTCGATCGCCCGCATCGAGGTCCCCGTCGCGTTGAGCAACGACATGGACGAGGCCTGGAACATCATCCTCGACGCCGTGACCGACATCTCCAACGACCCCTTGATCAGCGAATACGTCATGGAGACCCCCACGGTCAACGGCCTGACCCAGATCAACCCGGACTCGGTGACCTTCCGGGCCTCCGTGAAGACGCTGCCCGCCAAGCAGTGGGACGTGCAGCGCATCATCCAGTCCAAGCTGGTCAACATCCTGCGCGACAAGGGCGTGGCCCTGCCGTACCCGAACGGCATCGGCATGGCGCCGCAGGCACAAAACATCGCCACCGGCGAAGAGAACGACCACTAACCAACCGAGCCTGTTCGCCGCCGTGGGAGGCGAGAAGACCTTCCGGAAGATCGTGCGCGGTTTCTACGCGCAAGTTCCCGACGACGACATCCTCGGGCCCATGTACCCGGTAGAGGACATGGCCGGCGCCGAGGACCGCCTCTACTGGTTCCTCTCCCAGTACTGGGGCGGGCCGCGCACCTACCAAGAAAAGCGCGGCAACCCGATGCTGCGCCGGCGCCACTTCCCCTTCGCTATCGATGAGGTAGCCGCCGAACGCTGGCTGGAGCTGATGGCCCGCTCCCTCGAGCAGATTGACAACGAGACTCTCCCCGCCCCGCACCGCGCCGCGATCTGGAACCACATGCAGCAGGTCGCGTACATGATGATCAACCGCCCGGGCTGAGCTGCGCTGCGTTAAGCACACAGGTGCAATAACCTTCATGGGTGTGACTTCCCAGCCCTCCCCTTCTGAGTTTCCGACCCGAAATTCCGAGGTCGCCAGCCAGTTCAGCCTCCTGGGGTTGACGTCCTTCGGCGGGCCGACGGCGCATTTGGGGTACTTCCGTACCGCCTTCGTCGACCGGCGGCATTGGCTCAGCGATCAGAGCTACGCGGATATCGTCGCCGTCTCCCAATTCTTGCCCGGGCCCGCCTCCTCGCAGGTCGGCATGGCGCTGGGCTATCACCGCGGCAGCTGGCTGGGCATGGCGCTGGCCTGGCTGCTGTTCACCCTGCCCTCGGCGGTCGTGCTGGCCGCCTTCGGGTTAATTGTGGAGCTGAGCGACGTCGACGCGTCAGCCGGCTGGATCAGCGGGCTGCTCGCGGTGGCGGTGGTCTTCCACGCGGTCTCAGGGATGGCTCGGTCGATGGCCAACGGGGCGCTCAAGGCGTCGATCGCGGTGGCCACCGCGCTGGTGGTGTTGATCTTCCCTCATTCGCTCACCCACGTGGCGGTCATCCTCGCCGCCGGGGTGATCGGCTTGGTGACGCTGCGCTCCGAGGCGGCCGCGGAGCTTGAGGACTCGGAGCAAGCGGAGCGTATCCGCCCGGTCAGTCAGTCGGTGGCGATCGGGGCGATCGTCGCATTCTTCGCGCTGTTGGCGGGCCTGTGGGCCGGAGCGCACGTGATCGGCGGCTACTTCTTCACTCGGGCGTATGCCTTTTATGAAACCGGCGCGCTCGTCTTCGGCGGCGGGCACGTGGTGCTGCCGCTGTTGCAGTCGCACGCCGTCGGCGGCGGCTGGATGGGCCAGGAAGAGTTCATCACTGGTTACTCCGCCGCCCAGGCCGTGCCCGGGCCGCTGTTTACCTTCGCCTCCTACCTCGGCGCGGTCGACGGCGGCATCGGCGGCGCAGTGCTTGCCACCGTGATGATCTTTCTGCCTTCGGCGTTGCTCATCATCGCCGGCCTGCACTTCTGGACCCGCTGGAAGGACACCGCGTGGCTCAAGGCGGCGTTTACGGGGATCAACGCCGCGGTCGTCGGGATCCTTATGGCCGCCTTCTACGACCCGATCATCACCCACGGCATCACCGGCCTGCCCTCCCTGGCGATCGCCGCGGCCTGCTGGCTGATGCTCGCGCAGTTCCAGGCGCCGCCGTGGTCGGTGGCGCTTTTCGGCGCCGTGGCTGGCTTCTTCTTCCTGTAAACCGGCGCGACGAGGGACGACGCCTTAGATGGGCAGCACGCCGCCGAGGCCGCGGGAATAGTAGACGCTGCCGAACGGGGCGTCGAGACGCACCCACCGGCCGGCCGCCGCCACCCGCAGGTGCCGGGGGATGTCCATGCCCGCGGAGAACCCCGGGATCAGGCGCAGCGAGGTGCAGGTAAAGATCATGCGCATCGGGATCTCCACTTTCTCGCCGCCGCCTTCGACCGTGATGACAGTCTGGTTCATCAGCGACGACGGCGGGCCCAGCGGCCCGGAGAACTGCCGGGCAAGTTTCTGGCCCTCGTCGGCGAGCTGACGGACGTCGGTGACCGGGAGGGTATCTAAAAGCTGATAGCCCTCGGCCGGGGGCAGGGCGCCCGGCCAGCTCGGGTCGCGGGGTGCGCCGATGTCTCGGCTCTCGAGGCGCAAAGCGTTGAGCACGTTATCGGCCGCGACGACCGCACCGTCGCGGGAGAGTTCGCCTTCGATGCGTCGAGAAGCGATCACCTCGAACGGCGTGGTGACGAAGCAGTCAATGACCCCGCCGCCGAGCTGACGGAACCGGACCGACGCGCCCGCGTCCAAATCCGTTGCCCTGCCCACCAGGGAGATCAGGCCGGGTTTTCCGGCCGTGACAGTCAGCGACTCCGAGGCCATCTAGAATTCGTCCCCGTAATCAGGCACCTCGTCGGTCAGCTCCGCCTGCTTCGGGGCCTCGGTGAGAATACCGATCTCGGTGTCCGTCAGCGCGCGCGGGGACTCCGTCTGCAGATCGACGGCGACCTGGACGCACTCGATCACACACGCCAGGCGGTTCTGGCGGTCCTTGATCTCCTGGCGGGTGATAAAAGAGGTGGTGCCGATCTCCACGACGGTGGTCTCGACGGTCACCTCGGTGGTGTCGCTGAGGATCGGCTTGAAGTAGTCGGCCTCGAGACGGCGCACGAACACCGGGAAGTCGTGTCCCTGAGAGAAGAAGTTATCCTCCGCGAACGCGACGCGGGCCTCCTGGGCCAGCTCGATGTAATTGGCGTTCATGACGTGCCCGTACCGGTCGAAGTCCCCCCAACGCAGCGGAACCCGGGTGGTGTGAACAAAGTTGGATGCCGACATGGGAAAAGACTAATTCCTATCGTTGGTAATGCTGAATCTCAATTGCTAGCGAGGATCTCGCCGGGCGCCATTATACGGCAGAGCGGCTGGTGGAACCCGAAGCGCGCAACCCGATGCGCAAACACCGCCCCGGCGCGCCGGTGGCCGAAGAGAGGATGCTCTCCGGGCGATACCTTACGCGGTGGGGCGGCGTTCTACAGCGGGAAGCGTTTAGCGGGCCAGCTTGCGGTGGGTCGTCGACGACGGGCGTGCGGCGGCCTCACCGTAGCGCTCGACCTTGTTCTTCTCGTAGTCGCCGAAGTTGCCCTCGAACCAGAACCACTTGCCTTCCTCGTGATCGCCTTCCCAGGCGAGGATGTGGGTACAGGTGCGGTCCAAGAACCAGCGGTCGTGGGAGATGACCACGGCGCAGCCCGGGAAGTTGGTCAGGGCGTTTTCCAGAGAGCCGAGCGTCTCGACGTCGAGGTCGTTGGTCGGCTCATCGAGGAGGATCAGGTTACCGCCCTGCTTGAGCGTCAGCGCCAAGTTCAGGCGGTTGCGCTCACCACCGGAGAGCACCTTCGACGGCTTCTGCTGGTCCGGGCCCTTGAAGCCGAACGCCGAGAGGTAGGCGCGCGAGGGCATCTCGTTCTGGCCGACCTGGATGTAGTCGAGGCCGCCGGAGACGACCTCCCAGACGGTCTGCTCGGGGTCGATGTTCTCACGGTTCTGGTCGACATACGACAGCTGGACAGTATCGCCGATCTCGACGGAGCCGGAGTCCGGTTCCTCCAGGCCCACGATGGTCTTGAACAAGGTAGTCTTGCCCACGCCGTTGGGGCCGATGACGCCGACGATGCCGTTGCGCGGCAGGGTGAACGACAGGTCCTTGATGAGGGTACGCCCGTCGAAGCCCTTGACCAGGTCCTGAACCTCGACGACCTTGTTGCCCAACCGCGGCGGGGTGGGGATCTGGATCTCTTCGAAGTCCAGCTTCCGGTACTTCTCGGCCTCGGCCGCCATCTCCTCGTAGCGCTCCAGGCGGGCCTTGTTCTTGGACTGGCGGGCCTTCGGCGAGGAACGCACCCACTCGAGCTCGTTCTTGAGGCGCTTCTGCAGCTTCTGGTCCTTCTTGCCCGCGACCTCGAGGCGCTCGGCCTTCTTCTCCAGGTAGGTGGAGTAGTTGCCCTCGTAGGGGTAGAGCTTGCCGCGGTCGACCTCACAGATCCACTCCGCGACGTTGTCGAGGAAGTAGCGGTCGTGGGTAATCGCCAGGACGGCACCCGGGTAGTCCTGCAGGTGCTTCTCCAGCCACAGGACACTCTCGGCGTCCAGGTGGTTGGTGGGCTCGTCGAGAAGCAGCAGGTCCGGCTGGGTCAGCAGCAGCTTCGCCAGGGCAACTCGGCGGCGCTCACCACCGGAGAGGTGAGTGACCGGCTCATCGGCCGGCGGGCAGCGCAGCGCGGAGAGCGCCTGGTCGATCTTGGAGTCGACCTCCCAGGCATCGGCGGCGTCGAGCTCCTCCTGGAGCTTGCCCATCTCGGTCATGAGCTCGTCGGAGTAGTTGGTGGCCATCTCCTCGGCGATTTCCTCGAAGCGGGCCTTCTTCACCATGATGTCGCCGAGTCCCTCCTCGACGTTTTCGCGGACCGTCTTCTCCTCGTTGAGGGGCGGCTCCTGCAGCAGGATGCCCACGGTCGCGCCGGGGTCGAGGAAGGCTTCGCCGTTGTTGGGTTCGTCGATGCCGGCCATGATCTTCAGCAGCGACGACTTACCGGCGCCGTTCGGACCGACGACGCCGATCTTGGCGCCCGGGTAAAAGGCCATGGTGACGTTGTCGAGGATGAGCTTGTCCCCGATGGCCCTGCGTACGTTTTTCATCGTGTAGATGAATTCCGCCATTATTCCCCTTTGTCGAAGAAGTATTCTGTTCCTGACAAAGGGTACATCAGGCGTCTTAGAACGGGGGCTGCTTGCCGCCCTCCTCCCCGGCCTCAGCGCCTGCTGCGGCGGCGGCCGCCGCGGATTCGTTCTGCGCTGCGATATCGCCGCCGCGGTCTTCGTCGAGCAGTTCGTCGACCTTCGGCATCTCCGGGGCGTCGAGGGCCTCGTGCGCCTTGTGGGTGGCGTGGTCGGTGCGCAGCGACGAGACGATGTGCTTGGACAGATCGACGCCGAGGCGCTCGATCTTGAGTTTGATCTTCTGGCGGTTGACGTCGGCCTGCTTGCCGAAGCTGTCGGTGTAGATGGTCTCCTTCCACTCCTCGGTGACGATGCGGCCGGTGACCACCACGCTCATGCCCTTCACGAGCGAGGCCTTCGCGTTGGTGGCCAGCTGGCCCCACATCTCCCCGGTGATGTACAGGTTGTCGACGTCGCGCCACGTATCCGTCTGCAGATCACGAACAGAGCGGGACGCGGCCAGCCGGATCTCGCCGACGAGGTTGTCGTTGCTGGTGCGCTTGAGCTTCGGGTTGCTGGTCAAATTGCCGACGAGCGTGATCGGGTGCTGGGGCATAGCGTCTTCGGACCTTTCCTCGGAACTGGCCGCCGGGGCATCCGGCGGTGATGTAACTGGATGTGAAACGCCTTCGGTGGCGTTCGCTTGTTACTGTGCCGAGAAAATTGCGGCTTCGCGCCGAGGTGTCGCAAACCTGTGGATAACTCGCCCGGAAGGCACTTTTCGACGGCCGTTATCCACAGATCCTTCACCCGCGGTTGCGGCTAGCGCTTCTTTCTGCTGCGCCGGAACTCGCGTCCGTAATAGTCGCCCTGCATGCTGCCGCCTCCTTCGTGATAACGGCGCAACACGGCGTTGTAGGCGTCGAGATCTTCGGAGATATCATCCTCCGCCTCCTCGTCATCGGCGCTGGTCTCAGCGTTATCCACACGTTGACCGTGCAGGGAAAGGATCCCGGAAGAGGTGCGGGAGCTGTCGACGGCAACGGCCTTGTGCTCCGGTTCTTCGCCACGCGGCGCCGTGGCCTCGGCGGGCTGGTCGTGCTCGGTGTGCCGGCGCTCTGCGGCGTCGAGACGCTCGTCGAGCGCTCGTTCGTTGATTTTCTCCTCCCTCCGCCACTCGAAGAAGAGCATGAGGAAGACGAAGGTCAGCGGGAAGGAGCCGAAGGCCCAGCCGATGCCGCCGCCGACGCGCTGGTCCTGCAGCAGATCCGGATCCCACGGCAGCTCGAGGGACTGGTAGAACTCCAGGCCCATGACGGTGGTGAGCATCATCAGATAGACGCCGAGGAAGAGGTGCACCGGCATCGAGATCACCAGCCAGGCCAGCCGGATGGCGGCTGGGCGGCGATCCGGGATGTGATCCGGACCCATCAGCTCCCAGAAGTAGAAGTACCCGGAGACCAAGAACATGCCGTTCATGATGACGTGTCCGGCGTGCTCGGAGATCGCGACCTCGTAGAGCGGGATGTAGAGGTAGAGCACGTAGAAGAACACGAGGAACTGCAGCAGGTTCACCCAGGGGGTGGTGATGACCTTAACCAGCCGGGAATGGCACAGCGCGTGTGCCCAGTCGTGCGGGGTGAAATCGCCGTTCTCGCCGGGGTCCCAGACCCGCATCACCAGCGTCAGCGGCGCGCCCATGGTGAGAAACAGCGGCACGACCATGGACAGCAGCATGTGCGCGAGCATGTGCATGGAGTAGGTCGCCGGCATGTACATCCCGATACCGGAGCTGACCGTGATAAACAGCGACGCGCAGCCCACCAGCCACCAGATGGTCCACGAGGTGCGCCACTGCTGACCGCGCCGCTTCGCGACGCGCACCCCAGCTAGGTAGAAGCCCGCCAGCAGCAGGGCGATGGTGCCGTAAAGGATCTCGAAGCGCCACATGGTGAACACGTTGACAAGCGTCGGTTCCTCGTAGAGCTCGTAGCCGAGCTGGATCTCCATCGGAGACAGGTTCGGGTCGAGCGGGGGCGGCGGCGTCCGGCCCATGGTCACGGCGATACCGGCGATGGCCGCCATGACGACGACCTCCCCGACCGCCAGGCGCACAAACGCGGAGTTCTTCTTGCCCAGCTGCGGCATGGTGACCTGGCGGTGCCAGAAGCCGATGAGGGCGAGGATGACGGTGCCGAGAATCTTGGCGAAGATGATCAGCCCGTAGCGGGTGGTCAACAAGTCGGTGATCTGGATGCGGATGAGCATGCTGATCACGCCGGAAATCGCCACCGCGATGATCGAGAACAGCGCCACCTTGCTGTAGCGGCGCACGGCCTTCGGCAGGCCCGGGCCCAGGCGGCGACCGTGGGCGATGAGCGCCATGAGCCCGCCGATCCAGATCGCCATGAACACCAGGTGCCAGAGGTAAGCGTTGGTGCCGTAGTCATGCGCGCCGCCGGAGGCCGCGTGGCCTTCCATGCCGAGCGGGATGATCATGACCACCGAGCCGACAAATAGCACGGGCTGCAGGCCCCAGGTGCGCAGGATAAGCCCGGCGATGCCGACGACGGCGCCGATCACCGTACACACGAGCCACACCTGGCTGGTGGCCACCTGCTCGATCGCCAGCGCCCACGAGCCCGGGTCCAGGGACTGGAAAAACGGCGTGCCGGAGATGTCCGACAGCGTCATGGGGATCATTACCGCCGCCACCACCGCGAACGCCAGCGCGCTGAGGGCGCCGGTACGGGCGGCGATGTGCCCGTCGACACTTAAGCGAGCCTCCGCCAGGCTGCGGCCACCGTCCGGGAGTGGGCGCGGGTCGATGAAGAACGCGGCAAACAGGAAGGATCCGATGGACAGAGCGGCGAGTATCCACGCAGCGGCCCGGAGAAAGGGCAGGCCGTAGGTGGTCAGCGCCCCGGGGTCGGGGATGCCGAGCGCCGCCAGGGAATCCCCGACAAACGAATAACTGATCGTGGCGCCAACGAGAGCGGCGACCAGAATCGCGACGAGGTAGAGCGGCCAGGTGGGACGTGCCTTCCGGGCAGAGCCGGCACTAGTGGGCTGGTGGTCTACGGACGACTGTGATGACTGCGCAGTGGCCATGGACTACACCCTAAACCGTCGATGGATCAGGCCCTAAGCCTTAGCCCTAGACGGTGATGCGCTACACTTCAGGCGCACCGCAGCGCACGTCTGCGGTGGCCCGCGGTTAAGCCTGCGGGCCTGCCCCCGTAGCTCAGTGGATTAGAGCATCCGGTTTCTACCCGGCTGGTCGCGGGTTCGAATCCTGCCGGGGGCGCTTTTCTTTGGGGGCGGGGTGGGCGGCCTCGATAGGGTGAATAGTTTTATTATTCAAGTAAAGATTTTGAAAAATATCCCTTATGATCCTAGTTGGGGCGCCTTTTCATTGTTATCGTCGGGTGCGAGACGTCGTGTGCCCACAGTGACATATCAGTCGCCCCCACTGCCTCGGCGCTGGGTAAAGCCCCCATGGGAAGGAGCCAGCAGTGAGCGACGTATCAACTAGCACAATCGTGACCACCCAGCCGGATTCCGCATCCCGCTGATCCTCTACGCGGCGGCAGTCTCTGCCGCCATTGCGGCGGGCTCCGGGATCGTCATGTCCTCACAGGACTACCCGTGGTGGGTCTGGCCCCTCGAGGCGGTGGTGTTGACCTCATCGCCTACGCGCTGTCTCGCCACGTCGTCGCCACGGATGACGCCGGCGAGCACGCCATCGTGAGCAATACGAAAATGATCGGATTCGCGATTATCGCGGCGGTTTTGATCGTAGGTTTCGTGGTGACGGTCTTTATTCTCTAAAACCTTTTCATCGGTGCCGGCTGGGCTGAGTGTTTGCCCGGTTCTAGGCACAAAGAAAGCGCGGCCGGTTTCTCCGACCGCGCTTTCGGCGTTTTTGAGGCGCCGGGGACTAGAACTCTTCGAGGAGCTGCTCCAGGCCGACGGCGATGCCCAGCGGGCCGATGTTATCAATGTGATCCTGCGCCGTAACGGTAGCCTCGTTCCAGGTCTGCTCAGCGCCGGCGAAGTCGCCGGAGGTGACCTGGTCGGTGAGCTGACCGGCGTACTGCTCGGCGTCCGCCTGGGCCTCGCCGACCGCCTTGTCGAGCTCCGCGGACAGGTCGGGGACATCGAGGTTCTCCTGGGCCCATTGCTGCCCAGCCTCGTTGTCCTGGTTCACGGTCCTAAAGTCCGTGTCGTGCGGCTCGGTGGATTCAGAGAGCTGGAAGTGGTCGTTGACCTGCCCGTCCGGGATGCCGTAGGCCTCCTGCAGGGCAGCATCGGCCGTGCTGGCGCTACCGACCGACCCAAAGGCCTGAGAGGTCATGCCGATAACCTCACCGTTGTTCGGGTCATAGTTGATGCCGCCCGAATCGCCCTTCAGGTAGTTCAGGTTGTAGCTGTAGACCATGTGCTGGGAGCGGAACAGCTGGGTGCCACAGGAGCGGCCGGAGGTGGTGCCATCCTTGCAGATCGGCTGACCGAAGTTGTCGATGCTGATCTGGTAGGGAGCCAGGTCCGGGTAGTCGCGGATGCCGGTGAGCTCAACGCCCGGGCCCTGTGGGTTGCCGAAGCGGTCCACCGACTGCGCCATCCGGGTGGTGGAGACACCCGGGTTGAGCTCGACAACACCCCAGTCAGCGCCCAGGGCCACGTCGATGGCCGCGTCCACAACGTTGGTCTCACGCGGCTCGATGAGCTTGGCCTCTCCGCGATAACCGATGAGCTCGTCGCCGTCTGGGCGCGGCACGAAGACCTCATGGGTGGGGACCCACTGCGGGTCCATGGGCAGAAGGCAGTGGCCGGCGGTCAGCATGACCGGGCGCGGTGCCTGGCCACCCTCCGTGAGCATGCCGACAGGGCCCTGCGAACACATACCGGCGTCGAGTTCGACCGGCACGTTCGGCAGCGAGGTTTCGACGGGGTGGGTGCGGATGGGGGCGCCGGGAGCAGCGGTTGCGGCGTCCGCGCTGGTGGGAGTGACCAGCGCTCCGACGGCGAGGCCGACAGTGGTGAGCCCGGCGACAGCCAGGCGGATCGATGAGAAAGCCATTCTGGGCACGTCCTTAGAATGCTTGCAATTTATAAGAATTGCAGAAACTCTGCCAGGTGAATTCTATCTCATTATCGCCCCTCTGTGCCCCAAAAAATGAAAAAACTTTTCAATACCTGAAAGTGCCATCTCCTCTCACCGCGGCGAGTGCTCGGTTACGCTGGGACATTCGACGAAGACCCCCACGGCCCCGACAGAAAAGGCGGTTTCCCATGGCACTTCCCTCACCCGGCCCTGACACTCGCGCGTTCATCACCGGCGCCTCCCAAGGCATCGGGGAGGCTCTCGCTCGTCGCTTAGCCCAGCGCGGCCACAACCTCATCGTGGTCGCCCGGCGCGAGGAGGTGCTCAACAAACTAGCCGCGGAGCTTCACGACGCCCACGGCGTCACCGTCGACGTCTACCCTTGTGACCTCGCCCGCGAGGAAGAAGTCGACCGGCTCATCGACTACCTCGACGGCGTCCACGTCAACATTGCCATCAACTCGGCGGGCATCGCGAGCTTCGGGCCTTTTGTGAAGCAGGACTGGGACTACGAGACGAAACAGTTCCACCTCAACGCGACGGCCGTCTTCCGCCTCACCCACGCACTCGTCCACCCAATGCTCGCGCGCGGCGAGGGCGCGATCTGCAATGTCGGTTCCGCCGCCGGCAACATCCCGATCCCGAACAACGCCACCTACGTGTTCACCAAGGCGGGCGTGAACACCTTCACCGAGTCCCTGCACTACGAGCTGCGCGGCACCGGGGTCAGCTGCACGCTGCTTGCCCCGGGACCAGTGCGCGAGGACGTGGTGCCGGATGACGAGCAGACCATCGTCGATAAGGTCGTGCCCGACTTTCTATGGACCACCTACGACTCCTGCGCCTACGAGACCCTCGAGGCGATGGCGAAGAACCGTCGCCGCGTGGTGCCGGGCCCACTGTCGAAGGGGATGGATTTCATCTCAACCTACGCGCCGACGGCTGTGCTCAGCCCGTTGATCGGCAAGTTCTACTCACAGATGGGCTGACCTAGAGTGGAAAACATGAGCTCCAGCGATGAAGTACCCGCGAAGAACAACCGCCTGGTGTGGGTCGACCTTGAGATGACCGGCCTCGATCCCGACAAGAACGTCATCGTGGAGGTCGCCGCCGTGGTCACCGATGCCGACCTCAACATCCTCGGCGAAGGTGTCGACGTCGTGTGCCACGCCTCCGACGAAGACCTCGCCGCCATGGACGAGGTAGTCACCGAGATGCACGCCTCGAGCGGGCTTACCGACGAGATCCGCGCCTCCCACACCACCGTCGCAGACGCAGAACAGCAGGTCCTCGACCTCATCGCCACGCACTGCGATCCGGCGCACCCCGCTCCCCTGGCGGGCAACTCCATCGCGACGGACCGATCCTTCATCCGCGCGCACATGCCGAAGCTCGACCAGGCGCTGCACTACCGGATGGTCGACGTCTCCTCCGTCAAGGAGCTGGCGCGCCGCTGGTACCCGCGCGCCTACTACCAGCAGCCGGAGAAGGGCATGGCGCACCGCGCGCTTGCGGACATCGTCGAGTCCATCCGCGAGCTCGACTACTACCGACGGGCCATCTTCGCCCCCGCCCCGGGCCCCTCAAGCGACGAGGCACGCGAGGCGAAGGACGCCAGCATCGCCGCCTACGCCGAGCACCTCTGAGAGAGCTTCTGATAAAACTCTCCGTGAGCTGCGGTTTTTGTGATTCGCCGGCTCTGAGTTACTCTATACAGCGCTGCCCATTGAGCAGCGATGGTGGCTGTAGTTCAGTTGGTAGAGCACCAGGTTGTGATCCTGGGTGTCGCGGGTTCGAGCCCCGTCAGCCACCCCGAAGGGAGCACCCTCACCTGCTTTGAGCGGGTGGGGGTGTTTGTTTTGGCGCGCGCCCTCAGCCCGCGCGACCACACCCGCATGCCGCGTTTACGCTTGTCGAAATCAGCCAGCCCTAAAGGAGTACTGAACTCGACCGCGCGAGCGCCCTTTCTATAAGGGTGAATTCGACCAGCGCTAGCGCTCTATGCGAACGGGGCGACTAGCCTCGGTTGCGGTTGGTTCCCGGGCACCTGTGCGACACTCGAGCGCAAAAGCGGACCTCTAGAACGCCAGGCACCCTATAAGCCATGCGGCGCTATCACTTTCGCATGCCTGGTCGAAAGGGGCCTTATAGAAACGAGGCCTACGAGGTCGAAACGAGCACTCCTTTCTATAGCCCTCCTTTCGACCAGCGCTAGCGCCCCCCTACGGCCAACAGCAACACCCGCTACCTAATCCGAGTGCTGCCCGTGGACTCGGCAGGCCAGCGCCCCGAGCACCACCGCATGGACCACCATGACCACGCCGACGGGACCGATCATCTCCATGATGTGATCACCAGAGAGCACAGCGGAGGCGATCAGCAAGACGACTCCCACTGCGACCTGCGAGATCCCCGCGACCAGCGAATAATGCTCGACCACGCGGCCGGCGCTCTCCAGGCCCCCGCTGATGATCATCGCCGCGGCGAGGTACCACACCACCATGTGGCCGGTAGCGAGCGGCGCCGGAAAGAACACGACCGGCGCTAAAAGAGCACTGATGAGAACCACCGCGCCTTGGGCGGTGACCCAGCCCGCGCGGGGCAGCGTATACATCCTCCAGGCGGAGGCGAACCAGGTCAAAACGATGCCGCTGAGGATGACCGCGACCATCATCACGACGGCGGCAATCGTACCGACGAGCGGCTCCCGCGTCCCCATCACCGACAAAAGTCCCGCGGCGAGCAGTGCCGCGGTCGCGGCCCGCAGGCCGAAGGCCCACATCGCCCGGGTGTATCCGGTGGGCCGGGAAGGCGTCGTCGCTGTGCTCATGAACAGACCTCCGCGAGTAGTTGTTCGGATCGCCGACGCCCTTCAGTATCGCTCATAGCTCCGGTGACGACGATCTCGTCGACACCCGCGTACGCAGCGATCTCCCGTAGGCGCTTGCCCACCTGATGCGGGGTGCCGTAGACCGCCGTGGCGAGCGAATCTTTCACGCGTCGTTTCTCTCGCTCGCTGAGGTCCATCCGGCGGATCTCGTCCAACGTCGGCAACGCGCCGAACTCGCCGGTGCGCCGCGAAAGCACGCCGGCGACGTGCTGCGGCAAAAGCAGGTCTCGGGCGGCGTCTTCGGTCTCCGCCACCGCGATGTCTAACGCGATCATGGCCCGAGGCTGGCTGCCCAGCCCGCGGTCGCGGAACTCGGAGCGGTAGTGTGCGAGGCCTGGGTGATGGGGGTGGGCGGTGTCGTCGAGAAGCGAGGGGCCGGCGACGATCACACCCATGCCGTGACGCGCGGCGAGTGCGATGGAACGAAAACCCGCGAGCACGAAGATGCTCAGCTCGCCGGTAGGACGCGGGCGGGAGGTCACCGCGGCGTCGCCGAGGAGGTGCGCGCGCAGTTCGGCAAGGTCATCGTCATAGCGGGCTTTGGCCTCGGCGGGCTCACCCTGGCGCAGCGCGGCGCGCACGGGGCGGGTGAAGCCGACGGAGTTGCCGGTGCCGACGTCGACACGCCCCGGATACAGGCTGGTCAGAAGCCCAATCTGCTCCGCGACCACGAGGGGCGGGTGGTTGGTGAGCATGATCCCGGCGGTGCCGACGCGTATCGACGACGTCGCGTGCGCCACCGCCTGCGCCAGAAGCGCCGGTTGCGAGCCGGGGATGCCGGGAACGCCGTGGTGCTCGGCGACGAAGAACCGGCGAAACCCTAGTTCCTCGACCTCGCGGGCGTGCGCGATGGTGCGCTTGAGGGCCGCCTGGTCGCTGTCGCCGGTCTGTTTATGCGCGCGGTCGAGGACTGACAGCTGCAGCCCCATCAGGCGTTGCCTGCCTCCCAGGTCTCCCAGTCCATGTTCCAGTGGCCCAGGCCGTCCCAGGCGGGCAGGGTGTCGGCGGTAGTGTTCTTGACGACGACTGGGTCGCCCCGCTTCACCGTCTCCTGGAACCAGCGGGCGTCCTCGGTGGAGACGTTGATGCAGCCGTGCGAGGTGTTGCTCGAGCCCTGCGCGTACTGCGACCACGGCGCGGCGTGGACGTAGATGCCGGAATAGGACAGCTGGGTGGCGTAATCGACCTCGGTCTCATAGCCGCCGTCTTCCTTCGCGAGACCGAAGGTAGCCGAATCCATGACCATGGACTCGCGCTCATCGCCCACGACGTAGGTGCCGTTCGGGGTGGCCCAGCGGGTGCCGTCGCGGCCCATGGACACCGGGATGGAGCGCAGCAGCTCGTCGTTACGGTAGACGTTCATGGTCTTGGTGTTGTCGTCGACCACCGCGTGGACCTTGTCGCCGATGGTGAAGTTGGTGGCGTTGTCGGTCTCGCCGTAGAGGCCATCCCCCATGTCGAGGCCATAGATGTCGGCTTCGACACTCACCTCGGTGCCCGGCTCCCAGAACTCCTCCGGGCGCCAGCGCAGGTCGCGATCACTGACCCAGTAGAAGGCGCCGTTGGTGTCGTTCGAGGTCTCGACGGTAATCGCCTCTTCGACCGCTTCCCGATCACTCGGCGCCGTACCGAAAACGAAAGTAATAGCCTGGCCCACGCCCACGACTGAGTCAGCCAGCGGCCCGAGGGCGACCGACGTCGTCGCCTCCGGCGAGATGGTCTCGAAGGTGATCTCCTCTTCCTCACCTTCGGCGTCCGTGACGGTGAGGGTGTAGGTGCGGTTGTAGCCCAAGACCTCGTCGGTCTGCCACTCGGTGGCATCGTCGTTGAGCACGGACTCGACGACGTTGCCCTCCTCGTTGACCATCTCCACGTCCTCGAGCGTGGTGTGTGAGGCCGTCACCTTCACCGGCTCGGTGGGGTTGTGGTCCGTGGTGCCGTCGGCAACCGAGATATCCACCTCCGGGGTCGGCTGCTGCGCCTCACTGGACTCCTGCTTGTCCGGATCCCCGGTCTCCGCGGAACCGATGGTGCACGCCACCAGACCGCCGGCCAGCAAGGTCAGCGCCGACGCCACGGCCACGACCTTCACCACCCCCGAAACGGCGGAACTTCTCCGCAGAGCGAGCACGTTGATAATCATCCTCCTGGGTGACCCAGCCACGCGCTGGAATGTCCATACTTCTTAAAGACTCTACGACCCGCCTCCCCCACCCGCGCAAGCTCACGCGCCATATATTCGACAACGATCTCGTAAACTTTTAAAAAACGTACATTTACCCGCTGTGCGCTGGCGATTTTCGTTTTTCTCAACCAGTAAGTAAAGTACTTCCCGGTGCACCGCAAAGGTGCACAGCACAGCGAGAGATCGCGTGAGCGCCATTAGCTCAATTGGCAGAGCAACTGACTCTTAATCAGTGGGTTCGGGGTTCGATTCCCTGATGGCGCACTCCTTCTACCCCCGCTCCAGGCCACCCCCGAGCGGGGGTTTCTCTATACTCTCAAGCACATATGAGCAACTCCCGCCGGGATGATTTCCCCGACCTACCGCGCATCCCCGTCGCCTGGGCATGGCCACTGGGGACCTTCATCATAGTTGGGCTGCTCACCTGGTGGCTCGTACAGAACGTCTACCCCGCCGTCCCGAACAGATGCCGGTGCATTTTGGCGCCGACGGCGAAGCCGACCGTTTCACCGACAAATCCCTACAGTCGTTCCTCTTTACGATCCTGCTAGGGCCCGTGATCACGTTGCTGGTGATGCTAGGCGCCCAAGGACTCATCTCCGCACAGTCGAGCCACATCACCGAGTTGGGCTCCCCCATACGTGACGCCAACACCATCTACCGCGCCTGGGAAGGCCTGCGCGCCGCCATGCACTACATCGGGTGGTACACGGGCGGGTTGGCGATCACCCTCGCGGCAGGCGTCGGCTTCAACCTGCACCCGCGTATCGACGATCTGCTCCCCCTCACCCTGCTCACCATCGGGGCACTGACCCTCGCGTTGATCGTGACTATCAGCCGCTTAAGCAAAAAGCTCGAGGAAAAGTAACCCAGGCCCGAGTCCGAACGAGACAAACGCTGGGGAATCTTTCACAACGACCCCGACGACAAACGCGTCTTCATACCTACCGAAGAATCGCTCGGCTCTAACTTCACCACCAACATCGGACACACCCCAGGCCGCATCGTCACCCTGCTTCTGTTCGGCCTGCCGGCGCTGCTGCTTCTCTACGTGATCGTGGCACCGATCCTATAGGGCGCGGCCTGGAGTCGGTTTCGCGCGCCTGGTCGAAAGGAGTCGGTCCGAAAGGAGTCCCGCGCGGTCGAAATCAACACTCCTTTAGATGCTACTCATTTCGACCGCCGCTAGCGCAACATGCGCCATGGAAGCCCCCCAAGCCCCGCAGCCTCTACCCCTCGTTTTCGTTGACGAGCGGGATCTGGGAGCCGTCGTCCATGAGGCGCTGTTTGAGGCCGCCGTCGGGGTCGATGACGCCGATTTCGTGGCCTTCTTCGCGCAAGCGGCGCAGGCCTTCCTTCAGCATGCGGCGGCCCATCGTGTTGGATTCGACCATGCGGGAAACGTCGAGAACGATGCGGCCGTCGCGGAAGTTGTGCTGGTTGAGGACGCCCAGGATCGCCTCGGCGCCGATGAAGTTGACCATGCCCTGGATGGTGACGATCGTATCTTCGCCCACCCGGTTGATGGAGCGCACGGCGTGGGCGCCGGCGATGTTCTCGGTGGACATCAGGTGCAGGCCCATGTCGGTAGACATGTTCTCGAAGATTTTAACTCCGCGGACGGAGTTGCCGGCGCCGTCGAGACGCGGCGACAGCGCGGCGATGCCGAGCTGTCCCGGCAGCATACCGATGACCGCCCCGGAGACGCCCGACTTGGCGGGGATGCCAACGCGCGCCATCCAGCGACCGGCAGCGTCGTACATGCCGCAGGACGCCATGACGGCCATGGTCTGGCGGCAGACGGCCTCACTGAGCAGGCGTTCGCCGGTGACGGGCTGGATGCCACCGTTGGCGAGGGTGGCCGCCATGACCGCGAGGTCGTGGAGGGTGACGCGCAGCGAGCACTGGCGGGTATAGGAGATGACGGCGTCGTGGGCTTCGTCGACGATGATGTCGTAGCTGCGCAGCATGTGCGCGATGGAGAGGTTGCGATCGGCGCCTTCCATCTCGCCGTCGACGGCGGACGCGTCGATCTCGAGTTCGCGGCCGGCGAGCTTGGAAAAGAACTGGCGGATGACTTCGACGCGGTCGTCGACATCTGAGTCGGTGCCGTTGATCAGCTGGTTGACCGCGATGGCGCCGGCGTTGATCATCGGGTTGAACGGGCGCTTGGCTTCCTTTTCGAGGCTCATCTCGTTGAAGGCCTCGCCCGAGGGTTCCATGCCGACGACCTCGCGCACCGCGTCGATGCCGAGCTCCTGCATGGCGAGGGCGTAGGTGAAGGGCTTCGAGACGGACTGGATGGTGAACTCGGCCAGGTCGTCGCCGGCGGCGTAGGTGTTCCCGGTGGTGGTGTGGATGACCACGCCCAGCCAGGCCGGGTCGGCCTCGGCGAGGGCGGGGATGTAATCGGGTACTTCGCCGTCGGTGACGTCTCGGACCTCGTCGAGAATGTCGGTGAGGTAATCCGGGATGAGTCCCTTCATATCCGTTCCTTGTGCCTGCGCCATCTACCAGGTCTCCTTTAAGTCTCGGGTACACGGTCAAAGCCAACACCCCGAACACTACCTTTTTCGGGCGCTCCCCGCCTCGATCGGTCTCCTGCGCTCAGCTAACCGCCGTCTTTGACGAGCAAACCGTCGGGGTCGCTGATGCGGATATCGTAGCCGGCGTCGCGCAGCTCGTCGACACCCGTGGTGAGCATCTGGCAGCACATCTCCTGCGCCTCGGTGGCTTCGGAGAGGTCGAGGACGATCTCGCCGCCGTCGGCGTCGCGGCGCTCCAGGCTGTGCAGCGCGGCCTCGGCGCCGGTGAAGTCGATCGCGCCGTAGAGCTGGACCAGCTGGTTGCCATTGTCGTCGTACATGGCGCGCGAAAGATCCTCGGCGCTGCGGCCGCGGCCGTTCATGAGGTGAAGGCCCATGTCGTCGGATAACGCTTCGAAGAGGCGCACGCCGCGGATGGGGTTGCCGTGTTTATCGAGGCCCGGCGAGAACGTCGCGACGCCTGCTTGTCCGGGCAGCATGCCGATGAGGCCGCCGTCGACACCCGACTTCGCGGGGATGCCCACCCGCGCCATCCAGCGGCCGGTGGCGTCGTACATGCCCGTCGTCGAGAGCACGGCCATGGTCAGGCGGCAGACGCGGGCGTCGAGAACCCGCTCGCCGGTAATCGGGTTGACGCCGTGATTCGCCAGCGTGGCGGCCATGATCGCGAGATCGCGTGCGGTCACCGAGACACAACACTGGCGGGTATAGCCCCACACCGCGCTTTCGGCGGAGTCGTTGATGATGCCATAGCTGCGCAGCATGTGCGCCAGCGCCAGGTTGCGATCGGCGCTGCGAAACTCCTCGCGGGCGGCGTCGAGGTTGACCTTTAAGTCGCGGCCTGCCAGCTTCGAGAGCAGGTCGCGGACGATCTCGACGCGGTCGTCGGCCTCCGCGTCCTCGCCCAAGATGAGCTGGTTGACCGCGAGTGCGCCGGCGTTGATCATCGGGTTCATCGGGCGGTAGTGGTCGCCGAGCGAGATCTCGTCGAAAGCCTCGCCGGAAGGCTCGAGCTCCACCGCTTCTAGCACCCTGCGCGCGCCCCGCCGCTGCACCGCGAGCGCGAAAATGAAAGGCTTCGACACCGACTGGATGGTGAACTCCGCGCCGGTATCGCCAGCGGCGTAGAGATGCCCCGTCGAAGTGCACAGCGCGATGCCGATGCGATCGTCGGGGTGTCCGTCGGTGTCCTGGCGCTCCTCTCTCGCACGCGCGTCGTCGATGAGTCGCTGCAGGTATTGCGGAATTGCTGTGTCCATGGGCACAAGCGTAACCTTTTGCCGCTTACTACAGCCGCGACTTGCATCTTTCATTCATCAGACCATTAAATGGAGTTATGAGCAGGACCACAGAACCACCTCCAGACTCGGCCGCGGCGGGCGGGCCCCACGTCGTCGTCATGGGGGTCTCCGGCTCGGGCAAATCCACCATCGGCGCGCTCCTCGGCGCCCGCCTGGACCTGCCGTACTACGACGGCGACGACCTACATCCCCAGGCCAACATCGACAAGATGAGTGCCGGGCGGGCGCTTGACGACGACGACCGCTGGCCCTGGCTCGAGCACATCGGACAGTGGCTCGCAGATCATCCGGCCGGCGGAGTCATCGGCTGCTCGGCGCTGAAGCGCTCCTACCGCGACGCCATCCGCCGCCACTGCCCGCAGACCGTCTTCGTGCATGTCCACGGCTCGCCCGAGCTGCTGCGCACGCGCATGAAAGACCGCGACGGCCACTTCATGCCGCCCAGCTTGCTGGAGTCGCAGCTGGCCACGCTCGAACCGCTAGGCGACGACGAAGCCGGCCGCCTCTTCGACATCACCGGCACCGTTCCCGCTATTACCGACGAGGTCACCACCTGGATCCGCCAACTCGACGCCGCCGGGCAGCTAGGCTGAAAAGAGAAACTGAGACCGGATTCACACCGTCGCCTGTGTGCCCGAGATACGGAGAGGATCACCTTTATGCGTGCACTCGTCATCGTCGACGTCCAGAACGACTTCTGCCACGGCAGCCTGGCCACCGAGCGTGGCGACGAAATCGCCGCCCTCATCGGCGCCTTCCAGCACTCCGAGCAGCTGCAAGACAACGGCTACGCCCGCATCGTGGCCACCGCCGACAACCACATCGACCCAGGCGCGCACTTCTCGAAGAACCCGGACTTCGTCGACTCCTGGCCCGCGCACTGCGTAGCCGGCACCGAGGGCACGCAGTTCCACGACGAGATCGATGCTCAGCAGTTCGACGCCGTGTTCACCAAAGGCGAATACAGCGCGGCCTACTCCGGCTTCGAGGGCTCCTTTAAGGACCAGTCCCTGGCCGACTGGCTGCGCTCTGCAGACATCACCCACCTGGATGTTTGCGGCATCGCCACCGACCACTGCGTACGCGCGACCGTCCTGGACGGATTGAAAGAAGGTTTCGACGTCCGCGTACTCACGGGCCTGGTCGCCGCCGTCGACAACGCCCGCGGCGACGAGGCGCTCGCGGAGATGGAGGCCGCGGGCGCAGAGCTGCTATAGGCGGAAATAGCCGTGCCTGAGGGGAACAACAGTTTCGCTAAGAAATTCTCCGCGGGCGCTATGGGCACCCTCCTTCTGACCGTCATGGCCCCACAACTGGGGCTCAGCGTCATCACGCCCTCTTTCGCCACGATGGCCTCAGACTTGGGTGTCGCTGTCGCAAGTCTGCAATGGACAACGACGATCTATATGGCCGGATATGCGCTCAGCATGTTTGCGGGCGGTTTTCTGGCCGAAAAATATGACGCGGTCAAGCTCCAAGCGTTCGGGCTGGTCATGTTCAGCGCCGGCTCCGTAGTCTGCGCGTTCTCCCCGTCCATCGCGTTGTTGTCCGTGGGGCGATTTCTACAAGCGCTCGGGGGAACCTCCGCGACTGTTCTGTGCCGTCTCATCATTCGCCGACGCATTGATCCGAAATTCAGGATTGCACCGCTGGCGAACCTCACTATGGTCATATCGCTCACACCGGCGGTAGCTCCCCTGATAGGCGGCGTGGCCTCCCTCTTCTTCCCCTGGCGAGTCATTTTTGTGGTGCTGGCCCTTCTGGGGCTGGCCTTCTCCGTGTTATGCCTCGCCTTTCTGGGCTCAGCGAAGGCGGAGATCCCCGCGCTACCTTCCCTGGGGCAAACGCTCGCGTCCATCAAAGCGTCACTGATGAACCCGTCGTATCTGTGGTACTCGGCGGCACTCGCGCTGGTGTGGATGAGTTATTTCGGCTTTCTGGCTCTCTCGCCTGGCTTCTTCGAAACCACCTATGGGATCGCCGGCATCACCTACGGGGTGGTCATGCTCTGGCCCGCAGTCGGGTATTGGTTCGGGAGTTTCTTAATTAAACACACCGCTCGCCCGACGAAGCTGGCGCACCTCTCGATCGTGGTGTTCGGGGCGGTCGCCTTGGTGGTCTTCGCGGTAGGGATGCTCGCCCCACCGCTTCCCGCGTGGGTCGTGATTGCGCTGTTGTGCACACAGTTCATGGGAGTAGGGGCAGTGATCCCCTATAGCCAAAACGGACAGCTCTCCCTGCCCCTGCCGGTACCGGGGGTGCCCACTGGGCTGTTCTTCTTCATCCAAATGATGGCAGGGGCCGTTTATGCGGCGGTGTCCAATTCTTTCGAGGTCACGTCGCTGCGCCCCATCCTGGCTTTCGTCGCCGCGCCACAGCTCGTGCTCGGTGTGGCGTTTGTAGCCATGGCGCTTAACGGCAGGTTCAGAAAGCCCTAACGCCCCCGGTTAAATATCGGTGCGCTGTGCGAGCAGGCGCTGGATTTCCTTGATGTCGTTCTTCTTCTTGCGGTTGCGCAGCACGGCGACGGTGATCAGGCCTGCGACAGCGACACCGAAGCCGGCGAGAACCTTCTGCACGGTGGGATCCTGCAGCTTCTCGGTGATCCCCCGCTTGGCGTCATCTACCAGGTTCTTCGGCTTACTGCGGTCAGCGAGCTCATCCAGGGTCGCGGCCAGCTGACCGCGGGTGCGCTCGATGTCACGCTGAATGTCGTCGATGTCTCGTGCCACGGGTAACTCCTCATGCGAGTCGGTGTGAAAAACGCTTTAACAATCACAGGCTACTGTAGTCGCTGCCCACCGCGCACAGCGTACGTACACGCTATGGTGGAAACATGACTGACTCCTCACGTCTTTCCGCGGGCGATACCGCCCCTGCGTTCACTTTGACCGATGACTCCGGCAACGAGGTCAGCCTGTCTGATTACCAGGGCAAGAAGGTGCTGGTCTACTTCTACCCGAAGGCCAACACCCCGGGCTGCACCACCGAGGCCTGTGACTTCCGAGATTCCCTGGCACGCCTGAACGGCGCCGGCATCGATATCGTGGGTATCTCGCCGGATCCCGTCGAGAAGCTCGCGAAGTTCCGCGACGATCACGGCCTCAACTTCCCGCTGCTGTCGGACGAAGATAAGTCCGTCATGACCGAGTGGGGTGCCTTCGGGGAGAAGAACAACTACGGCAAAATCGTCCAGGGCGTGATCCGTTCGACTGTGCTGGTCGGCGAGGACGGCACCGTCGAGTGGGCGAAGTACAACGTGAAGGCCAAGGGCCACGTCGAGCGCATCCTGCGGGACATCGACCAGGCCTAGCCTATGTCTGCAAGCGATCCTGAGACCACGGAGGACGGGCTGCTCGTCCCCCGGCGCCGGCCTGCCCAGGCGCGTTCGCGGGAACGCTACGAGCGGATCCTCAAGGCGGGCCGCGAGGTGCTCGTCGAGGTGGGCTTCGAGTCTTTCACCTTCGATGAGGTGGCCCGGCGCGCCGGGGTGCCCATCGGCACCTTGTATCAGTTTTTCGCGAACAAGTACGTGCTCATCTGTGAACTCGACCGGCAGGACACCGCCGCCTCGGTCGCGGAGCTGGAGCGTTTCTCGCAGCAGGTCCCGGCGCTGCAGTGGCCGGAGGTGCTCAGCGAGTTCATCGATCACCTCGCCCGTCTGTGGCGCGAGGACCCGTCCCGGCGGGCAGTGTGGCACGCGGTGCAGTCGACCCCGGCCACCCGGCAGACGGCGCGGCACACTGAGCGCGAGATGATCGACCGGCTTATCGACGTCCTCGCGCCCCTCAACCCGCAGGCGCCGGTGGAGGTGCGGCGTCGATTAGCGGCGTTTTTGTTGCACACCGGCTCATCGGTGCTGAACTTCGCGGTGCGCGACCTCGACGAGGGCGAGGACGCCGATGCCTACTTCGATGGCGTGGTCGGCGAGATCAAGCGCATGCTCATCGCCTATCTCTTCGCCGTCGCTCAAGCCTAGGGCCCCGGCCAGAAGTTCACCACGGCGAGGGCATAGTCGCCGTCGTGCGAGATGCTCGCCTGCACCCTGTGCGTGCCGACGGCGCGGGCCACCTCCCCGCGTACCACCACCGCGATGCGGTTCCACCGATCCGGCACGGTTTCGATCTCTGCGAAATCGACGGCGTCGCGGGCGATCGGCGGCGGGGATCCGTACATCGACTGCGACCACGCTTTAATGAACGCCTCCTTGACGGCCCAGCGGCCGGCGAGGTGCTCGGCACGTGAGGGCTTGGTGCGCGCGGTGCGCAGCTCCCGGGCGCTGAAGACGTTCTCGAACGTCGATCCCGGGCGCTCCAGCTGTTCGGCGAACGCGCTGATCTGCACGAGATCGGTGCCCACGAAGGGCATCGGCCGTTGATCCTCCATGGGCACCGATTCTGCCACCCGCCCTAGCGTGATGGGCGCAGGCGGCCGTCGATGAGGCGGGCGGTGTCGTCGAGAAGCACCTCCGCCTCGCGTTCCTTCACCTTTCCGGCACCGAGGTTGCGCTCGACGGGGCGTTCATACAGCGACTCCCCGGCGAAGATCGCCCGCTCGAGGCGCGCGAGGCCGGCACGCTTGCGGGCCTGCGCACGCTCCTGCCAGCGGCGGGCGGCCGCCTCGCCGTGTTCGGCGGCGACGGCGGCCGCGAACGCCGCCGGGTGCACCAGCGCGATGAGCGCCGAGACGTGCCCGAAGCCCAGGGAGGTCACCAGCCCGGCCTTCGGCGCCAGCTCGCCGTGCAGGGCCAGCGGGCGGCGCGGCCAGACCATGAAGCCATCGGCGCTCAAGGCGTCGTCGACGCAGTCGAGGCTGCGATTCGCCGGGATGACCCCGGTGCGCAGCACCTGGCTCAGGCCGGAGAGCTGGAAGGCCGCCGCCCCGCCCTTCGCGTGGCCGGTGAGCGTCTTCTGGCTGATGACATACAGCGGGTTGCCCGCACTGCGCCCGAGCGCGGTGGCGATGCGCTGGTGCAGGTCGGACTCGTTCGGGTCGTTGGCGTTGGTGGAGGTGTCGTGCTTGGAGAGCACCCGCACCTCATCCGGGCTCACCCCGTGGGCGCCTAGCGCCCGGGCGAGCCGGGAGTCCTCGCCGCCGCGTGCCGCAGACAGCGCCCCCAGCCCGGGCGCGGGGATGGAGGTGTGCGCGCCGTCGGCGAAGGACTCGGCGAACGCGATCACCCCGGCGACCGGCATGCCCAGCTCATAGGCGAGCGAGCCGCGCATGAGCAGCACGGTGCCGCCGCCTTCGGATTCGACGAAGCCGGCGCGTCGGCGGTCGTTGGCCCGGGAGAAGTAGCGGTGCTCGATGCCCTTGGCCTCCAGCGCGGCCGAGTTCGCGGTGGCGTTCATGTCGCCGAAGCCGGTGATGCCCTCGAGCGAGAGGTCGTCGATACCTCCGGCGACCACCACGTCCGCCTTGCCGAGGCGGATCTTGTCCATGCCCTCCTCCACGCTGACCGCGGCGGTGGCGCACGCCGCGACCGGGTGGACCATCTGCCCGTAGCCACCGACATAGGACTGCATGACGTGGGCGGCGACCACGTTCGGCAGGGCCTCCTGCAAGATGTCGTTGGCGCGCGGCTCGGCGAGCAGGCGCTCGACATACAGTGCACGCAGCGAGCCGGTGCCACCCATGCCGGTGCCCATGGTCGACGACACGCGTGCCGGGTGGACCGCAGCGAGCAGCTCGGCCGGGCTGAAGCCGGCGGCGAGGAACGCCTCGACGGTGACGATGAGGTTCCACACCGCCACCCGATCCAGCGACTCGAGCATATCGGCGGGGATGCCGTAGACGGCCGGGTCGAAACCGGCGGGGATCTGGCCGCCGACGAAACGGCTCATCGCGACCCGGCGCGGCACCCGCACCGGCGAGCCGGCCGCACGGGTGACCGTCCACTCGCCGTCGACCTCACGCGCGGTGGTGCGCTCGGGATCGGAGTCGACATAGCTGCGCGCCTGCTCGGCATTATCGACGCGGAAGCTCAACTCCTTATCGAGGTAGATCGTGGTCAGCTCCGGCGCCAGCTGGCCGACGGAGCCGACCTCGTCGTCGAATTCGCGGATACCGCAGCGCGCCAGCACCTCGTCGTGGTAGCGGGCGTAGACGTCTTCTTCGGCGATTTCGGTGCCTTCGGCGTCGACAAGCACCCCGTCCTCGGCGTGGATCAGCCCCATCTGCCAGGCAAGCTCGATCACCCCGGCCGAGCTGAGCGTGCCGGTCAGTTCCGCCTCAAAGCGGGTGCGCGCGGTGCCATAGGGGCCGAGCTCGCCGATGCCGACGGCGACGACCATATCCTGCAGGCGCTGCGTCACCCCGGAGAACTCCGGTTCCGCTACCGGCAGCGCGCTGCGGGTATTCGGCAGCGCGCTAAGCGTGCGCGGGGCCTTGATCTCGGCCTTTTCGTCCTCTTCTGCCTGGGCAGCGAGCTCGTTAAGCCGGATATCCGCCTGCCCTAAACCACCGGTGAAATCGGCCACCACCGGTGCCTGCGCAGCCGCCTCACGCACGCTGCACGCGGCCTGGCCGACGAGGCGCTCGGCCATCTCCTCGGTGGAAAACGTGCGCACGCCGGCCTCCTCGACCGCGGCGACCAGCGGGTCGTTGCCGCCCATGAGCCCGGTGCCGCGTACCCAGCCGATGAGCGCGTGCACCAGGGAGGTGCGCTTCGCCCACGCGGCTTCGGCGTTCCAGCGCTCCACCAGCGCGTCGAGGGCGGCCTTGGCTTCGCCATAGGCCCCGTCGCCGCCGAAGCGCCCGCGGTTGGGGCTGCCGGGCAGAACCACATGCAGCCGCGAGCCGATATGCGTATCCGACCCCAGGCGCGACAGGCCGGCGATGAGGCGCTCGACGCTCCAAAGCAGCAGGCGCATCTCGCTTTCTGCCTGCGCGCCGGCATCGTCGAGCGTGCCCATCACGCGCGGGGCCGCGAAGGGGAACAGCAGGGTCGGTTTCATAGCGGGCTTCACGACGACCGTCTGCGCCCCCACCGTCTCCGTCTGGGTGCTGCCGATCCACTCGACGAGCTGGTCGAGATCGCTAAAGCTCGACAGGTTCGCCGGTACGACGCGCAACGACGCCCCGCCGCGCGCTGATCGAGCGTAGAGATCCTTGTAAAACTCGAGGCGCTCGTGATCTAGACGCGAGGTCGTGGCGATCACGCTCGCACCCTCGTGCAGCAGGCGGGCGATCACGCTGGCCGCGATCGAGTGCGGCGAGCCGCCGGTAACCACGGCGATATCCTCGGCAAACTCCAGCGCCTTGGTGTCCTCGGCCTGATCGGCGAGCCCGTCTAGCCCGAAGTAGCGGGCCTGGGCGGCGGCTTCGACCCCGGCGCCGGTGACATCGACCTCGTCTGCGGCCAGCTCGCCGAGAGCGACGCGGCTGATGTCCTCGCGCGCGCTCGCCCACCGGTCGTCGAATAGAACGGCCTTGTCCGCGTCGAAGCGGCCGGCGACCTTGCGTACCCAGTCGGTGCCGAGCTCTTTGGCGACCAGCTCGACGACCTCGGCGGCATCACTATCACCTGCATCCTGCGTCGGCGGCTGGTTAAGCCCCAGCTGGCTCAAGATGCCGCGGGCCATCTCCGCCAGCACGCCCTTATCGCCGGTGACGGTCTCGGCGTAATCGTTGAGCGCGGCGGAATCGACCACGTCCCCGCGTGCCGACGCCGCGCTCCCCGGGGTCACCGTCACCCCGAAGGTGGCGGCGGTGGTGGTGACGGCGTCGTCGATAAGCCCGTTCAGCTCGGCCGCGTTGGTGGGGCTTAGGGGATGGAGTGTGGCCAGTTCGCCGCCGCGCAGGCTGGAGCCCTCGCGGGCGCCGATCACCAGCGCGGCGGTGATGTGATCGGCCCAGCCTTCGCCGAGCTGCCAGTGCTCGGCCACGCGCTCGGCGACATAGGAGGGCTTCTTGCCGGCGGGGCCGGTCAGCCGTCGCAAAGCGTCGTTGACGGACGTTTGCAGCACCGGGCCGAATGCGTGGTAACCGCGCGCCATGCGGGTCACGGTCGTTTTAAGCTCTTCGAAGGCGGCGTCGGCGGCACCGTCGATGGTGCCGAGGCCGAATTCGTTGCCGAGGTCCAACAGCAGCTGGTTGCGGCGCGAGGAAACCCCCTCGACGAGCGTTTCGATCGTATCGGTCGCCCCGATCTGGTCCGGGCGCAGCTTCGTCCACAGCGCGATGAGCATGGCGGTGGCATCGGCGGGGGTGAACTCGCGGTCGTCGGGACGCTCGGTGGCCACGGGTGCCGACGCCACCGGCGCCGGTGCGGGCGCCTCCTGCGCAGCTGCGGGCTCCGGGGGCTCGGTGTCGGTGCTGCCTGCATCGGTGCTGTCTGCGTCGACGGTGATCTCGTCTTCGGCGAAGACCACCGCCCGGTCGCGCTCGACGTTGTAGACCGCGATCTGGGTGTCGGCATAGGCCGGCAGGTTCAGCGTCTGGCCGAGCATGTTCGCCAGCGTGGGCGAGGCTCCCACGCCGACCTCGATGAACGCGTCGACGTCCAGCTGCTTAAGCATCCGGTCCTGGGTTTCGATCCAGCGCACCGGGGAGGTGAACTGCCAGGCCAACAATTCGATGAGCAGCGTGCGCCCGAGGCGGGCGGGCTCGCGGCGCTGCGCGTCGAGATCCGCGAGGATCTCGGTGATCACCGGGGAGTCGACGACCTTCGCGATCGAGCGCACGAAGTCCTCGGTGAGCTCGAAGGGGCGGGCCACCAGGTTGGGCAGGTAGGCGCCCTCGAGCACCTCCAGGTCGATCTCTTCGGGGATGAGCTCGTCGAGGTGGCGGCGGAACTCGTCGACGCCGCCGATGAGCTTCGAAGAGTGGAAGGGGACGTCGATTCCCGGGATCGGCACCAGCGCCTTCGCCCCCGGCGCGCGCTCTTCCGCCGCCTGCCCCAAAGCGTTAAGGCCGCGGCGGGTGCCGGCGACGGCGTACTGGCGGCCGCGGATGTTGAAGTTGACGATCTCCACAAACTCCCCGCTGGCCTGCCCAATGCGGGCGACGAAGCCGGCGACCTCATCTTCTGTCATCCCCATCTTGTAGGGGCGCAGGGCGGCGAGCCCGTAGTTGGACACCCCGCGTTCGTCGCGCTCGACCAAGTGGTGCATGGTCAGACCGCGCCGGTAGACGATCTCGACGACCGCCTCGAGCGAGAGCACCTGCGCATAGGCGGCCAGCGCGTTGTACTCGCCCACCGAGTGCCCGGCGAAAAACGCCGGCCGGTTGAGCACGCCGGCCTCGTCCATCTCCGCGATCTGGGCGCAGCCCAGCGTCGCCATGGCGACCTGGGTGAACTGGGTGAGGTACAGAACGCCGTCGGGATGCGTGTAGCGCTCGCCGTCGACAAGCACCTCGCTGGGGTTCTCGCGCACGATGTGCAGGATGGAAAAGCCCAGCTTGTTACGGGTGTGCGCGTCGGCGCGGTCCCAGATCTCCCGCGCCGCCGGCGAAGCTTGGTAGGCGTCCATGCCCATGCCGGGCGACTGGATGCCCTGGCCGGGAAAGCCGTAGAAGACGCGCTCGGCGGCCATGGTGGCGGTGCCTACAAGCGCGATCGCGCCGTCGGCGGTGACGGTCACGCGCCGGATCTCCCCGCGTCCAGGGCGGGTGTCCACGCCGGTGCGCTCGACGGTGATCTCGAGTTTCGCTCCCGGCAGGATCGGCGCCTGCATCTCGGCGGCGAACTCGACGATCTCACGCGGGGCGGTGCGCACCTCCGGGCGGGTGGATCCAGCGGCGGCGACGATCTCCGCGAGCGCCGAGGTCCACATGCCGTGCACGATCACCCCGCCGTCCAGCCCGGCCAGCTGCGCGGCGGCGTCGTTGACGTGGATCGGGTTGCGATCCCCCGTGACCACCGCGAAGGGCTGCATCGTCTCCGGGGCGTACAGCTCGAGGCGCTGGCGCAGGCTGATGGGCTTATCGACGCCCCCCTTCCCCGCCTCCGCTGCCGGCAGCGAAGCGTGACCGGTGCGCCCGCGGATGGCGAAGCGTTCCTGAAGCCGGGCCTGCGCGTTCTCGCCGCGGATCGTGGCGATAACCTCGACCACCCTGCCGGCCGGCGTATCGCTGACCTCGGTGGCTTCGGCGGTGATGTCGAGCTTACCCGGGGTGATCTCGCCTGTGAGCTCGATGCGGTGCGAGAGGTGCACCAGGTTGAGCATGCCCTCGACGACCTTCTGGCCTGGCCTGCCCGGGATCTCGGCGTGCGCGACGGCGGAGAAGATCGCCGGCCAGGCTTTGCCCACGAGCACATCCGGCGCCGTGCGCACCCCAGTCACCGGACTGGCCGGCGGCAGGTAGCCGGCGGTGACCGAATGATAGGCGGCGAAGTCGGCCTCGCTCAGCGCAGTGTGGCTGCGCGCCACGCCACCGTCGATCTCGGCAAGTTCGCCTCCGGCGGCCAGGCGCGTCAGGGCGGTCATCGCCTCTTCGGCATCCTCACGGCTGACCTGCGGGATCGCGCCGTGCGCCTGGGGATCCGCGGTGAAGCGCAGGGTGATCTCGCCGCCGGATTCCGGAACCGCGACGGTGAGATACGCCGCATCCTGTCCGGCGGATTCCAGGTGTGCCCCGCGGGTGAGAAGCTCCGGCACGGGGTTGCGCTGCTGTCGGCCCGCCCACTCGATCAACGGGCATGCGCGCAGCGTCGCGCAGAGATCCTCGGTGTCTTCTGCCACCGGCGCGCCGGCGTCTTCCAGCCGCCGGGCCGAGGCGGCGCAGAAGCGCTCGAGGAGGTCGGCGACGGGCTCGTCGACACGCGTGATCCCGCTGACCGCGGCTGGGCCGGGGATGATGCACACCTTGTCCGCGTCTCGGCCGTAGACCTCGTCGTGGGCCTGCCAGAGGGAATCGGAGCGGAACCACCGGCGCACGGAGCCGTCGACCACCGGCACGAAGTTCACGGGCTTACCCGGCACGCGGCAGTGCCGGATGAACCACTGCTGATCGGGCACGCTGAGGTAGGCGCTTGCCGCCTGCGGGTAGAGCTCACACAGCGTATCGACGGCCCTACGCGGCGAGTCCAGATCGAAGTCGGTGGCGGTGATCGCCCCGTGATCGGCCGGGTGCAGGCGCGCCTCGGCGCGGGCGAGCATGCCCTCGAAACGCGAGCGCCACGTCGGGTCCACCCAGCCACGGTGATCGGGGCCGGAGAGTTCCAGAAAGCGCAGGAGCCAGTCGCGGTAGGTCATCTCCGCAAGCTCGCCGAAATAGGGCTTGCAGGTGGCGTTCAGCGCAGCGATGACCTCGTCGCGACGCTTGGCGACGGCCTCATCATCGCTCGCCAGCTCATCGAGCAAGCGGCCTGCCCGCGCGAAAGAGTTATCGATTTCATGGATGTCCGCGTCCAGCTGGGAACGCCCGGAGGCGATCCCGCCGGCCGCCCCGCCCGCCGGGACCCAGGCGTCGGTGCCGCTCTGGGCGACGAGCGCCTCCTTCACCGCCACCGAGGCCGTCGATTCGCGGGTGGCCATCGCTGCGGTGCCGATGAGAATGCCGTCGACCGGCATGTCGATCAGCCCGTATGCGCGCGCCCAGCTACCGGTGAGGTAGTCGGCGGCGATCTCCGGGGTGGACATGCCCCCGCCGACGACGAGCACGGCGTTGTCGCGCTGGCGGATCTCGTCATAGGTGGCGAGCAACAGATCGTCCAGGCTCTCCCAGGAATGATGCCCGCCGGCGACGCCGCCTTCGACCTGGATGATGATCTGGGTCTGCGAGCCGGCCTCGCGCAGGGCGTCGGCGATCGCGAGCACCTGGCGGATCTGCTTGATCGCGCCGGGCTTGAACGCGACATAGGGCAGGGCCTGCTCGCGCAAGGTGGTCACCAGCTCGACGGCCTCGTCGACATCGGGTACGCCGGCGGAGATGACCACGCCGTCGAGAGGCGCTCCCGCCGCGCGGGTCTTGGGCACCCACTTCGCGGTGCCGAAATGCATGCCCCACAGGTAAGGATCGAGGAACATCGCGTTGAACTGGGCGGCCCGCCCGGGCTGCAGAAGCTCGGCCAGCTTCGCGATATGCCGATCGAAAATCTCCTCCGTCACCTGCCCACCGCCGGCCAGTTCCGCCCAGTGCCCGGCGTTCGCCGCGGCGGCGACGATCTCTGGATCCACCGTCGACGGCGTCATCCCCGCCAGCAGCATGGGGCTGCGCCCGGTCAGGCGGGTAAAGGCGGTCTCGATGCGCCGCTCGCCGTTCTTCTCGACGAGCCGCGGCGCGAACTCCCGGTACGGCCGCGGGCGCTGCGGCGCCATCCCGGTATCGAACAGTTGCGCTTGGCCCTCCGGGGTGCCGACGGCCAACACCCCGATCCCCTGCCCGCGCAGGTTCTCGCGGATGAGGCTGGCCACGCCGGTATCGGGGCCGATCTCGAAGACCCAGTCGGCCTCGGCGCGGGTGATGGCTTCGAGCTCTGCCGGCCAGTCGACGGGGGTGGTCATGACGGCCTCGGCGAGCCGGCGCGCCCGCGTGGTCTCGAGGTCGCACTGCTTTGCCCAGCTAACGACCTGCTCCACCGCCTCGGCGAGTAACGGGTGGTGGAAGCCGGCGCGGATGGCCAGCGGGGTGATCTCCGGGTCGAACGCGGTGCCGCCGCGCACGACTCCGCCGATCTCCTTCTTCTCGACCTCCGCCTGCGTGTGCAGATCCCGCGTCAACGCCTCAAGGTCCTGCGGGCGGCCCACCACGACGAACGTCTCGCGCGCATTGCGCAGCCCGATGACCGGCCGCTGCGTATCAGCGACGTCGAGGGCGGAGAGCGCGGCGTCGAGGCGCTCGCGGGTGATGCCGGCGATGACCAGCATGGGGGAGGCGGTGGCGTCGTTAAGCAAGCCGTGGGTGCGTACGCCGCGCTCCATGGCGGCGCCGATGAGCTGGGCGAGGGCGAGGATCTCGGCGGCAGCGTCGGGATCGCGGAGGTACTCAACGCCGAGGCGGCCCTGCGAGTGCCCAACCGCGGCGACGGCGTCCGACAGGTTCAGGCCCTGGCGTTCGAGGGAGGCGCAGGTGGCGATCTGCGCGGTGAGGATGCCCGGCACCGAGATCGCCGGGGCGACGGTGTCGATGGGCGTGTGCTCGTCGCGGGCGTAGGACTCGGCGAGCCCTAGGGGGTCGAAGCCATGCGGGCGCAGGCCGGCGAGCTCGGTGGAGACGCCGGCGAGCAGTTCTGCGGCCTGGGTGAGATGCCGCGTGACGACGTGCCCGCACCCCGCCGCGACGGCATCAGCGAGGGCTGGGCGCCAGTCGAAGCCCTGGCCAGCGAAGCTCACCGCGAATCGTGCGGGCGGCGCACCAAGGGTGGACGGGTCGAACCGGGAGATCAGGCGGTGGGTCACAGCGTTGCTACTCCTGTCATAGGCGTCGTTTTGCTCACCAAATGATGCCACAAAATCATGAGGAAACCGTCATCTTTTGCTGTGTAATCTACACCCGTTTGGGTTTCCTTCCCCGTTTTCGCTGCTGAGAGTGACCCATTGCATACTTATTGGTGGCGGGTGTGGCCGAAAAAGGGCATAAAAAAGTGCGCCCGGTGGGACTTGAACCCACACGTCCGAAGACACTGGAACCTAAATCCAGCGCGTCTGCCAGTTCCGCCACGGGCGCCGAAACGCTAACCATCGTATCGCCCCCAGGGCCGAAACCCCGCATCCGCACCCCGTCTACTACTTTTGACTGATCACGACTACGATCGGAGGCTGTGAAGGACGCAGAGAAAAGCGAGGACAAGACGCGTGATCGCGTGCCTATTAAGGCATGGCACGTGGTCTTTCTCGTCGTCGTTGTCCTCGCCTGCCTCGGGCTCGCCTGGTGGCAGTGGACTCGTTTCCAGTCCGGCACCGGCACGTTCCAGAACCTGGGCTACGCACTGCAGTGGCCCCTCTTCGGTGCGTTCGCCGTCTACGCCTACCGGATGGGCGTGAAGTACGAGAACGAGGCCCGAGCCGCCGAGCGAGACGCCGACGACCCGGACTTCCTCTACCAGGCCGACCTGGAGGAATTCGGTGACTCGGTCACCGAGATCGACGAAGACTTCCTGCCGGAGCGCCCGCAGATGGACGTCGAGACCTTCAACGAAATCAACACCCCCCGTCGCGGCCACAGCTCCCGCGATTAAAACCCGACCATTTCCGAAGGACTACGCATGCCCACTCCCCCGACTGATACCAGCAGCAGCACGCACCGCGTCCACCCGGAGCGCAAACGCCGCGTGCGCCCGGCGCTGAGGTTCTTCTCTATCGCCGCCTGGATCACCGGCGGGATGCTCATCGCGCTGGTCATCCGCATGATCCTGGAATACCTCGTAGGCGTCGACATCCCCGACTGGGCGACCGTCATCGCCATCGGCCACGGCTGGGCGTATCTGGCGTTCGTGATCGCCACGATCAACCTGGGTCTCAAGGCCCGCTGGAAGCCCGCGACCTGGGTGGTCACGGCGATCTCCGGGGTGGTGCCCTTCCTCAGCTTCTTCGTTGAGGCGGCCCGGCGCCGGGAGGTCATCAAGAAGTTCCAGCTTCAGGAACCCTAAGCGCTGGCTAGCTCGGCGATCGCTGCCACCAGACCACCCAACGCCTTCCCGCGATGCGAGAGGGCGTCTTTGTCTGCCAAGCTCAGCTGCGCGGAGCTGCGGCCCGCGCCGCCCGGGGCGTCTTCTTCGGCCGGCACGAACAGCGGGTCGTAGCCAAAGCCGTTCTCGCCGACTTCCTCACGCAACAGGCGGCCTTCCCACCGCCCCTCGGAGACCCGCTCGGTACCGTCCGGGGTGACCAGCGCGCACACGGAGACGAACGCGACGGCGCGACGCTCATCGGGCACATCGGCCATCTGGGCGAGCAGCAGGTCATTGTTGGCCTGATCATCGCCGTGCGTGCCGGACCAGCGCGCGGACAGCACCCCCGGCATGCCGCCGAGCTCCTCGACTGCGAGACCGGAGTCATCCGCCACGGTCGCCAAGCCGGTGGCTTGGGCCCCGGCGCGGGCCTTGATCAGTGCGTTGTCAGCGAAGGTGCGGCCGTACTCGACGGGCTCTTCGTAGGCTTCGACCTCGCGCAAGGAGACGAGCTCGACACCCTGAACCCCCGCGGCGGCGAGGATGCGCTCCAGCTCGGCGAGCTTTTTGGGATTATTCGACGCGACGAGCAGCTGCACAGGCTTAGCCCTCCAGTGCGGCACGCTGGGCGGCATGCAGCTCGGCGATGCCCTTTTCCGCGGCGTCGAGCATGGCGTTGAGCTCCTCGCGGCCGAACTCACCGTGCTCGCCGGTGCCCTGGACCTCGACGAACTTCCCCTCAGCCGTCATCACGACGTTGAGATCCACATCAGCGCGGGAATCTTCCTCATAGGGGAGATCGAGGAGGACGTGGCCGTCGATAAGCCCCACCGAAACCGCGGCGACCGGGGCGCGCAGCGGGTTCCCCGGCACAACGTCCCGGGCCTTGAGCTCGGTGATGGCATCCGCCAGCGCGACGTAAGCACCGGTAATCGAGGCGGTGCGGGTGCCGCCGTCGGCCTGCAGGACATCGCAATCGATGTTGATGGTGTTCTCCCCCAGCTCAGAGAGGTCGACGGCGGCGCGCAGGCTGCGGCCGACCAGACGGGAGATCTCGTGAGTGCGACCCTTGACCTTGCCGCGCATCGACTCCCGCGGCATGCGCTCGTGGGTGGCGGCGGGCAGCATGGCGTACTCGGCGGTCAGCCAGCCTTCGCCGGAGTCCTTCTTGAAGCGCGGCACACCGAGCTCGATCGAGGCGGTGCACATCACGCGGGTGTTGCCAAACTCGACGAGCACGCTGCCCGCCGGGTTCGAGGTGAAGCCCCGGGTGATGCGCACGGGGCGCATTTCGTCGGTGGCGCGGCCATCGTAACGCGAGAAATCAGTCATGCGATCCAGCGTAGACCACGGCGGCGACGCGCTGGAGCGTGGTGGTGCTTTGGTTTGTTTTGGTTTGCTTTGGTTTGTCGGGTCCGGCGGGGCGTCTGTGACGCCTGTGCTCATGGTGCGCTTGCGCTGGCCGGGCCCGGCGGGCATCCGCGATACCTGCGCCCATGGTGTGCTTGCGCTGGTCGAAAGGAGGTGCACAGAAACGAGTTCCGCAGGGTCGAAAGGACGCTTCCTTTCGACCGCCCCCTTTCGACAAGCGCTAACGCTCCTTGGACGCATGGTCAGTCCGCTTATGCAAGACCACGATGCCGCTATCCCATCAGTCCCGCATGCCCCGTCAACCTCACTCTTCACCTCGGCAGCCCCGACAGGAGACACCCGCAGCACCCACGCCCATAACGCGATTACGCTGGTCGAAAGGAGGCGCACAGAAACGAGTCCCACGGGGTCGAAAGGACGCTTCCTTTCGACCGGCTCCTTTCGACAAGCGCTAGCGCATCACCCACCAGCACCGCCAAACACCATCCCAATCGCTACCGCATCATGCGTCGACGTGCCAAAACGCCGCACCGAACGCACCCGAACGCCCCGAACGCACCCGAACGCCCCGAACGCCCCCAAACGCAACCCAGAAACCTAAATCTCAAACTCCATCCCAGCCTCGCCGACGATGATCTCGCCGTCGAATTCTGCGCGCGCCGCCTCTAGCGTGGCTTCTTTATCGGCCCAGGGCTGGATGTGCACGAGCACGAGGGTGCCCACGCCGGCTTCGCGGGCGGCGCGTCCGCAGTCGCCGCCGGACATATGCATGCCGATCGGCTTGTCATTACCGTCGGGTCCCCAGCCGGCTTCGCAGAAGAAGTAATCGACTCCGCGGGCAGCCTCGATGAGGTTCTCGGTGTAGGCGGTATCGCCCGAGTAGCACAGACTCGACCCGGTGGCGGTGTGCTCGACGCGGAAGGCGTAGGCCTCGACGGGGTGGTCGACCTCGTAGGGGGTGAAGTTCAACTTCCCGAGGATCTCCGTCTGCCCATGCCTCCACGGGGCGAAGGCGAGGGTGTCGGAAAAGTCGTCGACCTCGTCGCCGTTGGCGGACAAGCGCCCTAAGTGCACCGGCGTGCGCTCAGGCCCGAAGCAGAGGTTGCGGCCCTTGGCGGCCAACTCCGGGTGGAAGCGGCGCCAGACTAACAGCGAGGGCAAATCCAGGCAGTGGTCGGCGTGGAGGTGGGTGAACACGACGTCGGCCTCGGAGGGGTTCGCCAGCTCTTGCAGGGGCGCGAAGGTACCCGGTCCCAGATCCATGACCACCGCCGGCGCGTTGTCGACGGTGATCAGGTATCCAGACGCCGCGTTGCCGGGCGCGGCCACCGACCCCGAGCAGCCCAGAATAGTTAGCTCCATGCTGTTACTGTGCCACGGATTGGCGCGGTTATCACGCTCATTCATGCGGTTCCGGGGCGATTCCGGTGATCTGGGGTCCGAGGAAGCGTTCCGCCAGCCGGGCAAAGGTTTCCGGATCCCCAGTGGATTCGAACACGCGCTTTGGCACTGCGTCGGGTTCTGCCTCGTGCAGCATGTCGGTGCGGGTCAAGACGCTGAGGACTTCCTTGGCGGTCTCCTCGGCAGAGGAGACGAGGGTGACGCCGTCGCCCATCGCCAGCTGGATGACACCGGAAAGCAGCGGGTAGTGCGTGCAGCCGAGCACGAGCGTATCGACGCCCGCCGCCTGCAGCGGGGCCAGGTAGGCCTCGGCAGCACCCAGGATCTGGCGTCCGGAGGTAATACCGCGCTCGACGAAGTCAACGAACGACGGGCACGCCGCCGCGGTGACCTCGACGGAGGGGTTGAGGGAGAACAGGTCCTGATACGCCCCGGAGTTGATCGTGCCGATGGTGCCGATCACCCCGACGCGCCCGTTGCGGGTGGTCGCCATGGCGCGTTTCACTGCGGGCCGAATGACTTCGACGACGGGGACGTCGTAACGTTCCCGGGCGTCGTGCAGGAACGCGGCGGTGGCTGTGTTACAGGCAATGACCAGCATCTTGCAGCCACGTTCGACGAGATCGTCGGCGATGCGCATGGCGTGGGCGCGGACGTCGGCAATTTTCTGCGGGCCGTAAGGGCCGTTTTTGGTATCGCCAACGTAGATGATCGACTCGTGCGGCAGCTGGTCGATGATGGTGCGCGCCACCGTCAACCCGCCGACCCCGGAATCGAAGATGCCGATCGGGCTGTCGGCATGAACCTTTAAAGCTTCCTCATCACTCACGGTGGTTCATGCTAGGCGTTGCGGCGCCCCACCAGCTTCGGCGGGTCGTCCGAGGTGATCATCATGCCCGCCAGAATGCCGCCAATCGCGCCGAACAGGTGGCCCTGCCAGGACATGCCGGGAGTACCCGGCAGCAGGCCCCACACGAGCCCGGAGTAGAAGAAACCGAGGACGAGCCCGAGCAGGATCTGGCGGAACGAGCGGTTGAAGATACCGCGTACGAGCAGATACGCCAGCCAGCCATACACCAGGCTGGAGGCGCCGATGTGGTTGGTGCCCACGCCGCCGAACAGCCACGTGCCCACACCGGCGACGAGCACCACGATCGCGGTGACCTCCCAGAACGCCCTGCGGCCGGAGAAACCGACCAGGAAGGCGAACACGGCGCCGGGCACGGTGTTGGAGATCAAGTGCTCGAAGCTGGCGTGCAGAAGCGGAGCGGTCACGATCCCCCACAGCGAGGAGGTATCCATCGGGCGGATGCCGAAGGCCAGAAGCCCGCCGTCGAAGAACACGAGGTTGATGATGTGGACCGCCCAGATCACCACCACGAAGCCGATGCTGTAGCGCAGCGCGCCCGACAGCCCGCCGCCGCGGCGGTGACGCTGCGGCTGCGGGGCCCGGCCGCGCTGGGTGGCCACGGGCGCACCCGAACCGTAGTTACCCGCGGTGCCGAAGCCAGGTGAGGTACTCCGGTACCGGGAGGGATCAGAGTAAGTCATAAATTAGTCCCCGGTGTAGGCAGAAAGCAGACTGTCTTGGTTGTAGGCCAACCATTCGACGAGGTTGTCGCGCTCGGCAGCACGCGCTACGTCGTCGATCTCCTGGGCTGCGAGGTACAGCCGGAGGTCGTTGAGCCCCGCGATGAAGGCGGGCACTTCGTCGCCGGTCAGCGAGATCTGGACGGAGCCGTCCGGCCCCACCGCATCCGCGATGACGCGCAGGTGGTCGAGCTTGCCCGTAATGATGTCAGATTCGTGCAGGCTGCGCAGCAGACCGTTGTCACCGTCGTATTCCTCGTCGCCGCTGCGCTCGAAGTCCGGCAGCAGGCGCGCCAGCGAGGGATCGTCGGGGGCGTCGGTATGCCCGGTGGGCATGTCCATCATCTGGGCGAGCTCGTCGCGCGGGGCGGTGCGGGCGCGTTCCATGAGCGCGTCGGCGACCTGTGCGGTGAGATTACCGAGGACCTCGCGCTCCAGCGGATCCAACGTGGTGGTGTAGCGCGCGGCACGCATGAGCGGCTTCTTCACGGTCCACGGAGTCATCTTCTTCGGTCTCCTTCGGTATTCCTATCCGGCCTGCTGCATCGTCGCCCAGAGCCCGGCGGTGTGCAGCTTCTTGACGTCACCTTCTACCTTGTCCTTCTCTCCGGACGAGACGACGGCTTTGCCTTCGGTGTGGACCTGCATCATCAGCTCGGTGGCCCGTTTCTTGTCGTATCCTAAAACGGTCTGGAAGACATAGCTGACATAGCTCATGAGGTTGACGGGGTCATCCCAGACAATGCACAGCCACGGCAGGTTTTCGGCGGTGGCCGTGTCGACGTCCAGCTGCTCGTCGAGCTCCGGGCTCGCCATGGGAGAACCCATGGTCACAACGCCCGGCCGTGTCCGGAAGGTGCGTGTGGGGGCGGTCTCGGCGTTCATGTGCACCTATCTTAGTCAGCTTTGTTATCCGGCGGCAGGGGGCTAGCGCGAGGCACTCCGCTAAGGTTTTGGGTGTGAGTGATAAGAAGCTGGATGCAACCATCGATCGACCGGCCGCCTCGACGGCGCTGCTGACCGATAAATACGAACTGACGATGCTGCAGGCGGCGCTTAAAGACGGCACCGCCCACCGCGAGTGCGCCTTCGAGGTGTTCTCCCGCCGCCTTCCGAGCGAGCGTCGCTACGGCGTCGTCGGCGGCACGGAGCGCCTGGTGCGGGCCGTGGAGCACTTCGTCTTCACCGACGAACAGTTGAGCCAGCTCGACTTCCTCGACGATCGCACCCGCGAGTTCTTGAGGGATTTCCGCTTCCAAGGCCAGATCGACGGCTATCGCGAGGGCGAGTTGTACTTCCCCTACTCCCCCATCCTCACGGTGCGCGGCACCTTCGCCGAGTGCGTGATCTTAGAGACCGTGATCCTTTCGATCATGAACTCCGACTCCGCGGTCGCCTCGGCGGCGGCGCGCATGGTCACGGCTGCCGACGGCCGGCCGATCATCGAGATGGGTTCGCGGCGCACGCAGGAATACCAGGCGGTCACCGCCGCCCGCGCGGCGTATCTCGCGGGTTTCGCCGCCACCTCGAATCTGGAGGCCGCGCAGCGCTACGGCATCCCGGCCTCGGGGACGGCGGCGCACGCCTGGACGCTGCTGCACATCAACGACGACGGCACCCCGAACGAGGCCGCCGCCTTTAAGGCGCAGATCGACGCGCTCGGCATCGACACCACCCTGCTGGTGGATACCTACGACATCGCCCGCGGCGTACGCACCGCGATCGAGGTCGCCGGCCCTGAGCTCGGCGGGGTGCGCATCGACTCCGGCGACCTCGGGGCGCTGACCCGGCGCGTGCGCGCGCAGCTCGATGAGCTCGGGGCGATCAACACGAAGATCATCGTCTCCTCGGATCTCGACGAGTTCGCCATCGCCGGCCTGCGCGGCGACCCCGTCGACGGCTTCGGGGTGGGCACCTCGGTGGTCACGGGCTCCGAGGCGCCGACGGCCGGGCTGGTGTACAAGTTGGTGGAGGTCAACGGACACCCCGTCGCCAAGCGCTCCAGCGGCAAGGCCATGACCGGCGGGGCGAAGCGGGCCCTGCGCACCCACCGCTCCACCGGGGTGGCGATCGAGGAGATCGTCTACCCCTTCCACTCCGAGGCCCCGGATACCGGCCGCGCCACCGATGAGCAGCTGACCATCCCGCTCATGCGCGACGGACAGCGCACCGCAGTGCCCACCCTGGAGGAATCCCGCGAGCACTTAGCCCGCCAGCTGACCAAGCTGCCCTGGGAGGGGTTGGCCCTGTCGCGCAACGAGCCGGCGATTACCACCCGGTTTACCGGTTTCGCCGTGACTGACCGGGAGTACTAGCACTGGTGTCGGATAGCGAACAGCCCCTCGCCCCCAGCACCCCCGAGCTTCTCGACGCCGCCGTCACCGCCCTGGGAGGCAGCCGTCGAGAAGGGCAGCTCGCCATGGCCGAGGCCGTCACCGCCGCCATCGACGACGAGCGCCACCTCGCCGTCCAGGCCGGCACGGGCACCGGCAAGTCGCTCGCCTACCTCGTGCCCGCGATCCGGCACGCGCAGCAGTCCAAGACCACGGTGGTGGTCTCCACTGCCACGATCGCCCTGCAGAACCAGCTGGTCCAGCGCGACCTGCCGCGCCTCGCTGACGCTTTAGAGGACCACCTCGAGCGCCGCCCGACCTTCGCGATCCTCAAGGGCCGGTCGAACTACGTGTGCCTCAACAAGCTCGGCGCCGACGAGGAGGCCCCGGAGGCGCTTCTCGACGACACCGACATCTCCTGGACCGGCCGCCACGTCAAGCGCGTCCACGAGTGGGCCCAGGAGACGGAGACCGGCGATCGCGACGACCTCGACCCGGGCGTGCCGGATCTGGCGTGGAAGCAGGTCAGCGTGAGCGCCAAAGAGTGCCTGGGGGCCAGCCGGTGCCCGCACGGCGAGGAGTGCTTCGCCGAGCATGCCCGCCAGGCGTCGCGGGAGGTGGATATCGTCGTCACCAACCACGCGATGCTGGCGATTGACGCGCTTGCCGACGTCGACATCCTCCCCGAACACGACGTCACCGTCATCGACGAGGCCCACGAGCTCGACGGGCGCATCACCTCCGTAGCCACCAGCGAGATCTCGCCGCGCATCTTGAAACTAGCCGCCAACCGCGGCGGCAAGCTCGGTGCCGACGGCAAAGAGGACGACCTCACCGACCTCGCCGACGACTTCGACGCCCTCCTCAAAACGCTCGACCCCGGCCGCTGGACCACGATTGATGAGACCACCCGGGGATCCCTCAACGGGCTTCGCGACGGCCTGTGGTCCCTCCGCGAGGCCATCGCCCGGCCCCGCGACGGCGAGGAACCCGACAAGGCGGCCGAGCGGGTCAACCTTGCCAACCACTTAGAGGACCTCCACGACGCCATCGTGCGCATCCTCGGGGTGTTCGACGCCGGCACGGACCAAGACGTCGTCTGGCTGGATTCGCGCCAAGAGAGCCTGGCCGTCGCCCCGCTCTCGGTCGCCGGGTTGTTGCACGACAACCTCTTCGGCGAGCAGACCGTGATCCTCACCTCGGCCACCCTGGCTATCGGCGGGAGATTCGACGTCCTCGCCGCGAACTGGGGGCTGCCCCGCGGCAGCTGGGATAGCCTCGACGCCGGCTCCCCCTTCAACCCGGAGAAATCCGGCATCCTCTACACGGCTAAACACTTGCCGGCGCCCGGGCGCGACGGGCTCGCCGAGGAAACCCTGCAGGAAATCGCAGAGCTCATCACCGCCGCGGGCGGGCGCACCTTAGGCTTGTTCTCCTCCAAGCGGGCCGCCGTCCAGGCCGCGGAGGCGCTGCGCCCGCGCCTTCCCTTCGAGATCCTTTTGCAGGGCGAGGATGCGACGGGCGCGCTCGTCGAGAAGTTCTCCCGCAGCGAGAACGTCTGCTTGTTCGGGACGTTGAGCCTCTGGCAGGGTGTCGACGTCCCCGGCCGCTCCCTCTCGCTCGTAATCATCGACCGCATCCCGTTCCCGCGTCCCGACGACCCCCTGCTCCAAGCCCGCTCCGAAGCCGCCAACGCGGCCGGGCGCTCCGGGTTCATGGAGGTCTCCGCCACCCACGCCGCCCTGCTCATGGCGCAGGGCGCGGGCCGGCTGCTGCGCTCCGTCGACGACCGCGGGGTGGTCGCCGTGCTGGACAACCGCCTGGTAACCAAGCGCTACGGCGGATTTCTGCGCGCCTCCCTGCCGCGGTTTTGGGACACCACCGACCCCGCGGTGGTGCGCGGGGCGCTCAAGCGGCTGGTGAGCTCTTAGCTCTGATAAGGCAGGGCCACGACGGTGGCCGAGTCCGGGGCGACCTCGGTGTAGCCGGCGTCACGCACGACGACGGCCTCCGGGTTGTCGGCCACCAGCTCCCGGAGACGCTGCGCCGGGTATTCGCGGACCTGGAGGGCAAAATCTTTGTCTGCCCAGCGGCGGACCCACTCGAGGTCCTGGGCGGCGGCGAGCAGCATCGAGCCGTGGCCGACCTGAGCGGCGGCCTTGCCGGTGGTCATCTCGAGATCCGCATTCACCGCGATGAGCGGCAGCCCGGGTGCCGGCTCGGCGGCGGATTCTTCGTCCATCGGAAGGTCCGTGCCCTTGATCTGCAACTTCTTGATCTCATGCGGAACGTCCGCGACCGCCGTGGGAACAAAGGCGCGGGCGAGCACGCCATCAGTCTCCATCGTGACGCCGGGAAGCTTTTGGACGTCCTCCCAGGGCTTGTTGCGCCCACGGCGGGCGATCTTGCGGATCAGGTGGTCGTACCAGTGCTGCAGGCCCTCGTGCCAGCCGTCGTCGGTGACGGCACGATCGTCGAGGCACACGGCCACCACCGCGCGGGCAGCGGACTCCAGCAGCGGCGTGCGGCGCGGGCGCTCCGGCTTCGGGATGTGCAACGCAATCTGCATGGCCTGCACGGTGGCGGGGTCATCCGGATCCTCGCTGCGGGCGTGGCGATCCGCCGACACGTTCTCGGCGAGAAACTTATGTGCTTGGTCGAGCACTAGGAGAGCTCCACCCGTCGATAAGTGCCGTCCTCCTGGTCGGCCAGCTCCACCTCGTGGCGGGGGATGCCCAGCATGTACAACACCTCGTCGAGGAACGGGTGATTCACGGAGGTATCGGCGACCTCCGTGAGCGCCGGCTTCGCGTTGAAAGCGATGCCCAAGCCCGCGGCGGAGATCATGTCGATGTCATTGGCCCCATCGCCGACGGCGACGGTCTGGTGCATCTCCAGCTGCGAATCAGCGGCAAACTCCCGGAGGAACTCCGCCTTCGCCTGGCGATCCACCACCTTGCCAACGACCCGGCCAGTCAGCTTACCGTTCTCGATCTCGAGGGTGTTCGCGCGCACGTAGTCGAGCTGGAGCTCCTCGGCCAGATCCTCGAGGACCTGGATAAACCCGCCCGAGACGACCGCGGTGCGATAACCCATGCGGTTCAGGGTACGAATGGTCGTGCGCGCGCCTGGGGTCAGCTCGATGGCGTTGGCGACCTCGTCGATCACCGACTCGTCCAAGCCCTCGAGTGCCTTCACGCGCTCACGCAACGACTCCTCAAAGTCGAGCTCTCCGCGCATGGCACGCTCAGTGACGGCGGCGACCTCCGCTTCCCGCCCGGCGTGCGCGGCGAGCATCTCGATGACCTCACCCGTAATCAGCGTGGAATCGCAATCGAAGCACACCAGGCGCTTCGAACGGCGCTGCAAGCCCGCGCGCTCCATGGCGATGTCGATGTTCGACTCCCACGCCACCTCCGCCAGCGCCTTGCGCACGTTCTGACCGCCACCGGGTCCGGTATCCGGCACGGTGATAAACAACTCGAGGCCGGTCACCGGGTAATCAGAGATGCCACGGATACGGTCGATATTCGCACCGTAATTGGCGAGCGCACGGCCGACCTGCGACAGATCCTCGGCCGTCACCGGGTTACCCAAAATCACCACGGTATGCGTCGAACGCGGACGGCTGCCCGCGGTGGCATCCACCTCCGAATCCACGGTGATGGTCTGGCCGTAGCCTTTGAGCGAATCCTGCAGACCGGTGAGGATGCGCTCCTCGCGTTCGGGATCGAAACCGACGTACGCGGCTAGGGAGATCCGGCCCCGGAACAGGGCCTGCTCAGCATCGAGGAGCTGGACGCCGTTGGCCGCAAGCACGCGGAAGAACGTGGCGGACACACCAGGCGAATCCGGGCCGGTAGAAGTAATCACTCCAGAGACGAACCCTTCAGACAGGGCGACGGAGGGAACTGAATTATGAGGGTCGTTTGTATCAGTCACGCTTCCTCATTCTGGCACGGAGGGTGCGGAAGTGCGAACAGAAGCTGTTGGGGTCTGGTTTTGAGTAAGTACCGACGGTCTTGGGGTTTTGAGGCCGAAACGGAGCTTAACGTCGGTAGTTACTCAAAAACCACGGCGAGCCCACCCCGCTCGACCCACCGAAACAACCCACCACAACCCCACCCAATAACCCCGAAATAGCGAAACCGCCTCGCCACGACCGTGGTCGGTGGCTACGAGGCGGTTTTACCTATCGTCAGGAATGACGGTCGCTGCCGTCAGCGGCGCGGAGCCTAGCTGCGAGCAGCGGCGTGCTTCGGGCCTTCCCCACCCTGCGGGTTGGTCCGAGAGACTTCCTCGCGCGGGTCGGCATCGTGGCCGACGTGGGCCTCGCGACGCATGCGCTCGACCATGTGCGGGTAGTGCAGCTCGAAGGCCGGACGCTCGGAGCGGATGCGCGGCAGGGACACGAAGTTGTGGCCCGGAGGCGGGCAGGAGGTAGCCCACTCGAGGGAGTTGCCGTAACCCCACGGATCGTCGACGGTGACGACCTCGCCGTAGCGCCAGGAGCGGAACACGTTCCAGACGAACGGGATAACCGAGGCACCCAGGATGAAGGAGAAGATCGTGGAGATCTGGTTGAGGAGGGTGAAGCCATCGGAATCCAGGTAGTCGGCGTAACGACGCGGCATGCCCATGTTGCCCAGCCAGTGCTGGACCATGAAGGTGCCCTGGAAGCCGATGAAGGTCAGCCAGAAGTGGATCTTGCCCAGGCGCTCGTCGAGCATACGGCCGGTCATCTTCGGGAACCAGAAGTAGACGCCAGCGTAGGAGGCGAACACCACGGTGCCGAACAGGGTGTAGTGGAAGTGGGCGATCAGGAAGTAGGACTCCGCCAGGTGGAAGTCCAGCGGCGGGGAGGCCAGCATGATGCCGGTGAGACCACCGAAGAGGAAGGTGGCCATGAAGCCCATCGCCCAAATCATCGGGGTCTGCCAGGTGATGTGGCCGTTCCACATGGTGCCGACCCAGTTGAAGAACTTCATACCGGTCGGGACCGCGATGAGGAACGTCATGAACGAGAAGAACGGCAGCAGCACGGCGCCGGTGACGTACATGTGGTGCGCCCAGACGGCCATGGACAGCGAGCCGATGGCCAGGGTGGCGAAGACCAGGCCGATGTAGCCGAAGACCGGCTTACGGGAGAAGACCGGGATGACCTCGGAGATCACACCGAAGAATGGCAACGCGAGGACGTAGACCTCCGGGTGGCCGAAGAACCAGAACAGGTGCTGCCACAGGATGGCGCCACCGTTGGCGGAGTCGTAGATGTTGCCGCCGAGCTTGCGGTCGTAGAGAACGCCGAGAGCAGCGGCCAGCAGCAGCGGGAAGATCATCAGGGCGATGATCGAGGTGGTGAAGATGGACCAGCAGAAGACCGGCATGCGGAACATGGTCATGCCCGGTGCGCGCATGGTCAGAACGGTGGTGGCCATGTTGATGGCCGAGGCGACGGTACCGATACCGGTGGCACCGACACCGACGATCCACATGTCCGCGCCGATGCCCGGGGTGTGGACCTCGTCAGCCAGCGGCATGTACATGGTCCAGCCGAAGTCGGCGGCACCGCCCGGGGTGAGGAAGCCGGAGAGCATCGCGACACCACCGATGGTGGTGATCCAGAAGCCGAAGGCGTTCAGACGCGGGAAGGCGACGTCGGGGGCACCGATCTGCAGGGGCAGAACGTAGTTAGCGAAACCCCAGACGATCGGAGTACCGAACAGCAGCAGCATCACCGTGCCGTGCATGGTGAACAGCTGGTTGAACTGCTCATTGGACAGAAACTGCAGACCCGGGGAGAACAGCTCCGCACGGATCAGCAGGGCCATCAGGCCGCCCAGGAAAAAGAAGCTGAACGACATGATGATGTACATGATGCCGAGCTGCTTATGGTCGGTCGTGGTGAGCATCATCCAGGCCTTGGAACCGCGCTTGGAATGCCCGGTCGGCTCTGGACGTTCCGGCGCGACGTAATTGTCGAGCCTTGGCGCCACAGCGGTCATTGGTTCCTCCTGACAACGAACGCGCCAGATTTGCGAGTAATCCGGACGCGTCTTGGTTTTTCAGTCGTTCACTCTAATCCCTGAGAACGACTTAATCCAGCTGTTTCCCAGACTGGAGACACAGTTATTGTATCCTCTCACTTCCCCAGGCAAGGCCCGATTCGACGACGTGGTTATTCGTCGATCGTGACCGCAGGGAAAGGGGCGCCGGCCGTGACGTACTCCACAGTCGCTTCCGCCGCCACCCCCGGTTTCGGAGTCGTCCGAAAGGTTGAGAGGCCCAGTTTAAAACGCCCAGTCCTCGTCGGTGGTCTCCTCGGCCCGGCCGATGACGTACGACGAACCAGAGCCGGAGAAGAAGTCGTGGTTCTCATCGGCGTTCGGGCTCAGCGACGACAGGATCGCCGGCGAGACCTTCGTGTCATCGGCCGGGAACAGGCCTTCGTAGCCCAAGTTGTTGAGGGCCTTGTTGGCGTTGTAGCGCAAAAAGCGCTTGACGTCTTCGGTCCAGCCGAGCTCGTCGTAGAGATCCTCGGTGTACTGGATCTCGTTGTCGTAGAGCTCGAAGAGCAGGTCGAAGGTGTAGGCCTTGAGCTCCTCCTGACGCTCCGGGGTCTGCTCGCGCAGGCCGACCTGGTACTTGTAGCCGATGTAGTAGCCGTGCACGGACTCGTCGCGAATGATCAGGCGGATAATGTCGGCGGTGTTGGTGAGCTTCGCGTGCGAAGAGAAATACATCGGCAGGTAGAAGCCGGAGTAGAAGAGGAAGGACTCCAGCAGCACGGAGGCCACCTTGCGCTTCAGCGGATCGTCGCCGTCGTAGTAGGACAGGATGATCTTGGCCTTGCGCTGGAGGTTCTCGTTTTCCTCAGACCACCGGAACGCGTCGTTGATCTGTGGGGTGTTCGCCAGCGTCATGAAGATGTTGGAGTAGCTCTTGGCATGCACCGACTCCATGAACGCAATGTTGGTGTAGACGGCCTCCTCGTGGAGGGTCTTGGCGTCCGGCAGCAGCGAGACTGCGCCGACGGTTCCCTGGATGGTGTCCAGAAGCGTCAGGCCGGTGAACACCCGCATGGTGGTTTCCTGCTCTTTGCCGGTGAGCTTGTTCCACGTCGGGATGTCGTTAGAGACCGGCACCTTCTCCGGCAGCCAGAAGTTTCCGGTCAGGCGGTCCCAGACTTCGAGATCCTTGTCATCGGGAATCTCGTTCCAGTTGATCGCTTTGACGGGTTTGTCGTGGGAGGCGAGGTAGGCGTCGTAATCGTGGCCTTCAGGTGCGAACAAAGATTCTTCCCCTGTCTCTTTCAACGTTGTGATTCCTAAGTGATGGTAGTCGAGATATGCAGTTATAGATACGGCGCTGCGGAGCACACCGACAGCGCCGCAAGGTGACCCCATTCACCCTCAAATGGGCCTAAGATCACAAGTCTTATTCAGTGGGATCGTATGATAGTTTTATAAGTTTGCGTTCCTCTCCCGACCGGTGGAGCCGGTCACGGCCCACCAGAGACCGAAAGGACTGCGGTGCCATGGCCACAGACAACCCGGCATCTTCCGCCACTCCTTTGCTCGCCAGCGTTCTCGACGAGCTCGGACGAGAGATCATCTCCGGCCAGCTGCCGGAGGGCCACATCTTCACCTTGCAGGATCTCGGCGAGCGCTTCGACATCTCCCGCACTGTCTCCCGCGAGGCCATGCGCGCCTTAGAGCAGCTGGGCTTGGTCTCCTCCTCCCGGCGCGTCGGCATTACCGTGCGCAGTTCGGAGTCGTGGTCAGTTTTCGATCCGACGGTAATCACCTGGCGCCTCCAAGACGATCGAGAGCGCCCGCGCCAGCTGCGCTCGCTGACGGAGATGCGCATCGCCGTCGAGCCGGTCGCCGCCTTCCGGGCCGCCATGAACGCCACGGAGGCGCAACGCGAGGAGCTGGTCGCCCTCGCCTCCGTCATCCGGGCGCTCGGTGAGGGCACCCAGGGCGCCAGCAGTGACTTTTTGCAGGCAGACATCCGCTTCCACACCCTGTTGCTCGAGGCCTCCGGCAATGAGATGTTCCGCGCATTGGCCCCGTCGCTACTTAAAGCGCTCTATGGCCGCACGGAGTAAGCGCTCTATGGCCGCACGGAGTTCGGCCTCCAGCCGGAGGTACCCACCCCGGCCGCGCTCGATGCGCACGAGGAGCTCGCGCGCGCCGTGGCGCAGCAGGAGCCGATGGCCGCGGAGCAGGCCTCGCGCGATCTGCTCGCGGAGGTGCGCGACGCCCTAGCCGGGCCCATCATCTCCTCCTAGAGCATGCAGGAGACGCAGCCTTCGACCTCGGTGCCGGCGAGTGCCATCTGGCGCAGACGGATGTAATACAGCGTCTTGATGCCCTTGGTCCAAGCGTAGATCTGGGCGCGGTTGATGTCGCGGGTGGTGACGGTGTCCTTGAAGAACAGCGTCAGCGACAGGCCCTGATCGACGTAGCGCGTGGCGACGGCATAAGTGTCGATGACCTTTTCATAGCCGATCTCGTAGGAATCATCGAAGTACTCGAGGTTGTCGTTATCCATGTGCGGCGCCGGGTAGTAGACGCGGCCGATCTTGCCTTCCTTGCGGATCTCAATCTTGGAGGCGATGGGGTGGATCGACGAGGTCGAGTTGTTGATGTAGGAGATCGAACCGGTCGGCGGCACCGCCTGGAGGTAGGCGTTGTAGATGCCGTGCTCCATGACGTCGGCCTTGAGCTGCGCCCAGTCCTCGGCGCTCGGGGTGTAGATCGAGGAGTTTGCGAACAGTCCCTTAACCCGCTCGGTCTTAGGGGCGAACTCCGCCGGATCGTAGCGGTCGAAGAAGGAGCCGTCGGCGTAGTCCGAGGTGGCGAAGGTGCCGAAGGCCTCGCCGCGCTCGCGGGCGATCTTGTTAGAGGCCTTGATGGCGGCGTACATCACCGACGCGAAGTAGGCGTTGGTGAAGTCCAAGCCTTCCTCGGAGCCATAGTGGATGCGCTCGCGGCCGAGGTAGCCATGGAGGTTCATCTGGCCGAGGCCGATGGCATGCGAGGAGTCGTTGCCTTCGCGGATGGACGGCACCGAGTCGATGGAGGTCTGATCGGAGACGGAGGTCAGCGCGCGCACGGCCGTCTCGACGGTCTTGTCGAAGTCGGGGGAATCCATCGTCTTGGCGATGTTCAGTGAGCCGAGGTTGCAGGAGATGTCGTGGCCGATGGTGTCGTAGGTGAGGTCGTCGTTAAGCACCGAGGCGTTGTTGACCTGCAGGATCTCCGAGCACAGGTTGGACATGTTCACGCGGCCCTCGATGGGGTTTGCGCGGTTGACCGTGTCCTCGAACATGATGTACGGGTAGCCGGATTCGAACTGGATCTCGGCGAGGGTCTGGAAGAAGTCGCGGGCGTTGATCTTCGCCTTGCGGATGTGGTCGTTTTCGACCATGTCCCAGTAGTGCTCGGTCACCGAGATATCACCGAAGGGCTTGCCGTAGACGCGCTCGACGTCGTAGGGCGAGAAGAGGTACATGTCGTCGTTCTTCTTGGCCAGCTCAAAGGTGATGTCCGGGATGACCACGCCGAGCGAGAGGGTCTTGATGCGGATCTTCTCATCCGCGTTCTCCCGCTTGGTGTCCAAGAAACGCATGATGTCCGGGTGGTGGGCGTTGAGGTAGACCGCGCCGGCGCCCTGGCGGGCTCCGAGCTGGTTGGCGTAGGAGAAGGAGTCCTCCAGCAGTTTCATCACGGGGATGACGCCCGAGGACTGGTTCTCGATGTGCTTGATCGGCGCGCCGGCTTCACGGATGTTGCTGAGCAGCAGGGCGACGCCGCCGCCGCGCTTGGACAGCTGCAACGCGGAGTTGATGGCACGGCCGATGGATTCCATGTTGTCCTCGATGCGCAGCAGGAAGCAGGAGACGAGCTCGCCGCGCTGGGCCTTGCCGGCGTTGAGGAAGGTCGGGGTGGCGGGCTGGAAGCGACCGCCCATGATCTCGTCCACGAGGTCTTCGGCGACGGCGGTGTTGCCGTCACCGAGGAAGAGCGCGGTCATGGCGACGCGGTCCTCGAAACGCTCGAGGTAGCGCTTTCCATCGAAGGTCTTCAGGGTGTACGACGTGTAGTACTTGTAGGCGCCCAAGAAGCTCGGGAAGCGGAACTTGAAGGCATAGGCGCGCTTGTAGAGGCTCTTGACGAAGTCGAAGTCGTACTTATCGAGCACCTCCGGCTCGTAGTACTTGTTCTCGATGAGGTAGCGCAGCTTTTCTTCCAGATCGTGGAAGTAGACGGTGTTCTGGTTGACGTGCTGCAAGAAGAACTGGTTGGCGGCTTCCCGGTCCTTGTCGAACTGGATCTTGCCGTTCTCGTCGTAGAGGTTGAGCAGCGCGTTGAGCGCGTGGTAATCGAGTTCGTCGTTGACCGGCTTATCCGATCCGGAGGCTCCGAGCACAGTGGTGGTGGAAGTCACGTCGACCTTTCTGGGGTGGGCGGAAGGTGGATGAAGTTTTTCGGTGGACAGGTGTTTTCTCTTTAACCGGCGGCGGGTTCGGCTAGGCCGAGACGCACGGCGTGGGTTTTCAGCCCTTCGCGCACGACGCGCACGTCTTCGTCGTTACCCATGATCTCGAAGCGGTAGACATAAGGCACGCCACACTTTCGGGAGATGATGTCTCCCGCCTTGCCGAAATCGGCGCCGAAGTTGGCGTTCCCGCTGGAGATCACCGCGCGGATGAAGCTGCGGTTGTGCTCGTCGTTGAGGAATCTGATGACCTGCGGCGGCACTGGCCGGCTGTTTTGGCCGCTTATCGACACCCCGCCCCCGTAGGTCGGGCACACCAGCACATAGGGCTCGTCGACGCGCAGCGGCGGGTCAGTGGGCCGCAGCGGGATGCGCGCGCTGGGCAGTTGCAGTTTGTCGACAAACCGTCGCGTGTTCTCCGTGACCGAGGAGAAGTACACGATCAGCATGATCGACTCACGTCCCTTCTCATAAGCTAAACCGCCCCGAGGAATCGAATCGAGGCGGTGGAATCTTCTTGCGTGGGCCGGCACACTGGCGTGCTTCGCCGCCTCCCCTACTCCCCGGGGCGGCGGCTGCGACCCGAGGGTTTAAGCGACCTGCGCGGCGAGGCCGCGGATGCGGTCCGGGCGGAAGCCGGACCAGTGCTCGCCGCCAACCTCGACGACGGGAGCCTGCAGGTAGCCGAGCGCCATGATGTAGTCACGGGCCTCGTCATCGACGGAGACATCGACGAGATCGTAATCGAGTCCGGCGCGGTCGAGAGCCTTCGTGGTGGCGTTGCACTGGACGCAGGCGGGCTTGGTGTAGACGGTGATGGCCATGGGTGAAAGTCCTCGCTTCGGTGTAGGGAGCATCTCTGCGGTGACTCGTCGTAGTGGTCCTGACGTCGTCCCAGGGCCGCGACCGACGGAGCTGATTATGATCTTTGTTCCTGTCCTCCCCTCTCGGGGGCGACACCAAAAGACACTATACTTTGTACCCTAAACCCGCAACACGCACTACATATAGTAGTTACATCCGTGAAATTCCAGGTGGCTGCAGGGTCGAGCCCCACATGTTGCCTCGCGGCGGCCAGCGCCTTACGTCCCGCGACTTACACCCGTGGGATTATCCGCAGCTCGCACTTTCTGCCGTTATCAAATTGTTATCTTGAGGTCACCGAGAGTTAGCTGACAGAGCGATCCGAGACTAGGGGTGGTCATCCGCCTCCGCATGAGGCGCTAACGCTGATCGAAAGCAGCCACCCCTAAAGGAGTACTCGTTTCGACCGCGCGGGACTCCTTTCTGTCAGGGTGATTTCGACCAGCGATAGCGCAACACGGGGGTTCCGCCGGTCGGCAGGGGGTTATGCCGCTTTGCTCGGGCACGCCAGCCCCACGCGTCGCATTAGCCCCTTCCGCAAGCTCTCATGATCTAAGGTGCTTTGCCTGACCATGCCGCGCTAACGCTGGTCGAAAGGAATGACCCCTAAAGGAGTGCTCGTTTCGACCGCGCGCGACTCCTTTCGGACCGACTCCTTTCGACCGGGCGCCGAAAAGCGACACCGCAGCTTACCCTTCACCCGCAATCCGTCCCCACGCCCCGCCATCAGCCCCCTGCGCCCCAGCTTCCACCCCACAGCCAAACGACCCCAAAAACGAAAAGAGCCACCCGCCTTAACGGCGAGTGGCCCTTCCGAGCGGGCTTAGCCCTGGCGAGCCTTGAAGCGCGGCTCCTTCTTGTTGATCACGTAGACCTTGCCGCGGCGACGGACAACCTGGGCGCCCGGCTTGTTCTTCAGCGACCGAAGCGACTTGCGAACCTTCATCGGGCGCTCCTTTCCTTGTTGGGCTGTACTGGTATTTACTAAGCCGGCGCGTGCACGGAGATGCCTGCGCCAGCTATGACACGTCGAAATATCTTAGCCTCTCACAACGAAGAGACCAAACCACCCGCCAAGCTAGCTGAAGCGGGCGCGGAACTCTTCGCCGACCTCGTCGAGGCCTCTGCCTTTGGTTTCCGGGATGAACGCGCGCACGAAGCCGAAGGCTGCGATGCCAAGGACGGCAAACATCACGAAGGTCGCGCTCGCGGAGACGGCCTCGACCAGCGGTAGGAAGAACTGCGCCACCGCCCAGTTCGCCGCCCACAGCGCCAGTCCCGCGACCCCCATGCCGAGGCCGCGAACCTGCAGCGGCACGATCTCGGAGATCAGCAGCCACGTCGTCGGCGAGACCGCCGCCTGCTGGGAGGCGATGAACACGGCCATCAGCCCGAGGGCGACGAGCGCTAGGGCCGGCGCTTCCACTGCGCGGCCGTAGACCACCGCCAGAACCGCCAGGGAGAGGACGTTGATGCCGAGCCCCCACAGCAGAAGCCGGCGGCGGCCCACGCGGTCGATGATCTGCAGGCCCACCCAGCAGGCGATGACGCTGACCGTGCCGATCACGATCGAGGTGTAGACCGCATTTGTCACCGACAACCCGACCTGGTTCATGAGCGTCGGGGCGAAGTACACGATGGCGTTGACGCCGGTGATCTGCTGGATCACGCCGATCACGACAGCGACGAGCACCGTCATCTGCATCCAGCGGTGCTTGCGGAAGGTCCGCCACTCCCCGCGCCCCGCGCCGGAGCTCGTGGATTCGCCGACGAGCTGGGCGAGCTCGTCGGCACCTATGCCGGCGCGTTGCGCGACGAGGCAGGCCTGCTGGTGGCGTCCGCGGCGCGCGTACCAGACCGGGGTGTCCGCGAGGAAGAGCATGCCGACGGTCAGGATCAGCCCCGGCACCGCGGCGAATCCGAGCATGAGCTCCCAGTTCGCGGTGTGGGCGAGCGCGGAGTTGACCAAGAAGGCCACCAGCTGGCCGATCACAATCATCAGCGTGTTCAGCGAGACCATCTTGCCGCGCACGTCGGCGGGTACTTTCTCCGCGATGAACATCGGCACCACGATCGAGACGGCACCGACAGCCAGTCCGAGCAGCGTGCGCGCCGCCCCGAGCGAGCCGACCGAGGAGGAAAACGCGCACCACAGCGAGCCGATGACGAAGATGACGCCGCCGATCATGAGGGTGCCGCGGCGGCCGAGGCCGTCGGCAACCCGCCCGCCCGTGAGCGCGCCGATCGCGGCGCCGACGAGCAGCATTGAGGTCACCCAGCCTTCTTGGGCGGGCGACATGTCGAATTCGGGCGCGATGAACAACAGCGCCCCGGAGATCACGCCGGTGTCATAACCGAACAGCAGACCCCCGAGGGCCGCGGTCCAGGAGACGAGGCGCACGTATCGACGCGCCTGTGTGTCTGCAGTTGTCATGGCTTGCCATCTTGCCCCAGGCTAGGGTGAAAAGCATGCCGGATCATGCGAAAACGCAGCAGGAAGAGATTATCAATGCCCTGGGAGTGCGGGACTTGATCGATCCAGAGCGAGAGGTCGCCGAAAGGGTCGATTTCTTGTGCTCCTACCTCGCCGCGACGGGGGCGCGCGGGTTCGTCCTCGGCATCTCAGGCGGGCAGGATTCGACGCTGGCGGGGCGGCTGGCGCAGTTGGCCGTCGAGAAGCGGCGGGCCGCGGGTGCCGACGCCACCTTCCTCGCCGTCCGGCTCCCCCACGGGGTGCAGGCGGATGAAAAGGACGCGCAGATGGCCCTCGATTTCATCGCCCCGGACGAGCGCACGGTCGTCGACATCGCCCCGGCGACCGCCGCGCTGGCGGGGTCGGTGGCTAAGGCGGCGGGCGTCGAGAAGCTCGGCGATTTCAACAACGGCAACGTCAAGGCGCGCATGCGCATGATCGCGCAATACGCGCTGGCCGGCGAGCGGGGGCTGCTGGTGATCGGCACGGATCACGCGGCGGAAAACGTCACCGGGTTTTTCACCAAGCATGGCGACGGCGCCGCCGACCTCGTGCCGCTGGCCGGGCTGAACAAGCGCCAAGGCGCGGCGCTGCTGAAGCACCTCGGGGCGCCGGCGGCGACGTGGGAGAAGGTCCCCACCGCCGATCTGGAAGATGAGCGCCCCGCGCTTCCCGACGAAGAGGCCCTCGGCGTCAGCTACCCAGCCATCGACGACTACCTCGAGGGCCGCGAGGTAGAGGCGGCTGATCGCATACAGATCGAGAAGCTGTGGGCCCGCGGCGCGCACAAGCGTCACCTGCCGGCGACGCCGCGCGATACGTGGTGGCGCTAGGTCAGAGTGCGCAGGGTGTCGCGGGCGGCGTCGATCAGCGCGTGCCCATAGGAGGGCCCGTGGCTTGCCGCGTGGACCGCGAGCGGATGCAGTTGGTGCAGCGAGGTGTGCTCGAGCCACCCCTGCGGCAGGGGATGGACCTCCTCGTAGCCTTCGCGGATGGCCTCTAGGTGCGGGGCGCCGAAGAGGGCGAGCATCGCCAGGTCGGTTTCGCGGTGGCCGCCGTGGGCGGCGGGATCGATCAGCGCGGGGCCTTCGGGGCCGAAGAGGAGGTTGCCGGCCCAGAGGTCGCCGTGGATGCGGGCCGGGGTGGCGGTGATGCCGGCGTCGCGCAGCGCCTCGCAGGCTTTTTCCACCTCGGCTAGACCGGAAGCATCGAGGTGACCGACGCGCACGGCCTTCTCCGCAAAGGGCAGAACGCGCTGGTTGATATAGAAGCGCGCCCAGTCGCTGTCCGGGGTGCACTCCTGTTCCTGGCGACCGATGTAGTTTCGCCCACCCCAGCCCGGCGGCGGGGCGCCGAAGGCGTCCGCACCGGTGTCGTGGATGCGGGCGAGCTCGCGGCCGGCGGTACGCGCGGCGTCCGCGGTGGGCCGCGCAGAGGGGATCTTCTCGATGGTCAGGTAGTCCTCGCCGGCGTCGATGACGTCGACGACAATGTCGCTGCCCTCACGCAGCCAGCGCAGACCGGCGGCTTCGGCACCGGCGTCCTCCGGGCCGGCGGTTCTTTTCGTCAGAGTCTCACTGCTTTGATGCGCCATGGGCGCCCAGATTAACAGCGTGAGAGCCCGCAAAGGCGTGTATGTCTAGAACCCATGACGAGCCCTAACGCACGTGTCGGCTGGATCGCCGCGACCGCCCTCGCCCCGGTGGCGTGGGGGACGACGTATATCGTCACCACTCACCTGCTTCCGCCGGGCCATTCGTTGTTCTCTGCGCTGCTGCGCACGCTGCCGGCTGGCCTCCTGGCGATCGCCCTCGCCCGGCAACTCCCGCGCGGCAGCTGGTGGTGGAAGTCCCTGGTGCTCGGGGCGCTGAATATGGGCGCGTTTTCCCCCTGCTGTTTATCTCGGCTCAGCTGCTGCCCGGCGGGGTGGCGGCCACGCTGAACTCCATGCACCCCGTCATCGTCGCGTTCCTCGCGGTGGCATTCCTCCGCGAAAGGCTCTCCACGTGGCGGCTGTTCTGGGGCCTCGTCGGCCTGGCCGGCATCGGGATGGTGGTGCTCGGCCCCGCCGCCGCGCTGAATCCGCTCGGGGTCCTCGCCGGTCTCGCCGGGGCGGTGTCGATGGGCGCCGGCGTGGTGTTGACCAAGAAGTGGGGCCGGCCGGATTACGCCAGCGCCCTCGGGCTGGCGGGGTGGCAGCTCACCGGGGCTGGGATGATGCTCCTTGTCCCCGCGTTGCTTATCGACGGCATCCCACCCGGCATCGACGCCCCGGCAGTGGCCGGTTATGTGTGGCTCGGCGTCGTCGGCACGCTCGCCGCCTACACGGTCTGGTTCGCCGGCATCCGCCAGCTTCCGGTCACCCCAACCGCGCTGCTCGGCTTGCTCTCCCCGCTGACCGCGGCGGTGCTCGGGGCGATCATCGCGGGCGAAGCACTGACTCTCGTGCAGATGGTGGGATTCCTGACGGCGCTGACAGCCCTGGCCGCCGGCCAGCTCCCCTCGCCGGCGCGGCGGCGCTAAAGAAAAAACCTTGCCCGGCGCTAGGCCCAGGCAAGGTTTCCATCATTATCAGTGGAGCTAACGGGATTCGAACCCGTGACCCCCACACTGCCAGTGTGGTGCGCTACCAGCTGCGCCATAGCCCCTCAAGAAGGTGTTATTCGGTTGTACCGATCGCTTTGCTGCGGATCGGAGTGGAGCTAACGGGATTCGAACCCGTGACCCCCACACTGCCAGTGTGGTGCGCTACCAGCTGCGCCATAGCCCCGTGCACCGTGGTGCCGGGCGATAACCGGAGGTCATCGCAACTCATGTCAATATACTCGGAGCCGCCGACGGCAGCCAAATCCGCTGGTGTTGCGCGGTCAGTCGCCGTGGGCGGCTCCATAGGCTGGGGAGGTTTTAGGCGAGCACCTCGTCGATCCAGGAGTTGATGTCGGTGACCGAAACGTCCTCGCCGTCCTGCATGACGCGCGGGGTGGACACCTCGCCGACGGCGTCCTGCATCGTCTCGGCGTTGGACTTGCCGACCTCGTTGGCCCGGTCCTTGTACTCGCCGTCGCGGATGGCGTCGACAGCCTCGCTGGAGGCGCCGACGGCCTCGGCGGCGTTCGCGAAGTCATCGTCATCCCACTGGTTGAAGATGTCCTGCTGGTCTTCGAAGAGGATCTCGCGCAGGTTCCAGTAGGCCTCGGTCTCTCCCTTGTCGGCGAGCGCCAGGGTCGCGGCGGCAGCGGAGGTGGAGTGGCCCTCGTTACCGTTGTCCATGAAGTTCATGGGGTGGATGGTCACAGCCAGGTTGCCGTTTTCGATCTCCTCGAGCATCTGCTGGTCAGTGTTCTGAGCCAGCTGGGCACAGTAGCCACAGGAGAAGTCCTCGAACAGATCGACCTGCTCCGGGTCATTAGCGTCCGGGGCCGCGAGGGTGATCGTGTTTCCCTCGTAGTTCATCTCGGCGCTCACCTCCGTGTTTTCTCGCTCCGCGAGCTCGGAGGCCGCCTGGCCCTGGGATTGCCAGACCACCAGACCGATGACGACGGCTGCGACAGCGAGCACCGCCACGATCACCCAGAGGAAGCTGGAGGATCCCTTTGAAGTGGGATCAGAAACGGAACGCGACTTGCTGCTGCTCATCGTTGTTCACCTTATCCGTTCGTACGTTGGTTCAGTAAGGGTCATTCGAAAGAAGGATATGTTCCGGGATCAATCTAACAGCTTGACCCCGAAGGCCGTGCACCCACCCGGGCGATAGGTGACGTGCCACAGTCTAGGGGTGCACGGCGAAGCGGCGGTACGGGCGCCAGATGGCCCATACCGACAAAGCGACATAACCGATGTCGCGCACGATAGTCACCGGAATGTTGGTGGCATCTTCCCCACCGAAGCAGCCGCAGCTGATCTCCAGACCGTTCGCCCAGGCCCAACTGAGGCCCAGGATGAACAGCACGAGAACACCGAGGCTAACTGCCGCGGACTGACGCAAGAAGACACCGAACAGCAGCAATAAGCCGCCGCCGATCTCGAGGGGGCCGATGAGCTGCGCCAGCAGGTAGGAAAACTCCGGGGTGAAGATCTCGTAGGCCGCAATGGTCTGGGAGACAGTCATGGTCTGCCCGACCTTGCTTAGGCCCGCCGCGATCCAGATGAACGCCATATAAAAGCGCGCAACGAAGCTGACAATATCGAGCGCTATAGTGACGTTCGACCGGCCAGTGGCGCGCGAAGTCTCAGTAATTGCCACAAAAGATTACTTTAGCGCAGCTAACGCACATAAGGTGGAAAAATAGTCTCGAATTGGCTGGACACTACCTGATATAAGCCTTGTGCCCAGCCCACGCTTGCCAGCCTCCCCACTCCGTGGGGCGAGAGGCAAAGTTAGCCGAGGCGCTAATCCCCCAAGACCTCGCTCACCAACGCTTGGGCTTCCTCCTGCACGCGGGCTAAGTGGTCCTCGCCTTGGAAGCTCTCGGCGTAGATCTTGTACTTATCCTCCGTTCCCGACGGCCGGGCGGCGAACCACGCGGACTCGGTGGTGACCTTCAGCCCGCCGATGGGCGCGGAGTTGCCCGGCGCGTCGGTGAGCTTCGCGGTGATCGGCTCGCCGGCGAGTTCGGTGGCACTGACTTGGTCCGGGGAGAGCTTCTTCAGGATGGCCTTCTGTTCGCGGGAGGCCTCGGCGTCGGTACGCGCGTACGCCGGGGCGCCGAACTGTTCGGCGAGCTCCGCGTAGCGTTGCGACGGCGTCTTCTGCGTCACCGCGGTGATCTCCGCGGCGAGCAGGTCGAGGATGATGCCGTCCTTGTCGGTGGACCACACGGTGCCGTCGTGCCGCAGGAAGGAGGCGCCGGCGGATTCCTCGCCGCCGAAGCCGATGCTGCCGTCGATAAGCCCGGGCACGAACCATTTGAAGCCGACCGGCACCTCGACGAGCTTGCGTCCCAGCGAGTCGACGACGCGGTCGATCATCGACGACGAGACCAGCGTCTTGCCGACGGCCATGTCGCCGCCCCACTGGTCGCGATGAGAGAAGAGGTAGTCGATGGCCACGGCGAGGTAGTGGTTCGGGTTCATCAGCCCGTGATCGGGAGTGACGATGCCGTGGCGGTCGGCGTCGGCGTCGTTGCCGTGGGCCAAGTCGAACTTCTCCCGGTTGCCGATGAGGCTGGCCATGGCGTTCGGCGAGGAGCAGTCCATGCGGATCTTGCCGTCGGTATCGAGCGTCATGAAACGCCAGGTGGCGTCTACCGCCGGGTTCACAACCTCCAGGTTGAGCCCATGGGTCTCCGCGATGGCACCCCAGTAATCGACGGCTGCACCGCCCATCGGGTCCGCGCCGATGGAGATCTTCGAGTTCCGGATCGCCTCGAGGTTGATCACGCTCGGCAGGTCGTCGACATAAGCGTTAAGGAAGTCATAGGACTGCGCCCGCTTGTCGCGCACGCCGCTGACCGGCGTGCGCTGCACACCCTCGAGCCCGGCGCGCAGGTAGTCGTTGGCCCGCTCGGCGATGAGATCGGTGGCGCCAGCGTCGGCAGGGCCTCCCGACGGTGGGTTGTACTTGAAGCCGCCGTCGCGCGGCGGGTTGTGCGAGGGGGTGATGACGATGCCGTCGGCACGCGCCGAATCCTTACCGGTCACCCCGCCGGCGAGCCGGGCATTGTGGGTGAGGATGGCGTGCGAAATCGCGGGCGTCGGGGTGTAGCGGCCGGCGGCGTCGACAAGCACCTCGATGCCGTTGGCGATGAGCACCTCGAGCGCGGAGATCATCGCCGGCTCGGATAAGGCGTGGGTGTCACGGCCGACGAAGATGGGCCCGCCGATGCCGTTGTCGCGGCGGTAGTCGACGATCGCCTGCGTGACGGCGAGGATGTGGTCCTCGTTGAACGCGTTGTCCAGCGAAGAACCGCGGTGCCCGGAGGTACCGAAGCTGACCTGCTGGTTGATATCCGAAGGGTCGATCTCACGGGTGTAGTACGCGGAGACGACTTCGGCGATGTCGATGAGGTCTTCCTGCTGGGCGGGCTGCCCGGCGCGCTCGTGTGCCATGACTTGCGGTTCTCCTTCTACGGGTACGTCCGACCGGTGTGCCGTCGCTTATCGACGACACCTCGCCTCCATTGTCGGCCCCGCAGGCGGTTTGTGCACGGGTTCGCCACCCCCGTTACGGGGCTCTATACGTCGCACCTAATGGCCGATTTCGTGGTTTTTCTGCACACCCGCTGCCCCTCACTGTGTTCCGCGCTACATTTTCTTCATGATCGACAACCTGACGTCGGTCCTCGGCGACATCTCTGGTGTGGTCTGGGGACCGTTTATCCTTATCCCCCTGCTGTTGGGCACCGGCCTGTATCTGACCATCCGCCTCGGAGGCCTGCAGTTTCGTGCCCTCGGGCGCTCGCTGCGCCACGCCTTCGTGGATAGCGACGAAGACGAGTCCCCAGGCGATATTTCGAACTACCAGGCACTGACCACCGCGCTGGCGGCGACGGTCGGTACCGGCAACATCGTCGGCGTGGCCACGGCGATCGCCGTCGGCGGTCCGGGCGCGCTGTTCTGGATCTGGGTGACCGGCCTCGTCGGCATGGCCTCGAAGTACACCGAGGCGTACCTGGGCGTGCGTTTCCGCGTTACTGACTCCAGCGGGCGCCAGCTCGGCGGTCCGCAGATTTATCTCCGCCGCGGCATCCCAGGCGGGACCGGCAAGGTGCTGGCGTTCCTCTTCGCCCTGTTCGCTACCTTCGCCAGCTTCGGCATCGGCAACATGACGCAGGCCAATTCCGTCGCTGCAGGCGTGGAGGATACCTTCGGCCTCGATCCGGTGGCCACTGGCGTGATCATGTTCATCGGCGTCGGCGCCGTCCTGCTGGGCGGCATCCAGGCGATCGGCCGGATCACCTCGGCGTTCGTGCCCATGATGGTGGTGATCTACATCGGCACCGGCATCATCGTGCTCGCGCTCATGGCCGATCAGATCCCAGCCGCGCTGGCGATGGTCTTCACCGATGCGTTCACCGGCAGCTCCGCGGCCGGCGGCTTCCTCGGCGCCACCATCATGATGGTGGTTCGCTACGGTGTCGCCCGCGGTATCTTCTCCAACGAGTCCGGCATGGGCTCCGCCGCCATCGCCGCGGCTGCCGCGAAGACCTCCCACCCGGCCCGCCAGGCGCTGGTGTCTATGACCCAGACCTTCATCGACACCTTGATCGTCGTCACCATCACCGGCCTGGTTATCGTCACCTCGGGTGTCTGGCAGCAGGGCGAGGACACCGCCGCCACCATGACTGGCGCCGGCTTCGCTGAGGCGCTGCCGGGCGACTGGGGCTCCACGATCGTCTCGGTCTCGCTCATCTTCTTCGCCTTCTCGACGATCATCGGCTGGTCCTACTACGGCGAGCGCTCGCTCATCTCGCTCGTCGGCGAGTGGGCCTCGATCCCCTACCGCATGGTCTTCACCGTCGTCGTCTTCATCGGGTCGGTCTCGGAAATCCAGTTGGCCTGGACCTTCTCCGATCTGGCCAACGGCCTTATGGCCCTGCCGAACCTCATCGGTCTGCTCATTCTCTCCGGCCTCGTGGCCCGCGAGACCAAGCAGTACCTGCAGTTCGATCCCAAGCTGGACAAGCCGAAGGCATCCGTCCAGGAGTTCATCCGTCAGCAACAGATGGACTGGCGCTAATATGTGCTGACGTGTTCAGCCAAGCCTTCTTCGTCGGCCTCGGTGCCGCCCTCGGAGCCACACTGCGCTGGGGGCTCACCGAGGCCGTCGGCATTCCGGTGCTCGTCGTTCTCGGAATCAACATCGCCGGCTGCTTCTTCGCCGGTTGGATGCCATCATCGGCGTTCTGGACGACGGGGTTCCTCGGAGGCTTCACGACGATGTCCGCCTTCGCCTTCCACGCCACGGAGATGAACCTCCCCACAGCGCTGGCCTACACCGCGGCGACTGTGCTCGGCTGCGTGCTGTCCGCGCTCGCCGGGAGGGCACTGCGCCGCCCGCGGGAGGAGCACGCATGACCGAGCTGATGTGCAGCCTGCTCTTAGTGGCCGCCGGCGGTTTTCTCGGCGGGATCGCCCGGTGGGGGCTGACGAAAGCTCTGCCCGACCGAGTCGCGATCTTCACCGCGAACGCCGTCGGCTCTTTGATTTTCGGAATCGGCCTCGGCGCCCCAGGCCAGCTGCCGCTGTTGGTCGCGGTGGGGGTTGGCGGCGCACTGTCGACGTGGTCGACGTTCGCGAATCAGCTGGCCGGGCTCGTCGAGAAGCGACGGTGGGCGATCTTCGCGCGCTACCTGGCGCTCACCGTCGCTGTCTGCGTGGTCGCCGCCTGGCGCGGCACGGTCTGGGCCGGCCGGATCTTTGGCCAGTGGCCCTGACCGCGCGGCCCTAGGGCGTGTCTGACAATTGAGGGAAGCGTGGCATGGGACCCTGGCTCCCGTGTCGCGTTTTCACATGTTGAGTGATGCCCAGTGGGAGATGGTCGAAGAGCTTCTGCCCCGTCGCACGGGGAGAAAAGGCCGACCGTTCTCCGATCCCCGGCAGATGCTCGAGGCCATCCTCTACTGCCTTCGGGCAGGGATCGCGCGGTGTGACCTGCCCGCCTGCTTCGGGTCCTGGCAGACGGTCTACACCTGGCACAACCGGATGGCCAAGGACGGACACCTGGGACGTGATCTTTCAGCGACTTCTTAGACAGGCCGATACGGAAGACCTGATCGACTGGTCGGTGTCGGTGGACTTTGACGATCGCCCGGGCCCATCAGCACGTCACGAACATCACGCGGGTCACAGGGGGCTTTGTCGAATTACAACAACCTGCTGGCCGAGCCGCCTGATCACGCGGTCGGCCGATCACGGGGTGGTCTGTCTACCAAGGTCCACGCCCTGGTCGACGGCCATGGCATGCCCCTGACCATGATCGTTACTGCGGGCCACCGCGGTGACTGCCCGGTGCTGATCCCGTTGTTGAAACGCCTGCGGGTGCCCGGGATGGTGGGCCGACCGCGCACCCGGCCCGATGAACTGCGCGCGGATAGGGCGTATGCATCGAAGGCTGTGCGCAGGTATCTGCGCGAGCGCAAGATCACGGCGACGTTCCCGGAGAAGAAGGACGTGATCGCCGTCCGGAAGCGGAAAGGCTCGATGGGTGGGCGTCTACCGACGTTCGATGCGCAGTCCTACAAGGGCTGCAACGTGGTGGAACGGTTTTCGGCAACCTCAAGCAGTGGCGGGGTGTGGCAACCCGGTACGACAAGCTCGCGGTTGTCTACCGGGCCGGCGTGATGACTATCGCCGTCATGACCTAGCTGAAGAAATTGTCAGACACGCCCTAGTCCGCGATCGCGTCCAGCGGTGGGGTCTTCGCCGCGCGCCCGGCCGGCCAGATGGCGGCGATGAGGCCGACGATCAGCGCACCGATCAACACGACGCCCAGCAGGTCCCAAGGCACGATGGCGTTGCTGAGGCCTTGGTCCTCGAGGACCTCGATGAACGCCCAGCCCAGGCCTAGGCCCATGACGATGCCAGAGACCGCGCCGAACAGGGCGATCTGCACAGCTTCGAGCATGATCATCGTGCGGACCTGGCCGCGCTGCGAACCGACGGCGCGCAGCATGCCGATCTCCTGTCGGCGCTCAATCACGCTCAGAGTCAGCGTGTTGACGATACCCAGGATCGCGATGATCACCGCCAGCGCCAGCAGCGCGTAGAGGATGCTGAGCATCTGGTCGATCATCTGGTTGGCCAGGCCGGCCATCTCCTCACCATCCATGACTTGGACGACGATGAACTGGGCCATCTCCTCCTCGAGGTTGGCGCGCAGCTCTTCGTGCTCCACGCTGCCGTCGCCGGTGACACCGATCATGATGATCTCCATCATTTCGGGCGGGATCACGGCGCTGACGTCAACCGTCGACACCATGGGGTTCGAAAGCACCTCGTTCTGGCCAAAGGTACCGATCAGCTCGATCTCCGCCGTCTCCGGACTAATGCCCGGGGCGCTGAGTTCGTAGGTCTCGCCGACTGTCCAGCCCCGCTCCTCGGCGTAGGCTTCGGGGGCAATCATGCCGCCGTCGGAAAGGTCGGTGGATCCTTCCACCCCTTCCAGGACAATCAGCTCGGCGGGGTCGCCGTCGCTGACGTCGCTGAACCCGCCTTCCGGGCCGACGGTGGTCGGGAACTCGCCGTCGATAGCCACCGGCGCCGCGGAGTAGATGATGGCTGACTCGACGCCCTCGGTGTTGGCAGCGGCCTTCGGGGCTTCCGCCGGCACGGGGAAGACGCCCTGCTGCGGGCCGGTCAGCACGTAGTCGGCGGTGAAGTTGTTCTCCAACACATCATCGATAGCGCTCTTCATCGACGCCCCGAACATCCCAATCGCCGTCACCAGCGCAATTCCCAGCGCTAACGCGAACGCGGTCGTCGAGGTACGCCGCGGGTTCCGGCGCGTATTCGTCGACGCCAGCTTGCCGATCGCACCAAACGGCAACCCGATGAGACGCCCGAACGTCGGCACGATCGGCAGCGACAGCGCCGGGCCGACCAGGAAGAAGCCCACGATGACCCCCACCGCGCCGACACCAACTGCGATGGCGCGGTGGGCGGTGGACCAGTCGTCGAAAAGCACGCCGATCGCCGCCGCGACGATCGCCGCCGCCACGACAACCGCGCCCACGATGGTGCGCGCCTTCAGCGGCTGGCTCGTCGCGCTTTCCGACGAGCGCATCGCCTCCACGGGCTCCACCTGGCCAGCGCGGCAGGCGGGTGCCCACGCGGAGACCACGGTGACCACGGTGCCGAGCACCACCGGCACCACGATCGCTTGCCACGACAAACCGAGGCCGGAATCCGGCATCTCCATGCCTTGGGTCGCCAGGAATGCCTTGATGACGGCAACCAGGCCGATGCCCACGACGACACCGATCGCCGAACCGATCAGGCCGATGATGACAGCCTCGAAGGTGACAGAGCGAGTGATCTGACCGCGGGAGGCACCCAGCGCACGCAGGAGGGCGAACTCCTTGGTGCGCTGGGCGACGATCATCGAGAAGGTGTTCGCGATGAGGAAGGTTCCCACCAGCAGCGCGATCAGGCCGAAGGCGACGAGGAAGTAGTTGACGAAGCTCAGCGCGTTCTGCACTTCTTGGGAGGTGGTCTCCGCCAGCTGCTCGCCGGTTTCGATCTTGAGATCCGGGAACTCGCTGGCGAGGTGATCGACGAGCTCTTGGTCTTCGATGCCCTCGACGCCTTCGACGATGAGCTGGCTGATGGGCGGGGTGGGCGCGAAGTTATCCAGGTAGGGCTGCTCTTCCATGTAGGCCGTCACGTTGGTGCCCTGGTAGAGCTCGGAATCCCACAGGCCGGTCACGGTGACCACAGAGCGCTCATCGGAATCGACGACGAGCAGCTCTTCGCCGACCTCGAGCCCGTATTCTTCCGCGGCGCTGGCATTGATGGCGACCTCTTCGGCTCCCTGTGGCGCCTCACCTTCGACGAGCTCATGCGAGTCGCCGACGACGTCGTCGGGGTCGTACCAAATCGACAGCGCCGAGTTGCCGCCACCGGTCTGTAGCGGTTCTGGGTCCTCCTCCGTGCCGGTGGCCAGAACCACGGTGCGCGAGGAGGTGATGTTGACGTTGTCGACGTTCTCATCCGCCGCGATGGCGTCACGGTCCTCGGGGGTCGGCTCACCGCCGACGACGACATCGACATCCGCATACACGTCTTCAACCACCGCGTCGAAGGTCTTCGACAGCGAGTTGGTAAACATGAACGCACCGGAAATGAACGCGGTACCCAAAACGACCGCGAGAATGGTCAGTGCCAGGCGCAGCTTATGTGCCGCGATATTGCGCAGCGATACCTTGCGCATGGTGTTGTGGGCCATGGCGACTAACCCTCGATTCCGGACATGGTCTGCAGGATCTTGTCCATGGTGGGGTCGTACATCTCGTCGACGACGCGGCCGTCGGCTAGGAAGATGACGCGGTCGGCGTAGCTGGCGGCGCGGGCATCGTGGGTGACGATGACGACGGTCTGGTTATCCTCATCCACCGCCGTGCGCAGAATCTGCAGCACTTCCGTCGAGGAGTTGGAGTCCAGGTTGCCGGTGGGCTCGTCGCCGAAAATGATCTCCGGGCGGCTCACCAGGGCGCGGGCACAGGCGACGCGCTGTTGCTGACCACCCGAGAGCTCGGCTGGGCGGTGATCGAGACGGTTCGCCAGGCCGAGGCGGGACGTGACCTCGTCGAACCACTCTTGATCCACCGTGTTGCCAGCGATGTCACTCGGCAGGGTGATGTTCTCGGCGGCGGTGAGCGTCGGTACCAGGTTGAAAGACTGGAAGATGAAACCCAGACGGTCGCGACGCAGCGAAGTGATCTCCTTATCCTTCATGCCCGTCAGGTTGGTGTCCCCGAGGAACACATCGCCGGAGGTCGCCGCGTCCAGGCCCGCCATCGTGTGCATGAGGGTGGACTTGCCGGAGCCCGACGGTCCCATGATCGCGGTGAACTGATTCTTGCCGAACTCCACGTCTACGTGATCCAGGGCGATCACGGCGGTATCGCCCTCGCCGTACTGCTTGAACAGCTGCTGGGCACGGGCCGCAGCGACGCGGGGTGTGGAGTGGTTTTCTGGTGTGCTTTCTTGAATGCTTTCTTGCGGGGCGTCGTCGTTATGCAGGACGTGACGACCATAAGAGGACGCCTGCTCGGCGGGAGGCTGGTCAGCGGACTGAGACCGGTTCGACGGCGTCGAGGCCATGGCGGGTGCTTCCTTCCATCAGGCGAAGAAGATCTTAAAATGCAACTCCGCCAAGTATTCCATCTCGTGATAACTGCTGTCCGTTGGGACCAGTAACTAATCTATAAACCGCCGTCCAAGATGGGTATCGGGACTTACCCTGAGTTCACCCTGATTTAATGGTTGGCGCTCTGGTAAGTGTGCTCCGGTACGTGAGTTCTAGGCTCCGAGCACGATGGGTGTTCGTCTGGTGTTTACGGTTCGCGGCTATACGGTCGCATAGTCCGCCGAGAGCCGAACCCGCATAGGAGCCTCTGCGGCTCGCCTCAAATTGCTCTATGCCACGGCATAATGCGCCGGAGATTACGCACGTGCGTAATCGGGGCGGACTCGAATCCCAGGCCCGTGTTGGGAAGCCTGTTTTAAGGTATGAATGACAACTATTGTCAGATGCGATTTGTTGGTAGCGCTTCTCCGGCAAGACGGTCGCGACGGTGTCCGGGTAGTTGGCAAAAGCCACCCGGCCCCGGCAGCTGCCAGGTCCCGCCTAGCCTTAGAGCCGCGCCGCAGACTCCCCGCCCCTTAGCAAACCCGAGCGCGCCGGCACCGGTGCTCGCCGGACGGCGCAGGTGACACGTGTTGCTTGTGCCTATGAGTCCTCCGCGATTCATTGATTTCCGATTACGCACGTGCGTAGACTATTCGGCTCGCACTATGCCGCGCCATAGTCAGCCTGGGGACTGTAGTGGTTGCGGGGTCGGAGTCGACCCCTGTCATGGGCAAAGGATGAGGGATCCCTCCATGTTTTACGAACGTGCGTAAAAACCAGAGAGCGACTCCACACCTCCACCAGAGAAATCCCGTACACCTATGCGGTCCCCGCAACCCATAGAATCCGGCTTACACACGCACCTAAAAACCCCAAACACCCCCACACACAAACAAAAAAGAGTGTGGTGACCCACCCAACCCCCAACAAGAGGTACACAGGCAGACCACCACACACACATTTACTTATCCATACCACAATTGTGGCCGGCGGCAACCTACTCTCCCACACCCTCCCAGGTGCAGTACCATCAGCGCGCACAGACTTAGCTACCGGGTTCGAAATGGGACCGGGCGTGACCCTGACGCTATCAACCACCGACACAACCACAAGACAACACAAACCCCACACCACAAGGCAGGCGGTGTCATGCCAGACACTGCACAGCAGACACAAACAACAACAATCTCACTAGTATTTCTTGCTCACTTAGCGGCGTACACACCACGTGTGTGTTATTCGGTTAATTAGTACCAGTCGCCTCAACACCTCACAATGCTTACAACCCTGGCCTATCAACCCCATCATCTACAGGGAACCTCACACAAGACCTCATCTCGAAACAGGCTTCCCGCTTAGATGCTTTCAGCGGTTATCCCTCCCGCACGTAGCCAACCAGCCATGCCCAAGGCAGAACAACTGGCACACCAGAGGTACGTCCATCCCGGTCCTCTCGTACTAGGGACAGCCTTCCACAAGTCTTGAACGCGCGCGGCGGATAGAGACCGAACTGTCTCACGACGTTCTGAACCCAGCTCGCGTGCCGCTTTAATGGGCGAACAGCCCAACCCTTGGGACCTACTCCAGCCCCAGGATGCGACGAGCCGACATCGAGGTGCCAAACCATCCCGTCGATATGAACTCTTGGGGAAGATCAGCCTGTTATCCCCGGGGTACCTTTTATCCGTTGAGCGACACCACAACCACAAGTAGATGCCGGATCACTAGTCCCGACTTTCGTCCCTGCTCGAGAAGTCCCTCTCACAGTCAAGCTTCCTTGTGCACTTACACTCACCACCTGATTACCAACCAAGCTGAGGAAACCTTTGGGCGCCTCCGTTACCATTTAGGAGGCAACCGCCCCAGTTAAACTACCCACCAGGCACTGTCCCCAACCCAGATCATGGGCCAAGGTTTAGACATCCAACACAATCAGAGTGGTATTTCACCAACGACTCCACAACCACTAGCGTGGCTACATCAACGTCTCCCACCTATCCTACACAAACCATGCCGAACACCAATACCAAGCTATAGTGAAGGTCCCGGGGTCTTTTCGTCCTGCCGCGCGAAACGAGCATCTTTACTCGTACTGCAATTTCACCGGGCCTGTGGTTGAGACAGCAAGGGAGTCGTTACGCCATTCGTGCAGGTCGGAACTTACCCGACAAGGAATTTCGCTACCTTAGGATGGTTATAGTTACCACCGCCGTTTACTGGGGCTTAAATTCTCAGCCTCGCACACCAAAGCATGCTAACTGGTCCTCTTAACCTTCCAGCACCGGGCAGGCGTCAGTCCGTATACATCAACTTCAACGTCTTCGCACAGACCTGTGTTTTTGATAAACAGTCGCTCCCTCCTATTCACTGCGACCACCAGAAGCCAACCCACCGCAACGAGTGAGCAACCACCAGTGGCACCCCTTCTCCCGAAGTTACGGGGCCAATTTGCCGAGTTCCTTAACCACAGTTCACCCGACCGCCTTAGTATTTTCTACCTGACCACCTGTGTCGGTTTCGGGTACGGGCCGTACATGTACATCGCTAGAGGCTTTTCTCGACAGCATAGGATCACCACCATCACCCACAAAAGGGCTACGCATCACGCCTCACACTTTAAAGGTGTACGGATTTACCAACACACCGTGCTACACGCTTGCACCACAATCCAAATAAGTGGCGTAGCTACCCCACTGCGTCACCCCATCACTTGACTACTACCAGATCAGGCCCCACCACACACCACCAACACCAAACATTAAAAATGCTTAGCTAAAAGGCAGCATGCGGTGGTTAGTATCACCGATTCATCAGGGTCGCACACACACGGGTACGGGAATATCAACCCGTTAACCATCGACTACGCCTGTCGGCCTCGCCTTAGGCCCCGACTCACCCTGGGAAGACGAACTTGACCCAGGAACCCTTAGTCATCCAGCGGTAAGGATTCTCACCTCACACTCGTTACTCATGCCTGCATTCTCACTCGCACACAATCCACCCCACCTCACAGTAAAGCTTCACCTCATGCACGACGCTCCCCTACCCAACAACACAACTGTTGCTGCCGTGGCTTCGGCGGTGTACTTGAGCCCCACTACATTGTCGGCGCACGACCACTCGACCAGTGAGCTATTACGCACTCTTTCAAGGATGGCTGCTTCTAAGCCAACCTCCTGGCTGTCTTCGCGATCACACATCCTTTTCCACTTAGTACACCCTTAGGGGCCTTAGCCGACGATCTGGGCTGTTTCCCTCTCGACTATGAAGCTTATCCCCCACAGTCTCACTGCCATGCTAAAACTTCACCGGCATTCGGAGTTTGGCTGGTATTGCTAAGATGATCGTCCCGCTCAACCAACCAGTCGCTCTACCTCCGGCAAGCACACACAACGCTGCACCTAAATGCATTTCGGGGAGAACCAGCTATCACGGAGTTTGATTAGCCTTTCACCCCTACCCACAACTCATCCCCTCAGTTTTCAACCTAAGTGGGTTCGCGCCTCCACAAAGTCTTACCCTTGCTTCACACTGGCCATGGGTAGATCACCCCGCTTCGGGTCCAGAACATGCCACTTAAAAACACACAAAAAGTATTCGCTTTCGCTACGACTACCCCACACGGGTTAACCTCGCGACATGCCGCTGACTCGCAGGCTCATTCTTCAAAAGGCACGCCATCACCCCAACAAAAAAGGGCTCTGACGGATTGTCAACACACGGTTTCAGGAACTCTTTCACTCCCCTCCCGGGGTACTTTTCACCATTCCCTCACGGTACTCAATCCGCTATCGGTCACACTGAGTATTCAGGCTTACCGGGTGGTCCCGGCAGATTCACAACAGATTCCACGAGCCCGTTGCTACTCGGGCACACAACCAATGCCACTGATCATGGTCTTCATGTACAGGACTCTCACCTACTCCGGTCACCCATCCCAAGGCAGTTCCACTAACCACACCAGCAACACCACACAATGACAGTCGCATGAACAGTCATGGCCCACAACCCCGCATACGCAACCCCTGCCAGGTATCACACGCACACGGTTTAGCCTCATCCACGTTCGCTCGCCGCTACTAACAGAATCATTATTATTTTCTCTTCCTACGGGTACTGAGATGTTTCACTTCCCCGCGTCACCCCCAACACACTATGCATTCACATGTTGGTGACACCCCACAACGAGTGCCGGGTTACCCCATTCGGACATCCTCGGATCAACGCTTTGTTGGCAACTCCCCGAGGCATAACGCAGCCTCACACGTCCTTCATCAGCTCAGCATGCCCAGGCATCCACCATGCGCCTAAAACAAACACACACAAGATACGCCAGAACAAAAAACACTAAGAACAACACACCCACCCACCAAAGCAAGCGAGTGTGCCTTAATAGAAGAAAATCATTATTGCTCGCGTCCACTATACAGTTCTCACACAACACCACCACCAACAACCAACCACCCACAACAAGGCAATCAATCATCAATGATGCACAACAGGGAACAATGTTGCCCCAGACACCCAACAGCATGCCAACAGTCACTTAAAAAACCCTTTGCTGCCCCCACACATGACATGACACCCCACCAGCACGCAACAAACGCACCCAGGTGTGTTTCACACGCCGAAAAACAATAACGTGGCAGCAACACACACGGTCACTCAACCACACACCCACAAAAGCCTGTGGGCACACAAAAACTCCTTAGAAAGGAGGTGATCCAGCCGCACCTTCCGGTACGGCTACCTTGTTACGACTTCGTCCCAATTGCCGATCCCACCTTCGACCACTCCCCACCAAAAAGGTTTAGGCCGTGGGCTTCGGGTGTTACCAACTTTCATGACGTGACGGGCGGTGTGTACAAGGCCCGGGAACGTATTCACCGCAGCATTGCTGATCTACGATTACTAGCGACTCCGACTTCATGGGCTCGAGTTGCAGACCCCAATCCGAACTAAGGCCGACTTTAAAGGATTAGCTCAACCTCACGGCATCGCCACCCGTTGTACCGACCATTGTAGCATGTGTGAAGCCCTGGACATAAGGGGCATGATGATTTGACGTCATCCCCACCTTCCTCCGAGTTAACCCCGGCAGTCTCTCATGAGTCCCCAACCAAATGCTGGCAACATAAGACAAGGGTTGCGCTCGTTGCGGGACTTAACCCAACATCTCACGACACGAGCTGACGACAACCATGCACCACCTGTACACCGACTCCAAAGAGAAACTACATCTCTGCAGCGATCCAGTGCATGTCAAGCCCAGGTAAGGTTCTTCGCGTTGCATCGAATTAATCCACATGCTCCGCCGCTTGTGCGGGCCCCCGTCAATTCCTTTGAGTTTTAGCCTTGCGGCCGTACTCCCCAGGCGGGGCGCTTAATGCGTTAGCTACGGCACGAGAAACGTGAAAGCCCCTCACACCTAGCGCCCACCGTTTACGGCATGGACTACCAGGGTATCTAATCCTGTTCGCTACCCATGCTTTCGCTCCTCAGCGTCAGTCACTGCCCAGAGACCTGCCTTCGCCATCGGTGTTCCTCCTGATATCTGCGCATTTCACCGCTACACCAGGAATTCCAGTCTCCCCTACAGCACTCAAGTATTGCCCGTATCGCCTGCACATCCGAAGTTAAGCCCCGGAATTCCACAGACGACGCGACAAACCACCTACGAGCCCTTTACGCCCAGTAATTCCGGACAACGCTCGCACCCTACGTATTACCGCGGCTGCTGGCACGTAGTTAGCCGGTGCTTCTTCTCCACCTACCGTCACCCCAAAAGGGCTTCGTCAGCGGCAAAAGGAGTTTACAACCCGAAGGCCGTCATCCCCCACGCGGCGTCGCTGCATCAGGCTTGCGCCCATTGTGCAATATTCCCCACTGCTGCCTCCCGTAGGAGTCTGGGCCGTATCTCAGTCCCAATGTGGCCGTACACCCTCTCAGGCCGGCTACCCGTCGCCGCCTTGGTAGGCCATTACCCCACCAACAAGCTGATAGGCCGCAGGCTCATCTCATACCGCAAAAGCTTTCCACCACACCCCTACAGTGCAGTCCTATCCAGTATTAGACCCAGTTTCCCAGGCTTATCCCAGAGTACAAGGCAGATCACCCACGTGTTACTCACCCGTTCGCCACTCGAGTACCAGTGCAAGCACTAGCCTTTCCGTTCGACTTGCATGTGTTAAGCACGCCGCCAGCGTTCATCCTGAGCCAGGATCAAACTCTCCACAAAAACAAAAGGCTCGTGAAAAGCCCAAACCTGACAAACACACACCACACAACAAAACAGTCACACAGTGTGTGTAAATCCAAAAATTACATGAACAAACACGCATGATCATGCCATCGACGAGACAAACACAACCACACGCTAAAAATCCCCACCCACAAAAAGTGAGCAGACACAACATCCATGCGCCAAAAACAAAAAGCCAACCAACCCCCAGGCAACGAGAGCACACCACACACGAAACAAACGCATGCAGCATCACAGTGGTTGACCCCGGCACACACCCCAAAAAAGGGCAAGATGCCACACCACACACAAAGGCGGGGACAACAAAAACTATTGGCACACTATCGAGTTCTCACACAACATTTTCCACACTCAACAAAGACACGATCGCGTCTTGCTGTAGAGCGGAAATCTGTTTGTCAGCTTTTTGAGACCTTCGCCGTCCGGCGCGGTCTGTCGCGCTGACTCACATAAAGTTACGCAGAGACCTCGATAAACACAAATCCCCTGCACATAGGGCATTTTAAGTGTTCAACAATGTGCCTTAAGGACATGCGAGAAACCGTAGCTGGCTAGTCAGCCACCCGCTCGATGTCGGCGCCGAGACTGCGCAGCTTTTCCACGAACTGCGGGTAGCCGCGGTCGATGTGATAGACGTCGTGAACGTTGGTCTCACCTTCGGCGACCAGACCGGCGAGGACCAGGCCGGCGCCAGCACGGATGTCGGAGCTCCAGACGTCGGTCGACGACAGGGTTTCTTTGCCACGGATCGCCACATGATGACCATCGATGGAGCAATCGGCACCGAGGCGCTGCATTTCGTCGACGAAGCGGAAGCGCGACTCGAAAACATTTTCCGTAATCACGCTAGTGCCCTGCGCGATGGCGGCGATGCCGATGGCCATGGGTTGCAGGTCCGTCGGAAAGCCGGGGAACGGCAGCGTCTGATAATCGACAGCCTCGGGGCGCTTGTCCATGCGCACGCGGAAGCCGTTGTCGTAGGTTTCGACGTCCGCGCCCGCCAGCTTGAGCTTCTCGAGTGCTAGGTGCAGGTGGCGTGGCGCGATGCCGCCGACGGTGACTTCGCCGCGCGTCATCGCCGCCGCGTACGCCCATGTGCCGGCGACGATACGGTCCCCGACCACGTTGTGCTCGGTGGGGTGCAACTCTTTTTGGCCTTCGATGACCAGGGTTGATGTGCCGGCACCTTCGATCTTCGCGCCCATTGCGATAAGCATCTCACACAGATCGGTGATCTCGGGCTCACGGGCGGCGTTGTCGAGGATCGTCGTGCCTTCGGCGAGCACCGCGGCGGTCAGGATGTTCTCGGTCGCGCCGACCGAGGGGAAGTCGAGCTTGATCTTCGCTCCGTGCAGCTGCTCAGCTTCCGCTACGACCGCGCCGTGGTGGATGCGGGTAGTCGCGCCCATTTTCTCGAGGCCCGACTGGTGCATATCTAAGGGGCGGGAACCGATAGCGTCGCCTCCCGGCAGCGCCACCGTCGCCTTGCCGCAGCGCGCGGTCAGCGGGCCGAGCACAGCGACGGACGCACGGAACTGGCGCACGGCCTCAAAGTCGGCGTTGCCGCTGATCTTCTTAGGGGTGGTGATGCGCACGGTCGGGCCGTCGAGCTGGACCTCACAGCCTAAGCCCTCGAGGACCTTTTGCATCAAGGGGACGTCGAGAATCTCCGGGCAGTTGTTGAGCGTGGTCGTGCCCTCGGCCAGCAGTGCTGCCGCCATGAGCTTCAGGACGCTATTCTTCGCGCCGTCCACCTTGACGACACCCTGCAGGCGGGCACCCCCGCTGACTCGAAATCGTTCCTTCACGCCGTCAACCCTAGCGGGAATCAGGGAAGCGCGCCGATGCGCCGGGCAGCGTTGACGGCCTCGTAGCGCGTGTGGGCCCCGAGCTTGCGCATGACGGAACGCAGGTAGGACTTCACGGTCTCGGCGCCGATGCCCATCTCCTCGGCGGCCTCGACGTTGGTGTGGCCGAGTGCCACGCAGGAGAGCACGTCGAGCTCGCGGGCAGACAGCTTGGTCGACTGCTTGACCCGCACCGGGGAGACCATCTGGTCACACAAGACCTCGAGCTCCTTGCGCAAGGTGTCATCGTCGACACGGTTGGCCAGCATCCGCAGCTTCGAATGAGTCGAGCGGACCTGCTCCCACTCGGCACCGTTCATGACGCGGCCGCTCTTGGTGTTGGCCTTGCCGCCATCGTTGCGGCGCATAGCGGAGTTGACGGCAAAATCCTGCTCGAGGTTACGGGCGGTCATGGTGACCTCTTCGATCACCTTGTCGCCTAAGCGCACCGGCGAGTGCACGCCGACGTAAAGAACGCCGCGAATCTCTCGACGCACGATCACCGGCACCGCGACGATCGAGTGCAGAGACTCATCTTGGATCGCCTTGTCGTACTCATGGCTAATAGTGTTCGCCCGCGTGTAATCGGAGACACCCACGGCGCGGCGGGTGCTCACGACCCGCCCACCCACACCCGAGCCCGGTTCGATGACCAAGTTCTGTAGCGCGGGCGTACGCAGACCGATCCACTGGCTAATTTGCAGGCGATTATCAGGAAGTAGTGCTCCATACATGGTCACCGGTATTCCGGTGGCCGTTTTTAGCGAGGTCAGAGCGGAACGGACAGCCTCGTCGTCGTCCTTCATCCTGTGCGCTTCCATTGGGACTCCAGCTCCAGGGCCACCCGAAAAGGTGTCCCCATATCGTGAACGATTGCATGGTTTCCAACCATTTCAGGCTCATAGTAGCCCGTAATCGGGGGTAAGAAAAAATACACCCCGCCTCATCGCGTACCGAAGTATGGGAAATAGCTGTGCACCTGTCGGTCTAGACGAAATAGACATCTTGGTCTATGGTGGCGTTAGTCCGACTTACTGACAAGCAGTAAACAAAGGAGAACAGTTCATGGCGAAGATCTACGACAATGTCACCGATCTCATCGGCGGTACCCCGCTAGTCAAGCTCAACGAGCTCCCGGAAGCCGAGGGCGCGAAGGCCACCATTCTGGGCAAGCTGGAGTTCTACAACCCGGCCAACTCGGTCAAGGACCGCATCGGTAAGGCCATCATCGACGCCGCCGAGGAGTCCGGTGAGCTGAAGCCGGGCGGCACCATCGTCGAGGCCACCTCCGGCAACACCGGCATCGCTCTGGCTATGGTCGGCGCGGCCCGCGGCTACAACGTCGTCCTGACGATGCCGGAGACCATGTCCAACGAGCGTCGCGTCCTGCTGCGCGCCTACGGCGCCGAGATCGTCTTGACCCCGGGCACCGCCGGCATGCAGGGTGCCGTCGACAAGGCCAACGAGATCATCGCCGAGCGCGACAACGCCGTGCTCGCCCGCCAGTTCGCCAACGAGGCCAACCGCCGCATCCACTACAAGACCACCGGCCCGGAGATCTGGGAGGACACCGACGGCAACGTCGACATCCTCGTCGCCGGCATCGGCACCGGCGGCACCATCTCGGGCGCTGGCAAGTACCTGAAGGAGCAGAAGTCCGACGTCAAGGCCATCGGCGTCGAGCCGGCCGCCTCCCCGCTGCTGACCGAGGGCAAGGCTGGCCCGCACAAGATCCAGGGCCTGGGCGCCAACTTCATCCCGGAGGTGCTGGACCGCGGCATCCTCGACGAGGTCCTGGCTATCTCCAACGAAGAGGCCGTCGCCACCTCCCGCAAGCTGGCCACCGCTGACGCCGTGCTGGGCGGCATCTCCACCGGCGCGAACGTCCGTGCTGCCCTCGAGGTAGCCAAGCGTGAGGAGAACGAGGGTAAGACCATCGTCGTCATCATCCCGGACTTCGGTGAGCGCTACGTCTCCACCATCCTGTACGAGGACATCCGCGACTAGTCGCGCCTTTTCTCTCGCTCACCGCCGCGAAGCCTACCACCGGGCACCGCGGCGGTGAATTTTTATGCTCCGTTCCTGCCGGGCTCATGGCCGAGACTGATAGAGTTTGCCACATGAATATCGTGCAGCTGATCCGGGAAGATTTGCGTAACGCCCGCGCTCATGATCCCGCCGCCCGCGGCGACGTCGAGAACGCCATCGTCTACTCGGGTCTGCATGCGATCTGGCTGCACCGTATCAACCACGCCCTGTGGAAACGCGGCATCAAGGCTCCGGCACGCATCGGCGCACAGATCGCCCGCGCCCTGACCGGCATCGAGATCCACCCCGGCGCGACCATCGGGCGTCGCTTCTTCATCGACCACGGCATGGGCATCGTTATCGGCGAGACCGCCGAGATCGGCGACGGCGTCATGCTCTACCACGGCGTGACCCTCGGCGGGCAGGTGCTCACACAGACTAAACGCCACCCCACCTTGGGCAACAACGTGACCATCGGCGCCGGTGCGAAGATTCTGGGGCCCGTCGTCATCGGCGACGGCTCGGCGGTGGGCGCGAACGCCGTCGTGACCAAGGATGTGCCCGCCGACCACATCGCCACCGGCGTTCCCGCCAAGGCCCGCCCGCGCAAAAAGAGCGAGCAGGCCAAGCTCGTCGACCCGGACTCCTATGTCGATCCGGGCAACTACGTCATTTAGGCCAGCAGGTCGCGATAGCCCTCATGCTTATCGACGAAGTGCTGCACCGCCGAGCAAGAAGCAACCACCTTCCGGCCTAACGCGCGCGTATCATCCAGCGCCTCCCCAATAAGCCGCCCCGACAGACCTTGACCGCGAAAACGCGGGTAGACCACTGTGTGGTTGAAATCGCGCACGCCCTTATTGTCTCGGTAGGCGGCGAAACCGGCCGTCTGCTCCCCTACCTGCAGCAGGTAGCGGGAGTTTTCTTCGTCGTGGATAACCGACGTCTCACTGTTTCGGGTCATGTCCTTGAGTATGTCACCGGGCCCCAAGCTCTGATGCGCCCTCCTCTTGTGAAGGCGCCTTCTCCAGCCCCAGCGCTGCGGGGAGGCAAAAGAGCAACAGAGGTGACGAGTAGCAAACTACCCCAACGCCCAGAAAATGGAAGGGAACCTCAGTTAACACACAGAACGCCCGGAACCCTCGTTAAGGAGGATCCCGGGCTGCCGGTGGCCAGAAGCGGGGTCGAACCGCTGACCTTCCACTTTTCAGGCGGACGCTCTACCAACTGAGCTATCTGGCCGGAAAACGCCGGCTACAGCGGCGTTTCCTGGCGACCCTGACGGGACTTGAACCCGCGACCTCCGCCGTGACAGGGCGGCGCGCTAACCAACTGCGCCACAGGGCCAATCTTCAAATTTTTTGCGCTTCGGACTCCGTCCGTTGCACGAGATGTAACCTTACACAGGGCCTGTCAAAGGAAACAAGTCAGCTGTTCATCGGCCATTTTTCAACCGATCGGCGCAGTCGTTTCGACCTTCCGGCTAGAGTCTTGTGCCCAGCTCCGGCGGCTCACCGCTTAAGGCCGCACGCCCTAGAATCTCGAGCTTCTCGCGCCGCTTGTCGTGCAGGGTGTGGGTACGCGTGTCGCGCCAATAGCGATCCACCCCACTGGTGGTCGTCGCACTCGCCGCGCCGAGCAGCTCGTAGATCCGCGAGGTGACGTCGACCGAGGCTTCAGCGATCCAGGACTTCGCCGCCGCCACGGCCAGTGCCCCACGATGAGGATCGCCCGCACTCAGAAAGAGACGATCAACTTCCGCGGCGGCCTGCTGTAGCGCCGCGGCGGCCACCCAGGTGCGTTGCACCAGCTCTCCGGTCTGGTGGTTCACCAGCCGGTCGGTTGCGACACCGGCCTTCACCACCCGCTCCACCGCCGCCTGCATGATCCCGACATCGATCGCGGCGTGCAGAAGCTGCGCGAACGCCCCGTATCCCGGCATGGCGAGGGCACGCGCGCGGTCGTAGAGGCGCTCTACCTTCACCGCATCCAGGTCCACGGTGCCAGATCCCGTCGCCGCTTGCCCCAGGCCCCGCCAGTCGTCGACAATGCGCACCCCCTCTGCATCTATCGGCACGAACGCCGCGAGGGATTGTCCGTCTTCGCCCGGCCTGCGGGCGGTAATGGCCAGGTAGTCGGCATAGATCGAGCCGGTAGACCAGCGCTTTGTCCCACTGATCAGTCCCTTATCGAGCACCACCGGGTCGGTCTCCGCCTGCGCGTTGGCCACTAGGGCACCGTCGACAAGCCGTCGTGCCCATAAGGATTCTTCTTCTGGATGCTCACCAGCTAACAGCCACCGGGTAAACACGAAATGGCTCTGCGGAATCTGCGCCAGCGAGCCATCGACCGTGGCCAACACGCGGGTGATCTCGGCGATCGCGGAGGCCGGCAGCTCGGGCCCGCCCAGGCGCTCGGGTACGTGGGCGGCAAGCACCCCGGAGGCGCGGAGGCTTTTGAGGCTGTCGACGTGGGTGGTGGCGTCGATAAGCGGGTGACGTGCGGCGGTGATACTAGGAAGCAACGTTCACCCCCGGCCGGTAGGCGGCCGCCTGGTGCTCGGCCGGAAGGCGATCGCCGCGGCCGAAAAGCTTATGGCGCAGCGAGCCCGGCGTGTACGCGGTCTTGTAGCGGCCCAAGGCCTGCAGCTCGGGCACGACGTAGGCGACGATGTCCTCGAACGTCGCCGGAGTGATGGCATAGGCGAGATTGAACCCATCGACGTCGGTGTCATCCTGGAACTGGGCAAGTTGCTTGGCGACGGACCGTCCGGAGCCCACTAGCACCGGCCCAAAGCCGCCGATACCGGTGCTCTCCCCCAGCACGCGGACGGTCCACTCGCCGTCGTCGGTGCCTCGCTGATGCGGGCGGCGGTCGACTGAATGGCGTTGGACTCGATGGCCTGGATGGGGGCGTCGAGGTCATAGACGGACAGGTCGGTGCCCGTCCAGCCGGACATGAGCGTCAGCCCGCCGACGGGGTCGATGAAACGTCGGTAGTCGGCGTAGGTGTGGTGGGCGTCCTCCTCGGTCTCGCCGGTGATGATCGTCTGCATGGCAAAGATGCGGATCGCATAGGGATCCCGTCCGGCGCGCTCCGCCGCGTCCCGGAGACGCTGCACCGTCTCCTTCGCTTCGGCGGTGGTGTTGGCGTTGATGAAGACCGCCTCGGCGTGCTCACCGGCGAAACGCACCCCGCGCGGGGGCGCCCGCCTGGTAGATGACCGGGGTGCGTTGGATGCTCGGCTCGGTGATCGCGATGCCCGGGACCTGGAAATACTTGCCCTTATGGGAAATCGGATGGACCTTCGCGGGATCGACGAACACGCCAGCCTCGCGGTCGGCCACGACGGCGTCGTCCTCCCAGGAGCCCTCGAGCAGCTTGTAGATGACCTCGAGGTATTCGTCGGCGCGGTCATAACGCTCGTCGTGCGGCAGCTGGTCCGTCTGCCCCATGTTGCGGGCAGCCGAGGGCAGATAGCCGGTGACCACGTTCCAGCCGATTCGGCCGTTGGTGAGGTGATCCAGCGTGGCCAGGCGGCGAGCGAAAGGATAGGGATGCTCATAGGCGGTTCCGGCGGTAATGCCGAAGCCAAGGTGTGTCGTCGTCGCCGCCATCGCAGAGACCAAAAGGATCGGGTCATTAACCGGCACTTGGGCGCCCGCTCTCAGGGCTGCCTGGTTGCTGGAGCCGTAGACGTCATAGGTGCCGAGGACGTCGGCGAGGAAGAGGCCGTCGAAAAGCCCTTCTTCTAACGTGCGTGCCAGCTTCACCCAATAGTCGAGCGTGTTATAGCTGCGCGCCTGGTCCTGCGGGTGGCGCCACAGCCCCGGCGACTGGTGGACCACACAGTTCATATCGAAGGCGTTCAGCAGTATTTCTCTTTGCCCGTTACCCATGTTTACCTCGCACTTTCTTTATAGACCTCTTTGTCTACTTATCGTGTACTGGAACTGTAGGGCGCTGACGTGGTAGGCGACAAGCGAATAATTCGCCGTGAATCTATCTATTTTCTGGGGATTGTGCTATCAGTGGAACTACCCAAACACTCCCCAAGAAGAAGACATGCAGAACCTGAGCAGCCCGAACAAAATCGCCCAGGCGTTCTTAGCCGTGATCGTGGGTATCTGGGCCTATTGCCTCGTGGTGGCGCCCATGCTCACCGAGGGCAGCTACACCGAAGTCGTCGCCGAGAAGTCCCGCGAGATCGGCATCGGCTTCACCATCGCCGCAGCGGCGGTGGGCGCGATCTGCTATGTGATCGCGAAGAAGAACTCGCAGAAGTAAGTAGGCGGGCACGCGAAAAGACCCCAGAACACAGCGTGTATCACTGTGCACTGGGGTCTTGACGTGGCGACCCTGACGGGACTTGAACCCGCGACCTCCGCCGTGACAGGGCGGCGCGCTAACCAACTGCGCCACAGGGCCATATTTTCATGTTCGGAGGTACGTTGTACGTACGTACCCCCAACGGGATTCGAACCCGTGTCGCCGCCGTGAAAGGGCGGTGTCCTAGGCCTCTAGACGATGGGGGCCCGCCTTCACCTTCACGAGAATCCCTCGTCGGTTGCAGCCCTTAAAAACTTACTCGACGCCAGAAGAGTTTACAAAACCGCACTACAAAGGCAATTTTTCGAGTTTTCACGGCCGCAGAAGAAATAGGGTGGGGTGATATAGTCAGCACACCGAATCATTCGCGGAAAGGACAGCTACCATCTCCACTCCCAGCCCCGACGCGCAGGATCAGTGCCATGATGCGGGCGATGGCTTTCACCGCCCCGGCTACCACGAGGACAAGAAGCGCTATCTTGCGCGCCTGAAACGCATCGAGGGCCAAACCCGAGGCATTCACCGGATGATCGCTGAGGACGAGTACTGCATCGACATCCTCACCCAGGTCGCCGCTGTGAACTCTGCGCTGGAAAATGTTGCGCTGGCGCTGCTCGAGGATCATCTGTCGCACTGCATGCGCGACGCCGCCGCCAACGATGGCGAGCTCGCCGAGGACAAGATCACCGAAGCCATGGCCGCCGTGCGGCGGATGGTGAAGTCTTAGAAGGTATGAGCGGTGAAAACCTATGAGTCTGGGGCTGAGCTCGCCGCGGAGGTCGCCAAGCGGGGCGGTCTTTTCATCGGCGAGTTCGCAGACGTTGCTGATGACGATTGGGATCTGCTGGTCGAAGGCGTTGACCGAACGCCTCGCCAAATGATCGCTTACCAGCTTGGCTGGCTCCAGCTGCTGCTCGGCTGGGAACGTGACGAACAGGCAGGCATCGATGTGGTCACTCCCGCCCCAGGATTCAAGTGGGATCAACTGGGTGGCCTGTATGCACAGTTTTATCAACGCTGGGAGAAAGTGCCAGCTAAAGAACTGGTTGACCAGTTCAGGGTTTTGCTCGGGGAAATCATCCAGATGGTTGAGGGATTCACTGAGGCGGAGCTATTTGAGCCGCACCAGCGCGCGTGGGCGTCTTCTACACCGTCGGCATGGCCAGTATGGAAGTGGGTGCATATCAACACCGTGGCACCGTTTACTACTTTCCGCACCAAGATCAGGAAATTCAAGAAACTGACTGCCGCCGGATGATACGGGTAGCTCGCGCGTAGCCCAGTAGAAAACCGCCGGCCAATTACGACCAGCGGTTTTAGTGTTTGGTGGGCCCTGTGGGGATCGAACCCACGACCTGCGGATTAAAAGTCCGTAGCTCTACCAACTGAGCTAAAGGCCCAATGCCCCATGATTCTAGCGCCTTTCCCCCGCTGCCCGGAAACCACCCGCGCTCTACGGTGAAAAGACGGTTTGAGGTTCCCCCGAGTGTACGACGACAATGGTGGCCGTGACTACGACCATGAATCCTTCCGCTCCCCACGCGCGCAAGCAATTGACCATCGGCAACCTCACGGTGGATTCTCCCGTCGTGCTCGCGCCCATGGCGGGAGTGACGAACGTGGCGTTTCGCACCCTGTGCCGGGAGCAGGAGCTGCAGCGCACGGGCACCGTCTCGGGGCTTTATGTCTGCGAGATGATCACGGCGCGCGCACTCGTCGAGCGCAACGAGAAGACGCTGCACATGACCACCTTCGGCCCTGCCGAGGACGTGCGTTCCATGCAGCTGTACACGGTCGATCCGGACTACACCTACCGCGCAGCCCGCATGATCGCCGAGGAGAACATCGCCGATCACATCGACCTCAACTTCGGCTGCGCGGTGCCGAAGATCACCCGCCGAGGCGGCGGCGCGGCCATCCCCTATAAGCGGCGCCTGTTCGGTTCCATCATCAGCGCCGCCGTGCGCGGGGTGGAGGGCACAGACATCCCCGTCACCGCCAAGTTCCGCATTGGTATCGACGACGAGCACCCCACCCACCTCGACGCCGGCCGCATCGCCGCCGAGGAGGGCGCCGCCGCGGTCACGCTGCACGCCCGTACCGCCGCGCAGCGTTATTCCGGGCAGGCGGATTTCGACGCCATCCGCGCGCTCGTCGAGCACCTCGAACCCACCGGCATCCCGGTGCTCGGCAACGGTGACATCTTCGCCGCCTCGGACGCCCGCACGATGATGGATGCCACGGGGTGCCACGGCGTCGTCGTCGGCCGGGGGTGCTTGGGCCGGCCGTGGCTTTTCGCCGCCCTCGGTGCCGAGCTCCGCGGCGAGCCACTTCCCGACGAGCCCACCCTCGGCGAAGTCACCCGCGTCATCCTGCGCCACTGCGAGCTGCTCGCCGAGCACATGGGCGAAGACCACGCCTGCCGGGACATGCGCAAGCACATGGGATGGTACATGCGCGGCTTCCCCGTCGGCGGTGAGGTCCGCGCCGAGCTGACGAAGATCCGCAGCCTCGCCGACCTCCGCGAGCGCCTCGCGCCTTTCGCGGACTCCGATGCGCGTGCCGACGCCGCCGACGCCCCCCGCGGCCGGCAGGGATCGCCGGCCAAGGTCGTACTTCCGGAGGGCTGGCTCGCCGACCCCGAAGACGACGCCACCGTGCTCTCCGGTGGTGACGCTTTGCACAACGGGGGTTAGCAAACTTCGCTGGCGGTGCACCAGAGCACCAAGTGCCATAGGATAGGGCGCATGCGTACCGCCTACCGTTCCGAGCTCGATGACTTCGCTGAAGACCTAATCACCATGTGTGATTCGGTCCGCGGAGCCATGGATATGGCGGCTCGAGCTCTAGTTCGTGGATCTTTGCAACAGGCCGAGGAGGCCCTGTCGCAGATGGACCACCTCGAAGAGATTCGGCAGCGTTGTGAAGAGCGCGCCGTACAGCTTTTAGCCCTCGAGGCGCCAGTCGCCAGCGATCTCCGCCAGGTGATCTCGTCGATCTATATCGTCGAGGACTTCGACCGCATGGCGGCTCTCAGCATGCACATCGCGAAGGCCGCCCGGCGCCAGCACCCGAACCGGGCCATCCCGGAGTTTCTGGTCGACGATTTCTCCGAACTCGCCCGCCTGGTCGATGACATGGCGGATAAGACCCGCCAGCTGCTCGTGGAGCCGGACCAGGAGATCGCGTTCATCCTGGCGCGCGATGACGATGCGGTCGACGAGGTCAACGACCGCCTGCTGACCCGCCTGACGCAGCAGGACTGGGAGGGAACGGTCCAGGAGGCCGTCGATACGGCCCTGCTGCTGCGTTTCTTCGAGCGCTGGGCGGATCACTGCGTGAACGTCGCCTCCCGCATCGTCTTCCTCATCACCGGTTTCATGCCGGACCAGATCGACGAGGATGCCGAGCGGGACCAGGCCGAGGTGGATATCGTACGCCGCTTCGAAGACATCCAGCACCGTTTCGCCCGCGAGTACCGCCCCGGCTCCGGCCGCGACGCTTAAGCCGCGCGGCGGGTGTGCCGCGTCGCCAAGCGGGCATGCGAAAACCCCGGCGCGGTACCTGGTAAATAAGGTCCCCGCACCGGGGTTTTCAGCAACTGATCTGCGCGGAGGCTAAAGCCTAGCCGAAGCGGCCGGCGATGTAGTCCTCGGTTTCCTTCTGGTCCGGGTTCTCGAAGAGCTTCTTGGTGTCGTTGAACTCGACGAGCTTGCCCGGCTTACCGGTGGCCTCGAGGCTGTAGAAGGCGGTCTTGTCGGACACGCGCGCCGCCTGCTGCATGTTGTGGGTCACGATCACGATGGTGAAGTCGTTCTTCAGTTCGTGGATGAGGTCCTCGATGGCGAGCGTAGAGATCGGGTCCAGGGCCGAGCAGGGCTCGTCCATGAGCAGGACCTCAGGCTCGACGGCGATGGCGCGGGCGATGCACAGACGCTGCTGCTGACCACCGGAGAGGCCGCCGCCCGGCTTGTCGAGGCGGTCCTTGACCTCCTCCCAGAGGTTCGCGCCACGCAGGGAGCGCTCGGCGACCTCCTTGAGCTTCTTCTTGTTCTTCACGCCGGAGAGCTTGAGGCCGGCGACGACGTTGTCCTCGATGGACATGGTCGGGAATGGGTTGGCCTTCTGGAAGACCATGCCGATGGTGTTGCGGACGGAGACCGGGTCGACGTTCTTGGCGTAGATGTCCTGGCCGTCGAGCTTGACTTCGCCGGTGACGTAGGCGCCGGGGATGACCTCGTGCATGCGGTTGAGGGTGCGCAGCACGGTGGACTTGCCGCAGCCGGAGGGGCCGATGAACGCGGTCACCGCCTGCGAGGGGATGTCGAGGTTGACGTTCTGCACAGCGTGGAAGTCGCCGTAGTAGATGTCGACATCGTTGAGGATGAGCTTGCTGGTCATGTTTCTCCTACCTGGGAACTAGAGGTGGATGATTACTTCTTGACCGAGAACTTCTCGGCGATGATGCGGGCGATGATGTTGAGGACGGCGATCATCAGAACCAGCGTGAAGGCGGCACCCCACAGCTTGTCGAGGATCGGATCCTGGGTACCGGACTTGTACATGTCCAGCATCATCAGCGGAAGCGAGGACTGCGGGCCGTTGAACATGTCGAAGTTCAACGAGCTGGTCGAGCCGACCAGGATGAGCACCGGCGCGGACTCACCCATGACGCGGGCGATGGCCAACATGATGCCGGTGACGATGCCGGATAGGGCGGTCGGCAGGACGATGCGAGCGATGGTCTTCCACTTCGGCACACCCAGGGCGTAGGAGGCCTCGCGCAGATCCATCGGGACGACGCGGAGCATCTCCTCGGTGTTGCGGACCACCAGCGGGAGCATCAGCAGGATCAGCGACAGAGTCACGGCGAAGCCGGAGCGGTTGAAGCCGAGCGAGGTGATCCAGAAGGCGTAGACGAACAGGGCCGCGACGATGGAGGGGACACCGGAGAGAATGTCCACCATGAAGGTGGTGATGCGGCCGAGGCGGTCACCGCGGGAGTACTCCACAAGGTAAATGGCAGTGAAGATACCGATCGGCACGGAGAACACGGCGGCGACGAAGGTCTGCTGGATGGTGCCGACGATCGCGTGCAGGGCTCCGCCGCCCTCTAGGAAGGTAGGCAGGCCACCCTGGTCCTCGGTCCACCACTCCACGCTGAGCACGTTGGGCAGACCCTGGGCGATCACGGTCCACAGCACCCACACGAGCGGGACCATGGCGATGATCATCGTGAACCAGACCAGCCCGGTGGCGATGTTGTTGGTCAGTTTGCGGCTGCCGGCAATGTCGGTGAAAGTCGCTTGCTTGCCGGAGATCTTCTTGTTGTCAGCGCTAACGGAAGTAGACATTTTCCCGCCCTCCTTTACTTGACCAGCGAGCGGGCGATCGTGTTGACCACGAAGGTCAGCAGGAACAGCACCAGGCCGGCGGCGATGTAGGCACCCGCGGAGATCGGGTTGTTGAACTCAGGGGCGGCGTTAGCGATGGCGGTCGCGAACGTGGTGCCGCCTTCCAGCAGGGACCAGCGGAAGTCGGAGGCTGCGGAGACCACCATGTACAGCGCCATGGTCTCACCGAGAGCGCGGCCCAGACCCAGCATGGAGCCGGCGACGAAGCCGGACCAGCCGAACGGCAGGACGGTCATGCGCACGACTTCCCAGCGTGTGGCGCCGAGGGCGAGTGCGGCCTCGATGTGCCCCGGGGGCGTCTGCACGAAGACCTCGCGGGCGGTGGCGGCGATGACCGGGAGGATCATCACGGCTAGGACCACCCCACCGGTGAAGAGGTTACGGCCGGTCGCGAACGGCGGGGCGCCGTCCCACGCGAACAGGAAGATGTTGGACAGCCAGCTCTCGTTGATCCAGACGTAGAAGTTCGACAGGAACGGGCCGAGGACCTGCCAGCCCCACAGGCCGTAGACGATCGAGGGGACGGCGGCCAGCATGTCGACGATGTAGCCCAGCGGCTTGACCGCCTTCTTCGGGGCGTAGTTCGACAGGAAGATCGCGATGCCGAGTGCCACGGGCATCGCCAAGATCAAGGCGAAGACCGAGATGAGCACGGTGGCGCCGAAGAGGTTCGGAATACCGAACTGCATCGACTCAGGGGTGGCGGTCTGCCAGGTTCCGTCGAAGGTGAAGAACCCGAGCAGCCCGCCCTCGTTGCGCCGCAGAGCCGGCACTGCGTTGAGGAGCAGGTAGATACCGATGGCCGCGATGATGACGGTCATCAGTGCCGCGGAAACAGTGGACAGGAGCTCGAAGACGCGGTCGCCCGGGCGCTTCACGCCGCTGCCGGACTTGCGCTCTTCGATCTTCTGGGTGTTCTCGGGATGATCGGCTTCCTCGGTGGGGCCCAGGGTTTGGGTGCGAGCGGAGAGCTGCTCCTCGCCCCGGTCGTTGGAAGCGGAATCCCTAGGGTCGTTAGCCATGAGAAGATTTCCTTAGGTGCTAAAAAATAATATCCGTATGATCTTTGCGCCACACGTGCAAGCGCCCCCAAACGCTCAGAGTCGTTCGGGGGCAGGACGGATCACCACTTTTAAGGTGATCCGCGGGTCAGGCATTCCTGACGGTGGGAAGACCTAGGCCTCGCCGCCACCGCCGAGGGCGTCGACAGCGGACTGCAGCCGCTCGAGGTGGGTGCCCTCGACCGGGATGAAGCCACGCTCAGCAACGGCCTCCTGGTTATCCAGGGCGACGTTGAAGAAGTCAGAGACCAGGTTCTGGGTCTCCTCGTCGTAGCCAGCGGAGCAGACGATGCTGTAGACGGTCAGGATGAGCGGGTAGGAGCCCTCCTGATCCTGGGAGAACAGGGCGTCGGTGTCGACGACCATGTTGTGGCCCTCTTCCAGGAACTCCAGGCCTTCGAGAGCGGTGTTGACGTTCTCCTCGTTCAGCTCGACCGGGCCGGAACCGAAGTCGATGTTGGCAGCCTCGATGTTGTCATTCTGGTGAACGAAGTCGTACTCCACGTAGGTGATAGCACCCGGGATGTTGTTGGTCTCGGTGCCAACACCAGCGGAGCCCTGAGCGGAGGAGCCGTTAGCCGGAACCGGGAAGTTCTCGCCCTCGGAGTCCCAGTTGTCGGTGGCGTTGCTGAGGAAGCGCTGGAAGTTGCCGGAGGTGCCGGACTCATCAGCGCGGACGATGACGGAGATCTCCTGATCCGGCAGCTCGGCGTCCGGGTTGGCCTCAGCGATGGACTCGTCGTTCCAGTTGGTGACCTCGCCGGAGAAGATGTCGGCCAGGTTGTCGACGGTCAGGTTCAGATCATCAATGCCATCCAGGTTGTAGGCGATAGCGACCGGACCGATGACCATCGGGAGGTGCCATGCCTCGTTGCCCTCGCAACGCTCCTGTGCATCAGCAGCCTCTTCCTCGTCCATAGCGGAGTCGGAGCCAGCGAAATCCACCTGGCCGGCGATGAAGTTGGTGCGGCCGGAGCCGGAGCCGGTGGGGTTGTAGGCCAGGGAAGCACCCTCGACGGTGTCGGAGTAGACAGCGTTGAAAATGGCCATAGCGTTCTGCTGGGAGGAGGCGCCCTCGCCGACGAGCTCGCCTGTCTGTCCGGACAGACCGTCAGCGCTGGCGGCCTCGCCGCCGCCGTTGGCGGCCTCGCCGCCGCCGTTGGCGCCGGTGTCGCCGTCGCCGTTGGAGGAGTCATCGCCACAGGCGACGAGAGCGGCGGAGCCCAAGGCCACGACACCCAAGATGGAAGCGGTGCGCTTGAAGTTGCGGATCACAGAAATTCCCTTTCCGGTGCAGAATCAGTTCGTGACTACACGAGCAACGCCAGAACCCGCATCGGGGAACCGTGACGCGGACGCTGCGGTGAGGGACACCTGAACAGCACGCATAATGTTGCTCACTGGAAATCAAGCTAACGCCCAGACGTTAACCACAAAGGTCACATTGGGTGAACAGCTAGTTAACAAAAGTATGTATACGTCCCGCGCGCACCATCCGCGCTGGTCAGTGACGCTTCAAGCTTTCCCACCTGCTGGGAAAATGTGGGCACCTGCACAATCGGGGTGAGAGATGAGGCCATAATCACGCCCCCACCAGTTACCCCCGCTTCGCGTACACGACGTGCTCTTCGGCGATACGGAAGCCGATCTTTTCGTAACGACGCACCGCCGCCTCGTTATCGTCCTCGACATACAGGATGACCTCGCGCGCTCCCCCGGCACGCAGATGCGCCAGGCCGATCTCCACCACCGGGCCACCGAGCCCCTTGCCGCGGTAGGCATTCGCCAACCCGACGACGTAGACCTCGCCTTGGCGGTGGTCGTCGGCACCATCGTTACCAGACTGCCATTTCGTCCAGTGAAAACCGGCCAGCTGCGGACGCTGGTCGCCGGCAGGGGCCTCCCACAGCAGGAGCACGTCCTCGTCCGAGTACCAATCGACCTCCTGGGAGCGGTGCAGACGCTCCATGTCCCAGCCGCCCTGCTCGGGATGCCAGGAAAACGCGTCATTGTTGACCTCGAGCCAGGCGCGCTCGGCGAAATCTCGACCGTAACGCTCGCTGGCCTCGGCGAGGTTGGTCACCACATAGCCTTCCGGCACCTCACTGCTGGTGTCTTCCAGCTGCACACCATCGACGGACATGACCAGCAGACGGCGCACAGTGGTCATCTCCTCCCCCTGCGTCAGCTCGGCCGCCGCCTCGAGGTTGCCGTGCGCCCAGAAGGCGGCGTCGTCGATACCTGCTTGGACCTCGTGGATAAGCCGGGTGCCGACGCCGCGCCGCCGGTAGCGCGGCGCCACGGCCAGCTCGACGTCGGTGCCGGTCACCGCCGCCACGCCCGCGAGCTCACCGTCGATCTCGGCGACCAGGTGGCGGTGCTCGAGGCGCGCGTCATCGATGCCGAGAACGAACTGCTCGCTGAACGCCTCCACACCGTCCGCCTCGTGGCAGGCCGCGAGAAGGCGGTGCGCCGCAGCGGCGCGTTCGGCGTCGTCGGAAAGTGTCGTCCAGGTTAGTATCGCTTCGCTCATGCCCCCACCCTATCGGGTAAAAATGAGGTGATGAGTTCTCGTGCTGTGACCACCGCAAACCGCCTGCGCCCGTGGCAGCGTCGCCTGCTGGGTGGCGTCGTCGGCGTGGCCGTGGCAGCCGGTGCCGTGTGGGTGGTGGATTCGGCGATCGCGATGCGGGTGGAGGCGAAGCTCTCCGGCGCGGTCGAGGAATCCGCCAACCTGTCCGTCTCGCCGGATACCTATGTCGGCGGCACGCCCTACCTCGGCGCGGCACTGTTCGGGGAGATCCCGATGATGAGCGTACAATCGCTGGACCTGTCGGTCGAAGGACTCGGCATCGTCAACGCACGCACCGAGCTCTCCGGCATCGAAGTCACCCCCGGCCAGGTGCTCAGCGGCAACTTCGAAGGCGCGCCGACCGAACTGCTCAAACGGGAAATCTCGCTCGACGGCGTGGCCTTCGGGCAGCTGCTCGGCATCACGGACCTCGATATCGCCAACCCCTACGACATCTCCCCCGGCGGCGGGGTCGCCTCGGAGGCACAGCTGACCGGCACGCCGCCGGGTTTCGACGACCCCGTCACCGTCCTCGTCGACCTCCGGCTGCGCGGGCCGATGTTCGTCATGACGGTCAAAGACATCCTCGACGCCCCCGAAGGCCGCATCGACGAGGTCACGGAGACCTTCACCTACACGATGGACACCCGCCAACTGCCACTTCAGCGCCCGGCCTCCCAGGTGCAGATGTCCGGCGGGTCCATCATCTTCGAATCCGAGCGCCAAGCCTTCGAACTCGAACTCGGCCTGCTCGCCCCGCTCGATACCGGCGCGGCCGACGACCCCGAAACCGCCGCCTGGAAGAACGCGGATGATATCGCCACCGACGGCGGACGATAAGCTAGTGGCCATGACGAATCACGAGCACGAGGAGAACCCGTCCGTCGACACGCCGGCCGACGCCGCGGCCGCCGGCAACAACCGCCGCCCCGGCGCGCTTGACGGCAACGAAGCCGTGAACCTGGCTGCCGAGCAGTCCAAGTCCACGGCGCACCGCAACATCCCGCCGCTCAACCTGGATGAGCTGCCCGTGCCAGACGACACCGCCAACCTGCGCCACGGCCCGAGCCTCAACGATGCGCTCCTCGCACTGTTGCCGCTCGTCGGCGTGTGGCGCGGGGAAGGCCAGGCCATCGAAAACGGTGAGGAGTTCGCCTTCGGCCAGCAGATCATCTTCGCCCACGACGGCGAGGACTACCTCACCTACGAGTCCCGGCTGTGGCGACTCGATGAAAACGGCCAATCCACCGGCCCCGACCAGCGCGAAACCGGCTTCTGGCGGATCTCCGCAAGGGACGAGATCGAGGTGATCACCTGCCTGTCCACCGGAGCCGTCGAAATCATGTACGGCAAGCCCTACAACGAGCGCGCCTGGGAAATCTCTTCCGCCTCCACCATGGTCACCGAGCAAGGACCGAAAAACCTCGGCCCCGGCAAGCGCCTGTTCGGCCTGATGCCCAACAACAACCTCGGCTGGGTCGACGAACGCGCCGACGACACCGGCGAACTCTCCCCGCACCTCTCCGCGCAGCTCAAGCGGATCGCGGGGTAGCTGTTAGCGGGTCTTTCTGGCGGCGCGGGGGCGCACGAAAGGACTGCTGGTTTCGACTTCGTTTCGACTTCACGAGACTCGTTTAGGGGTACCTCCTTTCGACCAGCGTTAACGCGCTATAGCCGAGAGGGTCTCGCTGGCTGCGGGCGTTTTGCGGGAGAGGCGGATGGGGCCGGTGGGGCGACAGATCCACGGAGTCGCGCGCCTGCCCGGCCGTGCGCTCATGGTGCACTATCGCTGGTCGAATTCACCCTCACTGAAAGGAGTGCTGGTTTCGACCGCGCGGGGCTCGTTTCTATAGGGGTGAATTCGACCAGCGCAAACGCACCATGCGCGCTGTGACGGCGGTGAGCGCGAGGCTAGGGACCGCGGTGTCCCACCAGCCCCTTTCGCCCCAGCGGTCTCATACGAAGGCCCGTGCCCGCTTTTCGGCACAGTTCTGCCCCTACTGTTCCGCAAAAGCCAGGACAGGTAACCACACTCTCCATGCCGCGATAGTGCTGGTCGAAAGGAGGTGCCCCTAAACGAGTCCCACGCGGTCGAAAGGGCGCGCCCTTTCGACCGGCTCCTTTCGACAAGCGTAAACGCAACATGCTCACGCGCCCGAAACGCACACGAAACGCCCCCAAAACACCAGCCCACAGAAACCCCTACCCCGCGGTCAACGCCTCCTCGATGAGCGCGCGGATCTCCGTGTCGTGCTGACCGGCGGGAAGCTCGTGGCCGTCGATCGCGCGGACGCGGGCGCCGCGTCGGGTAGAGCTTAAGAGCCAGACGGAGTCGGCGGAGAGGAGGTCGTCGATAAGCAACTTCTTCTCCTTCACCTTGCGCCCCTGAGCGTGGGCGGCGGCGAAGAGCGCTGCCTGGCTGGTGCTGACCAGCACGCCGCGTCCGGCCGGCGGGGTACGCAACGCACCGGAGCGGCTGACCACGATCACCGTCGAGGTCGCGCCTTCTAAGACGCGGTCGTCCTCGACGAAGATGACGTCGTCGAAGCCGCGCGCCCGGGCGTGTCGCACGGCCGCCATGGTCGTGGCGTAGTTGAGCGACTTCGCCCCTTGCGGCAGCCATTCCGGCACGTGCTCGTCCTCGACAATGCGGTAGCCGCGCCCGGTGGTCATCACGGTGACGCCGTTGTCGCGCTGCCCACGCACCGTCTCACTGATGGGGGTGGCGACCATCCAGGCCGTCGGCACCCCGGCGCTCGCCCGTCCCCGCGAGAGCGTCCACGTGCACCGCGCCTCCACGCCTTCGTGCCGGTCCTCCCATTCCTCGGCGAGCTGGAGGGCCGCCCGCTCCCAGTGCTCAGTGTCGATCGGCCCGAGCCCGAACTGTTCGGCGGAGCGGGCGAAGCGCTGCGCATGCCGCGCGAGGTTCGCCGGGCGACCACCGCTTAGCAGCAGCGTCTCGACGACACCGTCGCCTCGGGTGACGGCGGCGTCGTCAAAGAAGACGTGCGGCAGGTTGGGATTGTGCCAGCGCACCGAACCGCCGAAGGGTTCGATGATGTAAATGAGCGGATCGATTCGGGTCATGAACCTCACCTGGAGTCTGAAACGTCAGTGGATCAGCCGGCACAGCACACCGGCCTACCTTGAATTATGCCCCTTGCTTGCCATTACGATGAACGGTGTGAGCGATCAAGACAACACAGCAGCCCAGTACCGTTCTCCCCTTCTGCCGACGCCGGGGGCGGTGACGTTCCAGGGTGTCGACGACCTGCTCGACACCGAAGGCGTTGCCTGGCACTACGGCGACCCGCTGACGGAGCAGCGGCGGGCGCACCGTGAGCCGGTGGCGATCGATCGCTCGCAGCGCCGCGTCCTCGCGGTCACCGGCGACGACGCACCCGAGTTCCTCAACAACCTGCTGTCGCAGAAGCTCGACGATGTCGCCGACGGATACTCGGCCTCCGCCCTCGATTTGGATATCCAGGGCCATATCCTGCATCACGCGGATATCACCAAGGTGGAGGGCTCCTACTATCTGGACGTCCCATCGCGGCAGACAGAAAGCCTGAAGAAGTTCCTCGAGCAGATGGTCTTCTGGTCGCAGGTGGAGATCACCGAGACGGATCTAGCGATCGTCACAGTGCTCGGTGAGGGAGATATCGACGTCCCCGAGGCCCGCTTTGTCCGCGACGTCGACTGGTCGGCGGTACGCCGTCGCGATCTCGCGTTGCCGCGCACGGCCCTGAAAAGCGCGTTGAACAGCGCTGGGCTGCCACTGTCGGGGCTGATGAGCTTCACCGCCGAGCGCGTGCGCGCGGTCGAGCCGGAGCTCGGCGTTGATCTCGATAACCGCGCCATCCCGCACGAAGTACCGAACTTCATCGCCCGCGGCGGGCGCGCGGCGGCCGTCCACCTCAACAAGGGGTGCTACCGCGGCCAGGAGACCGTCGCCCGGGTGGAGAACTTAGGGCAGTCGCCGCGGCTTTTGGTGACGCTGCAGCTCGACGGCTCGGCGTTCGACGAGCCGCTGCCCGGCGATGCCATCGCCATAAAGTCCGGGGGACGGGCGATCGGGCGCGTCGGCACCGTGGTGCACGACTGCGACTACGGGCCGATCGCTTTGGCGCTCGTGAAGCGCAGCGCGTTGAAGAACCCCCAACTCGTGATCACCCCCGCTGAGGACTCTGGGCGCGGCGAGGTCGCCGCGACCGTCGATCCGGATTCTTTACCCACCGACGAGGGGGTTCGCGCTGGCCGCGCGGCCGTAAACCGGTTGCGCAACCCCGAAAACTGACGCTTATCGACGCCCCGTAGCCACCCGGCTACGCATTCGCGTCCCAAATTAGCTATTGTGTGTGGCAGGATTACGCACAATAAGACAGTCGATGGGCCATCCGAATTCCCTGGATCGGTCCCAAACCTCAAGGGGGTCAGGCCATGGGTCGCGGTCGCGCCAAAGCAAAGCAGACCAAGGTTGCTCGCCAGCTGAAGTACAACTCTCCCGAGATGGATCTGGATTCTCTCCAGCGTGAACTCGCCGGGAAGAAACCGCAGCGGGACGAGGATGATTCCTACGATGATGACTACTCCCAGTACGAAGACTGGGACGAGGACGATCGTCGCTGACTTTCTCGCCTCATATTTCTACTCGGTCGGACGACCTTATCCTGCGTCCTGACCGGTGAAAGCACCTCCGCCCCGTCGCCGCTAGCGCGGTGCACGGGGCAGAGGTGTTTTTCCTGCCGTTTTAGTGTCGGGCGTGGTCGCCGATCAGCTGGGCGCGCGGCTCCTCGCCCTCGGCTTCGCGAACCTCGCCGAGGACCCAGGCATCGACATGCCGGGCGGTGAGCATGGCCAGGGCGCGGTCACGATCCGCCGGGGAGACGACGGCCACCATGCCCACCCCCATGTTGAAGGTCTTTTCCATCTCTTCTCGGCTGACCTTGCCGAGCGCGGAGATCGTCTTGAAGATCTGCTGCGGCTGCCAGGTGTTGCGGTGCATCTCGGCGACAAGCCCTTCGGGGATGACGCGCTCCATGTTGCCGACGAGCCCGCCGCCGGTGACGTGGCAGAACGTGCGCACGGTGCACTCGGAGGCCAACGCCAGGCAATCCTTGGCGTAGATGCGGGTCGGCTCGAGCATCTCCTCACCGAGCGTCCGGCCCAAGTCCTCCATGTGCCCGTCCAAAGAGAGCCCCGCCTGCTCGAGGAGCACGTGGCGGGCCAGCGAGTAACCGTTGGAGTGCAGGCCCGCGGACTTCATGCCGATGATCACATCCCCGTCGCGCACCTTATCTGGGCCGAGCAGCTCATCTTCCTCGACGACGCCGACGGCGGTGGCGGAGACGTCGTAATCATCGGCGCCCATCACCCCGGGGTGCTCGGCGGTCTCGCCGCCGAGCAGCGCACAGCCGGCCTGCACGCAGCCCTCCGCGATACCGGCGACGATGTCGGCGACCTTTTCCGGCACCACCTTGCCGATGGCGATGTAATCCTGCAGAAACAGCGGCTCGGCACCACAGACGACGAGGTCGTCGACACACATGGCCACCAGGTCAATGCCGATGGTGTCATGCTTATCGACGGCCTGCGCCACCACCAACTTCGTGCCCACCCCGTCGGACCCGGCGGCGAGCAGGGGCTTGTCATACTTGCCGAGCGCGAACAGCCCGGCAAAACCGCCGAGCCCGCCGCGCACCTCGGGGCGGGAGGCGCGTTTCGAATGCTTCTTAAACAGCTCGACAGCGCGGTCTCCGGCGGCGATGTCGACGCCGGCAGCGGCGTAGGACGCACCTGCTGGCGAGGTGTTCTCGTCGGTCATGGTTGTGGTTACTCCTTGTCGGCGTTCGCGCGGATGCGGCGGACCGCGTCGGCATTGGGGTTGTCATCGGGAAGGCCCAGCGGATACTCGCCGGTAAAACACGCCGCGCAGAGGTCTGCTGCGGGCTGTTCGGTGGCCTCGATCATCTCCTCGGTGGAGACGAAGCCCAGGCTGTCGGCGCCGATGGTCTGGCCGATGGTCTCGGCGATGGCGCGGTGATCGGTAACTTCGGTGCCGCCGTGGTTGGCGATGAGCTCGCCCGGCGAGGCGAAGTCGATGCCGTAGAAACACGGCCACTTCACCGGCGGCGAGGCGATGCGCACGTGGATCTCGGCGGCGCCGGCCTCGCGCAGCATGCGGATCAACGCCCGCTGGGTGTTGCCGCGGACGATGGAATCGTCGACCACCACCAGCCGCTTGCCTTCGATGACCTCGCGCAGCGGATTGAGCTTGAGCCGGATGCCGAGCTGGCGCAGCATCTGCGTCGGCTGGATGAACGTCCGCCCGACGTAGGCGTTTTTGACCAGCCCTTGGCCGAACGGGATGCCGGACTCCCGGGCGTATCCCACCGCGGCGGGGGTGCCGGAGTCGGGCACGGGGATCACGATGTCGCCGTCCGCCGGGAACTCGCGCGCTAATCGACGGCCGATCTCAATCCGCGTCGCATTCACACTGCGGCCCCTAATCTCCGTATCCGGGCGCGCGAGGTAGACGTATTCAAACACGCACCCCTTAGCTTCCGGCTCGGCGAAGCGCTCGGAGTGCACGCCGGCATCATCGATCGCGACGAGCTCACCCGGCTCGATCTCGCGGACGAAGCTGGCGCCGACGATATCCAGGGCACACGTCTCCGAGGCCACGACCCAACCGTTGTGCAGCCGGCCGAGCGCCAGCGGGCGCACGCCGTGCGGGTCGCGGGCGGCATAGAGCGTGTTGCCGTCCATAAACGTCAGGCAGAACGCGCCGTGCACGCGCGGGAGGAGGGAGCGCGCGGCGTCGAGAACCGTCTTGCCATCCTTGACCTCGGCCGCCAACAACGCCGCCATGACCGCCGTATCCGACGACGATCCCTGCCCCGAAACCTGATCCGTTTCCCGGATGAGTCCGCGGGCGACGGCTTCGTCGAGAAGCTCACGGTAGTTCGTCAGGTTGCCGTTATGCCCGACGGCGACGTCCGTGCCATCCGCTGCCGTGCGAAACATCGGCTGGACGTTCTCCCAGGAGCCGGCGCCGGCGGTGGAGTAACGCGTGTGCCCGATCGCGACGTGGCCCTGCAGGGCGCCGAGGACGGGCTCGTCGAAAACCTGGGAGACCAACCCGGCCTCCTTGAACACGACGATGCGATCCCCGTCGCCCACCGCAATGCCCGCACCCTCCTGGCCGCGGTGCTGGAGGGCGAAGAGGCCGAAGTAGGTCAGCTTGGAGGCGTCCTCGCCGGGCGCCCAGACCCCGAAGACCCCACATTCCTCACGTGGTGAGGTCTCCCCGTGGTCGTCAAGGTCGGCTACTGGCAGATCCTGAATGCTCACGCTACACACCTTAGTCGCTCGTCCATCAGCACTCGATGATCGGCAGCCAGCGCGCAATCTCCGCAGCCCGCGAGCCCGAGACATCCGCCCGACGCGCGTCCAACACCTCTTCCCAACTGAGCCTGCCCGTGGCCAACAACAGCCACGTGCGGGCGTCCGTCTCCACGACATTCGGGGGCGTGCCGCGGGTGTGCACCGGCCCCTCGATACACTGCACTGCCACGAACGGGGGTATGCGCACCTCGACGCTGTGGCCCGGCGCATCCTGGGCGAGGGTGCGGGCGGTGGCGCGGACGGCGGCGGCAAGCGGCTGCCGAGCTGGCCTATCAGCATCCGGGGCGCCTCGATCCAGCCAGTCGCTGATCTTGGCGACGCTCGCGCGCAGGGTCTCCGGGTCAATCTTTTTCGCCATGCATCTAGTGTAGTGAGATAGGATTTTACGCTAGTTCACCTGCTATAAGCATGCTATAAGCACCGGAAAGGCTACGAGACCAAGCACATGACCGAGACAACCAAGTCCCCGAGTATCACCCTGCGCTTCCTCGCGGCGCCGACCGATGTCATCCACACCGGAACCGGCGGAGTATCCGGTGGACGCGTACTCGAGTGGATCGATAAATCCGCCTACGCGTGCGCGGTGCAATGGTCGGGAACCTACTGCGTGACCGCCTACGTCGGCCACATCCACTTCACCCGCCCCATCCCCTCCGGCCACCTGGTGGAAGTACGCTCCCGCCTCGCGATGACCGGGCGCTCCTCCATGCACATCGTCAACGAGGTCTACTCCGCCGACCCCGCCGAAGGCATCTTCACACGCGCCTGCGACTGCCTCGTCATCTTCGTGGCCAAAGACGCCGAAACCGGCAAAGCCACCCCCGTGGACACGTTCGTGCCGGAGACCGACGAAGAAAAACGCGTCGAAGACGCCGCCCGCTCCCGCATCGACCTCCGCCACGCCATCCAAGACGAGATGGAAAAACAAACCTACGACGGCCCCTCCCACGCACCCCGGCTCATCACCCGATTCCTGGCCAAACCCACCGACATCAACTGGGGCGGCAACGTGCACGGCGGCACCGCCATGGAATGGATCGACGAAGCCGGCGGCGCCTGCTCCATGGAATGGGCCGGCGAACGCACCGTCGCCGTCTACGCCGGCGGCATCCGCTTCTACCGACCGATCCACATCGGTGACCTCGTCGAAGTCGACGCCCGCATGATGCGCACCGACCGCCGCAGCATGCAGATGTCCGTCCACGTCCGCTCCGGCAACCCCCGCGGCGGACGCGAACACCTCAAAGAAGCCATCCACGCCACCGTCAGCTACATGGGCATGGACAGCGACGGCAATCCCCTGCCCGCCCGCCAATTCATCCCCCTCACCGAAGAAGACAAACGGCTCTCCGAGCACGCCCAGATCCTGCGCGAACTGCGCGCCGAATTCACCCCACATCCGCTCATCACCCCCTCCGCGGCGCAGCACACGGATTAGGGTTTCCGAGTCTGCTTAGCTGGCTTTATGCGGTTGCTTGTGCGGCTGGCGAGGTAGCTGATCCGGGGGTTTGGGCGTTCTGTGGGATTGCTGCTCGTGGTGCGCTAGCGCTGGTCGAAATCACCCCTATAGAAAGGAGTCCCACGCGGTCGAAACCAGGACTCCTTTAGGGGCAACTTCTTTCGACCGCGGCGAAAACGCCAACCCGCGGCGAAAACGCCAACCCGCAGAGCGGCGTTCCCGCAGTTCAGGGAACCGCACCCACGCGAACGCCCTACTCCACCACCGAGTTCGCGCCGAGAGCGCGGTTAAACAGATCCGGCAGCGTCGCGGACCAGGCCTCTTCCAGCTCCGCCAGCGGCAGGGTGACGCCAGGCAGGCGGATCTCGCCGGTGTCGTCGGTGGTGCCGATGACGGCGGCGGGGATGCCGTGGTCGTCGGCACGCTTGAGTACCAGGTCGAAGTGGTCGGCGGTGGTGGCGATCACGGCGCGGGACGCGGACTCGCTGAGTAGGGCGACGAAGTCATCCTCGTGGACCTTGGAGAGATCCAGCTCGACGCCGGCGCCGGAGCTGCGCAGCATCTCGAAGACGGCCTGGAACAGTCCGCCCTCGGAGAGGTCGTGCGCAGCGGTGATGGCGGAGTTGCCGGCGAAGAACTCGACGAGCTTCTTTTCGTTGGCGAGGTCGACCTGCGGCGGCAGGCCGGAGAGCTCGGCACCCGCGAGTTCCTGGTAGACGGAGCCGCCGAACTCCTTTTTGGTCTCGCCGAGCAGGATGAGCACCTCGGGCTCGCCGCAGGCGCCGGCGGCGTTGGCGATGCTGTCGCGCACATCGTCGATGACGCCGAGCACGCCGATGACAGGGGTCGGCAGGATCGCTTCCTCGCCGGTCTGGTTGTAGAAGGAGACGTTCCCGCCGGAGACGGGGATGCCGAGTTCCACGGCGCCGTCGGCAATGCCGTGCACCGCCTCGCGGAACTGCCACATGATCGCCGGCTCCTCGGGCGAGCCGAAGTTGAGGCAGTTCGTGATCGCGACCGGGCGTGCGCCGGTGACGGCCACGTTGCGGTAGGCCTCCGCCAGCGCCAGGCGCGCGCCCATGTTCGGGTCGAGCTTGGTGTAGCGGCCGGAAGCATCCGTGGAGACGGCGACGCCGCGGTGCGTGTGCTCGTCGATACGCAACACGCCGGCATTCGCGTGGCGGGCCTGGACGGTGTTGCCGCGGACGTAGCGGTCGTACTGCTCGGTGATGTAGTCGCGGGAGCAGAGAGCGGGGGAGGCGACGAGGTCGAGAAGCGTTTGACGCAGGTCGGTCGGCCGGGGCAGCTCGGCCATCTCCTGCAGCTCGTCCTGCCAGTCGGGGCGGGCGTAAGGGCGCTCGTAGACGGGGCCTTCGTCGATGGTGGAGGCCAGCGCGTCGATGACCAGCTCGCCGTTGTGGTAGACGACGTAGCGATCTTTCTCATCGGTGACCTCACCGATCTCGGCGGCGGTGACGTCCCACTTGGCGCAGATCTCACGGAACTTCTCGACGTTCTCCGGCGTCACCACCGCGCACATGCGCTCCTGCGACTCGGAGGCGAGGATCTCGGCGGCCGTCATGTCTGTGGCGCGCAGGGGTACGTTGTCGAGGTTGACGCGCATGCCGCCGTCGCCAGCTGCCGCCAGCTCGCTGGTGGCACACGCCAGCCCGCCGCCACCCAAGTCCTGGATGCCGACGACCACGCCGGCCGCATACAGCTCGAGGCAGCACTCGATGAGCACCTTCTCGGCAAAAGGGTCGCCGACCTGGACGGCGGGCAGCTTGCGCTCGGCGCCTTCCTCAAAGGATTCGGAGCCGAGGACGGAGACGCCGCCGATGCCGTCGAGACCCGTGTGCGAGCCGAAGAGCATGACCTTGTTGCCGGTGCCCGAGGCGAACGCGAGCTTGAGGTCTTCGACCTTGAGGGTGCCCACGCACAGCGCATTGACCAGCGGGTTACCCGCGTAGGCGGGGTCAAAGACGGTCTCGCCACCAATGTTGGGAAGGCCCAGGGAGTTGCCATAGCCGCCGATGCCGTGCACCACGCCGGGAAGCACGCGGGCGGTATCGGGGGCATCGGCGGGCCCGAAGCGCAGCTGATCCATGACGGCGATGGGGCGTGCGCCCATGGCCATGATGTCGCGGACGATGCCGCCGACGCCGGTGGCCGCACCCTGGTAGGGCTCGACGAACGACGGGTGGTTGTGACTTTCAACGCGGAAGGTCACGGCGTTGCCGTCGCCGATGTCGACGACTCCGGCGTTTTCCCCGATGCCGGCGAGGATCTTGGAGTTCATCTCCTCGGTGGCGGTCTCGCCGAAGTAGCGCAGGTGGGTCTTGGAGGACTTGTACGAGCAGTGCTCCGACCACATGACGGAGTAGACGGTCAGCTCCGCGTCGGTGGGGCGGCGCCCGAGGACTTCCTTGATGCGCTCGTACTCGTCCTTCTTTAAGCTGAGCTCCTCGTAGGGCTGCTCGAGCTCGGGGGTCTCGAGGGCGTGCGCGACGGTGTCGTTGGTGACAGTCATGGTCTTCGGATACTCCTTACGCGGCGATCGTCGAGATGGCGGAGAGGAACAGACCCAGGCCGTCCGTCGACGGGCCGGTGAGCGCCTCGACGGCGTGCTCCGGGTGCGGCATCAGGCCCACGACGCGGCCGTTGTCGCTGGTGATGCCGGCGATGCTGTTGACGGAGCCGTTGAAGTTGTCGGTGTAGCGGAACACGACCCGGCCTTCCTTCTCCAGCTTCTCGACGGTCTCCGCCGACGCCTGGAACCGGCCTTCGCCATGCTTGGCGGGAATGTAGATACGCGCGCCGTCGTCGAAGTGGTTGGTCCAGGCGGTGTCGGTGTTTTCGACGGTGAGGTAGGTGTCGGTGCAGTGGAAGTTGAGGTTCTCGTTGCGCGTGAGCGCGCCCTCGAGCAGGCCGGTTTCGGTCAGGATCTGGAAACCGTTGCAGATGCCGAGCACAGGCATGCCCTTGCCGGCGGCGTCTTTCACGGCCCGCATCATGGGGCTGAGCGAGGCGATCGCACCGGAGCGCAGGTAGTCGCCGTACGAGAAACCGCCCGGGACGATGACGGCGTCGATGCCGGCTAAGTCCTCGTCGTCATGCCACAGACTGACCGGCTCCGCGTCGGCGAGGCGTACGGCGCGGAGTGCGTCGACGTCGTCAAGCGTGCCGGGGAAGGTGATGACACCGATTTTGGCGCTCACGGGCGCACCACCTCGTAGTCCTCGATCACGGTGTTGGCGAGCAGGGTCGAGGCGACCTCGTCCAGCTGCTCGTCTGTGACCGAATCATCGACCTCGAGCTCGAAACGCTTGCCCTGGCGGACCTCGCTGACTCCGGAGATCTCGAGCCTCTCGAGGGCGTGGAGCACGGCCTTACCCTGCGGGTCCAAGATCTCGGCCTTCGGCATGACATTGACTACTACGCGGGCCATATCTGTATCCCTTACTTCGCTGCAGTATGGACATCGCCAGTCTAGCCGGGCCGCACTCGCGAGACCTACTTCACCCGCCACCCCCGCAAACGCCGCAGCCACCACGAACTCTGGATGAAAACTGTGTGAACGCATATAAAACCCGCAGGAGCCGCTGAATACTCGCCGGGCGGGCCCGCGACGGGTGACCTATATCTAATTGTGACTTTTCAAGTCGTCGTCTTTCATTGGACTTTCTGAAGGGAAATTTTCGTGTCTACTCCAGTGCAGTCTCGGGTGCGCGTCGGCGCGATCGCGACCGCCGTGGCCACCGCCACCGCGCTCGTCGCCACCCCGGTCGCCATCGGCCAGGACGCCGAAGGCAACATCGTCATCTCCGAGGTCTACGGCGGAGGCGGCAACAACGGCTCCGTCTTTACCCACGACTTCGTCGAGCTGTACAACCCGACCGACGCCCCGGTCGACGTCTCCGGCTGGGTCATCGACCAGCAGTCCGTCGCCGGCAACACCGGCAACACCTACACCCTGACCGGCACCATCCCGGCCAACAGCTACTACCTCGTCCAGGGCAGTGCCGGCAACAACACCACCGGTGAGCTGCCCACCGCCGACGAGACCGGCGACTTCAACTTCTCCGGCACCCAGGCGATCGCCGAGCTGCGCGACGCCGCCGGCGAGGTGGCCGACCTCGTCGGCTGGGGCGATGCGACCAAGTATGAGACCGCTCCGGCCCCGCGCGCCTCGAACTCCACGTCGGTGCAGCGCACCGACCCGGCCGTCGATACCGACAACAACGCCGAGGACTTCGAGGTCGCCGCCCCCACCCCGCAGAACTCCAGCGACACCGGCGAGGCCCCGGCACAGCCGGGCGAGCCGGGTGACGACGACACCGAGGCCCCGACTCCCGGCGCGGAGGTAACCATCGCCGAGATCCAGGGCACCGGCGAGACCACCCCGTTAGACGGCCAGGAGGTGACCACCCGCGGCGTGGTTACCGCGGTCTATGACGAAGGCGGCAAGAACGGCTTCATCATCCAGACCCCGGGCACCGGCGAGAGCCCGCAGGCGGAAGGCGACGCCTCCCAGGCGCTGTTCGTCTACGTCGGCGCGGATGGCAACTACCCGGCGATCGGCGATTCCGTGATCGTCACCGGCACCGCCGGCGAGCACTTCGGCACCACCCAGCTGTCGGGTGGGGTCACCGTCGAGCAGGCCGAGGAGGATTTCGACGAGGTCACCCCCATCGAGATCGACTACCTGCCCGAGGGCGACGCCGCCCGCGAGGCCTACGAGCACATGCTCGTGCTGCCCACCGGCACCCACACGGTGACCAACAACTACCAGCTCAACGCCTACGGCGAGATCGGCCTGTCACCGGATCCTGAGGATCCGCTCTACCAGCCGACCGACGTGGTCATGCCGGGCCAGGAAGCCAACGAGCTGCAGGAGCTCAACGACCTGCGCCTGATCACCCTCGACGACGGCCGCACCGGCAACTACGGCCGCGGCGATGCTTCTGTTCCGCTGCCGTACATCTCCGCCGACGGTGGCACCGACATCCAGACCATCCGCACCGATGAGCCGGTCGACTTCCAGCACCCGGTCATCGTCGACTACGACCACGACCTGTGGCGTCTGCAGCCGACCAGCCCGGTCACCGGCGAGACCGCCCGCGCTGACCTGCCGATCGCCTGGGAAGACGGCCGCGACCAGGCGCTCACGGAGATCTCCCAGGTCGAGGGCGATATCTCCATCGGCACCTTCAACGTGCTCAACTACTTCACCTCGCTGGGTGAGGACGAGCCGGGCTGCGAGGCCTACACCGACATCAACGGCAACCCGGTCGCCGCGAACTACTGCGACGTGCGCGGCGCCTTCAGCGAGTCGGCCTTCCAGGACCAGCAGTCCAAGATCGTCAACGCGATCAACACGATGGATGCCGACGTCGTCGGCCTGCAGGAGATCGAGAACACCTTCACCGTCACCGGGGATGCGGCGCGTCGCGACGAGGCGCTCGCCGGACTCGTCGACGCCCTCAACGCCGCCGGCGACAACCGCTGGGACTACGTCGCTTCCCCGGAGAACCCGGACGACTTCGGCACCGACGAGGACTACATCCGCCTTGCCTACATCTACCAGCCGGATGCCGTCACCCCGGTCGGCGAGTCCCGCATCTTCGATGACCCGGCGTACACCGGCACCGCCCGCCAGCCGCTGGCCCAGGAGTTCGAGACCGTCGCCGGCGACGAGAACTTCGTGCTGGTGAACAACCACTTCAAGTCCAAGGGCTCGGTGGCCGCCGGCGACGCCGACCGCGGCGATGGCCAGGGCAACAACCCCACCGTGCGCAACAACCAGGCGCGCGCTCTGCTGGATAACCTCGCCGAGCAGGAGGACTGGGCGGACGAGCCCGTCTTCATCCTTGGTGATCTGAACTCCTACTCCCAGGAGGATGCGGTGCGCACCCTCCGGGTGGACGGTTTCACCAACCTCAACACCGAGTTCGCCGGCCACACCCCGACCTACCAGTTCCAGGGCCAGCTCGGCTCCCTGGATCACGTGCTGGCTAACGACGCGGCCGTCGACATGGTCGCCGACGCCTTGGTGTGGGAGATCAACGGCGACGAGCCGATCGCCTTCGAGTACTCCCGCCGTAACTACAACGCCGTCGACTTCCACGACGACTCGCCGTTCCGCTCCTCCGACCACGACCCGATCAAGGTCGGCCTGAACATCGCCGGCGGGGGTGACGACGACGGCCAGGGCGACGGTGACGGCCAGGGCGACGGTGGCGACACCGGCCAGGGCCAGGACGACGGTGGCGACGGCACCACCGCCGGTTCGAGCAACAGCTCGCAGAGCTCGCTCGGCAGCTCCGTCCTGCAGTCTTCCGGCGCGAACGTGCTGCTTACCCTCGGCGCCTTCGGCGTCGTGGCCGCGGTGATCGCCGGGATCGTCTACTGGTTCCAGCAGGACCAGGACGACCGAAACGGCAACGGCTTCCAGCAGCTCTTCGAGGACCTGCGCGGCCTGCTGCCCTGGTAGGTCAGCGGAAGTCGCGATAGTCGCCGGGGATGGCCCCGGCGGCGCGGGCGGCCTTCGCGGCGGTGACGAAGTCTCGCATCGTCTTCTTCTGCTCTAGGTTTCGGCCGGAGACGGACAGGCGAATCGAGTTCCCCTTCGCAGCGCCGCGTTCGGCCGCTCTTATGATGTTGCGGCGCCACCACTTCGCGGCGCCGAAGCCCTCGCCGTAGGAGAGGTTGCGGGCGCTGTAGAAGGAGCCGTCGCTCAGGTTGTGCAGGCCCTTCGACGAGGCGGCGAGCCGGAAGTCGAACTCCGGGAGCACCTCGAGGGTGCCGGCCGACATCCGCCAGCGCGGGGGGGCGAAGATATCCGTCTCGAAGCCGAGGGAGGCCATCTGCCGCGTCGCGCCTTTCAGCCGCAGGCGGGCCTCGTGGGCATCCAGCGTCGAGAACTCGGCGCGGCGCCCCTGGACCGCCTTGTCGAAGCCGTTGAGTATGAGCAGGCGACCGCCGTCGCGCTCGTGTTCGAGCCATTTACGCATGGTGCGGTCTTTGGCGAGGTGCCAGTTGCCGTCGATATGCGGCGCGACCAGCAATGAGACCGGGATGTCCTCGCTGTCCAGGGTGTCGAGCAGCTTCCGGACATCACGCAGGGTCTCGGAGAAGATCGACGAGACGGAGACGAGAAGGCGGCCGGACATGGTCGCGATTATCTCACGAACACCGCCTTCTGTCGCGTCGTGTTAAGAGCTCAGGCCCGTGGCCTTGTGCACCAGCCAGGCGTATTCGAAGGCGGTTTGGCGCCACTTGTCATAACGCCCGGAGACTCCCCCGTGGCCGGCGGACATCTCCGTCTGCAGCAGGATCTCCCCGCCGGTGGCGAACTCGCGGAGCTTGGCCAGCCACTTCGCCGGCTCGACGTAGAGCACGCGGGTATCGTTAAGGCTGGTCACGGCCAGAATGTCCGGGTAGTCCTGCGCGACGACGTTGTCGTACGCCGCGTAGGAGGCCATGTAGTCATAGACTTCCGGGTCGTGGTAGGGGTCTCCCCACTCGTCCCACTCGGGCACAGTCAGCGGCAGCTCGGGCATGAGCATGGAGGTCAACGCGTCGACGAAGGGCACGACCGCCAGCAGGCCGGCGAACTTCTCCGGGGCCATGTTCGCCACCGCGCCGATGAGCATGCCGCCCGCGGAACCACCTTCGGCGACGAGCTGGTCCGGGGTGGTCAGGCCGCGGGCGACGAGGTCGTCGGCAACCGCGATGAAGTCGGTGAAGGTGTTCTTCTTGCGCAGCATCTTGCCGTCGTCGTACCAGTTGCGGCCCATCTCGCCGCCGCCGCGCACGTGCGCGATGACGAAGACCATGCCGCGATCGAGCAGCGAGAGCCTGGAGACGGAAAAGCCCGGGTCCATGGAGGCCTCATAGGAGCCGTAGCCGTAGAGCAGGGTCGGGTTCGGCGTCGTGGTGTCGAGGTCCGCACGGTGCACGACGGAGACAGGGATCTCGGTGCCGTCGCTCGCCGTGGTCCAGATCCGGTAGGAGGTGTAGTCCTCGCGGCGGTAGCCGTTCGGGATCTCCTGCTGCTTGAGGATGGTTTTCTCGCCGGTGGCGAGGTCGTAGTCGAGCACCGTCGCCGGGGTGGTAAACGAGGTGTAGCCCATGCGCAGCACCGGCGCTTCCCACTCGGCGTTAGCGCCGGCGCCGGCGGTGAAGAGTTCCTCGTCGAACTCGATCTCCTCGAAGGTGCCGTAGCCGTGCTCGGGCAGGCGCATCAGGGCCACGCGCCCGATTCCGCCGCGGCGGTAGGACAGCACGATATGCGAGGAGAAGGTGTCGACGCCCTCAATGCGCACCTCATCGTCGTGGGCCACAAGGTCGGTGAGCTCGCGCAGCGGCGGGCGGTTATCGATGGCGCACTCGCTGATCGCGAAGTTCGGGCCCGTGGCGTTGTGGGTGACGATGAGGCGCCACTCGCCGTCGATAAGCACCTCGTCGACGGTGTATTCCACCCCCGACTCGCGCTCCCACAGCAGCTCGTAGTCTCCGGTGGGATCATCGGTTTTCAGCATGCGCACCTCGGTGGTGATCTTCGAGCCGGACTCGATGAACAGGTAGCGCTCGCTGCGGGTGCCGCCGATGCCGACGTTGAAGCGCTCGTCCTCCTCGCGGTAGACGAGCACGTCCTCGCTCTCAGGCGTGCCGATCTTATGCCGCCACACGCTGTCCGGGCGCCAGGCGTCGTCCACGCGGCTGTAGAACAGGTAGTCCTCCCCTGCCCACGTGGCGCCGTAGAAGATGCCGGTGAGCCGGTCGTCGAGAAGCTTACCGGTCTCCAAATCCTTGACGAACAAATCGAAGCGCTCATCGCCGGTGGTATCGACGGAGTAGGCGAGGTAGCACCCCGAGGTGGTCACCGAGGACGCGCCGAGGGTGAAGAAGTCGTGGCCCTCGGCGAGCGTGTCGAGGTCCAGCAGCACCTGCTCGCCGTCGGCGGGGCCGTCGTCGGGAATCGTCGGCGGTACCCAGGAATCATCCTGCTTATCGACGGGCACCCGGCACGAATACCCATAGCTCTTGCCTTCGGAGATCCGCGCGTAGTACCACCAGTCGCCGGCGCGGGTGGGCACGGACATGTCCGTCTCCTTCACCCGCGAACGGATCTCTTCGAAGATGTTCTCGCGCAAGGTATCCAGGTGCGCGGTCTTCTGCTTCGTGTAGGCGTTTTCCGCCTCGAGGTAGGCGAGGGTGTCGGGGGATTCTTTGTCGCGCAGCCACTCGTAGTTATCGACGATCTCCCGGCCGTGACGCACCCTGAACTGCGGCTTCTTCGCTGCTCGGGGTGCCTGAGGGGCGTTGGTAGAGCCGTTATCGCTCTGAGCAGAAAATTGCATGCCCGCCACCCTACCTTTTGCGGGCGTATTGGCTAGGCGTTTTTAGGCGTTTTTAGGCGTTTTTAGGCGTTGCGACCCGGCCAGCGCGAAAACTTCTCGCCGCTCAGGCGCTCGTAGGCCTCGATGTAGCGCTCGCGGGTGGCCTCGACGACCGAGCCGGGCAGCTCCGGCGGCGCGACATCGGAGGACGTATCCCATCCGGACTTGTCGCTGCTGAGCCAGTTACGCACGTACTGCTTATCGAAACTCGGCTGCACCTTGCCTTCCTCCCAGCCCTCCGCCGGCCAGTAGCGCGAGGAATCGGGGGTGAGGACTTCATCGGCCAGCACCAGCTTCCCATCGCCGTCGAGGCCGAACTCGAACTTGGTGTCGGCGAGCAGGATGCCGCGCTCGCGCGCGATGTCGGCGGCCTCGGAGTAAATCCGCAGGGTAGCCTCGCGCAGCTCGGTGGCACGCTCGGTGCCCAGCCGCTTCTCGACGACCCCAAAGCTCACATTCTCATCATGGTCACCCTGCTCCGCCTTCGTGGCCGGGGTGAAGATCGGCTCGGGCAGACGCGAAGCCTCGGTCAGCCCTTCCGGCAGGCGGATGCCGCACACGGTGCCATCCGCGCGGTACTCCTTGAGCCCGGAGCCGGTGAGGTAACCGCGGGCGACGCACTCGAACGGGATCATCTCAAGCCGCTTCACGACGAGCGCCCGCCCCAGCACCTCCTCCGGAATGCGTTCGTCGTCGGCAGGGCCGGCGAGGTGATTCGGCATGCCGATCTTGTCGAAGAAGAACATGCTCATCGCGGTGAGCACGCGCCCCTTATCGGGGATCTCCGGGCTCAAGACGTGATCGAAGGCGGAGATGCGGTCGGTGGCGACCATCAACAGGTGATCGTCATCGACTTCGTAGAGCTCACGGACCTTACCGGCGGACAGATGCGGGTATTCGGACAACTCGGGTCGCATGTCACGACAGTCTAGACCTATGACGCTTGCGCGGCTGCGCAGCGGGTGTGGGGTGCGTGTTTGGGTGGGGTGTGTTCATGGTGCGTTAACGCTGGTCGAAAACAGTCACCCCTAAAGGAGTGCTGGTTTCGACCGCGTGAGACTCGTTTAGGAGCGCCTCCTTTCGACCAGCGCTAGCGCGGCATAGCCCCATTAGGCGGCGCGAGGCGCCCGGCGAAAGCAGTGGGACAGGCGGGGCTACTGAGGCAAACGAGACTGGCACGACACCCGACTCGCGCCACCTGCACACTTCTCTAGCCAAATGCTCCATAGTGCGCTAACGCTGGTCGAAATCACCCCTATAGAAAGGGCTACTCCTTTCGACCGCGCGGGACTCCTTTAGGCCCCCTCCTTTCGACCAGCGCTAGCGCAACACGCCAACCCAGCAAGACCGCAGGCCACACGAACCACCTGACCTGCAAAAACGCCGGCGAACGCGAACCTACAGAATCTCCCCCGGCCGGTACTTCGCGGCTTCGGGGTGATCGCCGACCAGGTCGCGGATCCGAGCCAAGACGCGGTCGATCTGGGCCTCGGCGGCACCGATGAACGCATGGCGATCCGCCAGCGCCTCCTCCAGTTCACTCTCGCCGAGCGGGAAGTCGGGATCAGCGGCCAGACGCTGGAGAAGGTCCTGCTCACCGCCGTTTTCGCGCATGTTCAGGGCGACGTCGACGGCGTGACGCTTGATCTTTTCGTGGGCCTCTTCGCGTCCGACCCCGGCACGCACCGCCGCCATGAGCAGGCGGGTGGTGGCGAGGAACGGGAGGTAGCGCTCGAGTTCGCGGTCGATCATCGCGGGGAAAGCACCGAATTCTTCGAGGACGGTGAGGAAGGTCTCGAACATGCCGTCGATCGCGAAGAAGGCGTCCGGCAGCGCCACGCGCCGAACCACGGAGCAGGAGACATCGCCTTCGTTCCACTGCTGGCCGGCGAGATCAGCGGTCATGGTCAGGTAGCCGCGCAGGATGACCTGCAGTCCGTTGACGCGCTCGCACGAACGGGCGTTCATCTTGTGCGGCATCGCGGACGAGCCGACCTGGCCTTCCTTGAAGCCTTCGGTGACGGTCTCGTTGCCGGCCATGAGCCGGATGGTGGTCGCCAGCGAGGACGGGCCAGCACCGAGCTGCACCAGCGCGGAGATGGTGTCGAAGTCCAGCGAGCGCGAGTAGACCTGCCCGACCGAGTCGAAGATGCGGGAAAACCCGAGGAAATCGGCGATTGAGCGCTCGAGAGAGGCGAGCTTCGAGCGGTCGCCGCCGACCAAGTCGAGCATGTCCTGCGCCGTTCCCATGGGCCCCTTGATGCCGCGTAAGGGGTAGCGGTCGAGCAGCTCGTCGACACGCGTGACCGCCACCAGCAGCTCGTCGGCGGCGGAGGCGAAGCGCTTGCCGAGCGTCGTCGCCTGCGCCGCCACGTTGTGCGAACGCCCGGCCATCACCAGCGAGCGGTAGTTGCCGGCGTGCTCGCCCAGGCGTGCAAGCACGGCGATGGCCTTGTCGCGAATGGTCTCGAGCGAGCGGTAGACCTGCAGCTGCTCGACGTTCTCGGTGAGATCGCGGCTGGTCATGCCCTTGTGGATGTGCTCGTGGCCGGCGAGGGCGTTGAACTCTTCGATGCGGGCTTTGACGTCGTGGCGGGTGACGCGCTCGCGCTGCGCGATGGATTCGAGGTCGATGGTCTCCAAGACCCGCTCGTAGTCCTCGATCACCCCGTCGGGGATGGAGATGCCCAGGCGGCGCTGGGCTTTCATCACGGCGATCCAGAGCTGGCGCTCGAGGATGATCTTCGTCTCGGGCGACCAGATCTCGGTCATGCCGACAGACGCGTACCGGGATGCGAGGACGTTTGCGATGTTCTTTTCAGCCACGCCCTTTAGTATCGCACGTCAGCACTACTGACGAAGACTAAGCATCCCGCCACCATCTATTCGGGGATGCGGATCTCACCCTCAACGGCCTTGCGGGCGATGTCGGAACGCGTGAACGAGCCTTCCAGCTGCAGCTTATCGACGTTCCGGTACACCTCCTCGCACGCCTGCACCAAGGTTTTGCCCCGGCCCATGATATTGAGCACACGCCCGCCGGAGGCAATGAGCCGCCCCTCGGCATCCCGGCTCGTGCCGGCGTGGAGCACCACCGCGGGATCGTCGAGACCCTCGCCGGTGATCTCTCCGCCTTTGACGGGGCTGATCGGGTAGTTTTTGGCAGCCACGACGACGGTCACCGCGTACTCGTCCGCCCAGTCCAGCGGGCCGATCTCGGAAAGCCGCCCCGTGGCGGTGGCGTGCAGCACCTCACCGAGCGGGGTCTTGAGCAGCGACAGGATCGGCTGGGTCTCGGGGTCGCCGAAACGGGCGTTGAACTCGACGACCGCCGGGCCCTTCGCGCCCCACGCGGCACCGAGGTAGAGCAGCCCGGAATACGGGGTGCCGCGCCGGACCATTTCGCGGGCGACGGGGGCCACGAGATCGTCGACAAGCGTCTGCGTCGCACCCTCCGGCAGCCAGTCCAGCGGGGTGTAGGCACCCATGCCGCCGGTGTTGGGGCCCTCGTCGTGGTCATAGGCGCGCTTGTGATCCTGGGCGGGCAGAAGCGGCACGACGGTCTCGCCGTCGACGAGGCAGAAGAGGCTGACCTCGGGGCCGTCAAGGAAGGTCTCGAGCAATACGGGGTTGCCGGCGGCGAGCACCGCGTCGACATGCGCGCGGGCGGCGGTGCGCTCCGGCGTGACGACGACCCCCTTTCCGCCCGCCAGCCCATCATCTTTGACCACCCAGATCGGCCCGTAGCGATCGAGAATCTCCTCGATCTCTGCGTCGCTGACCCCCGGGTTGAGCTCATCGGCGGTGGCGGTGGCCACCCCGGCGTCCTTCATGATCTGCTTGGCGAAGGCCTTCGAGCCCTCCAGGCGCGCGGCGGCCGCGCTCGGCCCGAAGACCGCGAAGCCGGCTTCACGCAGCGCGTCGCTGACACCACTGACCAGCGGTGCTTCGGGGCCGATGACGACGAGCTCGGCCTGAATCTCCTCCGCCAGGGTGACCATGGCCACCGCGTTGTCGATGGGCCCGGCCTCCGGGTGGCAGGTCGCCTGGCGCGCGATGCCGGCGTTACCGGGCGCGGCGTGTAGCTCGTCGATGGCAGGGTCATGGGCCAATGCGTTGATGAGGGCGTGCTCGCGGCCGCCGGAACCGATCACAAGGGTGCGCATACTGCATCAGTGTAATAGGACACAGTCTCGAAAATGTGGTTAGGCTTGAGGACATGAGTAGCGTCTTTTCGAAGATCATCGACGGCGAGATCCCCGGGCGCTTCGTCTACCGGGATGATCGCGTCGCCGCGTTCCTGACTATCGAACCCATCCGTTATGGTCACACGCTCGTCGTGCCGATCAAGGAAGTCGACAAGTGGACTGACCTCGAACCGGAGCTGTTGAGCCACCTCAACGAAGTCGCCCAGCTCGTCGGCCGGGCGATCATCGAGGTCTTCGGTTCCGAACGCGCCGGCTACCTCATCGCCGGCTTCGAGGTCCCCCACGCCCACATCCACGTCTTCCCCGCCGACAACATGCAGGGATACGACTTATCGACGGTCATGTCCCCCGAAGAGACCGACGACGCCAAGATGGACGACGCCGCCGAGCGCCTGCGCGCCGCCATCGACGTCGACCGTTCGGGGCGGGCTTAGCGCTTCGCGTTTTCTGGGTTGAGCAGCCGCGGCAGGCGGATGGTAAACGTCGAGCCCTCACCCGGCTGGCTGTCGACCCAGATGTCGCCGCCGTGCTGTTCGACCAGCGACTTCACGATGGCCAGGCCCAGGCCCGAGCCGCCCTTGCTGCGGGAGCGCGAGCTGTCCTCTCGGTAGAAGCGCTCGAAGATGTGGGCGGCGGTGTCCTCGTCCATGCCGCGGCCGTCGTCGATGACGCGCACGAGGATGTCGCGGCCTTCCTCGGACAGGATGATGGTCACCTTCGCGTCGTCGCCGCCGTGGCGCAGCCCGTTGCTGATCAGGTTGATGAACACCTGGTGCAGGCGATCGGGATCGCCGTTGACCACGGGCAGCTTCTCGGATTTGTTCTGCACATCGATGGTGCGCCCGGCGAAGGCGGCTTGGGCGGAACTGCGCGCCGACATGGTGACCTCGAGGACGTCGACGGGCCGCAGATCGAGGCGCGAGCCTTCGGCGCGGGTGAGGGAAAGCAGATCTTCGACGAGCAGCTTCATGCGCTGGGACTCTTCGCTGATCTTGTCTAAGACCTTCTCGGCGTCGTCGGTCGCCCCCGAGCGGTAGAGCTCGGTGTAGCCGCTCACGCTGGTCAGCGGGGTGCGCAGCTCGTGCGAGGCATCGCCGATGAACCTGCGCATCTGTTCCTCCTTCTTCTGGGAGGTTTCGATGGAGCGCTGCAGGCGTCCCAACATGACGTTCAGCGCGCGCGAGAGCTGGCCGACCTCGGTGTTCAGCGGCCAGGTGGGCACGCGTCGATCGAGGTCGCCGCCCGCGATGGCGCGCGCGGTGGCCTCGACTTCGCGCAGCGGCAGCAGGGCGCGGCGGATGAACCAGGCGCCGACGAGCGCCATGAACACCAGCACGATGATCGAGATGAAGATCTGCACGCCGACCAGCCCGCGGATCATGAGGTTCTCGCGTTCCAGGGACTTCGCCACGATGGTCACGCCCGAGGCGGTGTTCACGCCGATGGCGCGCCACTCGATGTCCTCCCGCGAGCCGTCGAGCGAGTCGACGTTCGTCGGCTCCCCGTTGATCTCGACTTCGGAGAAGTTCGGCCGGGAATCGCCAACGTTGATCCAGTGCTGGGCACCGGTCGGGGTGATCTGCAAGACCGCGAACTCACTCGGCGGGCCGACCAGGGCGCCCGTTTGGTAGAGCTCCGGGTTCTGCGTCCAGCCCGCGGCGCTCGCGGAGAGGTCGGCATCGACGCGGTCTAAAAGCACCCCGCGCATGATGGTGGTCACCGCCAGCGAGGAGGCGAACAGGCCGATCGACGAGATCACCACGATGATGACCACCAGCCAGGTCTGCAGGTTTAAGACCCGCTTGATCTTCTCGGTCGTGGGCGTTTTCGGTTTCTTCGGTACCTTGGTTGCGCTCGAGGCCATAAAACCTGAAGCGTCCTACTTCCGCGGGGTACGCAGGACGTAGCCCACGCCGCGCACGGTCTGGATCAGAGGCGTATCGCCGGTGTCGATCTTGCGGCGCAGATACGAGATGTAGGACTCGACGACGTTGCCGTCCCCGCCGAAGTCATAGTGCCAGACGTTGTCCAGGATCTTCGCCTTGCTGAGCACGACCTCCGCGTTGAGCATGAGGTAGCGCAGGAGGTTGAACTCCGTGGGCGAGAGATCGATGATCTCGCCGGCCTTGGTAACCTCATGCGTGTCATCGTTAAGCGTCAGATCGGCGTAGCGGATGGTGTTGTCGCCGTCTTCTTCTTCGGAGATGTTGCCGCGGCGCAGGATCACGCGCAGGCGGGTAATGACTTCCTCGAGCGAGAAAGGCTTGGTCACATAATCGTCCGCCCCGATGGTCAGGCCGTGGATACGGTCCTCGACGGCGTCCTTGGCGGTCAGATACAGCACCGGGCCTTCGAGGCCTTCCTCGCGCAGCTTGGCGAGCAGCTCGAAGCCATCCATCCCCGGCATCATCACGTCCAGGATGAACGCGTCGGGACGGAAGGAGCGAGCGACCTCGAGGCCTTCCTGCCCGGATTCTGCAGTGGCGACCTCGAAGCCTTGGAACTTCAGGCTGACGGTCAGCAGATCGACGATATTCGGCTCATCATCAACGACGAGCACCTTGACAGGAGTGGTGGTTGCTTCAGACATGCTTCATAGTTAACACGTCCGCATTTCCCCTACCCTGAACGTATCCTGAATGTTTGCTGACAATGGTTGAGCTGGCACTATGACCCTACTCACCCGTTTTTGCCCCGGGCGGCCACCTCCCACGTCTCGCCCGCGGTCGTGCGCACCGTATCGACCAAATTCAGCACCGGGCACACATGGTTCGGGATGATCTCCAGCTCCTCCCCGATCGCCGGCAACGCGGACTTTTCGGGGAAGGTGACGGTTCCATGGTGCTCACTCAAGGCGGGCACCCGGGCCTCGGGATGCTTGGCGACGCGCGCGTAGCCCGTCGTCCACCCAGGCCGGTCCGAGCCGACGATCTTCGAGCCGGCGTCCACGATCACCTGGTGGAGGTCCTCCCGGCGCGAGACGACGGTCGTGCGGATTTTCAGCGCGATCTGCTCCTCGGTGCAGGTCCCGAGCTCGAGCTGCTGCGCATCGTTGAACACGTAGACGCCGGGGCGGATCTCGTCGATGATCTCCGCATCGGCATATACGGCCGACGGCGTCGAGCCCCCGCTGAGCACGAGGTCGTCGCGCCCCAGCTCCGCGCGTGCCGATTGCAAAGCGATCGCCTCGTCGTCGGCCGCCTTCCGGGGCGCGTCCGGCGCGTAGGAGTGCCCGGGGAACGTGAACAGGCCCATCAGCTGAAAACCAGCCTTGTCGAGGGCCTCGGCGACCGGGCGCACCTCGTGTGGCGGCACACCGGAGCGGTGATGTCCGGAGTCCACCTCGATGGCGAAGGAGGTGGACGTCGATAAGCCAGAACTGCCCCAGCGCGCGGCCGTTTCCACCGAGTCGATGCCCAGGATTACCCGGGAGCGCAGGGCGTTGATGCGGGCGGCGGCGGCCGGGCTGGCGTTCAGCGGGTAGGCGATGAAGAGATCGCCGACCTTGTCGAAGACCTCGGCCTCGCCGATCGTGGCCACGCTCGCGGAGGTCGCCCCGGCGGCGCGCTGACGATCCGCGATCTCGTGGAGCTTGTGGGTCTTGTAGTGCGGGCGCAGGCGCTGGCCATGGGCCCGGGCGGCCTCGGCCATGCGAGCGATGTTGTCGTCGACGATGTCGGTATCGATGACGACGTACGGGGTCGGTGGCATCTCTGTCACTAGAACCAGCGCTTCCTGCTGATATCGGCCGCGGAGCCGAGGTGCTTGAGGTTCGCCGCGGCCAGGTCCGCCATCTTGCCGATGCCGCCGCCGAACACCGTCTGCGCCGAGGCTCGCGAGAAGCCCAAGAGCATGTCCCAGGTGATCTCCGGCGGGATGGATAGGGCGTCGGGGTCGGTGACGACGTCGAGAAGCACCGGACCGTCGTAGGTGAACGCCTCCTTGATGGCCTTGTCGAGCTTCTTCGGGTCCTCGACGCGGATCGCCTTGATGCCGATGGCCTCGGCGATGGCGGCGTAGTTCACGCCCTCGTGGTCGGTGCCGAAGTCCTCCATGCCGGCGACCAGCATCTCGAGTTTCACCATGCCGAGCGAAGAGTTGTTGAACGCGACCATCTTGATCGGCAGGTCGTGCAGCTTCACCGTGAGCAGCTCGCCGAGCAGCATGGACAGCCCGCCGTCACCGGAGAAGGTGATCACCTGGCGATCGCGGTCGGCGCACTGCGCGCCGATGGCCTGCGGCAAAGCATTGGCCATGGTGCCGTGCTTATAGGAACCGAGATCCTGGCGCTTACCGTTCGGAGTGATGTAGCGCGCCGCCCAGACGTTGCACATGCCGGTATCGACGGTAAAGATCGCGTCCTCGTCGGCATGCTGATCGATGAGGCTGGCGAGGTACTCGGGGTGGATCGGCTTCCGCTTGCCCGCCTTCTTGGTGTAATTGTCGACGACCGAACCAATCAGCTCCGCATGCTCCTTGAGCTGCTTATCCAGGAAGGAGCGATCCTCCTTCTCCTCGATATGCGGCAGGATGTTGTCGAGCACCGCCGCCACATCACCGACCACCGGGTGATGCACGGTCGTGCGCCGGCCGATGTGCGCGGGATTGATGTCGATTTGCGCGACGTTCTTGCTCGGCAGCCAATCGACATACGGGAAATCCGTGCCCACCAACACGAGCAGATCCGCCTCGCGCATAGCGTTCGAGCACGCGCCATAGCCCAAGAGGCCGGACATGCCGACGTCAAAAGGATTGTCGTACTGGATGTGCATCTTGCCGCCGAACGCGTGCCCGATCGGCGACTTGATCTTCTCCGCCAGCTTTAAGACCTGCTCGCGCGCATTAGCGACGCCGGCACCGCAGAACAAGGTGACGGTCTCCGCCTCGTTGATGGCCTGGGCAAGGTGGGCGGCCTCAGCGGAATCCGGGAAGACGACGGGCTTGCCGGTGGCAAACACCGAATCGGTGAAGGTGGTGTCCTCGACCTCCTCTTCGGAGACATCGCCGGGGACCACGATGACCGAGACCCCGTCGCCGCCGAGCGTCGACTGGATCGCGTTATGCAGAATGCGGGTGCCCTGATAGGCGGAGTGCGCGACCTCGAGGTAGCCCGAGCACTCGCGGAACAAATGCTCCGGGTGCGTCTCCTGGAAGAACGAGGTGCCGATCTGCTCGCTCGGGATCTGGGAGGCGATGGCTAAGACCTTGGCGCCGTTGCGGTGGGCTTCGAAAAGCCCCTGCACAAAGTGCGTGTTTCCCGGCCCGCAGGAACCGGCGCACACGGCGAGCTCGCCGGTGATCAGCGACTCCGCGCCGGCAGCGAACGCGGCGGCTTCCTCGTTGCGCACGTGCACCCATTCGATCGACGAATCACGCACCGCGTCAGAGACCGGGTTCAGGCTGTCGCCGACGAGGCCATAAATGCGCTTCACGCCCTGCTTCTCGAGGGTCTGAATCATCGCCTCGGCGAAGTTACGTGCCACTAGTTCGTTCAGCTCCTTGGGTTTCGTTGGTTTTGCTTCGGGTTCGTTTGGTTTTGTTGGGTTGGTTTCGGGATTGTTTATGTCTCGCTGTCCAGTATTGCCGCGACCGCGAGATCCTGCCATGTGCGGGCAGGATGAGGTGGGGCGGACGGGCGTGTGGGCTGTGCTTTGTGTGGGGTTGGGGGTTCGTTTTGGGGTGGTTCGGGGTGTGGGGTTTGTTGTAGCGTGTTGGGGTTGGATTTGCGGCGTGTTGCGCTAGCGCTGGTCGAAAGGAGGTGCCCCTAAACGAGTCCCGCGCGGTCGAAAGGAACACTCCTTTCTATAGCCCTGCTTTCGACCAGCGTTAACGCACTATGAGGCGCGCGGACGGCGGCGTGTGCGGGCGATGCGATCTGGACACCTCGCCAGCCCCGTTCGCCCCAGCGACCCCGCCTGCCTCACTGGTTTCGCTGGGCAGCTCATTCTGCCTGACCGGGGCCATACCGTGCTAGCGCTGGTCGAAAGGAGGCGCTCCTAAACGAGTCCCGCGCGGTCGAAAGGAACACTCCTTTCTATAGCCCTGCTTTCGACCAGCGTTAACGCACTATGAGGCGTGTGGACAGCGGGGCGTGCGGGCAATGCGATCTGGACACCTCGCCAGCCCCGTCCGTCCCAGCGACCCCGCCGGCCTCACTGGTTTCGCCGGGCGGCTCATTCCGCCTAACCGGGACCATCCCGCGCTAACGCTGGTCGAAAACACCCCGACAGAAACGAGTCCCGCAAAGTCGAAAGGAGTAGGGCTTGCGGGTTCCTTTCGTTATGGTGAATTCGACCAGCGCTAGCGCATCATGAGAGTTCGACCAACGGTGCATGCAACTGCACTAATCGGTCACCCCGCCAGCCTCGCCACCCCCATCAGCCTCTACCGCAAGCTCCACAGCCCCACTCCAGACTCGCCCGACCATAAAGCGCTAACGCCGTCAGAAAAGAGGAGCACCGAAAGCAGTACTGAATTCGACTTCGCGGTATCCCTTTTGAAAAACCCCACCTACCTTCACGGCAGGTGGGGTTTTGAGAGCTGAAGACGAGACTCGAACTCGCAACCTACGGTTTACAAGACCGTTGCGCTACCAATTGCGCCACTTCAGCGTGCCGGGTGACCGGACGGGTTGATCCTAGCCGGTCACCAAGCCGAGCCGGAAACCGCGGCCAAACCGCGGCCAAACCCAAACCCCGAAACCCCGAAACCACAACCCTTAAACGTCGCGGGCGATGAGCTCGTCGAGCGGGGTCGGGGAGATCAGGTACGGCGCGACCTCGAGAACCGTGTAGGCACCGGTGGTGCCCTGCTCCGCCAGGCGGGCGGCGGCGCGCGCGTAGGCGATCTGGACGCTGGCGGTGAAGTCGGGGTTGCGGTCGAGCTTCAGGATGTACTCGATCGTTTCGGTGTAGCCGCCGGTGTCCCCGGCGGTGATGACGTGTCCGCCGTGCGGCATGCCGGTGTGCTCGGCGTCGAAGGTGGCTTCGTCGATGAAGTGGACTTCGACGGTGTAGCCCTCGAAGTAGTCCGGCATGGTGCGGATCTCGTGTTCGATGCGCTCGTGTTCGGACTCGTCGGCGACGACGTAGCAGCTGCGCACGTGGGCCTGCTTACCGGTGAGGTCTCCGGCCTGCTGGGCGCGGGCTTTGTCGAGGGCGGCTTCGTCGGGAAGCGTGTACTGCACGGCCTTCTTCACGCCGTCGATGCGGCGCAGCGCGTCCGAATGCCCCTGGGAGAGGCCCGGGCCCCAGAAGGTGTGCTGCTCGGCGGTGGGCAGGATGGCCTGCGCCATCGTGCGGTTGAGCGAGAACATGCCGGGATCCCAGCCGGTGGAGACGATCGCAACGGTGCCGGCCTCGCGGGCGGCCTCGTCCATCGCCTGCTTGTGACGCGGGACGTCGCGGTGGTTGTCATAAGTGTCGACGGTCGGCGCGTGCTTCACGTACTCGACGGCCTGCTCGGGGATGTCGGTGGCGGAGCCGGTGCACAAGAGGGCGACGTCGAATTCCTTGGCTTCGGCCTTGGCGGCGAACTCGTCGACGGAGTAGACGGGGGTGTCGGTGTCGAGTTGGTCGCGGCGCGAGAAGATGCCGTAGGTCTCCATGTCGGGGGTGGACTTGATGAGCTTCTCGACGGACTTACCGAGGTTTCCGTAGCCGACAATCGCGGCGCGGATGGTGGACATGCTCGTTGTCTCCTTCGGTGACGTTTCGCGTAACAGTTTCCGATAGCCCAACATAGTCACATTTTCCCACCCGCTTGGTGCACAGGCAGGGCCGGAAGGATACGATTTCGCCGTAGTCATTCTTGCTGAAACCATCGACTTTGCGGGGGAGCGCACGTGGGATTTCTGTCGCGGTTGAGTAACCGTTTGCCCGGCTCAGGCCACTTATCGACGGTGGATACCGCGCGCGCCGCACCGCCGCCGTCGCCACTTGCACCGATCGATTTGCAGGACCCCTCGCAGGTCGCCGGTGTGATGTCTATCGCGGCGCGGATCGGTGACATTTTGTTGTCTTCGGGCACCGGTAACCGGGATGCCAACGCGCAGCTGCGCGCCGTCACGGCGGCCTACGGGCTGGTGTATTGCCATGTCTCGATCACGTTCGACACGATCATGCTGTCGACCACCATCGGCGAGGACAACAAGCAGCCGGTGCAGGTCTTCCGGGTCGCCCGGAGTTTCGGCACGGATTTCTCGAAGCTGGCGGAAGTCGACCGCCTGATCCGCTCGATCCAGTCGGGGGCTACTCCCCCGGCGGTCGCGGAGAAGGTTCTCGACGAGCTCGAGGCCCGCCCCCGCGACTACGGCTTCAAGACCTCCATCTGGGGTTGGGCACTGATGGGTGGCGCGATCGCGATGCTGCTCGGCGGCAGCTGGTTCGTCGGGCTGGTGACGTTTATCACCTCGTATTTGATCATCGGGGTCAACGAGATCCTCGCCCGGCGCGGCCTGCCGGCCTTCTTCCTACAGATCACGGGCGGGTTCGTCGCCACGGTGCCGACGGCGATCATCTACGACGTCGCCCAACAGCTCGGCTATCAGATCAGACCGAGTCAGATCATCGCCTCGTGCATCATCGTCCTGGTCGCCGGGCTGTCCCTGGTGCAGTCCCTGCAGGACGGGATCACGGGCTCGGTGGTGACGGGCTCGGCACGGTTTTTCGACACCATCCTCATGACCGCCGGCATCGTCGCCGGTGTGGCGCTCGGCATGCAGGCGGCGTCGTGGGTGGGTATCTCCCTGCCGCCGATGGAGGCCATCAGCCCACCGAACTTCGCGAACGCCCTCTTCCTCACCTTCATCGCCGCGTTCGTGTGTATCGGCTTCGCCGTCGGTGTCTACGCCGAGCGCTCCGCGATCTGGGTCTCGGGCGCCGCGGGCATGCTGGGCGCAGGTGCGTATCACCTGGTGTTCATCCCGCTAGGCTTCGGTTCGGTCTCGGCGACAGTGTCGTCGGCGACGGTCGTCGGTTTAGCCGGTGGCCTGCTCGCCCGCCGCTTCCTGGTCCCGCCCCTAATCACCGCGATCGCCGGCATTACCCCGATGCTGCCGGGCCTCATGCTCTACCGCGCGCTGTACGCACTGCTCAACGAGCAGGCGCTCATCGGCTTCACCAACCTCTTTTTGGCGCTGGCGACCGCCGGCTCGCTGGCCACGGGCGTCGTCTTGGGCGAGTGGTTGGCCCGTAAGCTGCGCCGCCCGCAGACCTTCCGGCCGTATCAGGCCTACCGGCGCGCCCGTCGGTTCTCCTTCCAGGCGCTCAGCGCTGCGCAGAAGGTGGCCCGCTCGCGTCCGCGCAGGTCGCATGGGGTGCGCGGAGAACGGTCTCAGTAGCGTAGACTGTTAGTCCGGTTGAATTTTCTCAGTCAGCATTTCGTCCAAGGAGTTGCCCGTGCCGCCGAAGGTCCAAGACACCCGCCCCAACGCCGAGGAAATCGAGGCCATCGAGTCGGAGACCGCCGGTAATGCCCGCCAGATTGTCTCCACCTACGCGGAAGACTTCTTCGACGGTGTCACGCTGATGTGCATGCTGGGCATCGAGCCAGAAGGCCTGGTGCACCGCAAAGTCGCCGAGGAGCTCGGCATCGACCAGGAGGAGGTCGAGCCGAAGAAGACGACCAAGAAGACGACCAAGAAGACCTCGAAGAAGTCGTCGAAGAAGGCCTCGAAGAAGTCGTCGAAGAAGGCCTCGAAGAAGTCCTAGGGTCATGAGCGGCGACAATGAGTTTGTGGTAGTCGCCAATCGGCTGCCCGTGGATGCGATCGTCGATGAGCACGGCGGGACCACCTGGACGGAATCTCCGGGCGGGCTGGTCGCCGCCCTGTCCCCGGTCTTGTCGGCCCGGCGTGGCTGCTGGGTGGGCTGGCCGGGGCTTATCGACGCCGCCCCCGCACCCTTCCACACCGACTCCGGCATCCTTGTGCACCCAGTGCCGCTGACCGCCGACGACCACGAGCGTTTCTACGAGGGCTTTTCCAACGCCACGCTGTGGCCGCTGTATCACGATCTCATCGTCACCCCGACGTATCACCGCGACTGGTGGCAGTCGTATCGCGACGTCAACTACCGCTTCGCCACCGAGGTCGATCGCGTGGCCGCGCCCGGCGCGACCGTCTGGGTGCAGGACTACCAGCTCCAGTTGGTGCCGGGGATTCTGCGCCAGCTGCGCCCGGATCTGACCATCGGGTTCTTCTTGCACATCCCCTTCCCCGGCCCGGATCTGTTCCGCCAGCTGCCCTGGCGCGAAGAGGTGGTCCGCGGCCTGCTGGGCGCCGATCTCATCGGCTTCCACCTCGTCTCCAACGCGGAGAACTTCTTGTCGCTGGTGCAGCAGGTTTCTGGGCCGAAGGGCTCGCATACCGGCCAGCCGGACAGCCTTAAGGTGACCGGTTCGGCGTCGGTGCGCACGACGACGGCGTCGATTACCGCCTCCGATGGCCGTGAGGTCGCCGTCGCCGCCTACCCGATCTCTATCGACCCCACTTCCTTGGGTGAGGCGGATGACAAGGAGGTCGCCCGCCGACGGGCGGAGTTGGGGAATCCGGAGTGCATCCTGCTCGGCGTCGATCGTCTCGATTACACCAAGGGCATCCTGCAGCGGCTGGAGGCCTTCGAGGAGCTGCTCGAGGCGGGCGCGCTGGATCCGAACGAGGTGGTGTTCGTGCAGGTCGCCACGCCTTCACGGGAGCGCATTGAGCACTACCGCACCGCGCGCCGCCAGGTGGAAGAGGCGGTGGGGCGCATCAACGGCCGTTTTGCGAAAATCGGCCGGCCCGTCGTCCACTACCTGCACCGATCGCTGCCGAAGCGGCTGCTACGGCACTACTACCAAGCCGCCGACGTCATGGTGGTCACCCCGTTTAAGGACGGCATGAATCTGGTGGCCAAGGAGTACGTCGCCTGCCACCCGGACGGCTCGGGCGCGTTGGTGCTCTCGGAGTTCGCGGGCGCCGCCGACGAACTGCTCCAGGCCAACCTGTGCAACCCCTTCGACATCGAGTCGCTGAAACGCGCGCTACTGCAGGCGGTGCGCGGGCTCGAGCATGACCCGGAGACGATGCGCTCGCGGATGCGCGCCATGCATGAGCAGGTCTTAACGTTCGATGTCGACGCCTGGGCGAACGCTTCCTTGCGGGATTTGGACGAGGCGCGGCGATGAGTCGTCGATTAGCGGCCGTGGTGTGCGCGGCCGGGTTGGTCGCCACCGCCTGCGGCGAGCGCCCCCAGGCCGAGGCGGCGATCGTCGGGCCGACCTGGACGGTCACCGACGCCTACCGCGAGCCCGGCGCGCCCTCGGCTTTGCCGCCGACGGTGGCCGGCAGCGTGACCATGAGTTTTGGCGAGTCGAGTGTTACGGCGACGACGGGGTGTGGGCAGTTGCAGGCCGTCGTCACGTTTGTCGACGCCGGTAAGCCGGCGCGAGCCCAAGACGCCGACGCACTCACGGTCGAAGACGCCGAGCTTTCCGAGGCCGGAGACTGCGATGACTCGGCGCGGCGGGTGCATAGTCTGGTCACCGAGATGTTCGCTGCCGGCGAAACCCTGGACTTTTCGCCGCAGACGCACGGTGAGCTGCTCATATCCATGACCACGCACGCCGTCGACAACCCCTCCCTGAGACTGGCAACGCTCTAAACGACGGGTACGCTAGAGTGCATGCTTTCCCCGATCGTCGCGGAGCTCGCGTCCGCAGACCGTCTGTTTGTCGTTTCGGATTTCGATGGCACGCTCGCGGGCTTTTCCGCCGATGCCTACAACGTTCCCGTCAACTCCCAATCGCTGGCAGCACTGACCCGCTTGGCGGGCATGCCGGATACGCGCGTCGCGATCCTCTCGGGCCGTCACCTCGAGGGCCTAGCCGAGGTCTGCGACCTGCGCGCCCCCATCATCCGTGCGGGTTCGCACGGCAACGAGTCCTCCTTCTCGACGGGCCCGTCGCTCGCGCAGCAGAAGCGCCTCGACGAGATTGAGGCGGCGCTGAAGCCGCTTCTCGACGAGCACGGCACCTTCGTCGAGCGCAAGCCTTTCCAGCGCGTCGCCCACGTCGCGACGCTGGCGAAGAAGGACCCCGAGAAGGCCGAGGAGATCCTCCGGAAGATCGCCCAGCTCGACTTCGAGGGCGCGCACGTGATTGAAGGCAAGAACATCGTCGAGTTCTCGGTCACCTCGGTGACGAAGGGCACGTGGATCGAGAAGGTCCGCGACCAGTACGAACCGGAGCGCACCGTCTTCGTCGGCGACGATGTCACCGATGAGCAGGGCTTCGCCGTGCTCGGGGAGAAGGACTACGGCATCAAGGTGGGCGAGGGGCATACCGCCGCCTCGGCGCGGGTGGCCAACATCGAGGAGGTCGCGGAGTTTTTCACCGAACTTGCCGACGCCCGCGCCGCCCACATCCAATTCCCCCGCGATACCGCCGGCCGCTTCGAGTGGTGCGCCGCCGGCCTGGGCGCGATCGTCCACCAGGTCGAGGACTGGTCGGTGCCCACGCCGTGCACCGGCTGGTCCGCGCGCGATGTCATCCGGCACCTTAACACCTGGGTGCCGAAGAAGCTCGGGCTCGAGCCGGTGCCGGGCGATGACCCGGTCGACGAGTACTTCACGTTCATCGACGCCGTGCGGGCTCTGCTTGACGACGACAACCGCGCCGCCCTCGAATGCGTGCGCACCTCGCTGAACACCGATTTGTTCGTGCACACCTGGGACATGGCCCGGGCCATCGGGGTGAATCCGAAGCTCGACGAGAACTTCGCCTCCCGTCTGCTGCGCCACTACGAGCTGGTCAACGAGGAGCGCATGGTGGAAACGGGCCACTACGACCCCCCCGTCGAGATCCCGGCGGACGCCTCCCCCGTCGAGCAGCTCGTCGCCGCCACCGGCCGCGACCCGCGCGCCAATCTCGTCGAGTAGCTCTCTAGTTCTCCGGCACTGGGGCGACGGTGGTACCGGGCAGGAAGTGCGTCGGCAAGATTTTGCGCGGCGCTGTTGTGGCTGGCGGGGTGCCGGTGAGGCGGGCGTCGATAAGCTCGTTGAGGATCTGGCCGGCCGCCGCCCCCTTGGCCCGCATAGGCTGGCTGACGGTGGTCAGTCCGCGCTGGCGGGCGAGTTCGACGCCGTCGAAACCCGTGACCGATAAATCGCCGGGCACGTCGATGCCGCGCTGGCGGGCGAGATCGAGCACGCCGAAGGCCATCGAGTCGGTGGTGCACACGACGGCCGTGAGCTCGGGGTGTGCATCGAGAAGCTCGCGGGCACCGTCGACGGCGGTGTCGTGGTCGTTGTGATGTCTAGCGACGATCGGCACGCGCTCGGCATCGATGCCGGCGGCGGCGAGGACGTCGAGGGCGCCGAGGATGCGGGCGCGCTGGACGTGCAGCCCGGCGGTGTCCAGGTCCGCGGGTGCGACCGCGCCGTCGTGGCGGGTGCGGGTGAGCCGCTTCGCCAGGATCCCGATGCGCCGGTGCCCCTGTTCGACGAGCGCGCGCACGGCGGGCGCGATGGCCTGGTGGTCGTCGATACCCACGTAGGCCAGGTCTTTCGTGTCATAGGGCTGGTCGCAGATGACCAGCGGCAGGCCAGTGGCGCGGGCGGCGGCTAAGTGCGGGTCCTCGTTGGCGACGGAATAGATGACGAAGCCGTCGACGACGGTGCGGAAGACGGGGGCGGTGGAGGAGTCATCGCCGGGGCCGACCGGCACGAGCGTCAGGGCGTTTTCGGTGCCATAGGAGGACTCGGCGAGCCCGGCGAGGAAATCGACACTCGCGTGGTCTTCGAAGGCGTAGCTTAAGTGCTCGGTCATGAGGACACCGACGGAGCCGACGCGGCTGGTGCGCAGGCTGCGCGCCGTCGGGTTGGGCCCGGGGTAGCCGCGGGCGGCGGCTACGGCCAAGATGCGCTCGCGCAAGGACGCGGAGAGTTGGTCCGGCTGGTTGTAGGCGTTGGAGACGGTGGTGCGCGACACCCCGAGCTCGGCGGCGAGCGACGCAAGCGTGCCGCGGGGGCGAGGGTGATCTGGGGCCATGGTTGTTCATTCTAGGTGGCCCGTGAGGCTTTTCCGCAGCATCTGGCAGGCATTTTCACCATGTTTTCATTTTGACAACAATTGTCAACAATGTGAAACTTTCCGCATGAGAAAATCTCACCTTTTCCGCGGCTTTAGTGCCGCAGCGCTGACCACTCTGACCGCCGGCTCTCTCATCGCTTGCTCGACTGATTCTGCCGACAACGGTGAGAACGCCAACGCCTCCGGCAATGGTGACGATGCCACTACTCAGGTCGTCACCTCCACCTCCGTGTGGGCCGATGTCGCCGACGAGGTGCTGGACGACGCCGAGATCGAAGCCCTCATCACCGACCCCGGCCAAAATCCGCACCACTTCGAGCCCGCAGCCACCGACATCGCCACCGCCTTAGAGGCAGACCTCGTGGTCGTCGGTGGCGGCGGCTACGACGCCTGGCTCTACGAGCCGATCATGGAAGACGCGGGCGAGGAGAACATCATCCACCCGCTGCCGCTCATCAGCCACGACCACGCGCATGGTCATGATCACGACCACGAGCATGGCGAGGAGGGCCACGAGCACGATCATGAGCATGGCGAAGAGGGTCACGACCATGACCACGAGCACGGCCACGACCACGCTCACGGCGACGTCCACTCCGTCGAGGGCAACGAGCACATCTGGTTCGACGTCGACGCTATCACCCAGGTCGCCGAGGACCTCGCGGCGAAGGAAGAGGATGCGGACGCCACCGCCGTCGTCGAGCAAATGGACGAGCTGCGCGAGCGCCTTTCCAACCTGCCCGAGGCCACCGTCGCCCAGACCGAGACCATCGGCGACTACCTCATCGACGACTCCTCCCTGACCGACGTCACCCCGACCGGCTACCGCCAGGCCACGCTCAACCACTCCGAGCCGGCCGCCGCTGATTTGGCCGCCTTCCTCGAGGCCATCGAGTCCGGCGAGGTCGACATCCTGCTCTACAACCCGCAGACCGCCACGGATCTGACTGAGCGCATCCACGGCGCCGCCGAGGAGAACGACGTCCAGATCGTCACCATCGGCGAGCTGCCGCCGGAGGGCACCGAGTTCCTCGACTACTTCGAAGAGGTCGTCTCCGAGCTCGAGGACGCCGCTGAGAACGTCTCCTCCGAGCAGTAGGGCTTGTCCTAGGTGCTAGTTCGCTTCACTGACGCAGCCGTCGACCCCTTATGGTCCGGCCTCGACTTAGAGGTGGCCCCCGGCGAGTTCCTCGCCGTGCTCGGTCCCAACGGGTCCGGCAAGTCGACGCTGCTCAACACCATCTTGGGCACCCGCGCGCTGACCCGCGGCAAGGTGAAGGTCGACGCGCGGGTGGGGTTCATCCCCCAGCAGCGCATGTTCGACCGCAACCTGCCGCTGCGCGCCCGGGATCTGGTCTCCCTGTCGCTGGCGCACGGGACGATCACTCGTCGACACCCGCGGAAAGGCCAGGTCGAAGAGCTCCTCGCCGCCGTGGATGCACAGGGGCTGGCGGATAAGCCCGTCGGCAAGCTTTCGGGCGGACAGCAACAACTGATCCGCCAGGCACAGGCGCTGGCCACCGACCCGCAGCTGCTGCTTGCCGACGAACCGCTCCTTTCCCTCGACGTCGCCCGGCAGCACGATACCGTCGCCAAGCTTGAGCGACGCCGCCGTGAGCATAAGACCGCCATCATCATGGTCACCCACGGCATCAACCCAGTGCTCGGCATCGTCGACCGCGTGCTCTACCTCGCGCCGCACGGCCACATGGTGGGCACGGTCGACGAAGTCATGCGTTCCGACGTCCTCTCCGACCTCTACCGCACCAAAGTCGAGGTCGCCGAAGTCAACGGACGACTGGTGGTGATCTAGATGAGCCTCGAACAATTCTTCGCCGACACCGAAGCGCTCTTGCAGGTCGGCTTCGTGCAGCAGGCCGTGATCGCCTCCGCGCTGCTCGGCGTGCTCTCCGGCGTGATGACGCCCCTGATCGTCCTGCGGCGCATGTCCTTTTCGGTGCACGCCACCTCGGAACTCGCGCTCATGGGCGCGGCCGCGGCGCTCGTGTTCGGCTTCAACATCGGCTTCGGCGCGCTCGCGGGAGCGATCGCCGCGGCCATCGTGCTCGCAGTGCTGGGGTTCCGCGGGCAGCAGGACTCGTCGATCGGCGTGGTCATGAGCTTCGGCCTCGGGCTGGCCGTGCTGTTTTTGTACCTCTACCCCGGCAACTCGACGACCGCGATGAGCCTGCTGACCGGCCAGATCGTCGGCGTCTCCAGCGCCTCGACGTGGCTTCTGGCGCTCGTGACGGTGATCGTCATCGGTGCGGTCATCCTGCTGTGGCGCCCGCTTTTGTTCGCCTCCACTGACCCGGAGATGGCGCGGGCGGTGGGCATCCCGGTGCACGGCCTGGCGGTGGTCTTCGCGATCCTCGTGGGGCTGACCTCCGCGCAGTCGGTGCAGATCGTCGGCGCCCTGCTGGTCATGGCGCTGCTGATCACCCCCGGCGCGGCCGCCGCGCATGTGGCCCGCTCCCCTCTCACCACGGTGCTTCTGTCGGTGCTGTTCGCGGAGATCTCCGCGGTCGGCGGACTGTTGCTCTCGCTGGCGCCGGGACTGCCGGTGAGCGTGTTCGTCACGACCATCTCGTTCATCATCTACCTCATCTGCCGCACCATCGGTGCGCTGCGCGAGCGCAAGATCTCCCGCGATGAGGTCGCCGCCGCGCGTTACGACGAACGCCCCGAGCCCACCCCCGATCCGCACCACCACCTCGATTAGGTGGGTTGCTCGGGGTTGCGTGGCTGCTCGGGGTTTGGCGTATAAAGCGCTATCGCTGGCCGAAAGCGGTCACTCCTAAAAGAGTACTGGTTTCGACCGCGCGAGACTCCTTTCTATGAGGGTGATTTCGGCCAGCGTAAGCGCAACATGACGGTCCGGAGGGGTTGACGGTTATGGCGGTCGGCTGGTCACCCCATCCGCCCCACCAGTCTCTCCCGTGAGTCTCTCACGTCTTGCCCGCTCCTCCCGTCATGCCGCGCTATCGCTGTCCGAAAGCAGTCACCCCTAAAGGAGTACTGGTTTCGACCGCGCGAGACTCCTTTCGGAGCGGGCCCTTTCGACCACGCACACAATCGCGATACCGCTACATTCCCGACAGACCACCCAACTCGGCAATCACCTGTGAACACAGCACAGAAACCCCAAAAGCCCCCAGAAACGCCAACGAACAGCACTAAACTGTTAAGCCGTGTCTTATACCGTCACTCGAGGATCCTTCGACCACGACCATCGCCGGCGCAGCTATACCATCGTCGCGCCGGATGAGCTGACGCCGCACGCGCTTTTGTTGTATTTCCACGGCTCGTTGCAGTCGTCGAATGTGGCGCGCAATTTCACCGGCCATACCTTCGACGCGCTGGCCGAGCGCGGCATCGTGGTGGTCTATCCGGATGGCATTCATCATCACTTCAACGATGCCCGCCGTGACCTCGGGGAACGCACCCGGCAGCTGCGTGTGGATGACGTGGGATTTGTGACCACGCTCGTCGATAAGCTCACTCACCACTACGACCTCAGCCCGCAGCGGGTGTATGGCTGCGGGTTTTCCAACGGCGGCCAGATGGTCTACCGGCTCCTGCTCGAGGCCCCCGGGCTGCTGAAAGGGGCGGCGACCTATGCGGCCACGCTGCCCGCCCCGGAAAACCTCCTGCCCGGCATCAACACAGCTAACGCCGTGCCGACGCCTTTTCTCTCCATCCACGGCACCGCGGATCCGATCGCCCCGTACACCGGCGGCGAGGCCGGCATGGATGGCAACAACCGCGGGCCAGTGCGCTCCTTCCGCGATACCGGAGAGATATCCGCCCGCATCAACGGTCACGACCCGGAAGGCGTCACCCGCACCAGCTCAGGCAGCGTGATCACCGAAGACTGGAGCGCCACCGATAAACCGCCAGTGCGCCTGATCACCGTCGAGGGGATGGGGCATCTCGTGCCGGCGCCGAAGAAGCTAGATGCGCGCCTCGGCGCGGGCACCGACCAGCTCATCGCCGCCGAGGCCACGGCGGACTTCTTCGACCTCCGCGCCGGCTGAAACCTAGCGAGCGTCCGTGAGCATAGCCTGGGCGAAGAAGTCCGCCTCGAGCTCGCAGGCGCGCACGAAGGCCTGGGCCGCCCGCGCCCGCTGCCGCGCCGACGCCCCGGCCAGCGCCTTTTCCGCCACCGCCACGGCGCGGGCGGTCGCCTCCTGGAAGCCTGCGTCCTCGTAGGTACCCAACCAGGATGCATAAGGGTGGTCCTCGGTCCTCGCGCTGGCCAGATCCGCCCCGACCTGCGCGTAGACCCAGAAACACGGCAGTACGGCGGCGACGGCGATGGGGTAATCGTTCTGCGCCTCGGCGCGCAGGAAGTCGGTGTAGGCGAGCGTCGCGGGCGAGGGGTCTATCTGGGCGTCGACGCCGAACTGCGCGTGCATGCCCTGCTCGACGGCGATCGCTTCGGTCACCGATTCGGCCCACATGCGCCGCTCCTCCCGGTTTTCGGCCTTCAGCCCCAGCCCGGCGAGCACGCGCGAGTAGACCTCGAGGTAGTAGTCGTCCTGTGTGAGGTAGAACAGGAACTTCTCTTGAGGCAGCACGCCGGAGGCGAGCGCGGGGACGAAGCCGTCGGTGGTGAAGCGCTGAAGCGCATCGCCGGCGGCCTCCCACAGGGCGGCGGTCCACGGACCGGCTGGCGCGACGACCGGGGTCGGCGCCGGCGTATCGACGTCCACCCCCAACGCCTCCGGGGCCTCCCATGCATCGATGAACCCGCGCAGCCGCGGGCGCTGATCGCTGGCCGCCGCCTGCCGACGCAGCCGGTGGAAGTGATCGATCGGCCCGTTACCCTGGCCTACCTGGAGGTCTTCGCCGTATTCGAGGGCCTCGCGCACCCAGTCGGTGGCCCAGGCGACGGCCTCTCCGTAGGACTCCCCCACCGCCAGGCGGGTCGCCAGCGCCGAGGAGAGGGAGCAGCCGGTGCCGTGCGAGGCGGAGGTCTCTACCGCGGGCGAGGAAGCGTGAGTGAGCACCTCACCGCCGGGGCCGATGAGGGTATTGCCGCGGTCATCCGCAGAGAGGTGTCCGCCTTTGGCGAGGATGAGGGCGCCGGTGGTATCGGCGAGTGTTGTTGCCTGGGCGTTGGCTTCGGCACGCGTTGTGGCCTCTTTTCCTCCGGTGAGCTGGGCGAGCTCGGTGAGGTTCGGGGTGAGAACGGTGGCCTTCTTGAGCAGCTCGCCGGAGACGCTTTCGGCGAGCGCGTGGCCGGAGGCCGCGACCATGACTGGGTCGATGACCACGGGCACGTCGCCAAGCTCCTCGAGCCAGGCGACGACTTCGCGGGCGGAGGCCTCGTCGGCGATCATGCCGATCTTCACGGCGTCGATTGTCACATCGTCGCTGACGGACTTGAGTTGCGCGCGCAAAAAGTCCGGCTCCGGGGTGTGCACGGACTGCACGCCGCGGGTGTTCTGGACGACGAGCGAGGTGACCACCGACATCCCGAAACCGCCGGCGGCGGCGATCGCCTTGAGGTCGGCCTGGATGCCGGCGCCACCGGTGGGATCAGTGCCGGCGATGCTTAAAACACGGGGGACAAGCTGGTCCATGAATCAACACTCCTTGAGAAGTTGACGGGCGGCGGCGCGCGGATCGGCGGCCGCCATGATCGCGGAGACCACGCACACACCGTCCACACCGGTGGCGCGGGCCTGCCGAATGTTGTCGTGGTTGATGCCGCCGATCGCCACGGCTGCCAGCCCCATCGCGTGGGCACGTGCGGCCAGCCGGCGGGTGCCCTCATAGCCCAGGGCAGCGGCGGTATCCGTTTTCGTAGGGGTTTCACAAAGCGGGCTTAAGCCGACGTAGTCGGGGCGCGTCTGGCACGCCTCGATGGCCTCCAGTTCGGCGGTGTTGCTGACCGAAAGCCCTACCGGCACCGCCTCGCCGACCAGCGCGCGGACCTCGTCGAGCGCCATGTCCTGCTGGCCGACGTGCACGCCCAAGCCCAGCTCGACGGCGATCTCGACGCGGTCGTTGACGAGCACCGGCACCCCGTGCGGGCGCGCCACCTTCTCGACGGCGCGGGCGAGGTGGGCGAAGGTGTCGTCGTCAAGCTCTTTGTCGCGCACCTGCACCATGCTCACCCCGCCGGCGATCGCCTCGGCGACGACCGCGGGCACCCGCTCATAGCCGCCGGGCAGGCGGGAGTCGGTGACCAGGTAGAGGCGGTAATCGAGGTCCATCGTCAGTCCTCGGTGATGCGGCACGCCACCCCGGCCGCGGGCAGGCGATAAAGCTCGTCCAGCCAGAACTGCCGGAAGGTGCCGGGGCCGTCGGCGCGGTGGGCGGCGCGCTGGGCGGCGGTGGCGAAGGCGACGTGCGCGGCCACGGTGGCGTCGTGGGCGCTGTCCGCGGCGGCCACGAAGGCGGCGACGACCGCCCCGAGCGCGCAGCCGGTGCCGATGGTGACGGCCATGAGGGGATCGCCGCCGTCGATACGCGTGACGCGCCCAGGAGACACCACGACGTCCGTGGCCCCAGAGACCGCCACCACTGCCCCGCAATACTCGGCGAGCTCGCGCGCGGCGGTGAGAGCGGAATCGACGCTGTCGGTGGCATCCACGCCCCGGCCGCCCTCGTGCGTGGAACCGGTGACCGCGGCGTGCAGGTGCAGGATTTCGGAGGGGTTGGCGCGGATGACGGTCGGCCGCTTCTCGACGACCCGCCGCGCGAACTCCGTGCGCACACTCAAACCACCGACGGCCACGGGGTCCAGCACGGTGACCTTGTGGTGGCGCCGGGCGGTATCCAGGGCGTTGTCCATGGCCTTGAGCTGGTCGAGGTGCGGGTTGCCGACGTTGACAAGCACCGCATCCGCCACTTCGGCGAACTCGGCGGCCTCCACGGGGTGGCTGACCATCGCGGGCGCAGCCCCGACGGCCAGAAGGACATTCGCAGTGACCTCTTGGACCACCGAATTCGTAAGACAGTGCACGAGCGGCGCCTGCTCCCGCAGCGCCTCGTGTGCCTGGGTATAGCTATCGTGCGTCAAGCTTTCACATCCCTTCGCTAGTGCTAACTAGTGCAGGTTCCTCGGGTGTGATCTCAGCCCCGCCTTCTGCCGGGCACCCCGTGTGTATGCCTCGATGCTAACAGAGCGTGCTAGCTCTGAGTGCGGCGCTGGCGCGCGAACTCGCTTAAGACCACCCCGGCGGCGACCGAGGCGTTGAGAGATTCCACCCAGTCGGTGGTGGGCACGGACATGATGACGTCGCAGTTTTCGCGCACCAGCCGCGAAATGCCCTTGCCCTCCGAACCGACGACGATCACCACCGGGTCGGTGGCGTTGTCGTAGGTATCGAGGGTGTGCTCTCCCCCGGCGTCCAGACCGACGACCTGGTAGCCGTTCTTCTGGAAGGTCTGCACGGTGCGCGTGAGGTTCGTCGCCCGCGCCACCGGCAGGCGCGCCGCCGTGCCGGCGGAGGTGCGCCAGGCGACGGCCGTCACCGACGCAGAGCGGCGCTCCGGGATGATCACGCCATGCCCGCCGAACGCTGCCGTCGAGCGGATCACCGCGCCGAGGTTGCGCGGGTCGGTGATGTTATCGAGGATGACGAACATGCCCGGCTCCGGACGATCGGCGGCTTCGGCGATAAGCGTATTGACGTCCGCGTACTTGTACGGCGGGATCTCCAGGCCCACGCCCTGATGCAGGGAGTTACCGGTCATGAGGTCCATCTCGTGGCGGGGGACCTCGCGGGTGACGATGCCGCGCGAATTCGCGATTTGGACGGCCTGGGTGAGGCGATCGTCGTTACCCGTGCCCTGCGCCACGATGAGTGCGTTGGCCGGGACCTTCGCCATCAGGCACTCGAGCACCGGGTTGCGGCCGACGACGAACTCGTTGCCCTGGCGCTCGTGCCGGCCTGAATCCCGACGCTTACGCTCCATCTTCTTCTTGTACTTCGCGTGATAGACGCGGTCCTCGGCCTTCGGGGTCGCGCCCTTACCGCGGAGGCTGCGTCGGCCCTTGCCGCCTGAACCCTTCGTCGGGCCTTTCTTGTTGCTCTTGCGGATGTTGCGGCGCCGGTCATTGCCTGCCATAGAAAACAGCTCCTTAGTCCTTGAGCGACCACTCGGGGCCGTCGGCGGTATCAGTGACCTCGATGCCAGCGGCGGCGAGGCGGTCGCGCACCTCGTCGGCGGTGGCGAAGTCCTTATCCTTGCGGGCCTGGCTGCGCCGGGCAAGTTCCGCGGTCACCAGCTTATCGAGCGCTTCCTGCGTCCGCGTATCCCCCGCGGCCTGCCAGCGCTCATCGAGCGGGTCGACCCCGAGCACCGCCGTCATCGCGCGGATTTGCCCGGCGGCCTGGTGGGCGGCGGACTGGTTGCCGTCGGCAAGTGCCGAGTTACCCCGGCGCACGACGTTGTGGATCTCGGCGAGCGCCTTCGGCACGGCGATATCGTCGTCCATCGCCTCCGCGAAGGCGCCGGTGACCTCGGAGATCTCCACCTCGCCGACGCGCCGCACGAAGTCCTCGATGCGGCGATAGCCGGCGGCGGCCTCCTTCAGTGCGGACTCCGAATACTCCAGGACCGAACGATAATGGGCCGAACCCAAGTAGTAACGCAGCTCGACGGGGCGCACCAGCGTGAGCATGTTGTCGATGCTCAAGACGTTGCCCAGCGACTTCGACATCTTCTCGCCCGCCATGGTCACCCAATGATTGTGCATCCAATAGTTGGCGAAACCATCGCCGGCCGCGTGCGCCTGCGCGATCTCATTCTCATGGTGCGGGAACTTCAGATCGAGGCCGCCGCAGTGAATGTCGAAACTCTCGCCGAGATACCACGTCGACATCGCCGAGCACTCCAAATGCCAGCCCGGGCGCCCGTTGCCCCACGGGGTCGGCCACGAAGGCTCACCCGGCTTCGCCGCCTTCCACAGCGCGAAGTCCTGCGGGCCGCGCTTGCCGGAACTATCGGTTTCGCCCTGCTCCATCTCCTCGACGCGGTTACCCGAGAGGTGCCCATAATCCGAGCCCTCGGCGGCCACCCACGCGGCGATGTCGAAGTAGACGCTGCCTTCTGCGGCGTAGGCGAAGCCGGCGTCGATGAGCCGGTGCATGTAATCCACCATCTGGGTGACATGGCCCGTCGCGCGGGGCTCCACCGACGGCGGAGCCACCCCCAACAGGTTATACGCGCGGGTGAACTCACGCTCATAAGTAGACACCCACTCCCACCAGGGGCGTCCGTTGTCATTCGCCTTGGTGAGGATCTTGTCATCGATGTCCGTGACATTCCGGACAAACGCCACATCCAGACCCGAATGCTCCAACCAGCGGCGCAGAATATCAAAGGCCACGCCACTGCGCAGATGCCCGATATGCGGCGCGGACTGCGGAGTCGCACCACACAGATACACCGAGGCGTGCCCCGGTCGAATCGGTTCGAAATCGCGCTGAGTGCCGGTCGCAGTATCAAAAATCGAGAGAGTCACGGGTCATATTCTACGGGCTGGGGTTATTCGTCTGGGTGCGTGGGCTTTGGGAAGGTTTTAGGAAGGGTGCCTGGGGGCTACCCCGCGCCGCCTAAAACACCAGGAGTGCATGTCCCTAGTCTTTGAGGCGCGACTCAGGTGAACGATCAGCATGTCTTGCCTACACACTTAGTGGACTCGACCTCGTGGGATTCCTTTAGGGGTGGCTGAATTCGTTGAAGCGGAAGCGCGTTAAAGATAGGACACGCGGATGCTCCCGCGCGAGGCGCTCTGGACTGCTTGCCGGGACCCGGGCCTACATCGAAGCCATACTGCGCTATCGCTGGCCGAAATGAGGAGCATCTAAAGGAGCCCTGGTTTCGACCGCGCGGGACTCCTTTCTGTGGGGGTGATTTCGACTAGGCGTGCGGAGGCGATGGCGTTGTATGACTGCTAGAGTGTCTCGCCTTCTGTAGGTCTGCTTTTCGGTGCGGGTCCGCGTTGCTGCTGCACAAACCCTTGAAGGAAGTTGCTTAAAGGACACGTCCTTCAAGGTTTTGTGTTGGTAAATGGACTGATTTGGCGTCCTACAAGGTTCTTCCTTCAAGCATTTGTGTTCGAATGACCCGCAGGTCCCACAGAACTGACCGCGACCAGGCCTGAGTCCCCGCACCCGCATAGCGCGCTAGCGCTGGTCGAAATGTGGAGCATCTAAAGGAGTGCTGATTTCGCGCGAACGATCAGCAATGGTGATTACCCCTCGAACTGGCGCTCTTTGGGACCTTGACCTTGTGGTACCGCCAGCACTCGCATATTGTCCTTCATGCGAAGGGTGATGTGCCCTACGTGAGTAGAGACGGACAGGTCACCTCCGATGGACACGGCGCTAGCGAACTGGACGAAGGGGACTTGGCGCGCAGCCTCTTCGACGACGACGAGCTTCGACTCGTGGCCGAGGACGCATCTTATACCCCTAAATAATGGGGCTCGGACATCGTTAAGGCATACCGCAAGAAAATCCCGATCTTGGTCAATGCCAAGGATGAACACGACCTGCGGGCCCTGCGATCTTTGCATCTCAAACAACTGAAAGGCGACCGAGCCGGGACCTCCTCGATCCGCCTCAACAAGCAGTTTCGGCTCATCCTCAAATTCACAACCGACAGCGATGGCTGTTCGGTAATCGTCATTGACATGGTGGATTACCACTGAGAGAAGGTGAACTCATGAACGCCCCAATTGCGGCGGAGGTATTCTCGGCCGGAGAAGTTCTCGCTGACGAGCTGGAAGCCCGCGGTTGGACCCAAACCGACTTTGCTGAGGTGCTCGGACGGCCGGAGCAGTTTGTGTCGGAGATTATTTCCGGGAAGAAGGAGATAACGCGCGAATCCGCAGCCCAGATCGGTGCTGCCCTGGGCACCTCCGCGGAGCTCTGGCTCAACCTCCAGGACTCCTACCTGCTATGGAAGCAGTCCTAGGGCGTGTCTGACAATTTCTTCAGCCAGGTCATGACGGCGATAGCCATCACGCCGACCCGGTAGACAACCGCGAGCTTGTCGTACCGGGTTGCCACACCCCGCCACTGCTTGAGGTTGCCGAAAACCGTTCCACCACGTTGCAGCCCTTGTAGGACTGCGCATCGAACGTCGGTAGACGCCCACCCATCGAGCCTTTCCGCTTCCGGACGGCGATCACGTCCTTCTTCTCCGGGACCGTCGCCGTGATCTTGCGCTCGCGCAGATACCTGTGCACAGCCTTCGATGCATACGCCCTATCCGCGCGCAGTTCATCGGGCCGGGTGCGCGGTCGGCCCACCGTCCCGGGCATCCGCAGGCGTTTCAACAACGGGATCAGCACCGGGCAGTCACCGCGGTGGCCCGCAGTGACGATCATGGTCAGGGGCATGCCGTGGCCGTCGACCAGGGCGTGGACCTTGGTAGACAGACCACCCCGTGATCGGCCGACCGCGTGATCAGGCGGCTCGGCCAGCGGGTTGTTGTAATTCGACAAAGCCCCCTGTGACCCGCGTGATGTTCGTGGCGTGCTGATGGGCCCGGGCGATCGTCAAAGTCCACCGACACCGACCAGTCGATCAGGTCTTCCGTATCGGCCTGTCTAAGAAGTCGCTGAAAGATCACGTCCCAGGTGTCCGTCCTTGGCCATCCGGTTGTGCCAGGTGTAGACCGTCTGCCAGGACCCGAAGCAGGCGGGCAGGTCACACCGCGCGATCCCTGCCCGAAGGCAGTAGAGGATGGCCTCGAGCATCTGCCGGGGATCGGAGAACGGTCGGCCTTTTCTCCCCGTGCGACGGGGCAGAAGCTCTTCGACCATCTCCCACTGGGCATCACTCAACATGTGAAAACGCGACACGGGAGCCAGGGTCCCATGCCACGCTTCCCTCAATTGTCAGACACGCCCTAGGACGCCCAGACACAGGACAACCTCAAGGCGGTGAAAACCCGCGCACAGTTACGAGAGTTAACTCCCGTCTCCCTGCTCGCCAAGCGGGGATACATCACAGCCACCGACGTGCAAGGGCAGGCTCGGGAGGTGCTGAGCTCATTCGGCAAGGAATGCTTTGAAGACCCCTCAGGAATAAGCTTTGCCGCCCGCCGTAGTAACCACGAGGAAAGTATCACTGTGCTGCAAGAGGCGTGGGCAGCGTGCGTTAGGGCAACCGCCAGCGCCCTCGACGCTACCCCCTACTCCAGGGAGACACTAAAAGACCTCGCCCGGACGCTGCCGAGTAGAGCGCGTGCCCCGCAGGCGTTTGCTGAGTTCCAATCTCTGTCCGCCAAGGCAGGGGTCAAACTCGTTTATGTGAAGGCTTTCAAGGGAGGAAAACTCGACGGCTGCGCCATGATGGTCGACGGACACCCTGTCATTGGCATATCAGGACGGGGGAAACGGCTCGATAAGGTGCTATTCACCATCCTTCATGAGGTAGCCCATGTTTTTATTGGGCCACCTGGCTGATAATGGCGAGGTCATCCTCGACGACCTATCTGTTGACAGTGCCGATCATGAAGCCAAAGCGGACCTGCTGGCCAGCAAGCTCGCGATCTCTTGTCCTCTACCGGCAGTTCCTGACCGTGTGCACTCATCATGGATTAAGGAACAAGCCGAACGCCTAGAGGTTCATCCCATTACCGAGGCTTCAAAAAGAGGGCAAACTGTCATGGAAGACCACTCTCGCGCGCAACGCCCCCACCGTCATCACTCAGCTTAAAAGCTGGAAATCACCCCTACCGGCCTGAGTAGGGTTGTTGGCTGCGCTGACCTCTGACCTGAGTTAGGCCAAGTTGGGGTGCCATTCTTCATATCGGCACTCCGGCCAGTGCGCTCGCGTGCGGGATCCAATTGCCCTCGGCGGCACTAGCGATCGCCGCACGGCGCACTCGTCAGCGGGGACGGTCGCAAGCGCTAACCGACGGAGGGCCGTCTCCGCTCGCGGGGCGAGTCCGTGGCCCTCTTAGGGCGGAGGGTGGAGTCTGGCCCGGTTTTACGCACGTGCGTAAAAATCTGCTCCGCACTATGCCGCGGCATAGTTGCGTAAGCGACTACCGTTTCTTCACCTCGGCTAGTAGACCAAGGCGGCGCTCCAGCAATTCTCTTCGGGCCGATCACCAAAATGCGACAAACACTCCAACCGGCGCATTCCGACGAAAGAGACTCCACGGGGCCGCGCATTGTGGAATAAGGCGTATCGCCGTAGCCTCTGTGCACCGGAAAAGAAGATCTTCCCTCCCTATTACCGGCACAGGAAACACCGAACTACAAGGCCCTCTGCCTGAGAGATGCGTCGGATTTAGAGGGCGCTATCAGGTAGCCGGAACCCTATGACCAACTACGCGGACACTACCACCTACCCCGAACCCCAACATGCCCATCACCCATTGTTCTCTCATTTCGTTTTGCTTGCGTTGTCCGCACAGAGCGCAGATGCCAAGTGCTTTCCTAACCTGTCGTACTCATCTGACCGACACACCAATCCCTGATGCCAGGAGTCGACCGTCGGCCCATGCAAGCCCCTCCGCCTCATCGACCACTCACACAACACAGCAGCAACGCGAACAACCCCCTACATCGCGTGCCACTCGAGGGTCTGCGCGATTGCGCGGGAGACCTCTGTGCCGTGGGTGCGGCGGAGGCAGTGGCCGGCGCCGTCGATAAGTACGCAGCGTAAGTTTTCGGCGCCGGCGGGGTAGGCGTTGATGTCGTCGGCACCTTGGGGCCCGACGATCGCGCCCTCGCCCGAGCCGGTGAGCACGAGGGTGGGGGTGTCGGAGGCCGCGAGCCGGCCCACCTGCTCGCGCCAGGGGCTGCGGCCGGTGACGACGCCCGTGCGCAAAAACTCCGTCTGCACCTGGGTGCGCCCGGCGGCCCAGGCAGCGGCCTCGGTCAGCGACCAGCCTTCCTCGCTCACCTTGGCGTGCAGGGCGGCGGGGAGATCGGCGAGCTCGCGGCGCACCTGCTCGGCCCGCGCCTCGCCGGTTAGAGAACGCTCTTCGTCGCTCATCGTCAGCCAGGCCGGGTCTTCCAGGATCAGCCCGGAGACCAGGTCGGGACGGTGGATGGCGGCCTCCGCCGCGATCGCCGCACCCATGGAGTGGCCGTAGACCAGCGGCCGATCCAGCACTTCCAGCTCCGCGATGAAGTCGCCGACCAGCGCGGCGAAGGGGTGGCGGAGCTGGGAGTCGTCGAAACGCGAGGAGTGCCCGTGGCCGCGGTGATCGAGCGCTAGGACGCGGAAACGCGGGCTAAGCTCAGCGATGAGGTCGGCGAAGCCGGCGGCGCAGTCGCCGACGCCGTGGGAGAGTAGGATCTGCGGAGCGCTGCGCGGGCCCCGAACGAGTCTGGCCAGCATACCCCCAAGGCTAGCTAGTCGACCGGCAGGCCGTCGAGACCCATCCACTCCGGCCGCGCGGATTCCATGTGACGGTAGTAATCAATGTCGGCGAGCTGCGAGGCAGCCGGCTTATCGACGACCACCGTCACCTGATCATGCAGCTGCAGCACACTGGCGGGACAGCTCGCCGAGAGCGGGCCTTCGACCATCGCGGCGATGGCGTTGGCCTTGCCCTCACCGGTGGCGAGGAGGAGGGGGTGCCGGGCGTCGAGAATCGTGCCCAGGCCCTGGGTGATGGCGTGGGTGGGCACCTCCTCAGGCGAGGAGAAGAAGCGGGCGTTGTCGCTGAGAGTCTGCTGGTGCAGGGTCTCGACGCGCGTGCGCGCCCGCAACGGCGAGGCGGGCTCGTTGAAGCCGATGTGCCCGTTGGTGCCCACCCCGAGGACCTGCACGGAGATACCTCCGACATCGCGGATGTGCTTTTCGTAAAGCTCGGCGGCGACCCAGGGGCGCGGGTCCATGCCGTCGGGGCTGTGGACGCGCTCGTCGGCGAAGTCAACCTGGGAGGTGAAGTTGTCGCGGATGAAGCGGTGGTAGCTCTGCTCGTGGTCGGCGGGCAGGCCGATGTATTCGTCGAGGCAGAACGCGTCGATGCCGGCGAAGCTCAAGTGCTCCTCGCGGTGACGGCGGATGAGCTCGCGATACAGCCCGAGCGGGGTGGAGCCGGTGGCCAGCCCGATGGTCTGGCCGCGGCGGACGTAGATTTCGACGATGTCGGCGGCCGTCTGTGCGACCTGGTCGGGGGTATCCCGAATGAGAATGTCCACGGTGCTCCTCAAGGTATCGACGGCACGCTCGCCTTCATCCTACAACGATCACCCCCGCCGACTAACCCTTCAATGTGACACGCCTCACCGGCTCGTATTAAGTGTTACACGCACACTATTAGTCCCACGAAATGAGCACGACTATGAATGCGCTGATCCTCATGTTCATCGGCCTGGCGATGATGGCCGGCGGTTACCTCCTCTACTCCCGGTTCTTAGGCCGCAAGGTATTCCAGCTCTCCGAGAGCTACGAGACTCCGGCGCACACCATGGAAGACGGGGTCGATTATGTGCCCACCAACAAGTTCGTGCTCTGGGGCCACCACTTCACCTCCGTGGCGGGGGCGGCGCCGATCGTCGGCCCGGCGGTCGCGGTGATTTGGGGCTGGCTGCCGGCGTTTCTCTGGGTGGTCTTCGGCACGGTGTTCATGGCGGGCATGCATGACTTCGGGGCGCTGTGGGCGTCGCAACGCCATAAGGGCCAGTCGATCGGCACGCTGTCGGGGCGCTACATCGGCCAGCGCGGACGGCTGCTGTTCCTCGTCGTGATCTTCTTGTTGCTGCTCATGGTGGTCACGGCCTTCGCGGTGGTCATCTCGGGCCTGTTGGTCTCCACCCCGACGGCCGTCATCCCGACGTGGGGCGCGATCGTGGTGGCCCTGCTCGTCGGCCAGGCGATCTACCGCTTCCACTGGAACCTGCCGATCGTCTCCGTCGTCGGCGTCGTCGCCCTGTATACCCTGATGATCATCGGCGACCGCTTCCCCGTCACCCTTCCGGAGAGCATCTTCGGGCTCTCCCCGGCGGCGTTCTGGATCGTCACCCTGTTCCTCTACGGCGGCATCGCCTCCCTGCTCCCGGTGTGGGTGCTGCTGCAGCCGCGCGACTACATCAACGGCCTGCAGCTCTTCGTCGGCCTCGCTATCTTGTACACCTCTTTCCTGGTCACGGCCCCGACCGTCGTGGCCCCGGCGCTCAACGACCAGGCCCCGGGCGATACGCCGCCGCTGTTCCCGCTGCTGTTCGTCACCATCGCCTGCGGCGCGATCTCCGGGTTCCACGGCATCGTCTCCTCCGGCACCTCGTCGAAGCAGCTGGATAAGGAGACCGACGCCCGCTTCGTCGGCTACTTCGGCGCCGTCGGCGAGGGCCTTTTGGCCCTGGGTACGCTCATCGCCGTGTCCTCCGGTTTCCAGTCGCTGGCCCAGTGGGAGGAGATCTACTCCTCGTTCAACGAGGGAGGCGTCGAGGCGTTCGTCGCCGGCGGCGGCGCGCTCATGAACACCGGCCTGGGGATCCCCACGTCGCTGTCGGCCACCATCCTCGCCACCATGGCGGTGCTGTTCGCCGCCACCACGATGGATACCGGCGTGCGCCTGCACCGCTTCGTCGTCCAGGAGATCGGCGAGCTCTTCGGCGCGAAGCCGGGCAACGTGACGGCGACGATCATCGTGATCCTCGTCGGCTTCGGGCTTGCGTTTTCCACGGGTACCGACGGCGAAGGCGGCATGGTCATCTGGCCCCTGTTCGGCACCACCAACCAGCTCATGGCCGCTCTCACCCTGTCGATCCTCTGCGTCATGCTCATGCGCCTGCGCCGCCCGACCTGGCCGGTCTTTTTGCCGCTTCTGTTCATCCTCACCGTCTCGCTGTGGGCGATGGTCATCCAGCTCGGCCAGTTCTTCGCCGCCGGCGAGTGGCTGCTGTTCAGCCTGGATCTCATCATCCTGATCGCCGGGGCGTGGGTGACCATCGAGGCGTTGATCTCCATGAAGGATGCCCGCAACCAGCCGCAGATATACTTCGACGACCACGCCACCAGCCGTGTTCGCTAGCCTGAACCGGCTGGCCACGACGTGGCGCAGCTTCTCTCACCAGCTCACCGAGTACTACGCCGCCCCGTACCGCGCGGCGTTCCTCAAGGCCCGCCAGCAGGAGGATGACCTGTTCTTCCTGCTCGTGCTCTCGGAGGCGCTGGGCGTGCCGAACCCCGCCAGCTTTCACACCATGGAGTTACTTCCCATCGTCTACGAGGACTTCCACGCCTGGCATACGCGCATGGGCACGGATCGCTCGCCGCTGGAGAATCTGCAATGCTGCTAGATGATGTTGCCGCGCGCCGCGTGGTCTTCGTCGGCGGCAAAGGCGGGGTGGGTAAAACGACGCTGGCCGCCGCCTTCGCCACGCGCTTGGCCGCCGCTGGGAAGCGCGTGCTGCTGGTCTCCACGGACCCGGCGCACAACTTAGGCCACCTGTTTGGGCGTTCGCTTGGCGACGAACCCACCGCCCTGAACCCCAGACTCGAGGCGATCGAGCTGGATCCGGCGGCAACGGCGCGCCGCCACGTCGCCGAGGTGGAAAAGACCATGCATGCGCTCATGCCCGAGCACCTGCATCAGCAGATCTCGAAGCATCTGCAGCTGGCCGTACGTGCCCCGGGCACCCACGAATCCGCGATTTTGGAGCGCATCGCTGAGATCACCGAGCGCACTGAGCACTACGATCTCATCATCTTCGATACCGCCCCGTCCGGGCACACCGCCCGGCTCATGGAGCTGCCCCAGCTCATGGGCGCGTTTACCGACGGGCTCCTCGAGGGTCGCGAGAAGTCCGACCGCCTCGGCGCCGCCGCCCGCGGCCTCGATGCGACGGTGCGCGACCATTCGCCGACGGAGCGTCGTAACCAGCGGATCCGGTCGATTTTGCACCGTCGCAAAGCGAGGTTCGAAAGGCTTAGCGCCTTGCTCACCGATTCCACACGCTGCGGGTTCGTCCTAGTGCTCACCCCGGAGCGGATGCCGGTGCAGGAAACGGCCGAGTTCCGCGCTGAGCTGCGCGAAGAGGGCGTGGGGGTGCTGGGGCTCGTGGTCAACCGGCTCTCGCCGCAGGATCAGGGCGCGTTTCTGGCGCAAAGGCGCGGGTGGGAAAACGAGGTGCTGGCTGTGCTCGACGAGCTCGTCCCCGACCTGCCGCGCACCGAATTGGAGCTGGTCACCGACGATCTCACCGACCCTAAGGCCTTCGCGGCGTTCGCGGCGCAGCTTTAGTCGGTAAAGACGATGGCGCTGGCGATCGCCGCGCGACCCTCGCCGGAGCCGGTGAAGCCCATGTGGTCGGTCGTGGTCGCCGAGACGCTCACCGGCGCGCCGATCAGCTCGCTGAGCACGGCTTGGGCCTCGGTGCGCCGCGGGCCCATCTTCGGCGTCTGCCCGATCAGCTGCGCGGAGACGTTCCCGATGCGGAAACCGGCCTCCTCGAGCGCCTCGCGGCACTCGGTGAGCAGGCGCGCCCCGGAAACGTTGTCATATTCCTTGCGGCCGGTGCCGACGAAAGACCCCAGATCCCCCAGCCCCGAGGCAGAGAGCAGGGCGTCGACGATCGCGTGGGAGACGAGGTCACCGTCGGAATGCCCCTCGCAGCCGTCTTCGCCCTCGAAGAGCAGGCCGGCGATCCAGCAGGGCTTGCCTTTCTCGATCTGGTGGGCGTCCACGGCGGTACCGATCAGCGGGATCATCTCATTCTCCTTGGGCGGCGTAGTCGAGCACGGATTCGGCCAGGCGCAGGTCGATCGGGGTGGTGATCTTAAACGCCAGCGGGTCCCCGGCGACGGTGAGCACCTCGTGGCCGCACCATTCCATCAGGGAGGCGTCGTCGGTGGCGCTAAACCCGGGGTCGTCCTCGGCGAAGTAACGACGGTTCGCCTCCCACAGCGCCGCCAGCCGGAAGGCCTGCGGGGTTTGCACGGCGCGCAGGCTCGCGCGCTCCGGCGTGGCGACGACCCGCGTCCCCGCCACCTCCTTGATCGTGTCGGTGACGGGAACGACGGGGACGACGGCGTCGGCACCTGCCGTGGTCGCGGCGACCACCCGGGCGATCATGCCGGGTGGGGTGAGCGCCCGGGCGGCGTCGTGGACGAGCACGATGGCGTCCTCGTCGTCGATGGCGCTCAAGCCCGCCCAGACGCTCTCGGCGCGCTCGCCGCCGCCGCGTACGAGGCGGACGTCCGGGATGTCACGGCAGTAGCGCTCCATGCCCTCGCCGACTAACACGATGATCTCGTCGACCACCCCGGAAGCGCGCAGCGAGTCGACGGAACGGCCGACCAGGCTCATGCCTTTGAGGCGGACGAAGGCCTTCGGCACATCCGCCCCTAGGCGGGTGCCTTGACCGGCGGCGGCGACGACGGCAACGACTCGCATGACGGCCTCGCGGGTCTTTCTAGTCTTCGTCGTCGAAGCTCAGGGAGTCGATGTCGACATCCTCATCAAGTTCCGGCGCGGGGGCCTTGACCAGGCCGGCGGCGCGGTGGCGCTCGATGGTGTCCTTGATCTTTTCGTCCATCTCCTTGACCTTCTTCTCGTCGACCGGCTCGGCGAGAGCCAGCTCGCCGACGAGAATGGCGCGGGCCTTGGCGAGCATGCGCTTCTCGCCCGCCGACAGCCCACGGTCCTGGTCACGGCGCCACAGATCGCGCACGACCTCGGCGACTTTGTTGATGTCTCCGGAGGCGAGGCGCTCCTGGTTCGCCTTGTAGCGGCGAGACCAGTTACCGGCTTCCTCGACGTCCGTTTCGCGCAGCACGGAGAAGACCTTCTGCAGGCCCTCGGTGCCGACGACGTCGCGCACCCCGACCATCTCCGCGTTCTTCTTGGGTACGCGCACTTCCAGGTCGGAATGCAGGATGGACAAGACCAGAAACTCGAGGGTCTCCCCGTTCATCTCGCGCGTTTCCAGGTCGCTGATCTTCGCCGCGCCGTGGTGCGGGTAGACAACGACTTCGCCGACCTTGAACTCCATGACCTTTACCGAACCTCTCCCGTGCCGCGAACCGATTCCAGCCCCCACATACTACCACCGACCCCGCGTATCCGGGCCGCCGGCTGGGAGCTGCCGGCATGCTTGGCGGAAGGCTACTACGAAAGTTGACCCCCTGTGATGAAGTGAATGGGCCGAAACTGTGTCGCGCGAGGTGACAGGGACTAAGGTAGGTATCTGGAATAACTAGAAGTGCCCCTTTTTTCGTTGGAGGACCAGACGTGAAGTCCCTGCAGAGTGCCGCTCGTCGTGGTGGCATGATCTCCGCCGCTGCCCTGTCCGCTATGGCCCTGGCCGCCTGCTCCGCCGGCCAGATCACCCAGACCTCGAGCCAGGTGGCGGCCGTGGACGGCGCCTCGGGCGGAGACCGGGCACTGGGGGTGGCGGTCGAAAACATCACCGTACTTATCGACGACACCACCGGCGAAGCCTCCATGCAGTTCGCGGTGACCAACCAGGACCCCTCCGGCCAGGAGTACACCCTGGAGTCCGTCGAGGTCGACGGCCAGGAAGCACAGCTCGAGTCCACCGACCCGATCGCGGAGCAGTGCACGCTCATCGCCGACACCCCCTCCCACCTGGAGAGCATGCCGCAGTCGAACTCCGACTGCACCCAGTACACCACCGTCACCCTCGAGAACCAGGATTGGGCCTTCGCCGGCAACCTGCCGGTGAGCTTCACCTTCGACCACCTCGACGAGCCGATCGAGGTCACCGCCACCGTCTCCGCCCCGACCCCGGAAGCCGGCGAGCTGGATCGCCAGTACGACGAGGGCGAGTCCACCACCGAGCTCTTCTAGTCGGTTTCGGTGGCTAAAAAGCCCCGCACGCTCCACACCTGCACCGAGTGCGGCTATAGCTCGCCCAAGTGGTTGGGCCGCTGCCCCGAGTGCGGTAGCTGGGGCACTTTCGAGGAGTCGACGCCTCTCCAGGCCGCCGGCTCCTCCGGTGTTTCTCGCGGGGGTGGCTCGAGGACGCTGCGTCCGTCGGCAAGCACCCCCGCCACCCCTATCACCCGCATCAACCCCGCCGATGCCTCGGCGGTGAAAAGCGGCATCGGGGAACTCGACCGCGTCTTGGGCCGTGGCGTGGTGCCCGGTTCGGTGGTGCTGATGGCGGGGGAGCCGGGCGTCGGCAAGTCCACACTCCTGTTGGAGGTGGCGGCGCGCTGGGCGGCGCTCGAGCGCACGGCGTTATATGTCACCGCGGAGGAATCCGCCGGGCAGGTGCGCGCGCGTGCCGAACGCACCAACGCCCTCAAAGAGTCCCTCTACCTCGCGGCGGAAAGCGATCTTGATGTCATCTTCCACCACGTCTCGACGCTGAAGCCCTCCCTCATCATCGTCGACTCCGTGCAGACGATGCAGGCGCCCGGCGTCGAAGGAGTCGCCGGCGGCGTCGCGCAATCCCGGGCGGTCACGGCGGCGCTGACGACGCTGGCGAAACGCACGAACGTGCCCATCCTGCTGGTCGGGCACGTGACGAAGGACGGCAACGTCGCCGGACCACGGGTGCTGGAGCATCTTGTCGACGTCGTCCTCAACTTCGAAGGCGACCGGCACTCCTCGCTGCGCATGCTGCGCGGGATCAAGAACCGCTTCGGCGCGACCGACGAGGTCGGCTGCTTCGAGCAGACCGCCGACGGCATCCGCGAAGTCGCCGACCCCTCCGGGCTGTTCCTCTCACACAAGGGGCACACCCCGGACGGCTCGGCCGTGACCGTGGCGATGGACGGCGTGCGCCCCATCCTCGCCGAGGTGCAGGCACTCACTGTGGACCCGGTGGCAAAGAACCCGCGGCGCGTAGTCACCGGCCTGGATAACAACCGCGTCCCCATGGTCCTGGCCGTGCTGCAGGCACGCGCCGGCGAGCGCACCAACGACAAGGACGCTTACGTAGCGACGGTCGGCGGCATGCGTATCACCGAAACCTCCACCGATCTGGCGGTCGCGTTGGCGACGTGGTCCTCGCTGCACGAAACCCCACTACCCCCGCGGACGGTGGTGGTCGGCGAAGTCGGGCTGGCCGGCGAGCTGCGCCGCGTGCCGAACCTAGGCCGGCGCCTGCAGGAAGCTCAGCGGCTCGGCTATGAGCAGGCGATCGTTCCTGCTGGAAGCTCTCTTGCTGGTGAGGCGGACGGGATGCGGGTTCACTCGTGTAGCACGCTGGCGGATGCAATCGAGGTATGCCGACGGTAGGTTTCGTGGGCACAACGAATAGCAACTCGATCGTTTCGATAGGTTAATAAACGCTACCGCCGCCCAAACCCGGCGCGGGAGCCTCTTCTCAACGCCACATTCGCCCAGTACTTCAACTTTTGCGGGCGCGCATCCCAGAGCGAGTTCTGGTGGGCATTCTTAGCCATCATCCTCGGTGCTATTCCGGTGAATATTCTCGCCAACTACTTCGGGGACTACTGGGCAGACATCTTCGGCGTGCTGGCGTTCATCCCTTTCCTGGCCCTGACCTCGAGGAGGCTGAGGGACGCCGGTTTTCCGGGTCATCTCTTCATCCTCATCTTCTTCCCGTTAGTGGGAACGATCCCGCTGATCGCGTTTTTGCTCTTTCCTTCGGAGAAGAAGTAGGTGGTTTGGTGGGGGTTCTGGGCTTGCTGGGCGTTCTGGGCTTGCTGGGCGTGGGGCGCTTGCATGAGGCGGTAGCGCTGGTCGAAAGGAGGGCTATAGAAAGGAGTGCTGATTTCGACCGCGTGGGACTCCTTTAGGGGTGGCTCCTTTCGACCGGGCGCACGAGAGCGATAACGTTGCATGGCTACTAGAGCGCCAGACGCTCAGGGGCCTGCCTTTAGGGCTAATCCGCCTCGAATTCGCATGACGCGCTATCGCTGGTCGAAAGCAGAGCCATAGAAAGGAGTGCTGGTTTCGACCGCGTGGGACTCCTTTCTGGGCGACTCCTTTCGACCAGGCGTACGAGAGCGATAACGTTGCATGGCCATTAGGCCCTCAGGCGATCTGGAGGTCCGCTTTTCAGTGCGGTTTGACGTTGCTACTACACAAACCCTTGAAGGAAGATGCTTGAAGGGCGCGCCCTACAAGGTTCTTCCTTCAAGCATTTGTGTTCGAGCGTTACAGAAGGGCCCGGAGCCAACCGCGATCCGGACTAAGTCATCGGCCCCCACGTAGAGCGCTAACGCTGGTCGAATTCACCCTCATAGAAAGGACTACTCGTTTCGACCGCGCGGGACTCCTTTCGGAGCGACTCCTTTCGACCAGGCATACAAAAGCGATACCGCCCCATGCCCACTAAACGCCCCGCCCACACAACCTGCTTCTCATCACAAGACCGCACCGAAAAACACAACCCAGAAAACCAGAGACCCCTACCGCAGGTTGAAGGTGTGCGCGGGAGACGGGTTCTCCCCGATCACCGTGTGCAGGAAGTAGCTGCCCGCGGGGACGTCGGGGCGGTTGTCGCACTGACCCGGCGCGGACGCGGTGCGCGACCAGACTGCCTCGAAGAAGCGCTCCTCGCCAGCCGGGAAGGTTTCTTCGCCGGTCTGGACGGAGTCGTAGCAGTCGACGTCCGACCAGATGCGCTCGTTGGTGGCGAGGTCGTAGACCTCGAAACGCAGGGTGTTCTCATCGAGGTCGATGTGGCAGCCCTCGTCGGTGGGGTTGGCGACGGTCATGTAGAACGTCGGCTGCTCCCCCGCCGGATAAGTCGCCCGGTTGCTGTCGGCGGTGATCTGGAGATCCTCGAGGGTGCAGCCATCCTCACCTGCGGCGCGGGCGGTCTCCGAAGGCTCCTCCGACTCGGACTCGGACTCGGACTCCGACTCAGATTCAGTCTCCGAAGGCTCCGCCGACTCCGAAGAAGACGCCGCCGTCGTCTCCTCCACCCCGGCAGCACCGGCGGCCGGTTCATCGTCCCCGCCGGAGCGGGCGAGTGCGGTCAGCCCCCACACGAGCAGGCCGATGACCACTAGGAGCACAACCACCGCGGCGGCGCGGCGACGGCGGTAGTACTTCTCGGGGAGGCGCTGATCGTTGGAGTAAGTCACGCCTCTCAGTTTATTGCGTGCCCGGCTCGCCGGGTGGCATCTCGGCCGGCGCGTGTCCCTCCTGCACCCCACCGTGGGTGGCGAGGGTTTCTACTGTGCCGTCGGTGATCTGGTAGCGGGCGGCGACGACGCCGACGGTGCCGTCGGCGACTTTGGCCGCCAGCTTCGGCATCCGCTGGATCAGCTGGTTGGCCACCTCGCCGGCGTGGCGGCGTTCGAAGTCATCGGTCGCGGACTTGCCTTCCCCCCGCGCGGCGAGGATGGAGGGCGTGACGCGTTCGATGAGCACCCGCTGGTGGTCGTCGGGGATGCCGCCGCCGTCGATAGCTGTGGCCGCCGCCTTGACCGCCCCGCACGCCTCGTGGCCGAGCACGATGACCAGCGGGACCTCCAGCGAGTTCACCGCAAAGGAGATCGAGCCCATCACGGATTCGCCGAGGATCTCGCCGGCGGTGCGCACGACGAAGATGTCGCCGAGGCCGGCGTCGAAGATGAGCTCGACGGGCACGCGGGAATCGGAGCAGGCGAGGACGACGGCGATGGGGTTTTGGCCGTCACGAAGGGTGCGGCGCCGGTCGGCGTCCATGTTGGGGTGGTGCGAGTCGTGGCTAGCGAAGCGCGCGTTGCCGGCGCGCAGAAGCTCCCACGCCTTCGCGGCTGACATCTGAGTAGGCATAACCTCATTGTAAGCTGGCACCTCATGGCCTTTCGCAAGCTCCTCCCCTGGTTCGACGCCCACGAACGCGACCTGCCGTGGCGCAGCCCGGATACCCCCGCGTGGGGTGTGCTGCTCTCGGAGGTAATGAGTCAGCAAACGCCGGTCGCGCGCGTCGCGCCGATCTGGCGGGAGTGGATGCGTCGCTGGCCGACCCCGCGAGCCTTCGCCAACGCGGGGGCGGATGAGGTGCTGCGGGCCTGGGGAAGTCTCGGGTATCCGCGCCGCGCGCTGCGGTTGCATGAGTGCGCGCGGGTGGTCGTCGATAAGCATGGCGGCGAGGTGCCCTCCGATGTCGATGCCTTGCTCGCCCTGCCCGGCATCGGCGCCTATACGGCACGGGCGGTGGCGTGTTTTGCGTATGGGAAGAATGTGCCGGTGGTCGATACGAATGTGCGCCGGGTGTATCGCCGCGCGGTCGCCGGCGAGTTTTTGCAGGGCCCGGCGCGGGCAAAGGAGCTAAAGGAGGTCGAGGCGCTGCTGCCTGACGACGGCACCGGCCCCCGCTTCTCCGCCGCGCTCATGGAGCTCGGCGCCTTGGTGTGCACCGCCACCTCGCCGGCGTGCGAGAGCTGTCCACTTCTCGACGACTGCGCCTGGCACGCCGCCGGCTGCCCCGAGCCGAGCGCGGAGGACAAAGCCGCGGCGAAAAGGCGGGTGCAGAAGTTCGCTGGCACCGATCGCCAGGTGCGCGGGCTGATTATGAAGAGGTTGCGGGAGGCGGCAGGTGGCGTCGATAAGCGGGAGATCGACGCCGTGTGGCCGGACGAAGCGCAACGCTCGCGGGCGTTATTTTCGCTTATCGACGACGGCCTCGCCGTCCAAGACGACCGCGGCTACTTCCACCTGCCGCGGTAGTTGAGGCCGCCGGGCAGGTTCACCCAGAAGCCGCCGCGGGAGTTGATGGTGACCGGGCCGATCTTGGTGGAGCCGCTCGCCCCGGAGCGCGAGAAGTTCAGCCAGCTATTCTTGCCGACTTTCTTGCGGTCCCTGAAAAAGATACCCATCTCGCCTCCGATCGGATGCCTGCAGACTGTCGCGTCCTATCCTAGCGTGGCGCATCTTTGATACTTCCGTGGCCAGGTAATTGTTGCCTAGATCCCAATCAAGACGTATCTTCTTATGCAAAATCACTTCATCCGAGGAAAGAGACGATGCTTAGAATCCTTCTGCCCATCCTGCTCGGCCTGGCCCTTCTGGTGCCTGCCGAGGCACACGCCGACACCACCCCGGGCCAGCTGATTAATCGCAGCCCGGCCGCCCACCCGCTCGAGGCGTACCGCATTCTCTATACCTCCACCACCGCTGATGGGCGCCCGGTGGAGGTCTCTGGCTTCGTCATCGAGCCCGTGCGCCCCTGGCCCGGCGAGGGGCCGACCCCCACGATCGTCTTCGCACCCGGCACGCGCGGCGCCGGCGATCAGTGCGCTCCCTCGCGTGCCGACAACCTGTACGCCTCCCTCACCCCGCGCAACATCAACGTCAACTACGAGGTGCCCCTGCCCCAGATGGCGGCGCTGGGCGGGGTGCGCGCCGTCGTCACCGACTACGTCGGCTTAGGTACCGACGGCCCGCACACCTACGTCCACCACACCGAAGAAGCCCACGCGGTCCTCGACGCCGCCCGCGCCATCGCCGGCGACGGGCCTGTCGGTTTCTACGGCTACTCGCAAGGCGGCGGAGCGACCGCCGCCGCGGCCGAACACGCGGCCTCCTACGCCCCGGAACTGGACATTCGCGGCACCTACGCGGGAGCCCCGCCCGCCGACTTGGCCTCCGTGCTGGGAGCTGTCGACGGCTCCTCCATCGTCGGCGTCTTAGGCTACGCGATGGCCGGCTTCGCCGACCGCGACCCCGAATTCGCCGCCGCCTTAGACGAGATCCTCAACGACAAGGGGCGGCACTTCTTGGCCGATAACGCCAACAACTGCATCGTCGACTCCACGCTGAAGTGGGCCATGACTGATACTCGGCAGCTGACTGTGTCCGGCGAAACGTTGACCTCCGCGGCGCTCAACGACCCCGTGATCGCGGAGACGTTCGCGCGCGAAAAGCTCGGCCAAGCGGCGACGACGGGGCCGATCATGATCAGCTCCTCCACCGCCGACGACATCATCCCCAACGGCCAGGTCCGACAGCTCGCAGCGGACTACTGCGCCGCCGGCTCGACGGTCGAATACCGCGGCCACGAAGTGATCTCCACAACCAGCAGTCTTCCCTACGCCATCGACCATGCCCTAGGCATGGCGCTAGACGTGCCCGACTCGCTGGTCTATCTGTTCGATCGTTTCCACGGCACGCCCGCGCCGACGAACTGCTGAGGTGTGCGGTTGCCCTGATTCACGGGCCATCCGGCAGAGTTTTTGAGTAAATACCGACGATAATCTCGTTTCGGCCCTCGAAACCGCCAGATCGTCGGTAGTTACTTAAATCCGCGGCCCAACTCCTTCCCACACACGCATGCAAAAGGCCGCCCCGCAATTCCCGAAGGAACCAGGGGCGGCCTTCCTGCCGCATCAGCGGCTTACTGCGGCTGCGGTTCGGACCCGCCGGCGGAGGCGGGCGGCTCGTCGCCGCCATCATCGTCGCCGCCGGAATCACCCGGCTCAGCATCCGAGGAATCCGAGGCCTCACCGTCGTCCGGGGTCCGCGGACCCTCGACGTCGGATTCCGGGACGTCGGCCGGATCGTCAGCGGCGTCCTCGACGTCGCGCACCGCTTCAGCGGCCTCCGGGGAGATCTCGCTGAAGGCCTCCTCCGGCAGCGGCTTCGGGCGCGGGGTGAAGGTGTAGGTGGCGTTTTCGGTGTCCTTGGACTCGCCGTCCCAGTTCTCCACGTCCACGGTGACGATTTCGCCCGCACCAAGTTCGCCGAAGAGGATCTTCTCGCTCATGACGTCCTCGATGTCGCGCTGGATCGTGCGACGCAGCGGACGGGCACCGAGCACCGGGTCAAAGCCGCGCTGGGCCAGCAGGTTCTTGGCCTTGTCGGTCAGTTCGATGCTCATGTCCTGCTCGGCCAGCGCCTTGTCGGTGCGGCTGATGAGCAGCTCGACCATCTCGACGATCTGCTCGCGGGTGAGCTGGGCGAAAACCACGATGTCGTCGATACGGTTGAGGAACTCCGGGCGGAAGTGCTTCTTCAGCTCGTCGTTGACCTTGGTCTTCATGCGCTCGTACTTAGCGGCCTCGTCGGACTCCTTGGAGCCGGTAAAGCCCAAGCCCACGGCCTTGGAGATGTCCTGGGTGCCCAGGTTCGAGGTGAAGATCAGCACCGTGTTCTTGAAGTCGACGATGCGGCCCTGGCCGTCGGTGAGTCGGCCTTCCTCGAGCACCTGGAGCAAGGTGTTGTAGATCTCCTTGTGGGCTTTTTCGATCTCGTCGAAAAGCACGACGGAGAAGGGCTTACGGCGGACCTTCTCGGTGAGCTGACCGCCTTCCTCGTAGCCGACGTAGCCGGGCGGGGCGCCGAAGAGGCGGGAGGCGGTGAAGCGATCGTGGAACTCGCCCATGTCGATCTGGATGAGCGCGTCCTCGTCGCCGAAGAGGAACTCGGCGAGAGCCTTCGACAGCTCCGTCTTACCGACACCCGAGGGGCCAGCGAAGATGAACGAACCGGACGGACGCTTCGGGTCCTTCAGGCCAGCGCGGGTACGGCGGATGGCCCGCGAGACAGACTTGACGGCCTCGTCCTGGCCGATGATCCGCTCGTGGAGGACCTCCTCCATGTGGAGCAGGCGGTTGGATTCCTTCTCGGTGAGCTTGAACACCGGGATGCCGGTCCAGTTGGCGAGCACCTCGGCGATCTGCTCTTCGCCAACCTCGGCGATGTCCTCGAGGTCGCCGGCACGCCACTGCTTTTCCTTCTCGGCGCGTTCCTCGTTGAGCTTGCGCTCCTGATCGCGCAGGCCGGCGGCCTTCTCGAAGTCCTGGGCGTCGATCGCGGCTTCCTTCTCGCGGCGCACGCTGGCGATCCGATCATCGACCTCGCGAATCGACTCCGGGGCGGTCATGCGCTTGATGCGCATGCGGGCGCCGGCTTCGTCGAGAAGATCGACGGCCTTATCCGGCAGGAAGCGGTCGTTGATGTAGCGATCCGAGAGGCTGGCCGCCGCCTCCAGCGCGCTGTCCGTGTAGGAGACGCGGTGGTGCGCCTCGTAGCGATCGCGCAGGCCCTTCAGGATGGCGACGGTGTCCTCGAGCGAGGGCTCGTCGACTTGCACCGGCTGGAAGCGGCGCTCGAGGGCGGCGTCCTTCTCAATGTGCTTGCGGTACTCATCCAGCGTGGTCGCACCGATGGTCTGCAGCTCACCGCGGGCGAGCTTCGGCTTGAGCAGGCTGGCGGCGTCGATGGCGCCTTCGGCGGCGCCGGCGCCGACGAGGGTGTGGATCTCATCAATAAACAGGATGATGTCGCCGCGCTGGTTGATCTCCTTGAGCACCTTCTTCAGGCGCTCCTCGAAGTCACCGCGGTAACGGGAGCCGGCGACCAGGGATCCGAGGTCCAGGGAGTAGACCTGCTTGTCCTTCAGGGTCTCCGGGACCTTGCCGTTGACGATATCCAGAGCTAAGCCTTCGACGACGGCGGTCTTGCCCACGCCGGGCTCGCCGATGAGCACCGGGTTGTTCTTGGTGCGGCGGCTGAGCACCTGCATGATGCGCTCGACCTCCTTGCCGCGACCGACGACCGGGTCGAGCTTGCCCTCCTTCGCCGCCTGGGTGAGATTGCGGCCGAACTGGTCTAGCACCAGGGAGTTGGAGCGGTCTCCACCGCCGCCACCGGGCCCGCCGCCGCGGCCGGCAGCACCGGAACCGGCGCCGACGGGGCCACCGCCGGCACCTGCGCCAGCGCCGGCCGGACCGCCCTCAGGGTTCTGGCCCTGGCCGCCCTCGTAGCCGGAGAGCAGCTGGATAACCTGCTGGCGCACGCGCGGCAGATCGGCGCCCAGCTTGATGAGCACCTGCGCAGCCACGCCCTCACCCTCGCGGATGAGGCCGAGCAGCAAGAATTCGGTGCCGATGTACTTGTGCCCCATCTGCAGGCCCTCGCGCAGCGCGAGTTCGAGCACCTTCTTGGCGCGCGGGGTGAAGGGGATGTGGCCGGTGTGCGGCTGGGTGCCGCGGCCGATGATCTCCTCGACCTCGCCGCGCACGTCATCGAGGTTGATGCCCATCGACTCGAGCGCCTTCGCCGCGACGCCCTCACCCTCGTGGATCAGGCCCAGCAGAATGTGCTCGGTGCCGATGTAGTTGTGGTTGAGCATCCGGGCCTCTTCCTGGGCCAGGACGATGACGCGACGGGCTCGGTCGGTGAACCTCTCGAACATGTCGTCTCCCTACTAAATGCCGTCTGTTGCTAAAACTGTCACCCACTCTAACGCCCGGGGTGGACAGATCATTCTCCTTTTCCGGCCACCCTTAGCACCATACGGGCATTTTTGCAGGCCGGAGGCCTGTACGCCGGTAGCGAACAGCCCTAAGCTAGAGGTCATGGATACTGTCAGGCCGCCCGCCGTCGCAGGTTTGTTCTACCCCGCCGACCCGCAACAGCTGCGCGCCGAGGTCTCCACGCTCCTCGCGCCCCACCCGCCGGGAGACGCCCGCATCGTCGTCTGCCCACACGCCGGCTATCAGTTTTCCGGTGCGGTGGCGGCGCGGGCGGTGCGGGAGTTGGCGCCGTCGTTACGCAAGATTGCGATCCTCTCCCCCAACCACCGAGTGCCTTATCGCGGCATGTGCACGCCCGGCGCGCAGGCGCTGGCCACACCCCTTGGCAAGATGCGCGTGTGGCAGCCGGCTGAGATAGCTTCGGCCCCGCGGGTGCATCGGGATGAACACGGCATCGAGGTGATCCTGCCGTTTCTTCAGCTCACCCACCCGGAGGCGGAGATCTTCCCGGTCGTGGTGGCAGAAGATGACGCGGCTGCGGTAGCGCAGCTTATCGACGCCACGCTCGCCGATCCCACCGCCGGCGTCATTATCAGCTCGGACATGTCACACTCCTTGGAGGCCGATGCCGCCGTCGCGCACGACGATGCCGCGCTCAAGCGGGCGGAGGCGTTCGAGCCTCTGGTCGGCAACGATGCCTGCGGCCAGAAGGCCTGGAACGGGTTGAGCGTGATCGCGGCGCGCGAGGGGCTATATCCCGAGGTGCTCGCCCGCGATCACTCGGGCACCGCCTCGGGCGATTATTCACGGGTGGTCGGTTACGCGGCGGTGGCGTATCGGGAAATCGGCGCCCAGCTGCCGGAGATCGCCCGCGCCGCCATCGCCGGGGACGACGTTGAGCTCGAGCATCCCTGGTTGCGTGCCGACGGCGCCGCCTTCGTCACCCTCACCACCAACGGGAAGCTGCGCGGGTGCATCGGATCGGTCACCGCCCACCGGCCGCTTTTAGAGGACGTGCGCATCAACGCCCGCAACGCCGCCTTCCGCGACCCGCGCTTCGCGCCGCTGGACTCCCTCGACGGCATCGACGTGGAGGTCTCCGTACTCAGCACACCCGTCGACCGGGGCCGGGTGAGCCGCGACGAAGCCCTCTCTTTGTTGGAACCGGGGGTGGGGGTGACGTTGTCGTCGCAAAGCGGGCGCGGAACCTTCCTGCCGATGGTGTGGCAGCAGCTGGAGACGCCGGAGGAGTTCCTCACACAGCTGATGCGCAAGGCCGGGTGGCGGGCGTGGCCCGACGACGCCCGGATGGAAACGTATACCGCCAGGGAATGGAGATGACATGTGGCAAGAATCGCTTGACGACGGACGCCTCGAATGCACCCTCTGCCCCCGCAGATGCCGCCTGCGCGAGGGCCAGCGCGGCTTCTGCTACGTCCGGCAGCGCCAGGGGCAGCAGATCGTGCTCACCACGCACGGGCGCTCCTCCGGATTCTGCCTCGACCCGGTGGAAAAGAAGCCCCTCAACCACTTCCTGCCGGGATCCGCGGTGCTGAGCTTCGGGACCGCCGGCTGCAACCTCGGCTGCAAGTTCTGCCAGAACTGGTCGATCTCGACGTCGCGGGAATGGGACACGGTCTCCTCGACCGGTGAGCCGGACGCGATAGCTAAGGCAGCGGCGTCGTGGGGTGCGGAATCGGTGGCGATGACCTACAACGACCCGGTCATCTTCGCCGAATACGCCGTCGATACCGCGCGTGCCTGCCGTGAGCGCGGGCTGAAGACCATTGCAGTGACCAGCGCGTATATCGAAGCGCACGCGCGGGAGGCCTTCTTTTCCGCCTTCGACGCGGTCAACGTCGACCTCAAAGCCTTCACCCCGGAGTTCTACCGCAGACTCACCGGCGCGCGGCTGGATGTTGTGCTGGACAACCTCGCCTGGCTGGCGGAACAGGACATCTGGACGGAGCTGACCACCCTGATCATCCCCGGCAAGAACGACGGCGACGAGGAGATCACCGCCATGGCCGAGTGGGTCCTTAACAACATGGGTCCCGACGTCCCGCACCACTTCAGCGCGTTCCACCCGTCGCACAAGATGATGGATACCCCACCCACCCCCGCATCCACGCTGGTGAGGGCGCGATCCTTGGCGATGGACGCCGGCGAGCACTTCGTTTATACCGGCAACGTGCACTCTCGCGATGGCGACACCACGTTCTGCCCAGGGTGCGGCTCGGCGGTGATCGTGCGCGATTGGTACGACATCCTGGAGTACTCGCTGGATGCTTCCGGATGCTGCGAGTCGTGTGGGCAGTCCATCCCCGGGGTCTTCGATCCCTTGGGCGCCGGGTCCTTCGGGCGGCAGCGCATTCCCGAGGGCGTCGAGCGTTAGGGGTCACGGAGAATCAGGCGCCCTAGCGATCATGTTGCGGTATCGCTTTGTTGGGACTGGTCGAGATGAGGTGATCTTTCTATGAGAGTGAGTTCGACCAGCGATAGCGCTCTATATGAATGCGGGAGCCTCAGTCCGGGTCGCGATTGGCTCCCGGCCCTTCTGTGGCGCTTAACACAAATGCTTGAAGGAAGAACCTTGTAGGACGCACAATCAGGCCTTTTTCTCGCACAAAACCTTGTAAGACGCGCCCTTCAAGCATCTTCCTTCAAGGTTTTGTACAGCAGCAACGCGGACTTGCGCCGAAAGGCAGGCCTACGGAAGGCTAGGCACCCTAGCGGCCATGCGGCGCCATCGCTTTCGCGCGCCTAGTCGAAAGGAGTCGCCCAGAAAGGAGTCCCACAAGGTCGAAAGCAGGACCCCTTTAGATGCTACTCATTTCGACCAGCGATAGCGCGGCATGGGCAGGCAAGCGTAGCGAGCCGCCACGCTTTACAGAAGGGGCGGATGGGGCGACCAGCCGGCGACAAGGAGAACCGACCTGCCCGAGCCCCATGCGGCGCTAACGCTGGTCGAAAGGACCCTTACAGAAACGAGTCCCACGAAGTCGAAAGGACGCCTCCTTTCGACCGACTCCTTTCGACATCCCGCACACAGAAGCCCCCCCGAAACCGCCCTGACCATCGAAAACGCCAGCAACCCCGGCAACCCGAAAGAACCTACTGCTCCGGCTTCACGATCGGGAAGAGCACCGTCTCGCGGATGCCCAGGCCGGTCAGAGCCATCAGCAGGCGGTCGATGCCCATGCCGGTGCCGGCGGTCGGCGGCATTCCCTGCTCCATTGCGTGGAGGAAGTCCTCGTCGAGGACCATGGCTTCGTCGTCGCCACCTGCGGCCAGGCGGGCCTGGTCTTCGAAGCGCTCGCGCTGGATAACGGGGTCGATGAGCTCGGAGTACCCGGTGGCCAGCTCGAAGCCGCGGACGTAGAGGTCCCACTTCTCGGTCACGCCGGGCTTGGAGCGGTGATCGCGGGTCAGCGGGGAGGTCTCGACTGGGAAGTTCTTCACGAAGATCGGGCCATAGAGCTGGTCCTCGCACAGAAGCTCCCAGATCTCCTCGACGAGCTTGCCGTGGCCCCAGCCGCCGCCCGCGGGCACCTCGAGGCCGATGGCATCGGCAATCCCGCGCAGCTCCTCCACGCTGGAGTCGATGGTGACTTCCGGCTGGCCGGGGTGCTTGCGGGCCAGAGCCTCGTTGAGGGAGTCGTACATGTCGAGCTCCGGCCATTCGCCGCCGAGGTCGTAGTCGGTGCCGTCGACAAGCGTGACCGTCGTCGAGCCGAAGACCTCCAGAGCGATGGCCTGGATGAGCTCGCGGATGGTGCGGGCGCCGTCGTCGTAGGTGCCCCAGGCCTGGTAGGTCTCGAGCATCGCGAACTCGGGCGAGTGCGAGGAGTCGATGCCTTCGTTGCGGAAGTTGCGGTTGACCTCGAAGACGCGCTCCAGCCCGCCGACGACCGCCCGCTTGAGGTAGAGCTCTGGGGCGATGCGCAAGTATAGATCCAGATCGAGCGCGTTCGAATGAGTCACGAAAGGCCGCGCCGCCGCACCACCGTGCAGGGTCTGCAGCATCGGGGTCTCGATCTCGTAGAAGCCCTCGTTTTCCAGGTAGTGGCGCAGCGCGCGCATGACCTTGATGCGGATCAGCGCGTTACGACGCGCCTCCTCGCGCATAATCAGATCCGTGTAGCGGTGGCGCACCCGCTGGTCTTCGCTCATGTCGGCGAACGCGACCGGCAGAGGCCGCAACGCCTTGGACGCCATGTGCCAGGTGGAGACCATGATGGAGAGCTCGCCTCGTCGAGAAGCGATGACCCGGCCGGTGACCGAGACGATATCGCCCATGTCCGTGTCCGCCTTCCAGCTGGCCAGCTGCTCCTCGCCGACCTCGGCGAGAGAAAGCATCGACTGCAGCTGGGTGCCATCGCCTTCCTGGAGGGTGGCAAAGCAGAGCTTGCCGGTGTTGCGCTGGAACATGATGCGACCGGTGACGGAGACGACGTCCTCGGTTTCCTCGCCGGCGGAGAGGTACGTCACGCCGTCGATACGCTCGGTGTCCTCGTTAGCCACCTGGTAGCGCTTGCGCAGGTCGCGCAGGCTCGTGGTGCGGTCGACAGCGACCGGGTAGGGGTCGTGGCCGGCCTCCTGCAGCTTCGCGCGCTTCTCCTGGCGGATGCGGGTCTGCTCGGGAATGTCCTGGGTCTTCTTCTGCTCGCTCACGGTCTTCCAGACTAGCCGATGGCCCCCGCGACGACTGGGGTCGGCTTTCCACCGCGAGTTATGCATAATAGAGCAGATATCCCTCCACCCCATGGCAAGGCTATTATGTCTCATTCCACTAGTCGGCGGATCGAATCGGAACCGCTGAGTTCTCAAGACCACGAAAAACAGAAATCCCAGAAGAAGGGTCTTCAGTCAGATCCTTTCATCTTCTGCGGCGCGCTGGGCTTCATTGTGGTGTTCGTCGTTGTCACCCTGGCCTTCGGGACGCGCTCGCAACAGTTCTTCGCCTCCGTGGCGGACGGCTTGGTCAACAACCTCAACTGGTTCTACATCGGCGGCGTCTCCACGGCGTTCCTCTTCCTTATCGGGCTGTTCGTCTCCCGCTTCGGCAACGTGCGCCTAGGTGACGACGACGAAGAGCCCCGCTACCGCCTGTCCACCTGGTTCGCGATGCTCTTTGCCGGCGGCATGGGCGCCACGCTCATGTTCTGGGGCGTGGCGGAGCCGCTCAACCACGCGGTCAACCCGCCGCGCGGAGACTTCGCCCCCATGTCGCCCGAGGCCATCGAGCAGGCCTTCGGCTTCACCTTCTACCACTTCGGCATCCACATGTGGGTCATCATGACCCTGCCGGGGCTGGCGCTGGGCTACTTCATCTACAAGCGCAAGCTGCCGCCGCGCCTGTCGTCCGTGTTCGCGCCGATCTTGCACGGCCGGATCTACTCGACGCCGGGCAAGCTCATCGACATCCTCGCGATCGTGGGCACCACCTTCGGTATCGCGGTGTCCATCGGCCTGGGCACCCTGCAGATCAACGCCGGCATGAACATCCTGTGGGATGTGCCGCTGATCGGCTGGGTGGAGATGGCCATCATCTTGGCGATTACGGTGGCGGGCTCGATCTCCGTCGGCACCGGCCTGGATAAGGGCATTAAGATCCTGTCGAACATCAACATGGGCATGGCCATCGCGCTCATGGTGTTCATCCTGATCACCGGCCCTACGCTGAAGCTGTTGAACTTCATCGTCGAATCCGTGGGCATCTACGCGCAGTGGCTGCCGGAGCTGATGTTCTGGACCGACTCCTTCAACGACAACCCGGGCTGGCAGGGCAGCTGGACCGTGTTCTACTGGGCCTGGTCGATCTGCTGGTCGCCGTATGTCGGCATGTTCATCGCCCGCATCTCCCGCGGCCGCACCGTGCGTGAGTTCATCGGCGGCGTGCTCATCGTCCCGACGATCTTCGACCTCGTGTGGTTCGCCGTCTTCGGCCGCGCGGGCATCGACGCCGAGCAGGACAACCCGGGCCGGCTCACCGAGCGCGTCGTGCACGACGGCGACGTCCCCTTCGCGCTCTTCGGCCTGCTGGATCAGTACCCGCTCGCCGGGATCGTCTCGGCGTTCGCGCTGGCGGTGATCGTGATCTTCTTCATCACGTCGATCGACTCGGCGGCTCTAGTCAACGACATGTTCGCCACCGGCGAGGAGAACCAGACCCCCACCTACTACCGAGTGGGCTGGGCCGTCGCGATCGGCGCCGTGACCGCCGCGATCATCCTGGTGGGCCAGGACACCGGCATCGACACGCTGCAGCAGGTCGTGGTGATCGTGGCGCTGCCGTTCTTCCTCATCCAGTTCATCATGATGTACGCCCTCGCCAAGGGCCTCGTGGAGGACTCGGCGGCGCAGCGGCGCGTGAGCACCCGCCAGTGGGAGAAGACGGACAGCGCCGAGAAGCTGGAGAAGCACGAGCAGAAGTCGGCCCCGGGTTATGACGAAAACGGCGATCCCCTCCCCGCCAACGGCATGACCTACGACGAGGACGGCAACCTGGTGATCCCGGGCGACGTGCTCATTGGCGGCAACCTCGGGGTGACCGGCGACTGGGCCGATCGCCCCGAAGAAGAGCGCCGCGATACCCGCATCATCGAGCAGTCCCGCCCGGTCAGCTCCGATGACTGGGGTAAGCGCTAGATACTAGTCGCGGGCCCACCAGTTTTCGAAGGTGAGGTTCGCGACGGTGGTGTTGTCCACGTAGTCACCGCGTACCGGGTCGGTGCCGGTGGTGGCGGCGAGGATGTCCTCCGAGCCGGCGCCGCGGAAGAAGAACGGCACGACCTGGTTGGTGGGATCCTCGGAGTACCACTCGTGGTTCGGGACCTGACCGGCCTGGCCGGTGATCGCGCGCCACTCCGGGTTCTCATCCTGGCCGGAGAGGTAGCCGGTCTCGTGGTCGGCGGTGACGATCACGAGGGTCTCGTCCCACGAGGAGTTGGTCTCGACCCAGTTGACCACAGCCTCCACGGCGTCGTTGAAGTCCTGGGTCTCCTCGATGTCGCGGGCGGAGTCGTTGTCGTGGCCGGCCCAGTCGATGGCGCCGCCCTCGATCATGAGGTGGAAGCCCTCGTCGTTGGTGTTCAGCGCGTTCAGGGCGCCGGTGGCCATGGTGCTCAGATCGACGACGCCGTTCATCTCGTCGGCGTAGGGCTCGGCGGCGTCGCCGTCGCGGCCCTGCTGCAGGGTGGAGCCGACCTGCGGGAGGCCGAAGTAGCGCTCGCCCTCGGTGACGTTGCCGGCGGCCAGGGACTCGAAGTCGGCGGTCTCGTCGAAGAAGGTGAATTCGGTCTCGCCGTTGGCCAGGGCGTTGTAGGTCTCTTCGGAGACGTAGTTGTAGTTCGGCACGTCCAGCTGGGCGTTGTTGTCGTCGAAGAACGGGTGGCCGGCGCCCATGATGACGTCGAGCTCGGAGGCGACCATCTCAGCGGCGATGCCGTGGTAGTCATTGCGCGACTCGTTGTGCGCACCCCAAGCGGCCGGGGGCGTGCGAGAAAGGCACGGAGGAGACGACGCCGGCGGACTTGCCCTGCTCAGCGGCGAGCTCGGAGACGTTTTCCAGCGCCTCGCCGGAGGAGTCAACACCGAGGGAACCGTTGGTGGTCTTGGTGCCGGTGGCCATGGCGGTGCCCGCCGCGGCGGAGTCGGTGGGGTCCTGCTTGATGTAGTCGTGGTCCGTCCAGGCGGCCTGCGGGTCGTAGCTCTTGCCCTCCGGGAAGGTGGTCATGGACAGGCGGTGGAAGTCATCCTGCTCGTAGACCTGCACGGCATCGCCGGCGGCCTCCTCGAGCTGCGCTGGATCGTTCGGGCCCTCGACCTGGTAGCGGGACTGGCCGGTCTCGAAGAAGTTGGTGGAGGCGACGTGGTTGTAGCCCATGCCGTCGCCGATCATGTAGATGATGTTCTCCGGGTCTTCGGATTGGGCCTCAGCGTCATCATCAGCGCCCGGCTCACTGGACCCGAGGAAGCTCGAGCCCGGCAGGCTGGAACCGAAACCGGAGCCTTGGGAGGAGCCGAAGCTGGAGCCGAGGCTCGAGCCGGAGCTTAAGGAGCTGGCGGAGGCCGGCAGGATGCCGCCGGCGAGGGTCAGGGCGCTGACGGCGGCCACGAGGGACGCCCGCGAGGTGCGGCGCAGAGAGGTCATAGGGAAGTACTCCTTGGAGAAAGATCTGGAAGGATGGGTACTTCACGGAGGCTAGGTACGTTGATTTACCGGTTCGTTACGGTTTGTGAAGCACTTTCAAAGAACATGTGAACCCAGCCACTATTTTTAGGAGGACCACGATGCGCACGTCCGTCGAGACGCTTCGCGACGTTCTAACCCGCACACTCATCACCGCCGGCATGCACCGCCCGGCGGCCACGGTCTTCGCCGCCGCCAGCGTCGATGCCGATCAGCACGGTAAACACGGCAACGGCGTCGGCCACATCCCGGATTATCTGGCGGCGCTTAAGCGCGGCTCGCTCAACGGCGCCGCCGGGCCCAGCGTCGATGCGCGCGGGGCGATCGTCAGCGTGGACGCGGATGAGGGCATAGCCCACTTCGCGTTCCACAGCGCGCTCGATGACATCCTCGGCACGGCCCGGGCGAACGGCACCGCCATCGTGGCTATCCACAACTCCTTTACCACCGGCGAGCTGGGCTGGTACGCGCGCACGCTCGCCACCCACGGGCTGATCACCCTGGTGACCACCAACTCCCCCGCGCTGGTCGCCCTGGGTGACGACGGTCGGCGCACCGTCGGCACCAATCCGCTCGCCTTCGCCGTCCCAGAGACCATGACCATCGACCAGGCCTTAAGCCCCCGCGCTTTTCAGGACGTGCGCCGGGCGGCCGCGCGCGGCGAGTCGCTGCCGGAAGGCTGGGCCGTCGACAGCGAGGGCCAGCCCACCACCAGCGCGCAGGAGGCGTTAACGGGCGCGCTGTTGCCCTTCGGCGGGCGCAAGGGCGCGAACATCGGCCTCATCTCGGAAACGCTGGCGCTTTTGGCCGGAGCCACGCCGTCGGTCGATGCGCCCTCGTATACCGAGGGCGATGAATCCCCGGCGGTGGGGCTTTTCGCCCTCGCGCTGGATCCCGAGGCCTTCGGGGAAAACCGCGGGCAGGCGATCGCCGAGCACCTGGTCCGCCTCAGCGAGGACTACGGCGTCTACCTGCCGGGACATGCGGCGGCGACACAGCCGCTGCCGAAGGTCATCGAGGTCGACGATGAGCTGTGGGCGCAGCTTAATTATCCTCCAGGTTTTTAAACCCGATGCCGATCGGCACGCCCACGTTGTCGATCAAACGCACCCCACCGATGGTGGCGGCGACCAGCAGGCGGGCATCGCCCTCGGTGGGCGGGGCCCCCATGTCGAGCCCGCGCAACTGAAGGTACTCCGGCTCGATGCCGGCGGACGCCAAAATCCCGCTGGCCGTATCTAACACCACGTCCTTGCCCTCTTCGGCGGCGTGCGCCCCGGCGGTCAGCGCCGCGGAGAGCACCATGGCCTTCTCCCGGTCAGCTTCGGCGACCGCCGCGTTGCGCAAGCTGATGGCCAGGCCGTCGGGCATGCGCACCGTCGGCACGCCGTGCAGCTCCACGCCCAGGTGGAGATCCGCGATCGCGCGGGTCAAGGCCACGGTGAGCTCGAAGTCCTTCTCCCCCACCACGACATCGCTCGGCTTCAGCGCGCCTAGAAGCGCCACCAGGCGGGTGAGCTCGCGGTTGATCTCCGCGGCCGGTTCGAGGCCTTCCTGCGCCTGCACGGTAGTCGCCGGGCGGCCCTTAGGCCACAGATCCTCGTCGCGGACGCGCCAGACGACGTCGACGCCTTCGTCGGCAAGCATCTTCGGCACCTCGGTGCCCGTCCAGGCGATGACGACCACCGCGCGCGGCAGCAGAGTCGCGGCGCGGATCAGCGAGATGTGACCGGTGTGGAGGTCGTCGTGGAGCGGCACGAGGACGACGGGCCGGCCGGTTTTGCGCATCGCCGAGCCGAGCATGCGCACGCGCTCGAGGGAGTCGAATTCCTGGGCCTGACGAAACTGAAAGCTCATGAGCCTCTATCTTGCCCGATGGCCCAGAGTTCGATGTCGTCGGCACCCGTCTGCTCCGCGGTGCGCCGCGCCAAATCCACAAAGGAGCGCGCCAGGCCCGGATCGGCCATCGCGGCGTGCTGGGCACTGAGCTTATCGACGCCCGGCAACGCCCCCGCCGATACCACCCCACGGGCGATATCGCAGGCGGCCTTCTCATTGCCCAGCGCCTCCAGCAGCATGGAGGCCGCGTCATTGCGGGCGGCCTCGGCGAAACGGGCGAAGCTCAGGCCCGCCAGCAGGCGCTGGCGCCGGCTATCCGGGACCGGGAAAACGCGCAGGCCCAGCTCCGCGGCGAGCAGCTCGATGATGGTCGATCCCAGCTCGTCGAGGGCGTCTATGACCCAGATCTCCCCGGCCAGCGGGGCGAGTGCGGCGACCACCGCGCCGGTGGTCTCGAGCGGATCGAGGATCTGGGCGCCGTAGGAAAGCGCGGTGTGTACGAAGATCTGCCCTCGCCGGGCATGCAGCGCTAAGGCCTCCACGTACTCGGGAAGGCGCGCCTCATCGACGGCGATAATCACCAGCTCGCAGTCGGTGATTTCGGCCGATTCGCTGACCGCGTTCACGGTGTGGCCGAGATCCTGCAGCGACTCGCGCAGGTCGGTGTGATCGCTCTCGTCGCTGAGGTATCCCACCCGCATGCGGGGTGGGGTCACTGGCCGCGGCCCTTCAGGTTGCGCATCAGCTCGGCGACGGAGACGGCCTGGGCGTTTTCATCGCGACGCCGCCGCCCACCGGCGTGTTCCTCCTCGGCCGGGGCGGGCTGCTCGCTCACCGCGGGCCGCTGGCGTGCCGACGGCTCCTCCGAACGCCTTTCAGCGTCATCGCTGGCGGCCTCGGCGCGGGTCTTTTCATGGATGAGCGCGGACAGCGGGTTCGATTCCGCCTTCGTGGCGCGGTGCGAGCCGATGCGCCCGGCGACGGCGTCCGCGCTCGGGGCGCCGGTAGGGCGCTTCGGCGCTTCCGCTTCTTCCTTTTCTTCCGGCGCTTCGTGGGCGCCGTGGTACGGCTCGTCGTCGACCTTGACCTGCTCGGCGGTCACGGGCTCCCAAGCGGTCTCCGGCGCCTTCTTCGGCTCCGGGCGCGCGGAGTCGACATACTTCAGCGGCGGGTGCTCTTCGCCGGCCGGAGCCGGCGGGGCGACGTGCGAGCCGGTGGACTGGCTGACACTCGAGGCGCTGCGGGTCTTTCCGGTCTCGCCCTTGCCGGCGGGCTCGGTGTCTGTGACCACGCGGATATCGCCGGGGCGGCGCGGGGATTCGACCTCCGGGATGCGGCGGGCATCGGCGCGGATGGCATCCGGCTCATAACCGAGCGACTCGCCGGTGAGCTCTTCGAGGCGATCACGCAAAACGGCGATCTCTTCCTTCAGCTCGCGCAGGGTGGAGTCATTGCCGTGCTCGGCGCGCAGCTTGTCCATCTCGGCGCTGTGGACTTCCTCGCGCATCTCCGCTTCGTTGGCGGCCTCACGGGCCTGGTTACGGTAGCGGTAGACGAGGAAGAAGCCGATGATCGCCGCCCAGAGCGCAGCCAAAAGGGCGATCTTCAGCGCGACGGCGCTGTCGGTGAACAGCATCACGATGCTCGCCACAGCGGCGAGGACCACGAGGGCGATCAGCAGGATGTTGCCGGTGTTGTTATCGGTGCCGTTCTTTTCACGCATGGAATCTAGCTTAACCAATGGATTCCCCTTCCGGCGGCGGTGGTGTTTCGCAGTTTCGTTCGAGAACCACCCCGGCCACAGCCAACGCCAGCGAGCCCAGCACACCGGCGATCACCACGGGGGTCTCCTCTCCGGCCGCGATGAGCTCGGAGGCGTGCGGCAGCACGTAGCTGGCAATGCCGACATAGCCGCCGGCAAGGATGGCGCCGGTCCACGCGGACGCCTTGCCGACGACCATCATCCGCGCCACCGTCATCGGATCGAGCTGGGAGCGATCGAGACCGATGCGGCCTTCTTTGAGGTTGCGGCGCACCACCACGATGAGTACCACGCACACGAGGGCCAGAATCCAGATCGTCACTGGCCCGGCCGCCGGCAGCGGCGGGAAGTACCCGTAGAAGTGCCAGGTGATAATCCCCAACGCGGCGGCGATGAAGACACTGGCCCCACCGAGGGCGAAGATGTTGGTGCGCTGCATAGCTTTAAGTTTTCCGGAGGTTAGTGCTTCTCGCTGCCTTTAACGTGCGGGACGACGGCGGCGACTTCCTCTTCCTCGAGCTCGTCCAAGTACTCCTTGAGCGGGCGGCCATAGAGGGTGGCCTTCGGGTCCGCGTCGAGCCAGGGCACGAGCACGAAGGCGCGGTCCTGGGCCCAGCGGTGCGGGATGGAGAGGTTGAAGTCGGTGATCTTTAGCTCGGTGCCGTGTTCGTCGTAGACAGCGACGATGTCGATATCCAGGGTGCGCGGGCCCCAGCGCTGGTTGCGCTGGCGCTGGGCGCGGGTCTCAAGGCGCTGGCCGCGGCGCAGCAGCTCGATGGGCTCGAGGTCCGTCTCGATGATGATGACGGAGTTGAGGAAGTCGGGCTGGTCTTCCATGCCCCACGGCGGGGTGGCGTACACCTGGGAGGAGGCCACGGTGTCTGCAGCGAAGTAATCGAGGGCACTCTGCATCAGCTTTTCGCGGTCGCCTTGGTTGGTTCCGATGGACAATACGGCGCGCATCACTTTCTCCTGTGTTCGCGGTTGCGGCGGGCGGTCACGGCCACGTCCCCGAAGGGCCGCGGGATCGGGGCGTGCGGTTTGTGCACCGTGACCTCGATGGCGTGGAGCACCTCGTAGCGCTCTAAGGCAGCCTCGGCGATGTCAGCTGCGACGGTCTCAATGAGCTGACGCGGCGGTCCGGTGACCACGGCGTGGGCTAGCTCGGCGAGCTCGGCGTAGTTGACGGTGGTGGTCAGATCGTCGTTACGCGCGGGCTGAACCCAGCAGCAGATGTCGACGCTAAAGGTCTGCCCCACCTCGCGCTCGTGCTCTAAGACGCCGTGGTAGCCGTAGGCGGAAAGGCCGGTCAGTTCAATGCGGTCAGCCACGATGGGCTCCGGCGGTGTTCCAGGCGCTGGCAACGTCGACGGCGTCGCGAGACGTCGGCACGTCGTGCACGCGCACTCCCCACGCCCCCATCTGCGCCGAGATGGCGGTCACGGCGGCGGTGGCGGGATCGGCATCGGCGAGGTGGTAGCCGCGGTCGGTGCGGATCTGGGCCAGAAAACGCTTGCGGGAGGCTCCGACGAGGAGGGGGAAATCTCCGTCGATAAGCTGCGGCAGTGCCCGCAGCAGAGCCCAGTTGTCGGCGCGCGACTTCGCAAAACCCAAGCCCGGATCGAGCACGATGTCCTCGGCGGCGATGCCGGCCTTCAGTGCGTTATCGACGAGCTCACCGAGCACCTGCTGCACGTCGGCGACGATGTCACCGCCGTGATCGGCCTGGCCGCCGGCCTCGGCGAAGTCCGCGCCGGCCACGGTGCGCCAGTGCATGAGGCAGACCGGGATGCGGGCGTCGCGCATCACGGAATACATGGCGGGATCGGCGAGCCCGCCGGAGACGTCGTTGATCATGTCGACGCCGGCCTCGGCCGCCGCGGCCGCCGTGGCGGCGCGCATGGTGTCCACGGAGGTGACGATGCCCTCTTCCGACAGCGCCTGGATCACGGGGCGGATGCGGGCGATTTCGGTCTTCTCGTCGACACGCGTGGCCCCAGGCCGGGTGGACTCGCCGCCGACGTCAATCATGTCCGCACCCTGGGTAACCAGCTGCTTCGCGTGCGCGATGGCGTCGTCGATCTCGAGGTAGCGGCCGCCGTCGGAAAATGAATCCTCGGTGACATTCACGATGCCCATGACCACGCAGCGGCCCGGGGCCGGAAGGCGCTCAGATACTGCCAAAATGCTCAACTCCTGATCAGGCTCAGGACCTCGGCGCGCGACGCGGCGGATCGCTCGAAGCCACCGCGCACGGCGGAGGTCGTGGTGACAGCGCCGGGCTTGCGGATACCGCGCATGCCCATGCACATGTGCTCACATTCGATGACAACGATCACCGATTGCGCCCCCAGCTTATCAATGAGCGCATCCGCGATCTGCCGCGTCAGCCGCTCCTGCACCTGCGGGCGCTTGGCGTAGAGGTCCGCCACCCGGGCCAGCTTCGACAGCCCGGTGACTTTGCCCTCCTTATTCGGGATGTAGCCGATATGCGCGTGCCCGAAAAAGGGCAGCAGGTGGTGCTCGCACATCGAATAGATGGGAATGTCTTTGACCAGCACGAGTTCCTGGTGATCCTCGTTGAAGGTGCGCTCCAAGACCTGCGCCGGGTCGGTGTGCAAGCCGGCGAAGTTCTCCGCGAACGCCCGGGCCACCCGCGCCGGGGTATCGCGCAGGCCCTCGCGCTCGGGGTCCTCCCCGACCGCTAAAAGCAGCTCCCTGATCGCCGCCTCGGCGCGCGGGGCGTCGAAACCGGGGAACTTCTCCGGGTCGAACTCGGTGTCATCATCACGGTCGATCATCGGGGCGTCCTTCCTGGCCGGCCTGGCCGGGCTCGGCCTCCGGGACGTCATCGAGCATCCCCGGGGCTTCTTCCTCGTCGCTGTCTGCCGAGCGCGTGGGGCGCTCGTGTTCGGGCAGGCGGAAGCCGAACTGCTGGGTCGGCCGGTCGCTCGGGCGCTCGTCACTGTGGTCGCCCTCGGCGTCCTCGGCGTCCTTCGCGCCCGGGTAGTTGCGCATACCAGGGTGTTCGGCATAGGGGTTCGGGTTCTCGTTATCCGGCCAGCCGGGCACATGCCAGTTCTTCGGCGGCGGGGTGCCCTCGTAGTGCGGCAGGCCGTGGCTGGCGGGCCGGTGGGCGCCGGAGTGGGCCTTGCCTGGCTTATCGCCGTGGCTGTCGCCGCCCTTGTCCCGCTGCTCGAGCTCCTGGCGGCGGCGCTCACGGGCCTGGCGGGAGGCATCGAGCAGGCTGAAGCGCTTCGGCGGCTCCTCGCCGCGCTCGATGGCGATCTCGGTGGGGGTCTTCACCGGCTCGCGGCCGGCCTGGCGCGGGAACTCCTCGATCTCGTCGGGGTAGATGTCGCCGACTTCCTCGGGGACGATGTCGTCGAAAAGCTCCTCGAGGTCCGGGCGGCGCAGCGTCTCCTTCTCCAGCAGGCGCTCGGCCAGCCGGTCGAGGTGATCGCGGTAGCGCGCCAACGTGTCATAGGCGCGCTTATGGGCCAAGCGCAAGAGGTAGGCGACCTGCTCGTCGATACGCTCGGCGACCTCCGGGGAGTAGTCGAGCTGCGCGCCCTGCCCGCCGCCGGAGAAGGGATCGCCCTGGGCCTCGCCGTACTTGACCGGGCCGAGTGCGGGCGACATGCCGTACTCGGTGACCATGGCGCGGGCGATCTTGGTGGCCTGCTCGATGTCGGCGGACGCGCCGGTGGTGGGCAGGCCGAAGACGACCTCCTCGGCGGCGCGGCCGCCCATGGCGAAAACGAGGCGGGCGAAGAGCTCGGAGATGTTGTACATCCCCTTGTCGTCTTCCTGGGCGGTCATGGCGTGCCCGCCGGTGCGCCCGCGCGGCAAGATGGTGACCTTGTAGATCCGCTCGATCTCCTTGATCGCCCAGGCCGCCAAGGTGTGCCCGCCCTCGTGGTAGGCGGTGACCTTCTTCTCCTGCTCGGAGATCACCTTCGAGGAACGGCGGGGGCCGCCGATGACGCGGTCGCTGGCCTCCTCGAGGGCGTCGGCGGTGATCACGTTGCCGCCGACGCGGGCGGTGAGCAGCGCGGCTTCGTTGATGACGTTTTCCAGATCCGCGCCGGACATGCCGGCGGTACGCTTGGCCAGGGCGTCGAGATCCGCGTCCTCCGCCATCGGCTTGCCGCGGGCGTGAACCTTGAGGATCTGCTGGCGGCCCTTGAGATCCGGCGCGGTGATCGGGATCTGGCGATCGAAACGGCCCGGGCGCAGCAGCGCCTGGTCGAGGATGTCGGGGCGGTTGGTGGCCGCGATCAGGATAATGCCCTCGCGGTCGCCGAAGCCGTCCATCTCGACGAGCAGCTGGTTCAAGGTCTGCTCGCGCTCGTCGTGGCCGCCGCCCATGCCGGAGCCGCGCTGGCGGCCGACGGCGTCGATCTCGTCGACGAAGATGATGCAGGGCTTGTTCTCGCGGGCCTGCTTGAACATGTCGCGCACCCGGGAGGCGCCGACGCCGACGAACATCTCGACGAAGTCCGAACCCGAGATCGTGTAGAACGGCACCCCCGCCTCACCGGCGACCGCGCGGGCGATCAGGGTCTTACCGGTACCCGGCGGCCCGTAGAGCAGCACGCCCTTGGGGATCTTCGCGCCGAGTTCCTCATAGCGCTCCGCATCCTGCAGGAAGTCGACGACCTCCTGGAGCTCGTCGACGGCGTCGTCGGCACCCGCGACGTCCTCGAAGGTGTTCGTCGGCATGTCCTTGGTCAGCTGCTTGGCCTTGTTGCCGCCGATGCCGAACATGCCGCCGCGGCCGGTCTGCATGCGGGTGATGAAGAAGAACAGCAGGCCGAACAGGATGAGCATCGGCAGCAGGAAGCCGAGCATGCTCAGCAGAAAGGAATCCTGCGTGACGTTCGTGGTGTAGCTATTCGCGTTCGAGCCCTCGACGGCATCGAAGATCTGATCCGCAGTCCGCGCCGGGTACTGGGTGATGATCTGGTCGACGTCTTCGCGTTCCTCGACGGTGATCGGCTCGGTCAGCTCCAGGCGCAGGCGCTGCTCGCGGTCGTCGATCTGCGCCTCGTCGACGTTCTGGGCGGCGAGCTGCTCCATCGCCACCGAGGTATCCACCCGCAGGAAGTTGCGGGTGTCGTCGGTGAGGGCGGAGACGACGTAGATCAGAACGAGGATGATCGCCGCGCCCAGTCCGATCTGAAGAATTCGCTTGTTTTTCATAAGTGTGAGCTACCGAACCTGAGCCCCGCCGGCCGGGCGGGTACGACCTTTCTTGTGGGAAGTCTTGGGCATCGGGCCCCTCGCAGGTGCGAGAGACCCCGTGGGTGGCAGGTTAGTCGTCCCCGTAGACACGCGGGTGCAGGGTCCCCACATAGGGCAGGTCTCGGTAGCGCTCGGCGTAGTCGAGGCCATAGCCGATGACGAATTCGTTGGGGATATCGAAGCCCACGTCGTAGAGGTCGACCTTCGCGGTCTGCACCTCGGGCTTGCGCAGCAGCGTGATGACATTCAGCGACCGCGGATGCCTACCCCGCAGGTTCTTCATCAGCCAGCTCAACGTCAGGCCCGAGTCGATGATGTCTTCGACGATGAGCACATCGCGGCCCTCGATATCGCGATCGAGGTCCTTCAAGATCCGCACCACACCGGACGACGAGGTGGAGTTGCCATAGGACGAGACCGCCATGAACTCCATGTGGGAGGGAATCGACAGCGCGCGGGCGAAGTCGGTGAGGAAGAACACCGCACCCTTGAGCACGCACACGAGGATGAGGTCATCGTCAATATCCCGATATTCCTCCGAGACCTTGTCCGCGAGCTCTCGCACACGGGCGCGCAGCTGGTCCTCGGAGATGAGGATCGATTCGACGTCATCGCCGTAGCGGTGCGGCGGAACGTCGAAGTCCTTCTTATCGTGCAACGTCATCGGCTTGGCACCTTTCTCATTCCTGCCGGATTAGTGACAGTCTGCCACCGATTCGTCGCACGTCCAACCGCTTCCCGTGCGCGTGCCCGGCGGCGACGGCCGCAGCCGTACCCGGCGTTGTCACTAGCTTATCGACGGCCCCAATCACCGCCTTCGTCACACTGAGGTGATGGCTGCGCAGCCAGGCAGCGATGCGGCGCCGCCGCAGCGGGGCGGGCTGAGCGGCGAGTTCGGTGCAATCATCGGTGGGCTCACCTGCGAGTTCTGCCAGCAGCGCGTTGTCTTCGGCCAGTTCGGCGGCGGCTGCGGCGAGTGCGGCGGTGGCGCCGCCGTTGATCTCGTCGAGCAGCGGCAGAACGGCCTGGCGCAGCGCGACGCGCCGGTAGGCGGGATCGTCGTTGTGCGGATCCTCCCAGTAGTCGAGGCCGAGTTCTTGGCACGTGCCGACGGTGTCCTCCCGCGTCACCTCCAGAAAGGGCCGCAGGATCTTTCCGGTCTGCGGCAGCATGCCGGTGGCGTGCCCGCGCAGCGCGGTCAGCAGCAGGGTTTCGGCTTGGTCGTTGCGGGTATGCGCGACGGCGACGGGTCTTTTCCCGGCCGCGCTAGTCAGGGCGTCGTAGCGAGCCCGGCGCGCCTCGGCTTCGGTGCCGTCGGTACCACTGCCTTCCTCGACGGTGACGGTGATGATGCGCGGGCGTGCCTGTAAGTACTCGGCCTGCCGGGCGGCGCTACGGGCGATGGCCGCGGAGTTTTCTTGCAGACCGTGGTCGATGATGATCGCTTCGACCTCGCTGCCCTCGATGGTGAGCGCCGCCACGAGCGCGAGGGAATCCGGGCCTCCGGATAAGCCCACGACGATCTCTTGATGTGCTTGCGCGATCGGCCGGCAGGCCCGCCGGCAGGCGAGGAAGTGCGGGCTGTGACGGGGGTAGTCGAAGGCCGGCATGGTGTTTCTAGTCCGCTACTAGTCCTCGCGGATGGCGGAGGCGAAGCGATCGAGGGCCTGGCGGCCGGAAAGGATATCCGCGTCGTTGGAGAGCAACGCGAAGGCGTAGATGCGCCCGGAGTCCGCGATCACGGTCCCGGCCAAGGCGTTCGTGCCGGTCAGCGTGCCCGTCTTGGCGCGGACATAGCCGCGGCCCGGAAGGTCCGCGTAACGATCCTCCAGGGTCCCCTCCCCATGAGCGACCGGCAGGGTATCGAGCAGCGGGCGCAGCTCGGTGCCGGTCACCGCAGCGGTGAGGATGTCATTGAGCACGCGCGGCGGGATGCGGTTGTTGTCGCTGAGCCCGGAGTTGTCCTCGAGGTGTACGCCGGTGACGTCGATGCCGGCTTCGGTGAGCGTGTTCAAGGTGGCGGCGACGGCGTCTTCGACGCTTGTGCCGGTCTGCGTGGCGATGGCCACCTCGCGGCCGATGGCCTCCGCCATGACGTTATCCGAGTGCTGCATCATGTCTTCGGTACGAGCAGTCAGCGGATCGGACTGGATCTCGGCGATGACCTCGGCTTGCGGGTCGGCGGTGTCTTCGCCGCTGCCTTCGGCGCCGACGCGTTCGGCCAGGGCCGCGGCGACGTCCAGCGCCGGGGTGTGCGAGCGAGGCACGTCGCCGGCGGGTGCGGTGAGGCGTCCGCCGTTAATCATGGCGGGCTGCAGCGGGGCGACGTAGCCGCCGTCGATGTTGGTCGGATCCCAGCTATCGACGTAATCCGTCCCCGTCCACGCCGACGCATCGATCCCCACGCGCGTGACCTCCGGGACGTGGGCGGTGATCTGCTCGGCAAGCGCGGCCAGGTCCTCGCCGTTGAGCCACACGTCCCCGCCGGTGACGATGATGACCTCGCCCGGCTGCTCGCCTGCGACAACGCGGGTGGTCAGGCGGTGATCCGCATCGAGAGCGAGGATCGCGGCGGCAGAGGTGAGGATCTTGGTGGCGCTGGCGGGTACGAGCGCCTCGTCGGGGGCGTTATCCCACACGACCTCGCCGGTCGTGGTGTCAGTGACCACGCCGTGGAAGGTGCCGAGCGCCGGGTCCTGCGCCAACTCGCCCAGGCGGGTGGCGAGCGCGGCAGTGTCGACGTCCTCTACCTGCTCGGGTGTTCCGGCGGGATCGAGCAGCGGCGGGCCGGCGGTGAGCTCGAAGGGCTCTCCGTGATCCAGCTCGGAGTACTCGCGGTGCAGGCTGACGGCCGTCACCGCGGTGACGCCGACGGCCCCCGTCAACACCACACCCGCGATTGCTATACCCCATGTCTTCACGCTCATCACTGAGACAACTGTAGCGGCAGTCGGGTGCGCGACGGGTTTTCGGGTTTTGGGTTGGCGCGCCGGGTAAGCGCAGCCGAAACCGACGCGGCCGCCCCCCCTATAGAGCGCTAACGCTGGTCGAATTCACCCTCCGTTTCGGAGCGACTCCTTTCGACCAGCGATATCACTGCATGAGAAACCAGACCCCAAGCAGACGCGGAAGCGACACGGCAAGCCACCTGCGGTGACAGACGGGACCGAAGAGGCAGGCGAGACTGATGAGGCGCACGAACCGTAACCATACAGCCACCACCGCCCGAGCGCCGTATAGAGCGCTAATGCTGGTCGAATTCACCCTCATAGAAAGGAGTCCTCCTTTCGACCGCGCGAGACTCCTTTCGACCAGCGATATCGCTGCATGAGAAACCAGACCCCAAGCAGACGCGAAAGCGACACGGCAAGCCACCTGCGGTGACAGACGGGGCCGAAGAGGCAGGCGAGACTGATGAGGCGCACGAACCGTAACCATACAGCCACCACCGCCCGAGCACCCTATAGAGCGCTAACGCTGGTCGAATTCACCCTCATAGAAAGGACGAGCTCCCACCGACAACCACAACACCACCACACCCAAAAGCCAGACACCCCGCAGAATCTGTGGGATCCGCCGGCGATGTTCTAGTCGCGGGTAGGATCGAAGCCGGAAATTTGTCCTCATCAGCTAGCTATGAAGGAGCTTGGAACCGAGATGAAGGTTGAAGTTACCGTCGAGATCCCCAAGGGTTCGCGCAACAAGTACGAGGTCGATCACGAGACCGGCAAGGTCTACCTCGACCGTTACCTGTTCACCCCGATGACGTACCCGGCTGACTACGGATTCATCGACGCCACCCTCGGTGAGGACGGTGACCCGTTGGACGCGCTGGTCATCACCCCGGAGCCGGTGGTTCCCGGCGTGATCGTCAAGGCGCGCATCGTCGGCGTGTTCAAGATGACCGACGAGGCCGGCGGCGATGACAAGCTGCTCTGCGTGCTCGACGACCCGCGTTTCGATCACTTCCAGGACATCTCGGATGTCTCGGAGTTCACCCGCAACGAGATCGAACACTTCTTCGTTCACTACAAGGATCTGGAGCCAGGCAAGGAGGTCCAGGGCTCCGGCTGGGGCGATAAGGCCGAGGCCGAGAAGATCCACGAAGAGGCCGTCGCCCACCACAACGGATAGTCGCCATGAAACAGGTCAACGTCACCGAAGTCCCTGTAAGCAGCCAGTTTATCGACGTCCGCGAGCCCGACGAGTACGCCGAGGCGCACGCCGTCGGCACCGTCAACATCCCGATGTCAGAGCTGGCGCAGCGCACCGAGGAGATCAACCCCGCCGAGCCGGTCTATCTGATCTGCCGCTCGGGCGGACGCTCGGCGCGCATGGCGGAGTTTCTCGAGGAAACATTCCCCGACGTGGAGGCGATCAACGTCACCGGAGGCACCCTGGCCTGGATCGAGGCAGAACTTCCCACCGAAAAATAATCATGGGTTTAAACCCATGATTATGGGAAGTAACGGTAGGACGGCTACCATCGTGGTTCATGTCGAATTCACCTGCCGTTACCGCCATCCCCACCTCGCTGCTCGAGTCGCCGTCATTCCAGATTGAGCGGCTGCGCCGCCGCACCCGCGAGGAGGTGGAGGCCGCCTTAGGCAAGCGCGATCTGACCCTGCGTGAGCACTGGGTGCTCGCCTGCCTCGTCGAGGCCGACGCCGCCAGCCAGTCCGCCCTCTCCGCAACTCTGGCGATCGATGCCTCGGACATGGTGCGCCTCATCGACCAGCTCGAATCCCGCGGCTGGGCCAAGCGCGAGCGCGACCCGAAGGACCGGCGTCGTCAGATCGTCGCGGCCACCAAGAAGGGCCGCAAGATGCACAACGAGCTCACCGAGATCGTCACGGCTGCGGAGGACCGCGCCTTGGACGCGTCGACAAATAAGCAGCTCAAGCACCTGCGCAAGCTCGCGTCCGCGATCCTTAATGCCGATCGGGCGGAGGAGGCCCACGACTAGCCGTGTCGCATCACATTCCTCCGCAGTACCTCCGTAGCCACGAGGCCCCGCCGGCGCGCACCCTGTACGACGTGCTCGCCGCCACCGCCAAGCGCTTCCCCGAAGCCTCGGCGCTGGACGACGGCGAGATCATCACCTATTCCGAGCTCATCCACACCGTCGACCTCATGATCGCGGAGATGCACGCCGCCGGCCTGCGCCGCGGCGATAAGGTGGGCATCCGCATGACCTCGGGCCGTCGCGAGCTCTACCTGGCCATTCTGGCGACGATCGCCGCCGGCGGCGCCTACGTCCCCGTCGACGCCGACGATCCCGACGAGCGCGCCGAGCTCGTGTTCACCGAGGCCGCCATCGACGCGCTGTTTACCGACGAAGGCTTCCGTATGCTCACCGAGCACCCGGATTCCTCCGGTTCGCACGCGCTGCTCGATGCGGATCGGCCGCATCTCGACGACATCGCGTGGATCATCTTCACCTCTGGCTCCACCGGCAAGCCGAAGGGCGTGGCCGTGACCCACCGTTCGGCCGCCGCCTTCGTCGACGCCGAGGCCGCCATGTTCCTCGCCGACGCCCCCGGCAGGCCTTTGGGTCCGGAAGACCGCGTCCTCGCCGGCCTGTCGGTTGCCTTCGACGCCTCGTGCGAGGAGATGTGGCTGGCCTGGGCCCACGGAGCCTGCCTGGTGCCGGCGCCGCGTTCGCTGGTGCGCTCGGGCATGGACTTAGGTCCCTGGCTGATCCGCCGTGACATCACGGTCGTCTCCACCGTGCCCACCCTGGCGGACCTGTGGCCGGCGGAGGCGCTCGATCACGTGCGCCTGCTCATTGTCGGCGGTGAGGCCTGCTCGCAGGAGCTCGTCGACCGTTTGGCCACCGACGAGCGCGAGATGTGGAACACCTACGGCCCCACCGAGGCCACCGTCGTCGCCAGTGCGCAGCGCCTCTACCCGAGCTCGCCCGTCGGCATCGGCCTGCCGCTGGCCGGGTGGGATTTGGCCGTCGTCAACGACGCCGGCGAGCAGGTCGGCCTCGGCGAGACCGGGGAGCTGGTCATCGGCGGCGTCGGGCTGGCGAAGTATCTGGATCCCGCGAAGGACGCCGAGAAGTACGCCCCCATGCCGTCTTTGGGGTGGGAGCGGGCCTATCGCACCGGTGATCACGTGCGCCTGGAGGTGGAGGGCCTCTACTTCGTCGGGCGTGTCGACGATCAGGTGAAAATCGGCGGACGCCGCATCGAATTGGGCGAGGTGGAGGCGAACGTCGCCGCCTTGGATAACGTCTATAACTCGGCAGTGGCGGTGCAGACCACCGGCGGGGATCAGAAGGTGCTCGTCGGCTATGTCTCGCTCGAGGATCCCGAGGCCGGCTTCGATCACGCCTTAGCCACCGAGCGTCTCACCGAGACCATGCCCGCCGCCTTGGTGCCGCGGATCGGCGTGCTCGAGGAGTTGCCGGTGCGCACCTCCGGCAAGGTGGACAAGAAGGCGCTGCCCTGGCCGCTTCCCGACGTCGGCGTCGCCTCCACCACCGCCATGACCGACACGGAGGCCTGGCTGGCGGGCTTGTGGGTCGACAACCTCGGCGTGAGCGTCGAAGGCCCCGACGACGACTTCTTCAGCCTCGGCGGCTCCTCGCTGGCGGCGGCATCGCTGATCGCGAAGATCCGCGACCGCGTGCCGGCCATCGCGGTGCGCGACCTCTACGACCACCCGCGCCTGGGAGCCCTGGCCGAGCGCGTCGAGGAGATCGCCGCCGCCACCGGCGTGGAGATCTCCGATCCCACCGCCACCCCGACCCGCACCGTCGCCCCGGTGAGAGCGTCCACGCGTATCGCTCAGACACTCATCCAGGTGCCGGTGATGACGCTCAAGGCGCTCAGCCTGCTGGCCTGGCTGCTGCTGATCTCCACCACGATGAGTGCCCTCGGCGCGGAGTGGGCCTATAGCGCCAACCTGTGGCTCACGCTCGCGCTCCTGGTGGTCTTCGCCACCCCGCTGGGGCGTGTGCCCATCGGCGCGCTCGGTGCCCGGGCGCTCACCGCCGGGATCACGCCTGGCGACTACCGCCGCGGCGGTCCCACCCACCTGCGCATCTGGGCGGCCGAGCGCTTCGCGGATGCCTCCGGCTCCCGCGAGATAGCCGGCGCCACCTGGGTAAACACCTATGCGCGGCTGTTGGGTGCGAAGATCGGCAAGGGCGTGGACTTGCACTCCCTGCCGCCGGTGACCGGCCTGCTGAGCCTGGGCAACCACGCCGCCATCGAACCCGAGGTCGATCTCACCGGCTACTGGCTCGACGGCGACGTGCTCTACGTCGGCGGCATCAAGATCGGCTCGAACGCGCGCGTGGGCACCCGTTCGCACCTGCTCCCCGGGACCGTGATCGGCGCGAACGCGCACATCGAAGCCGGCTCGACCGTCACCGGCGAGAAACCTGTGAAGTCCGGGGCCCGCTGGGCGGGCTCGTCGGCGGAGAAGGTCGGCCGCTCGAAGCACCGCTTCCCGGATCATCACCCGGCGCGCCGCCCGCACTGGGTGGGCATCTACGGCGCGACCTCCGTCGCCTTGGCGCTGCTGCCCTTGGTGGCGATACTGGCCGGCATCGCGACCACCCTCGCGCTCGTCGCGGCCACCGGCGGTTCTGCCTATATCGGCGCGGTGCTATTCGCCCCGATCGGCGCGCTGGTGTACTTCGCCGTCGCGATGGCGCTGACCTGGCTGGGTGTGCGGGTGCTCTCTCTCGGCCTGCGCACAGGCGTGGCCCCGGTGCACTCGGCGCAGGGCTGGCGGCTGTGGGCGCTCGGCCGCCTCATGGACGAGGCGCGCACGCGGCTCTTCCCCCTCTATGCCGGCCAGCTGACCCCGCTGTGGATGCGCGCGCTCGGCGCGACGATCGGCAAGGACGTGGAGATCTCCACCGCAGTCATGGTGCCAACTCTCACCGAGGTCAAAGACGGGGCCTTTCTTGCCGACGATACCCTCGTCGGCGGCTACGAACTCGGCGGCGGCTGGGTGCGCACGGCGGAGACGAAGATCGGCAAGCGCTCGTTCGTCGGCAACTCCGGCATCACCACCCCGGGTCGCAAGCTGGCGAAGAACTCGCTGGTGGCTGTGCAGTCGTCGACGCCGAAGAAGGCGAAGGCCGGCTCCAACTGGTGGGGCTCGCCGCCGGAGCGCATGCGCCGCGTCGAGGTCGATTCCGCCGCCGGCGATACGCGCACCTACCGCCCGGGTATCGGCGTGAAGATCGCTCGCGGCGCAGTGGAGACGCTGCGGCTTTTGGCGGTGTTGGCCTCGGCGATGATCTTTGCTGGGGTGCTGATGACGCTGCACGCGCTCGTCGTCACGCTCGGTGTGATCGCTGCGGCCTCGCTCGGCGGGCTGGTGCTCATGGCCGCGGGTGCGGTGGCGGTGGCCTGCGCGGTGATCGCGAAGTGGGTGTGCGTGGGCAGGCACCGCCCGGGCGAGCATCCGCTGTTCAGTGGGTTCGTGTGGCTCAACGAGCTGCAGGATTCCTTCATCGAGGCCGTTGCCGCGCCGTGGTTCTTCCAGCACGCGCTCGGCACGGGTGAGCACAACCTGGTGCTGCGCGTGCTCGGGGCGAAGATCGGCCGCGGCGCGTGGGTCGAGTCCTACTGGCTGCCAGAGACAGATCTGTGCAGTATTGGTCGCGCCGCGACGGTCGGACCGGGTACCGTGGTGCAGACCCACCTGTTCCAGGACCGAGTCATGAGCCTCGATACGGTCACGCTGGAAGACGGTGCCACGCTCGCCGCCCACTCGGTCACGCTGCCGGCAAGTGTGCTGGGTAGCGGGGCTACGGTGGCCCCGGGATCGCTCGTGATGCGCGGCGATAAGGTGCCCGCCGGGACCTATTGGCGCGGCAACCCCATCGAGCCGGTGGGCCTTCGAAAATAACTCCGGTTTAAATAGACGGCTCTGTCCATTATCGGGTAGTGTCGTCGTGCAGTATCGCACCCGGAGGAAGGAAGGCCATGGGGTTACTCACCCTTTTGCTCGTCGCGTTCGCCGGCTTTGCGGCCCAGCTTGTCGACGGCGGGCTGGGCATGGGTTTCGGCGCCACGTCGATGACGATCCTGACGGCCACGGCCATGGCCCCGGCGACTGCCTCGGCGGTGGTGAATACGGCCCAGCTGGGTACGACGCTGGCCTCGGGGTTGTCGCACTGGAAGTTCGGCAACGTCGAATGGCGGATCGTGGCGACGATCGGCATCCCGGGTGCTATCGGTTCCTTCGTGGGTGCGACGTTTCTGTCGCGGCTGTCCCTCGATGCGGCGCAGCCTTTGACGGCGACGATCCTCGCGGCGATCGGCTTGCTTCTGCTCATCCGCTTCGCGCGCACCCGCGTCGACGAGCAGCTGAAGAAGCGTCAGGAGTCCCGGCCGCTGCTGCTGGGCTTGGGCACGCTCGGCGGGTTTATCTCCGCCTCGGGTGGTGCGGGCTGGGGCCCGGTAACCACCTCTGCCCTGCTGACCCGCGGGCGCATTACCCCGCGACGCATCGTGGGCACGGTGAGCGCGGCGGAGTTTCTGGTGACGATCGCCGCGGTCATCGGCTTCATCTTCGGCCTGTGGGAGGAGATGGTCGCGAACCTCGCGGCGGCGCTGGCACTGATGATCGGGGGCGTGATTGGCGCTCCCATCGCCGCGTGGGCGATTAGCCGGCTGAACTCGGCGCTCCTTGGTGGTGCCGTGGGCACCGTGTTGATGGTGCTCAATGTGCCGAAGGTCTTGGACTTCCTCGGCGTGGAGAACACCGCGGTGTTGGTCGCGGTGCGGGTGATCATCCTGGTGGTCGGTTTGTGGCTGTCTATTTCGGGTGCGCGCAGGCGCCGCCGTGCGGCGGCGGAAAACCCGCCGGTCGACCGGACGTTAAGCGCCCCGCCGACCCGGTAGGTGCTCTTTAGGCGGGTTAGTCACCGATCTGCTCGCGGCCACGCTTGACGATGAGCGGATCCGGCTCCCCGACCACCTCGTGGTCCTTGTTGGTGTATTCGAACTTAGACAGGATGTAGCGCATCGCGTTGATGCGGGCGCGCTTCTTGTCGTTCGACTTGATGGTGATCCACGGGGACTCATCCGTGTCCGTGTAGCGGAACTGCTCTTCCTTGGCGCGGGTGTAGTCGTCCCACTTATCCAGCGAGGCCAGATCCATCGGGGAGAGTTTCCACTGCCGCACCGGGTCGACCTGGCGGATGGCGAAGCGGGTGCGCTGCTCCTTCTGGGTCACGGAGAACCAGAACTTCGTCAGCGAGATACCGGAGCCCAAGATCATGTTCTCGAGCATCGGGACCTCACGGAGGAACTCCGCATGCTGGGACTCGGTGCAAAAACCCATGACGCGCTCGACGCCGGAGCGGTTGTACCAGGAGCGGTCGAAGAACACGATCTCACCAGCCGACGGGAAGTGCGCGATGTAGCGCTGGAAGTACCACGAGGTGGACTCGCGTGGCGACGGCTTCTCCAGCGCCACCGTGCGCGCACCACGGGGGTTGAGGTGCTCATTGAAGCGCTTGATGGTTCCGCCCTTGCCGGCGGCGTCCCGCCCCTCAAAGAGGATGATGTGGCGCTGGCCGGTCTCCTTCGTCCAGTTCTGCCACTTCAAAAGCTCGATCTGGAGCTGGCGCTTGACCACCTCGTACTCGTCGCGGGTCATGCGTTCGTCGTACGGGTACTGCTCACGCCACGTCTGAATCGGGGTGCCATCTTCGCGCAGGAGTACCGGATCATCCTCATCCGAGTCGTCGACCATGTAGCCTTCGGTCTCGGTCAAATCGATCATCGGCATGTCGTCGTCGTGTTCAGCCATAGTTCCTATTCTAGTGGCTCTCCAGGGATTTCGTCCGTCGAGATAGGCCTTCGGGGTTGGTGGCTTTCGCGATGATGGGGAGGAATCGATCGTGGGACAGGGGCTTACTATGCGGCCGCATAGTTATGCTGGGCGCTTCGGTGATACTGGTTCGTTTTTATTGTCAGGTGCGGTTTGTTGGTGGTGCTTCTCCGGCAAGACGGTAGCGACGGTTTCCGGGTAGCTAGTAAAAGCCATCCAGGCCCGGCCGACACGACCCGGGCCTCGGCGGCGCAAGTGACAGCGTGTGCCGAACGCCTATAAATTCCCTGGAATCCATTGATTTCCGATTACGCACGTGCGTAAAGCTTTCGGTCCGCACTCTGCGGCGACATCGGGAGTCTAGGACAGTTCTGGTTGCAGGGTCGTTACAGTGACCCGTGAGGGCGGCTAAGGGTGAGGGGGTCTGGCCACGTTTTACGCACGTGCGTAAAAATCTGAGGCCAAAGGTGACAATGTGGCTCGCGTACCTATGAATTCCCTGGAATCCAATGATTTCCGATTACGCACGTGCGTAAAAACCGGCCAGCACTATCCGGCGACATAGCCGAGTAGGTGGGCTTCACCTCCACCAGCAGACCAAGACGGCGTTCCAACAATTCTCTTCAGGCTGATCTCCGAGGCACAAGGAACGCTCCGGCAGACACACACCGACGGAAGAGACCTCGCAGGGCCGAACAGCGTGGGATGGGAATTATCGACGTAGTATCTGTGCGCCCGAAAAGAAGAATTCCCTCCCCCGTTACTGACACAGGAAACGCCGAACTACGAGGCCTCCGCATCAGAGACGCGTCGGAGCCAGAGGGTGCTACCAGGTAGCCGGAATCCTGCTACCAACTACGCGAACACGCACTACCGCCACCCCGAAGCGGCCTCTAGCGCCCGATAACCCGCTATCGCAAACGAGATGAATCCTGGCTATGCGCAGATACGCGAAAACCGCCCGGACCGATGCGGTCGCGAGCGGTTTAACAAACCTGCCGGGCCATGCCCGGCGGTGGCGTGATCTTAGAGGACCAGGCCGATCAGGTCAGAAGCACCGGCGGCGATGTCGGTGAGCTCGCCCCAGGTGTCGAAGAGCCAGCCGAAGAAGCCCTCGGAGGACAGGGCGTTCAGGTTCGTGGCGAACTCGGAAAAGCTGCTGTTGTCAGACATGTTGATCTCCTTGAAAGTCAGAAGGGTGTTGGTGTGATGTGACCTACGCCGTCAAATGGCGAGGGGATAGTTACTGGTTGGCATCGGACCCAGCGTTGGAGGAACCGGAGGACAGAGCCTCGACACTGGAGGAGGTATTCTCGAACAGCTCCTGGAAGTCCGCTTCAGCCCAGCTCAGCAGGAACTGCGGGATGCCCTGCAGAACGGCGGTCCAGCCTTCCCAGGTGGTGACGAAGTTGTCGAGGTGCCCCTGAATGGTGGCGAGATCCATGATGAAACTACTAGCGAATTCTTCCGGCGTTTCTACCGGAACATTACGGTCATATCCAGACACCCTTCAGGGCGTCCCAGCGACAATTATGGCACAGGTTTCAGAACAATCAATCCCAATTTTCGCGCATTACCAGCAGCTTTCATATTTCATTTTTCCATTCCAAGTGAATTTTAAGTTACAAAACATTAGGTACGATCATTAATATAATCCCTCAAGCTGGTTATACTATCTGGGAGTTATTTAATAATCGACGACACTGATTTTCAACAACACTACGCCGGTCCCGAAAAATTTTTTAATTCAAACACTCCCAACTAACCCTATCTGTCACACCAGTCACACTAGTAGACAAAAGAAAACGCCCCCTTCCCGTTCCGGGGGTGGGGGCGGGCGTTAGGCCGTTCGGACTAGTTTACATGCCCATGCCGGCCATCTCGTCCATGTTCGGACCAGCGTTTCCGGCCGGCTCCGGCTTGTCCGCGACGACCGCCTCAGTCGTCAGGAACAGTGCGGCGATAGACGCAGCGTTCTGCAGTGCAGAGCGGGTCACCTTAGCCGGGTCCAGGATGCCGTTGGACATCATGTCCTGGTACTCGCCGGTAGCGGCGTTGAGGCCCTCACCGTCGGGCAGGTTGGCGACTTTGTCGGCCACCACACCGGGCTCGAGACCGGCGTTGTAGGCGATCTGCTTCAGCGGGGCGCTGAGCGCCTCACGGACGATCTTGACGCCAGTGGCCTCGTCGCTAGCCAGCCCAAGGTTGTCCTCGAGGACCTTGGCGGCCTGCAGCAGGGCGACACCGCCGCCCGGGACGATGCCCTCCTCAACGGCAGCCTTGGCGTTGCGCACGGCATCCTCGATGCGGTGCTTACGCTCCTTGAGCTCGACCTCGGTGGCGGCACCGACCTTGAGGACGGCGACGCCGCCGGCGAGCTTCGCCAGGCGCTCCTGCAGCTTCTCACGGTCGTACTCGGAATCCGAGTTCTCGATCTCGGCGCGGATCTGCTTGACGCGGCCCTCGATCTGCTCGGCAGAGCCGGCACCCTCGACGATGGTGGTCTCGTCCTTGGTGACGACCACCTTGCGGGCGCTGCCCAGAAGCTCCAGGTCGGCGGAATCCAGGGAGAGACCAACCTCTTCGGAGATGACCTGGCCGCCGGTGAGGATGGCCATGTCCTGCAGCTGCGCCTTGCGGCGATCACCGAAGCCCGGGGCCTTCACGGCGACGGACTTGAAGGTGCCGCGGATCTTGTTGACCACGAGGGTGGAGAGAGCCTCGCCCTCGACGTCCTCGGCGATGATCAGCAGCGGCTTGCCGGACTCCATGATCTGCTCCAGCAGCGGCAGCAGGTCCTTGATGTTGGAGATCTTGGAGGAGACCAGGAGGATGTACGGATCCTCGAGCACGGCCTCCTGTCGCTCGGTGTCGGTGGCGAAGTAACCGGAGATGTAGCCCTTGTCGAAGCGCATACCCTCGGTGACTTCGAGGTCCACGCCGAAGGTATTGGACTCCTCGACGGTGATGACAGACTCCTTGTTCACGGAGCCGTTGCCGACCGCGTACATGGCGCGGGCGATCTGCTTGCCAATCTCCGGGTCAGCCGCCGAAATGCCGGCGGTCTGAGCGATCTGCCCCTCGGTCTCTACTTCCTTGGCATTGTTGAGCAGGGTCTCGGCGACCTTGTCGGTGGCGGCCTCGATGCCGCGCTTGATGCCCATCGGGTTGGAACCGGCGGCCACGTTGCGCAGGCCCTCGGAGACGAGCGCCTTGGCCAGCACGGTCGCGGTGGTGGTGCCGTCACCGGCGACGTCGTCAGTCTTCTTGGCGACCTCCTTGACGAGCTCCGCACCGATCTTCTCGTAGGGATCCTCGAGCTCGATCTCCTTGGCGATGGAGACGCCATCGTTGGTGATGGTCGGCGCGCCCCAGGACTTCTCGAGCACCACGTTGCGGCCCTTGGGGCCCAGCGTGACGCGCACCGCGTCGGCGAGCGTGTTTAGCCCGGTCTCGAGACCGCGGCGTGCTTCCTCATCGAAAGCGATGATCTTGGACATGTTTTCTTCGTGCTCCTTTGTCGATAAACATTCAGGACGACACTCCAGACGTCCGCTGCCAAGTAGGCGCCCGCGACGGCGCGGCTGGAGAGTGTAAGAAGACCAGCCTCACCCACTCGGTTGAGCGTTTTCTGGCACTCAACTACATCAAGTGCTAGAACCCATTTCTAGCACTCGGAGTGCCCGACTGCAAGACAATTCCGACCGCTTTAGCGCTACGCTCGACCCCATGAACGAGATGCTTTCTACTATTACTGACACGGTGCGCTCCGATCGCGACCGGATCTTCCGCCAACTCAGCGAACTCGTCGGCTTCAATTCGGTGCACGACGAGCCCGGTATCGGCGACGATCCCGCCCGAGCCGCCGACTGGGTCGCCGACGCTTTCGCCGCCGTCGGCCTCGAGATCGAAAAGATCGACACCGACGATGGCTCGACCCTGATCCAAGGCAGCCGCGTCGTCGATAAGCACGCCCCCACCGTGTTGCTCTATGCGCACCACGACGTGGTCCCCGCCGGCGACCCGCGGGCCTGGAGCGCGAACCCCTTCACCCTCACCGAGCGCGACGGGCGCTGGTACGGCCGCGGCGCCGCCGACTGCAAGGGCAACGTCATCATGCACCTGGCGGCCCTGCGCGCCGCCGAGGTCGCCGGTGGGCCGAAGGTCAACGTCACCGCCATCATCGAAGGCTCCGAGGAACGCGGTGGGGAGGGGTTGAGCGCGCTCGTCGAGAAGCGCCCCGAGCTTTTTGCCGCCGATGCGATCCTCATTGCGGATACGGGCAATAGGGCCGTCGGCACGCCGACGCTGACCACGAGCCTGCGTGGCGGCGCGCAGGTGACGGTGACCGTCGGTACGCTGCGCGCCCCGGTGCACTCCGGGATGCTCGGCGGGCCGGCCCCCGATGCCGTCGCCGCGCTCGTGCGCCTTTTGGATTCGCTGCGCGACGACAGCGGCAACACGGTGATCGACGGCGTGGATACCAGCGCCACCTGGGAGGGCGCCGACTACGTCGAGGAGACCTTCCGCGCCGATGCCGGGGTTCTCGACGGCGTGGAGCTCTTCGGCGCCGAGGGCGATAGCCCCGCCGATCTCGTGTGGGCGCGCCCGACCGTGACCGTCACCGGGTTTAGCTCCACCCCGGTCTCCGAGGCCGTCAACGCCGTGCCCGCCACCGCGAGCGCCCAGCTAAACCTGCGGGTGCCGCACCCGATGAGCGCGCGGAAGACCGTCGAGAAGCTCGTCGCGCACTTGAAGCAACACATCCCGTGGGGCGCCCACCTAAACATCGAGGTCAGCGACATCAACGAGCCTTTCGCCACCGCCACCGACGTGCCGGCCACCCAGCATTTGTCGGCGTGCTTGGCGCAGGCCTACGACGAGAAGGAGACGGTGCAGATCGGTGCCGGAGGCTCGATTCCGCTGGCGGCCACCCTGCAGGCCGCGCAGCCGCAGGCGACCATCGCGCTGTTCGGCGTGGAGGAGCCGAAGTGTGCGATCCACTCGCCGGACGAGTCCGTCGACCCCACCGAGATCGAGAACATCGCCATCGCCGAGGCACTGTTTTTAACCAGTTACCAGCCAAAGTAGCGCGCCCCTTGCGCTTTAATGTGACAGGGGTTACAGTCAGTGCCATGACGCACAGCATCCTCCTACCGAAGCGAGTAGCCAAGGCTACGTACCCCGGCGCGGTCTAGTTCCCGGACCAACCCCCGCGCCCGGGGTAGTAGTCCTGATAGCTCCCAGAATCCTTCGGTTGGTCCCCACCTCCACCCCACGGACATCAAAGGACCTACGAGATGCAGCACTACACCCCGATCACCGCTACCCCGGATACCCGAACCACCCCGGCTGAGGCCGACCCCTTCGAGCACCGCTTCGGTAGCACCCACCGCCTGCCGAAGGGACTGCGGAAAGAGGCCCGGGGCATGAGCTGGCCGCTGTTTACCGCCACCTACTGCCCCACCCCGGATCTGCGCATCACCGGACTGACCAGCGAGAAGCTGCGCGCCGGCAAGGCCCGCTTCAGCGCCGAGCTAACCACCTACTCCAAAACGGCCGCCCCGACGAGCACCCGCCGCGAGACCATCGCCACCGGGCCGGCCTCAGCTATCACCCACTTCCTGGCGGAGGAGGGACGCTACGTCGAGATCCGCACCTTCCGCCAGCAGCGCATCTTCGAGGCCACCGTCACCTTCCTCGAGGTCGCCCACCAGTGGGATCACACCCGCACCGCCTGGGCCGTCGGCTTCGGGCCCACGGACGCGACCTCCATCGCCCACGCCCTGGCTTCCGGCGCGCAGCGCATCCACGGCTAGGCCACACACGCAGGGAATTCAACACTGTCAGTGAATACTTCACTTTTGCAGCAATGGATTTCGGGTTAAGGTAGTTTCTTGTTAGCCGCGCCAGTGCGCGGCGCCTTATTGCATACCGTGTCTGCACCCCTGCAGCGGGCCACGCCCCGCGGTCCCCGGCGGGATCGACGCAGGAGCATCCACGGTGGCACCGGTTTATGGGTATTAAAACTTCTAAACCGGCCGCTGCTTTTGTCTTGATTTTTTAAAGGACTAGCCATCGGGACGGCGCCGGCCTCACGGCGGGGAATAACGCTTGATCATTCAACCACCCGCGACCGTGCCTAAGTGGGGAGCTGCCATAACGTGCTAGTACTGCTGTTCGCCCTCGCGCTCGCTGCCGTGGTGGCCACCGTCTTAATCCGCTGGATCGGCCAGGCCGGATTCCTGCTGCTGGCGATCGTGCCCGCCGCAGGTTTCGGCTGGGTGCTCTCCCACTTCTTACAGGGGACCTTTAATGATGGCGGGGCCTTAGTCCACAGCATCGAGTGGATGCCATCGGTACACCTCAATATTGACCTGCGCCTCGATTCCCTGGCTGCGCTGTTCAGCCTCATCATCTTGGGAGTCGGCACCCTCGTGCTGGTGTATTGCTGGGGCTACTTCGATTCCAATCCGCCCCGGCTGGCAAAGTTCAGCGGGGAAATGGTCTCCTTCGCCGCGGCGATGTTCGGCCTGGTCATCTCCGACAACCTCCTGTTGATGTACATCTTCTGGGAGATCACCTCGGTGCTGTCCTTCATGCTCGTCGGCTACTACGGCGAGCGGGCCTCCTCGCGGCGCTCCGCCGGCCAGGCGCTGATGGTGACCACCTTGGGTGGGCTGGCGATGCTCGTCGGCATCATCTTGCTCGGCCGCCAGACCGGGGCCTGGACCTTCTCCGCGGTCGCGGACATCGACTCCTTGGGCGATGTCCCCTTCATCCTGACGGCCGTGGGCCTGATCCTGGCGGGCGCGCTGTCGAAGTCCGCGATCGCCCCGGCACACTTCTGGCTGCCCGGCGCGATGGCCGCCCCGACCCCGGTCTCGGCGTATCTGCACTCCGCGGCCATGGTCAAGGCCGGCATCTACCTGGTCGCGCGCATGGCGCCGGACTTCTTTGTCGTAGAGGGCTGGCACCTCATCGTCATCGGCCTCGGCGTGTTCACCATGCTGCTCGGCGGCTGGATGGCGCTGAAGCAGAAGGATCTCAAGCTCATCCTCGCCTACGGCACCGTCTCCCAGCTGGGCTTCATCATGTCGGTGATCTCCATCGGCTCCCGCGAAGCCTTGCAGGCCGGCCTGGCGCTGACGTTTAGCCACTCGCTCTTCAAGGCGGCGCTGTTCATGATCGTTGGCGCCATCGACCACACCGCCGGCACCCGCGATATCCGCGAGTTCTCCGGCCTGGGCAAGCACCAGCCGCTCATGGCCACCCTGGCGTGGATCTCCGCGCTGTCCATGGCGGGCATCCCGCCGCTGTTCGGCTTCATCGCCAAGGAGACCGCGCTGACTACGGTGCTGGAAGAGGAACTGCTCGTCGGCATGCCCGGCCAGCTCTTGCTCGTCGGCCTGGTGGTCGGCTCCGTGCTCACGATGGCCTATGCGCTGTACTTTTTGCACGGCGCTTTTGCCACCAAGAGCGCCGATCACCCCAGCGGCGGCGGCACCTCCGAGGCCGTGCAGAACATGCACAACATGGGCTTCTCGCTGTGGATCGCGCCGCTGATCCTCACCGTCGGCACCGTGGTACTCGGCCTGTGGCCGGTGCCCATGGACGCCGCGATCAACATCCACCTGGATAACGTCACCCCGCTTGCCGACGGCGAAAGCGCCTTCCACCTCGAGCTCTGGCACGGAATCACCCTGCCGCTTCTGCTCACCGTGTTCATCGTCATCGCCGGTCTCATCATGCACTGGCAGCGCGAGCTGGTGCGCCGCGCCCAGTTCGACGCCCCGGCCCTGGGGTCCGCGGATCACGTCTACGACAACATCGTCGACTTCTTCCGCAAGATCTCGCTGCGCCTGACCGCCCAGACGCAGCGCGGCTCGCTGACCATCAACCTCGGCGTCATCTTCACCGTGATGATCCTCCTGCCGGGCAGCGCACTGTTGCTCGGCGAGCTCAACGACGTGCGCATGGTCCTGTGGGACACCGCCTGGCAGGCCGCCGCCGCGGCCGTCATCATGGCAGCCGCCGTCGCCGCCTGCTTCCTGGTCAACCGTCTGTCCGCGGTCATCGCCGTCGGCGTGACCGGCTACGGCCTGGTCATAGTCTTCGCGCTGCACGGCGCCCCGGACCTGGCGCTGACGCAGGCGCTCGTCGAGACCGTCATCATGGTCATCTTCGTGCTCGTTCTGCGCAAGCTGCCCACCACCGCGGACCTGCGTGTCAATGGCGATTCGAACCGCCTGCGCGCCTGGATTGCTATTGCGGTGGGGTTGATCGCGACCGTCGTCACGCTCTTTGCCATCAACGCGCGCACCGCCGAACCCATCTCGGAGGCGATCCCCGCACTTGCCGACGCCATCGGCCACGGCGCCAACGCCGTCAACGTCATCCTGGTGGACATCCGTGCCTGGGATACCTTCGGCGAGATCTCCGTGATCATCATCGCCGCCACCGGCGTGGCCTCGCTGATCTTCCGCAACCGCTCCTTCACCCGCGACACCCGCCGCCCGGTCTTGCGCACCCACGGGCGCCGCTGGCTGGCCGCGGACGTCGAGCCCGAGAAGGTGCAGAACCGCTCGATCATGGTGGACATCGCCACCCGCATCCTCTTCCCCTCGATGATGGTGCTCTCGGTGTACTTCTTCTTCGCCGGCCACAACGCCCCCGGCGGCGGCTTCGCCGGCGGCCTCGTCGCTGCGCTCGCGTTCAGCCTGCGCTACCTCGCCGGCGGCCGCGCCGAGCTCGAAGAGGCCCTGCCGATCGACGCCGGCCGCCTGCTGGGCTTGGGCCTCATCGCCTCCGGTCTCGCAGCCGTCTTGCCGATGATCCTCGACGGCGCACCGCCTCTGACCAGCTACTACTGGAGCTGGGAGAACGTGCCGCTGATCGGCTACTTCTCCATCCCTTCGGCGTTGCTTTTCGACGTCGGTGTCTACCTCATCGTCATCGGCCTCATCAAGCACGTCCTCGACTCGACCGGCTCCCAGCTGGATCTGGAAGAAGACATCCGTAAGCAGCGCGCCCGCGATCGGGCCCGCTCGCTGGCGCGCGCCGCCGAACAGCGCCGCCGCCACGAGAAGACGGGCTCGCGGACGGTGGCGCGCGGACCGCTGGCGTCGTCACCCCGCGGCCCATCCACCGCGACGCTGGATCCCACCAGCCACGCAGACCCCGACGACGATAACGACCGAAAGGAGCACAAGTAAATGGAAGCCAACCTGGTTCTGCTCCTCGCGGCGGGCGTGCTAGTCACCGCCGGGGTCTACTTGATCCTCGACAAGGTGCTCACCCGCATCCTCATGGGCGTGGTCCTGCTCGGCAACGGCGCCAACCTGCTCATCCTGCAGGCCGGCGGCGCGGCCGGATCCCCGCCCATCGTGGGCCGCGACAACGAAGTCGCCGGGCCCGAAAACGCCGATCCCCTCGCCCAGGCGATGATCCTCACCGCCATCGTGATCTCCATGGCGCTGACCGCGTTCATCCTCACCCTGATCTACCGCCAGTACCGCTACCGCACCGCGGACATCGTGGAACAGGACGCCGAGGACGCCGCCGTCGCCACCGCGGCCAGGTCGAACACCTCGTGGTCCGCACCGGATCACGATGCCTCCGACGACCCGGAGACCGGCCGCATGACCAGCGAGGGCGACTCCTTCGGCCCGAAGTCCTTCGAGTCTCCCGTGAAGGGGGCCAACGATGAGTGAGTTTCTCGCCCCCTACGTCGATATGGTCGCGCCCTATGCGCCGTATCTCATCCCGATGATGATCCTGCTGCCGGCGTTCAGCGCAGCGCTGACGCTGCTCTTCGCCCGGCACCCCAGCATCCAGCGCTGGATCGCGCTGATCGCGCTGGCAGGCCTGATGGCCGTGAGCTTCATGCTCGTGGCGATCAGCGACCTCCACGGCATCCAAACCGTCCAGATCGGCGGCTGGGACGCGCCGATCGGCATCACGCTCGTGGCCGATCGCCTCTCCAGCATCATGCTCGCGGTCAGCTCGATCGTGCTGTTCGCGGTGATGCGGTTCGCCATCGCCCAGGGCATCCGTGACGGCGGCACCGAAGACCCCATCGCGGTCTTCCAGCCGACCTATTTGCTTTTGACCATGGGCGTGAACCTCTCGTTCCTCGCCGGCGACCTGTTCAACCTGTACGTCGGCTTCGAGATCTTCCTCGTCGCCTCCTACGTGCTGCTCACGCTCGGCGCCTCGGCCTCGCGCGTGCGCGCCGGCATCAACTACGTGGTCGTCTCGATCGTCTCGTCGATGATCTTCCTCATCGCGATCGCGGGTGTCTACGCGGCAGTCGGCACCATAAACCTGGCGCAGATCGGCATCCGCATGGAGGAGGTTCCCGACGGCACGCGCGCCGCCGTCTTCGGCATCCTGCTCGTCGCCTTCGGAATCAAGGCCGCCGTCGTGCCTCTCGACGCCTGGCTGCCCGACTCCTACCCCACCGCCCCCTCACTGGTCACCGCAATCTTCGCGGGCCTGCTGACCAAGGCCGGTGTCTACACGATCATCCGCATGCGCTCGACCGTGTTTACCGACGGCGAGTTCGACGACCTCCTGCTCGTCGTGGCACTGGCCACGATGATCGTGGGCATCCTCGGCGCCATGGCGCAGACCGACATCAAGCGACTTTTGTCGTTCACCCTGGTCAGCCACATCGGCTACATGATCTTCGGCATCGGCCTCGGCACCGCCCCGGGCCTCTCCGGCGCGATCTTCTACGCCGTGCACCACATCCTGGTGCAGACCGCACTATTTCTGGTGGTCGGCCTCATCGAGCGCCAAGGCGGCACCTCGTCGCTGCGCCGGCTCGGCTCACTGATGTACACCGCGCCGGTGGTCGCGGTGCTCTACCTCGTGCCCGCGCTCAACCTGGGCGGCATCCCGCCGTTTTCGGGCTTTTTGGGCAAGGTGGTCCTCCTCCAGGCCGGCGCCGAGCAGGGCTCCTGGCTGGCGTGGGTCCTCATCGGCGGCGCCGTGGTGACCTCGCTACTGACGCTGTACGTCATGGTGCTGGTCTGGTCGAAGGGCTTCTGGCGCGACCGCAAGGACGCCCCCGAAGGCGCCATCGCGATGGCTCGTCCCGCCCCGCTGGCCGACGTCACCGAAGACGAAGTCGAGTTCACCGAGCGCCAGGACGTCGGCCGCATCCCCTTCGGCATGCTCGGCTCGACCGGCATGCTCGTGACCGTGCTCTGCGCGATCACCCTGGTGGCCGGCCCGCTGTCCGGCGTGACCGACCGCGCCGCCGAAAGCGCGCAGGACACCACCATCTACCGGGAGGCCGTCTTAGGCACGAACTGGTCTGATCCGGGCCGCACCCTGGACCAGGCCACCCCGGACCAGGAGCCCGACCAGTTCCAAAACCGCGACCACCCGCTGCGCCCGGCGGCTGACGAGGAGGCGAACAACTGATGCTCAACCGCCTACGTTTCCGCATCCGCCCGGCCTTCGTCGCCTGGATCGTTGTCATGTGGTGCTTGCTCATGGGCGAGCTGTCCTGGGCCAACGTCTTCGCCGGGATCATCGTGGGCCTCGGCGTGGTGATCCTCCTGCCGCTACCCGCCATGCCGATCGGCGGCATGAGAGTCCACTGGATAGGGCTGATCCGCTTCGTGATCGTCTGGTTCCGCGACCTCATCATCGCCTCCGTCAAGGTGGCGTGGCTGGCGCTGCGCCCGGCACCGCCGCCGAAGACCGCGATCATCCGCATGCCGATGCGCGTATCCAACGAACTCGTGCTCTACTTCGCCACCGTCGCCTACAACCTGCAGCCCGGCGGCTCGGTCTCTGACCTCGACATCGCCAACCGCATGTGGACGGTGCACCTGCTCTCCGTTCCGGACGAGAAAGCCCTAGAGCGCGAAAAGAAAAGCATCACCGAACTAGAGCGCGCCATGATCCGCATTTTCGAGGAGGGCTGACCGACATGAACGACCATCTCTACAACGTCATCCTTGTGCTGCCGGCGATCCTCATCGCCACAGCCCTGGTCATCGTGGTCTGGCGCATCATCGCCGGTCCCAACTCCATGGACCGCATGCTGGGCCTCGACGGCTTCATCGCCATGATCCAATGTGCGCTAGCGATCTACATCTGCTGGACCCTCGACACCACCGTCGTCAACGCCATGCTGGTGGTCGCCCTGCTCGGGTTCATCTCGTCGATCTCCGTCGCACGCTTCCGCAAGAGGGACGGTGCCTAGATAATGAACTGGAACCTCATCGCAGACATCCTCTCACTCGTACTGCTCATCCCCGGCGCAGTGTTCGTCTTCTCCGCCGCCGTGGGCGTCGTCCGCTTCCGCGACACCATGTCTCGCGTGCATGCGATCACGAAACCCCAGACCACGGGGCTGATCCTCATCATCCTCGGCGCATCCATCCACGTGACCGGCTCGGAAGAATTCTCGGTCTCTGAACGCGGCGACCTCGGTATGCTGCTGCTCTTGGTGATCTTCGCGCTCATGACCTCCCCCGTGACCGCCCAGCGCCTCGGACGCATCTCCCGCCGCGAAGGCCTCTACGGCGAACCCGAGGATCTCTCCCTCAACGAAGCACCCGCCGAACGCCCCGGCCGCAAGCGCGGAGAGATCAGCCGGCGCATCGAAAGGCGGACCGGGAGCACGCCGGGGGCTTAGGGTCCTGGTTTCGGTGTGGGTTTGGGCTGATCACTCCTGATGGAGCCATGCGGCGGTATCGTTTTAGCACGCCCGGTCGAAAGGGGGGCCCTAAAGGAGTCCCGCGCGGTCGAAACCAGGACTCCTTTCTGTGCAACTCGTTTCGACCAGCGATAGCGCGGCATACGCCGAACAGCATCAGAACCCCAACAGCACCCGAACAACCCCACCAAAAACCTAAAACCTTAGCCCCTGCTGGATCAGCGCGACGAACTGCTCGGGCTCTTCGCGGTAGTCCACGGCGTTACCCGCAGACGCGGCGCCGAAGAACTCGGTAGCTTTACGGGCTTGGGCGGAATTGCCGAAGGTGATGATCTTGGCCTGAACCTTCGACAGCTCCATCGAGGCGCGTTCCATCTGTTCGATCGTCTGCTTCTTGGTGGTGCCCTTGCGCTTGAACATGAAGTTCGGGATGAAGCGGAAGATCGTGCGCGCGGCGCGGATCGACCTCTCATCGAGTCCGACCACCGGGTCGACGAGAATGAGGCGGCCAACGCGCTGGGGCTGGCGCGCAGCGAAGAGCCCCGCGACGATCGCGCCGCCGGAGTACGCCACGATGTCGACGTTGCGGAGTTCGTGTTTGTCGAGGGTTTCTTCGATGAGCTCGAGCGGCTGCCCGGTGTTCGCCACCGGGCGCGCCGAGATCTCCGCGGGCAGCGCGTTGATGACGCCGCTCCACTCGTCGGGCAGATCGCCCGGCGCACCGAGCAGGATCACCGTGCGCGATCCCGCGGTCTGATCAGGGCCTTCAGAATCAGGATGCTTGTCTTCCATGCGCCCCAATCTACCGTTCGGGGCGCAGCTCCCACATCTCCGCGGCCGTCTTATCGATGACCGGCTTCCAGTCCCCCTCCAGCTGGAAGAGGCGTCGCTGCCGGGAGTAGCCGGCCGCGCGTTCGGAGATCTCGGGGATTAAAGCGAGCTCGGGTGCGCAGTCGAGGTCGTGGGCGACGGGCATGAGCTCGTCGATAAGCTCGTCGAGCTCCTGGGTGATCCAGCGTTCCTCGGTGTCGCGGGAGGTGATCACCAGCGCCTCCATGCCGTAGCGCGCGGCGCGCCACTTGTTTTCGGCGACGTGCCAGGGCTGCAGGGTTGGCAGGTCTTCGCCGCGGTCGATCTTGCGGTCGTAGTAGACGACAAGGCAGTGCGCGAGCGCCACCAGGGCGGAGAGTTCCCGCAGGTTGGAGGTGGCGTCGGAGACGCGGATCTCGATCGTGCCCCACTTCGCGGCCGGGCGGATGTCGAAGTGCATGGAGCCGGTGTGGTTCGTCACGCCACTGGTGGCCTGGTCGTGCTCGAAGTTGAGCCACTCCTGCCAGGAGCCGAACTGGTAGGGCATGCCGGCGGTCGGTAGCTGCTGGTAGAGCATGGTGCGATTCGAGGCGTAGCCGGTGTCGATGCCGTCCCAGCCGGGTGACGACGCCGACGGCGCCAGCAGGTGCGGGTACTTCGTCATGAGGGCGTTGATGATCGGCCACACCCGGTCCTCGTGGCTGACGCCCACGTGCGCGTGGATGCCCCAGATGAGCATCTGCTGGCCCCAGTACTGGGTGCGGTTGATGATTTCCGCGTATGTCATTTTGGCGCTGACGGGTTGTTTGCGGAAGTCGGAAAACGGGTGCGAACCTGACGCCCACAACTTCAGCCCCAGTTCGTTGGCGCCGACGCGTAGGGCCTCGAGGTCGTCGTGAAGCTCGGCGACGGCGCTGGGCACGCTGTCGTGGATGCCGGTGACCAGCTCGACGGTGTTTTGGAGGAATTCGCGCTCGAAATGGATCTCCGAGTGCCGATCATTGACCAGATCAATCAGCTCCACCGCCCGCGGCACCAAGTCGCGGGTGACAGGATCAATGACGCCGACCTCCCATTCGACGCCGAGGGTCGGTTTCGGCGAGCGCTTGAACGACTGCGCCATCAGACGTTAATTCCGCCCGTGAGCACCAGGGTGATCTGGCGGTCGCCGGTGACCTCGTCGGGAAGGCTTTCAGCATTAGGCTTGGCGACGGCCGGCAGCCCGTTCGTCCGGTTGATGTGATCGGCCAGCTCCCGGGCGGCACGCTCACCTTCCGCATCTCCCTCGGCGAAGAAGACCGTGGTCTCGGCGACGATGGCGTCCGACTCCGCGAGGTTGCCGTGGGTGCCCATCTCGCGGCCCTGCTCCTTGAGATCGCGGTAGACATCCTCGGCGATGCCCGGCTCCAGCGAGTTGTTGAGAACGTTGATGCGCAGCGGCTCGGCGGCCTCGGCGTCGCCGGCGTTCGCGCCGGCACCTGCACCCGCTCCTGCGCCTGCACCTGCGCCGCCGGCTGCGCCCGCGCCGGCACGTGCACCAGTGGCGGCGGCGCCGTTGCTGCGGTCGTCGGTGGGGCGGGCGGCGTCGTCGGCGCCCGGGGCGTCCGCGGCGTCGTCGGTCGCTTCTTCGCGGGGGTTGGTGGGGGCGGCGGTGTCGTCGGCACCTGCTTCGGGGCGGTCGGCCTCGGCGGTCGCGGTGGTGTCATCGCCGCTGGCGGTGGTGGTGTCGTCGCCACCCTGGGTCAGGGCATAAAGGCCCCAGAGGCCGAGCATGACAGCGACGGCGATGAGCACCATCGCGAGTCCGCGCAGAGGGACCCCGGCGCCGGTTTCCGTGGTCTGATTCTCCTGATTCACATTAGTCACAGCGTTAACACTAGTAACTACTGTCGCTGTGCCTGGCTTTCTCCTCGGCGCGTCGATCACGAATTCTGCGCAACCGGGCGGTGAGGGTCGGGTAGGCGGCCATCGCGGCGTCGAGATCAATGAGCAGGTTGAGGCGCTGGTAATAGCGCGTCGGGGTGATGTCGAACTGTGCGCGGATAGCCTCCTCCTTCGCGCCGACCGAGCGCGGGGCGGTGCGTTCGAACTCGAGAAGGCGGGCATCGGATTCGGTCAGCTCGGGCATGCCTAAACTGTAGGCCATGACCATTCGCCCCATCGTCATCTACGGCGACCCCGTCTTACACACGCCCACGGAGCCGGTCACGGAGTCGCCCGAGGAGCTCGCCGAACTCATCGCCGACATGCACGCAACCATGGACGCCGCCAACGGCGTCGGATTGGCCGCGAACCAGATCGGCATCAACAAGCGCCTGTTCGTCTACCACTGCCCCGACACCGAAGGCCCCGACGGCACCGAAAAGCCCGAGGGCGGCATGCGCCGCGGCACCGTGATCAACCCGGTGCTCGAGACGAGCGAGATCCCCAAGTCCATGCCGGCGACCGACGGCTCCGAGCACGAAGGCTGCCTCTCCCTTCCGGGCCTCGCCTTCCCCACCGGGCGTGCCGACTGGGCGAAAGTCACCGGCACCGACGAAAACGGCAACCGGATAGAGGTCGAAGGCTACGGCTTTTTCGCCCGCTGCCTGCAGCACGAGGTCGGCCACCTCGACGGCTACGTCTACACAGACGTCCTCGTGGGCCGAAACAAGCGCAGGGCCAAAAAGGAGATCAAGGCCAACGGGTGGAAGGTGCCAAACAACACCTGGACCCCCGGCGTCGACGAGGACCCGTTCGGACACTAGATGTCATATATCTTCCGCTCTGATCGCGTGGCCATCGGCGAGCGCGTCGTGTGTCGGCGGCGTTTCGACGACACGTTTTCCGACGTCATCGGCCACGTCATAGCCCTCGATCCGCTAACCATCCGCCCCCAGGAAGTCGGCGGCTACCCCTCCGACCTGCCGGCCGTGGAGATCCCGGAGGAGCAGATCTACGTGGTGAAGAAGCTCTCGCCGCGGCGTATCCGCAACTCCGACATCCGGCATGTCGAGACCGCCTACGCCAAAGCCTTCCCTGGCACCGACCACCGCTGGAGCACCGACGGCCAGTGGCTCATGCGCGCCGGCGACGGCATCACCGAACGCTCGCACTCGGTCACACCCTTAGGCCGCGCGGCCGGCTTCACCGCGCTGCCGCTCGACGAGATCACCGCGTTTTATCAGTCGCACGACCTGCCCGTACGCCTCCACATCCCGGAGCGCATCGGCAAGGCCGCGGAGCAGGTCGTCGGCCTCGACGGCTGGGAGCTCGGCCCCGAAATTTTAGTAATGACCCGGGTTCTGCGGGACCTTCCTTCCGTACCGGCGAATGGCTTTTCGGTATCGATTGATGCCCAACCCGACGACGACTGGCTCGAGCTCTACCACTTCCGCGGCGAGAAACTCCCCGTCGACGCCCTGCGCGCGCTCTACGACGAGATCGACGGCACGATGGCATTCGCCCGCCTGCGTAATGCGGAAGGTCAGACCGTAGCGATCACTCGCGCGACCATCACCGAATCCACCGACGAGACGACCTGGCTGGGCTACTCGGCGGTCGAAGTCGCCGAAGATTTCCGGCGCCGCGGACTGGGAACCCTGCTCGGCGCGGAAGTGCTCGCCTGGGGCGCTCGGCAGGGTGCTGAGAAAGCGTATCTGCAGGTCATCAGCACGAACGAGGCCGGGATCGCGCTCTACGACAAACTCGGCTTCATCGAACATCACCGACACCGATACGCGTTAAAGCGGTAGGGTGTTGGTGTTTGGGGTTCTGTGTTTTGGGGTTCTGGCGGTTCTTTAGGTACTGCGTTCGGGATGGTTTTGCGGCTGCTTGGCCGTAGTGCGGTAGCGCTGGTCGAAAGCAGTCACACCTAAAGGAGTACTGGTTTCGACCAGGCGTGCGAGTGCGATAACGCCGCATGGCCGGTAGGGCGCCTAGCGTTCTGACGATCTGCTTTTCGGTGCGGTTTGACGTTTCTGCTGCACAAAGGCTTGAAAGAAGGTGCTTGTAGGGCGTGTCCTATAAGGTTTTGTGTGAGAAAATGGCCCGATTTTGCGTCCTACAAGGTTCTTTCTTCAGGCATTTGTGTTCGAATGGCCCGCAGGTCCCACAGAACTGACCGCGATCAGGCCTGCGCCCCGCATCCGCATAGAGCGCTAGCGCTGGTCGAAAGCACCATCACGAAAAGACCCCACAAACACCCTTCCTTTCGACCGCGCGGGACTCCTTTATATAGACCTGATTTCGACCAGCGCTACCGCAGCATGGCAGGAGGAGCCTGACGGACCGCCGGAGCCCCACAGAAGTGATTGATGAGGCTGGCGGGACGACCAGGCAGCAGAGTCGCACGCCCGCCCGGCCACATGCTCATACCGCACTACCGCTGGTCGAAAGCGCCCCTATAGAAAGGGCTCTCACACGGTCGAAACCAGCACTCCTTTAGGGGTGGCTGTTTTCGACCAGCGCTAGCGCAACATGAAACGTCCGCAAGCGCACCCACAGAAACACCCAACCCCACCCAACCCCAGAAAACCTACTTCCGCCGCTTGATCTCGCCGTAGTTGATGCCCCCGTGGGTGATGGTGGGCACCAGCGGCCACTGCCGCTTCCAGTTCGCGCACTCCGAGGAGGCGAGGATCTGCTTCCAGCGGGGATCCTTCTGGCAGTAGCTCGCCATCTCTTTCTCCTTGATCATGGAGTCGTATTGGTCGAGGGAGTCCTCGAGGGTGTTGGCGTTGAGCACGACCTCGCGTTCGTAGAAGTCGGCGGTGGGTTTGATGCCGGGGATGCGGGAGAGCTCGGGCTGCCAGGAGTCGGCGGCCATGCCGTTTTCGGAGGAGATCCACACGCCTTCGGGGGTGTTGATGCACAGCGAGTGATTGCCGTCGGTATGCCCGGGAGTCCACAGCAAGGAGATACCCACGCCGAGTTCCACGTCGCCGGCAAAGGTGGAGAGCACCTCGCGGTCGACGCCGTCCATCCCGCCTTCGACGTACCAGGAGGACTGCATGGGGTGCAGCGCCTCAAAGGTGCCGAGCTCCGCCTCGTGGACGAGCAGCCGGGCATGCGGGAAGATCGGTTCGTATGCCGGCTCACCGGCGGGGACCTCGTGAACAGAGCCGACGATCATGCGCGGGTCCTGGACGTGGAGGTGGTCGAAGGAGACATAGTCGACATCCGCGTTGTTCATGCCCACCGACGGCAGGATGTCGTCGGGGTCGTTGAAGTACTTGGCCAGCAGCTTTTCGGTGCCGAGGCGTTGGGCGGTGCGCGCGAGACGTCGGAACCATTTCGGCCCGGTACCCTGCCCGAGCAGGGAGCTGTAGAAGCCGGCCTTCTTCGTCCCGTCCGCCACGGTGGGCTCCCACACCAGGGTGCGCGGCACGCCGTTGAAGTCCTCGTACTGGATGACCAGCATCCGGTTGATGATGCTGATCAGGGGGTTGAGGTGGATCGAGTAGTTCTGGAAGGCGTACTGCGCGGGATAGGGCGCAGAGGCGATGTCGAAGGAGCGCACGCCCAGGACGGTGCCTTGGGTAAGGAAGCGTCGTCGATAAGCGCGGGCCGCCTCGCGCACCGCCTCGACGCGCTTGCCGCGCAGCCAGATGTCGTGGACACCGTCGAATTCCGGGATGGGCCGCATAGTGGGCGGATCCACGAGCTGGCGTTCGCGGACGATGTCGGGGCTCGACGAATAAGGGACGCTATCACTGGATCCCCAGTCGTCTCGGCGTCCACTGGTTACGGGTTCGACACTGGTCATGGGTCTTCCTTTCCCCGGCACAGGCAATCTCACAGGCGCACAGGCCGGTCACTGGTCAGTTTCGCGTTGATGTATCGGCACAGCCAGGTGGGCGAAAAGCGCGAGGTCAGGTACGCGAGTTTGGCCTGCCTGCCCACCGGATGATGGATTCTGATGGGGCTACGGCGCGGGGCCTCGACGACGTCGGCCACCGCGCGCGCCACCTCGGCCGGTGTGAGGTTGACCCCGAGGCGCCGGGTGCCGCTAGTTTCCACCCCGTCGAGCATCCCGGTGGCGGCATAGAGCGGCCACACGGAAGCGACGTCGATGCCCTCCTCGGCCCACTCGAGCTCGAGCGCTTCGGTAATACCCCGGATCGCGAATTTGGTCGCGGAGTAGACCGCCATATCGGGGGTGCCGTAGATAGCGGAGGCGGACGCGATATTGACGAGCTTGCCTCCACCGTCTTTCAGCCAGGGGTAGGCCGCCCGCGCGCCGAAGAGCACGCCTTTGACGTTGACGTCGACAAGCTGGGCGCCCTTGTCGTAGGAACCTTCCTCCATGAAAGGCCCGCCGTAGAGAATCCCGGCGTTGTTGACCACGACGTCGATGCCGCCCCCAGCGGCCGCGGCGAACTCCGCCAGCGCATCTTCCCACGTGTGCGGGTCGCTAACGTCGAGAAAGCCGGTGTGCACGGAGTCGCTGTGCACCCAGTCGAAGCCGTCGACGAGGTCGTAGACCCCCACCGTCCATCCTCGCTCGGCGAGGATCTCGGCAGTGGCGCGGCCGATACCGCGGGCCCCGCCACTGATAAATACTGATCGCGTCATACCCACACCTTAAGTGAGTCATCTCACACAATCTACCCCGAACTCCCACATAACCCGCCGGACTGCGCTACGGTGAAAAGACACCGACCGAACACGGGGGCCCGAAGGTAGAGGGCTGAGATCCGCGCTGTATCCCGCGCGACCACCGTTTGAACCTGTCTGGTTAGCACCAGCGAAGGAAGTGAGGATAAGTCCATGACGGACGTGTATGCGCGAGAAATCCACCCCAAGCACCGCTACGCTCCGATCGAGGAGAACGGGCTGAGCGTTCCCGAAACCGCGATTGATCTCGACGACTCCCCCACCGGCCCCAACGAGCCGCTGAAGATCTACCGCACCCGCGGGCCCTGGGCGGAACCCACCGAAGGCCTTCCGGGGCTGCGCAGCGAGTGGATCCGGGCCCGCGGTGACGTCGAGGAATACACTGGTCGCGCCCGCAACCTTCTCGACGACGGCAACCGCGCGCTCAAGCGCGGCGAGGCCAGCCAGGAGTGGAAGGGCACGCGCCGGAAGCCCCTGCGCGCCGCGAAGGACCGGAAGGTGACCCAGATGCACTACGCCCGGGCCGGCGAGATCACCCGCGAGATGGAGTTCGTGGCGTTGCGCGAGCATTGCGACGTCGAGAAGGTCCGCCGCGAGGTCGCCGCCGGGCGCGCGATCATCCCGAACAACGTCAACCACCCCGAATCCGAGCCGATGATCATCGGCAACGCTTTTTTGACGAAGATCAACGCGAATATCGGCAACTCGGCGGTGACGTCGTCGATCCGCGAGGAAGTCGATAAGCTGCGCTGGGCCACCCGCTGGGGCGCCGATACGGTGATGGACCTCTCCACCGGCAATGACATCCACACCACCCGCGAGTGGATCCTGCGCAACTCTCCGGTGCCGATCGGCACCGTGCCGATCTACCAGGCGCTCGAGAAGGTCAACGGCGTCGCCGAAGACCTCAGCTGGGAGATCTTCCGCGACACCGTCATCGAACAGTGCGAACAGGGCGTCGACTACATGACGGTCCACGCCGGCGTGCGCCTGCCGTTCGTGCCCTTAACCACCCGCCGGGTCACCGGCATCGTCTCGCGCGGCGGCTCGATCATGGCCGGCTGGTGCTTGGCGCACCATCAGGAGTCTTTCCTCTACGAGAACTTCGACGAGCTGTGCGAGATCTTCGCCGCCTACGACGTCGCTTTTTCGCTTGGCGACGGACTGCGCCCCGGTTCCGCCGCCGATGCCAACGACGCCGCTCAGTTCGCCGAGCTCAAGACCATCGGCGAGCTGACCCGGAAGGCGTGGGAGCACGATGTGCAGGTGATGGTGGAAGGCCCCGGCCACGTCCCGCTGGATAAAGTGCAGGTCAATAACGAGAAGGAACAAGAGTTCTGCGATGGCGCGCCCTTCTATACCCTGGGCCCGCTCGTCACCGACATCGCGCCCGGCTATGACCACATCACCTCGGCGATAGGGGCGGCGAACATCGCCATGGGTGGCACCGCCATGCTCTGCTACGTCACCCCGAAGGAGCACCTGGGTCTTCCCAACAAGGACGACGTGAAGACCGGCGTGATCACCTACAAGATCGCCGCGCACGCCGCGGACGTCGCGAAGGGGCACCCGGGTGCGCGCGACTGGGACGACGCGATGAGTAAGGCCCGCTTCGAGTTCCGGTGGCATGACCAGTTCGCGTTGTCGTTGGATCCGGAGACCGCGCAGTCCTACCACGACGAGACGTTGCCGGCCGAGCCGGCGAAGACCGCTCACTTCTGCTCGATGTGCGGCCCGAAGTTCTGCTCGATGCGCATCTCGCAGGACATCCGCGACACCTTCGGCGCCGAGCTCGGCATGCCCGGGGTGGGCCTGCCGGAGACCGCCACGGACGCCGAGGCGGAGGCCGGCATGGAGCAGAAGTCCCGCGAGTTCAAAGAAGCCGGCAACAGCATCTACCTCACCGCCGAGGAGGCCCGCAGTAGGTAACCTAGTGTCCATGCGCATCGCTTCGTGGAACGTCAACTCCGCCCGCAGCCGTGCTGAACGCATGGTGGATTTTCTGCAACGTCACGACGTCGACGTCTTAGCCGTCCAGGAAACCAAAACCAGCGACGCGAAGTTCCCCTACGAGGCTTTCGAGGCCATCGGCTACGAGGTCGCGCACGTCGGCTTCAACCAGTGGAACGGCGTGGCGATCATCTCGCGCGTGGGCATCGACGACGTCGAAAAACACCTGCCCGGCCAGCCCGGCTTCGCAAAAGACCCGGATGCCGAGCAGCCCCTCGAGGCGCGCGCGGTCGGCGCCGTCTGCGGCGGGGTGAAAGTCTGGTCGTTGTATGTGCCCAACGGGCGGGAGATCGGCGATCGCCACTTTGATTACAAGCTCGCCTTCCTCTGGTCCGCGTGCTGGTACGCCCGCCGCGAGCTGGAGGAAAACCCGGAAACGCTCATGACGATGGTGGGCGATTTCAACGTCGCCGAGCGCGACGAGGACGTCTGGGACATCGCGGTGTTCGACGGCAAAACCCACGTCACCGAACCCGAGCGCGCCGCCTTCGGGATGCTCACGGAGTCCGGGATGGCCGAGATCACCCGCTCCCTTGCCGACGGCCGCTACACCTACTGGGACTACAAAGGCATGCGCTACCAGAAGGACGAGGGCATGCGCATCGACTACCACCTCGCCTCCCCGGCGCTGGCAAAAAAGGCCACTTCCGCGCTTATCGACGCCGACGAACGCTCCGGCAAAGGCGCCTCGGACCACGCGCCGGTGATCGTCGACTACCACCTCGAGGCGGCGAGGGTGGACGCGCCGGACTACGACAGCGTGCGCTGATATGACGATCGACCTCGATTTTTCCACCTGGCAGGTGGTCGGTTTAGCCATTGACTACGCGATCAAGATCGCCGCGGTGGGAATTATTCCGGAGGGGCGGCGGCCGTCGTCAAGCAATGCCTGGCTGCTGCTCATCCTGCTTCTGCCCTTCATCGGCCTGCCGTTGTTCCTGCTCATGGGCTCGCCGTATATCAACCGGCGCCGCCACCGCATCCAGCAGGAAGCGAACGCGATGATCGAGGACGTCCAAAGCGACATCCCCGATCACCCCCCGGGCGCCGAACCCGGCGCGGAACTCGCCTCCATCGTGCAGCTCAACCGGGAGCTCACCGGGCACCCGGCAGTCTACGGGCACAACCGCGGGCTTTATGCGGATTACGACGACGCCATCCGCCGCATGGCCGACGTGATCGACACCGCGAAGCGCTACGTCCACGTGGAGATCTACATCGTGGCCTGGGACGAGACCACCGACGTGTTCTTCCAGGCGCTAAAGCGCGCGACCGCCCGCGGCGTCGAGGTGCGCCTGTTGTTCGACCAGATCGGCTCGCTGAAGTATCCGGGGTTTTTCTCCCTCGGCAAGAGGCTCGACGCGATCGGCGTGAAGTGGCGGCACATGCTGCCGCTGGCGCCATGGCGGCTGCGCTTCCGCCGCCCAGATTTGCGCAACCACCGCAAGGTTGTCGTCGTCGACGGCGACATCGGGTTCATCGGCTCGCTCAACCTCATCGACCGCAGCTACCTCGTGTCCAAGAACGTGCGCGCCGGGCGGCAGTGGATCGACTACATGGTGGAACTCAGCGGGCCGATCGTGGCGTCGCTGGAGCAGATGTTCGCCGTCGACTGGTACACCGAATCCGGTGAGACGCTGGCGATCCGCCCGCCGCACGACATCGGCGGACGCCCGGGCGATACGAACGTCGTGCAGCTCATCCCCTCCGGGCCGGGATACACCACCGAGCCGAACCTGCGCATGTTCACCTCGCTGATCTACCACGCGAAGAAGCACCTGATCATCTGCTCGCCGTACTTCATCCCGGACGAATCGATCCTCGAGGCCGTAACCACCGCCGCCTACCGGGGTGTGCGTGTCGACCTGCTGGTCTCCGAGCAGGCGGACCAGTTCCTAGTGCATCACGCGCAGTCGTCGTACTACAAGGTGCTCCTGGAATCGGGCATCCACATCCATCAGTTCCCGAAACCCTTCGTGCTGCACTCGAAGTTCCTCATCGCTGACCCCGACGACGTCCCAGAAAGCTCGGTCGCGGCCTTCGGGTCGTCGAACCTGGACATGCGCTCCTTCGGCCTCAACTACGAATCAACGGTGCTGGTCAGCGACGGTGACCTCATCCCCCAGCTGCACGCCCTCGCGAACAACTACCTCTCCGTGGCGAAAGAGCTCACCCTCGCGCAGTGGAACAAGCGCAGCTGGCGCCGGCGCTATGTCGATAACGTGGCGAAGCTGACTTCGGCGTTGCAGTAGGTTGGGGGTTCTGCTGAGGGTTCTTCGGTTCTGGCGGTTCTGCTGGTTTCTGTTGGTTTCTGCATGTTGCGCTGTCGCTGGTCAAAAGGAGGAGCATCTAAAGGAGTGCTGATTTCGACCGCGTGAGACTCGTTTAGGGGTGGCTCCTTTCGACCAGGCGTACGAACGCGATACCGCTGCATGGCCGCTAGGGTACCTAACGTTCCGAAGGTCCGCTTTTCGGTGCGGTTCCGCGTTGTTGCCACACAAAAGCTTGAAGGAAGATGCTTGAAGGGCGCGCCCTTCAAGGTTTTGTGTGAGGAAATGGCCTGATTTTGCGCCCTTCAAGGTTCTTCCTTCAAGCATTTGTGCTCGAACACCACGAGACGCCATAAAGTCAGCCACTGCCGGCCATCACGCTATGCCAGAAGGAGCCTGATAGGTCACAAGGGCACACAGGAGTGACTGATGGGACTAGCGGGACGATCAGGCGGCGGAGCCATACGCCGCCCAGCCATACGCCCATAACACGCTACCGCTGGTCGAATTCACCATTACGAAAGGAACCCGCAAACGCCCTTCCTTTCGACATCGCGGAGCTCCTTTCTATGAGGGTGATTTCGACCAGCGCTAGCGCACCATGTGAGCATCAGAAAACCCAGAAAACGCAGAACCCCTACTCCACTTCCCGCGCCGAGGGCCCGGGCCGCGTCGTCGCATAGACCGCCGCGAGCAGCCCGGCGAGACAGCACACGGCCATGGTCAAGTCCGCGGGAGTGGTGTATCTGTCCTTCCTGAATCATTGGAATCTAGTGGAGGGGGTGTCGGGGACCGGCGCGGGCTGGGTTGCTGTGCATTAGGCCGCTCCCTCGGTCGTGACGGTGTTGCTCGCGTCGACGGTGTTGGCGACGATAAGCTTTCGGGTTTGTTCCAGGCTTGCCAGTGACATGTAGCGCTTTTGTTGAATCCAATCATCATGCTGCTCGGCGAGCACTGCCCCGACGAGTCGTACTACCGCGGCCCGATTGGGGAAGATGCCGACAACGTCAGTACGCCGGCGGATTTCCCGGTTGAGTCGTTCCGTCGGGTTATTCGACCACACCTTCGTCCACACAGCTTTCGGCGTGTTCGTGAACGCTAAGATCTCATCCAACGACTCTTCCACGTATCCGGCTACTTCTGGGAAACGCTGGTGACAGAACTCTACTACTTCCCGGGCTTGGTCCCACGTGGACCTGGCGTCGGCTTGCTGAAAAATGGAATGAAACATCCCCGACAACGTCGTCCACCCGCGCTTGGAAACTTTCGAGGAAAGGTTCTTGGCAAAATGCGTTCGGCACCGCTGCCAACCGGCAGTAGGAAGAACTTGGCCGACAGCGGCCTGGATACCCAGGTGGGCATCACTAGTGACGAGGTAGACTTCACCAAGTCCGCGGGCTTTTAAGTCCTGGAAGAACCCGGTCCAAGATTCCACGGACTCTGATGTTGCTACTTGCATGCCCAAAAGCTCCCGGTAGCCGTCGTTATTGACACCGGTGGCAATAAGCACGCTGGTCGTGACTACCCGTCCGCCTTCACGAACTTTCATGGTCACCGCATCACAGGACAGGTAGTAGTACGGGCCCTGATCAAGCGGGCGGGTTCGAAACTCCTCGACCATGATGTCGAGTTCTTTGGCCATGTCAGAGACCTGGGACTTCGACAGGTTGGTGATCCCCAGTGTTGCGACCAGGTCGTTCATCCTGCGGGTGGAGACACCCTTTAAGTAGCAGGTGGCGATCACTGTGGTCAGGGCCCGTTCGGTTCTGCTGCGTCGTTCCACAAGCCAATCAGGAAAGAAGCTCCCGGTGCGTAGTTTTGGGATAGCGACGTCAATGGAGCCGACACGGGTGTCGAGTTGGCGGTGACGGTAGCCATTGCGGGTGTTGGTGCGCTGCGGAGAAACAGTGGCGTAGTCAGCACCGCAGACGCTGTCGGCCTGAGCCGAGAGGATTTGGTTGATGAAGTCCGAGAGCATTTGGCGCATCAAATCTGGGGACGCTTGAGTCAGTAGCTCTTCGAGATACGCGGTCGGATCGATATGATGAGGGTCAGCGGCCATCGCAGGGTACTTCCTTTCGAGGATAGGTAGAAGTTGATTCGAAAGGTACCCGCGATGGTCGCCTTCATGCACACCGGCACAAGACTTACCGCGGGCTACAGATACACCACGCTAACGGACGCAACCACGGCCATGCTCAGGGACATCGCCACCCCGGCGGAGGAACCTAAGCCCACCACCGGGCCGATCGCGCCGGCCACGACGAACTGGAAGAACCCCATAAGCGCCGAGGCCCCGCCGGCCCGCGAGCGAACCTGCAGGGTGCCCAGCGACATCGAGTTGGCCTGCACGAATCCCTGGTGGGAGACGAATAGGAACAACAGCGCGAAGATGACCCCCTCCGGCGCACCGCCAGTGCCCACCACCGCGAGCAACGCCCCGGCGGCCAGCAGCTGCGCCCCGGCGGCATAGCGCACGAGGTAGCGCGGGTCGAAGCGGTCGATCAGTCGGGCGTTGATGATGTTGCCCAGCAGCAATCCCACGGCGTTGAACCCGAAGATGAACGAGAAGGTGCGCGGGGAATAGCCCATCTCGCCTTGGATCATGAACGACGACGCCGAGAGGTAGCTGAACAGCGCGCCGAACGCGCAGACCACTACGAGCAGGTAGCCGCGGAATCCCGCGTTGGCGATGACATAGCGGTAGTTGCGGGCCACCGAGGTGACGGTGACTTTCTCGCGGAGGTGCGCAGGTCGGGACTCGGGGATGATGAACACGGCCGATCCCAGCTGCACGAGTGCGAGCCCGGCGAGCACCCAGAACAGCCCGCGCCACCCGATCGGCTCGACGAGCAGACCACCGACCACGGGTGCGAGCACCGGCGCGAGCGTTTGGATCGACATCATTGCGGCGAAAGCCTTGGCGGCGCGTCGTCCGCTGGCGAGATCCGGGATCACCGCGCGGGAGGCGACCATGCACGCCCCGGAACCTAAGCCCTGGAGCACGCGGGCGGTGATGAGTACCCAGATCGTCGGGGCTAGGGCGGCGGCGATGGCCGCTACGAGCGCGAGCACCGCGCCGGCGATCATGAGTTTCTGCCGGCCGAGGGCATCGGAGAGCGGGCCGATGACCAGTTGGCCCACGGCTAGGCCGATGACGAAGCCGGACAGCGTGAGCTGCACCATCGGCTGGGTGGTGCCGAAGTCCGCGGCGATGCCCGGCAGCGCCGGCAGATACATGTCGATCGAAAAGGGCGCCGCCGCCGAGAGCACCGCGATGCCGATGAGGAGAGTGAGCGAGAAGCGGTAGTTCTCGCTGCCGGGTTTAGGCATCGCGACGCAGCGTCACCACGAGTCCGGCCACCCACGCGACGATCGCCCACGCGGCGAAGACCGCCAGCGAGGACCACACCGGCCAGTCGGTGTTTTCGTAGGGCATGTTCTGGATGAAGGCGTTCATGTTGAGAAATGGCATGGCGCGCGCGATCTCCGCGCCGACATCCGGGATCACGCGCAGCAGCTGGTCGAAGCCGAGCAGGAGGATGATGGTGATCGCCACGGTGCCGGCGGTCTGGCGCACCAGCCAGCCGATGCCTTGGACGAACATGATCGCGACGACGGTCACCAGCGGCAGCACCCACAGAAGGCGCTGGCCAGCCTCGTCTTCGAAGGGCGTGAAGGTGTCCTGGATCTCCTCGGCAAGCAGCGTGTTGGTGAGGACATACGCCGCGACGGTGAACACGAGCGCGATGAGCGCGCCGATGAAGCCGTAGAGCACAAGCTTGGCGACGACCACCGGCCAGCGCTTCGGCGTCGCCAGGAAGTTGCCGGAGGTCAGCCCGAAGCGGTACTCGGTGGTGACCACCATGATCGCCTGGATGAGCACGACCGCCATGCCGAACATCAGGTACGGGAAGATGGCGGTCTGCGGGGTGATCAAGGCACCCATGGCCGGGTCGGCCTCGACGTAGAATTCCTGGTTCCCGGCGCCGGCGCCAGCGGCGGCCGGGTCCTGCGGGCTGACCAGCGCCGCGGTGAGGCCGGTGATCGAGAGGCTGACGACGAAGACGAGGGCGGTGGTCCACCAGAACGACGCGGTGGAGCGCAGCTTGGTCCACTCGGACCGGAGGGTGTTGATAAACATCTCTGCTTAGCGTCCTTCCTGTTTCGCGCCGGCATCGGCACCCGCGCCGGCGGCGCGGTATTGCACGGAGCCCTGGGTCATCTCGAAGAACGCGTCCTCGAGCGAGGCGGACTTCTCAGTCAGCTCGGTGAGCAGCACGCCCGTCGAATAGGCCAGCGCGCCGATGTCGTCGGAGGTGGCATCGGGCACCGCGATCTGGTCGCGCCCCTCCTCGTCTTTCTGGCGCTCATGGGCGATGCCCTCGGCGTCGAGCGCGCCGGAGAACTCCTCCACATATGGGGTGCGCACCAGCACGGTGGTGGCGGAGTGATCGCGGATGAAGTCACGCACGCGGGTGTCGGCGATCAGGCGTCCCCGGCCGATGACCAGGAGGTTCTCGGCGGTCTGCGCCATCTCGGAGAGCAGATGGGAAGACACCAACACGGTGCGCCCCTCGGCGGCGAGGGCCTGCATGAGCCCGCGCACCCAGCGGATGCCCTCCGGGTCGAGACCGTTGACCGGCTCGTCGAGAATAAGCACCTCGGGATCGCCTAACAATGCGCCGGCCAAGCCTAGGCGCTGGCCCATGCCGAGGGAGAAGCCACCGGCCTTCTTGCCGGCGACATCGCTTAAGCCCACCAGGCCCAACACCTCGTCGACGCGGGAGGTCGGCAGGCCGTTGGACTGGGCGATCCAGCGCAGGTGGGCTGCCGCGGAGCGGTTGGGGTGGACGGACTTGGCGTCTAAGAGCGCGCCGACTTTCTCCAACGGCCGCTTGAGGTCGCGGTAGTTCTCCCCGCCGATGGTGACCGTGCCGGAGGTGGGATTATCCAGCCCCACGATCATCCTCATGGTGGTCGACTTGCCCGCGCCATTCGGCCCTAAAAACCCGGTCACCACACCGGGTTTCACGTCGAAGGTGAGGTCGTCGACCGCAGTGACGTTTTTGTACTGCTTAGTCAGCCCGACTGCGTGAATCATGCTCACCAGGATGCCACATAGGAAAACTATGAGCTCAGTAACTTCCTGATCACTTGGTAAACATTCGGCCACGATTCGGCGAAAGCCGGCAGCAGCGGATAGTTCTCGAGCTCGCCGAGACCCACCCAGCGCAGCTCGAGCGACTCCTCGTTCGGGGTGACCGGGATCTGCCCGTCGGCCGTGGCGACGATCGTGGTGTAGGTCCACTGGCCCGCCAGCTCCGGGCGCCGAGGATCGGCGGGGAAAGGCCCGGCGGTGACCAGCTCGGCGCGGACGTCGATAAGCGTGGTATCGATGCCCGCCTCCTCGACTGCCTCCCGCACCGCGGCCTCGGCGGCCGTTTCATGCGAGTCGCGCGCCCCTCCCGGCACACCCCAGGTACCACCTTCGGCCGTCCACGTCGCGCGGTGCTGGAGGAGCACACTCGGCTCGTCGCCACGCGTGTCGACGAGCACGAGCCCCGCCGCGCCGTGCCTGCCCCAGCGCCGGGTTCCGTCGGGCCCTGCCGACCATCCGTCTCCATCTCCCTGCATGGCCTTCGATCGTAGCGCGAGTTTTCGCCCCGCACCCGTGGCGTAAGGGCTACCGGGCGGGTTAGAGTGAACCAATGACCGGTGTGCAGTCGAAACGCGGTGAGACGGGCTCCGAAGCGCCCGCCGAGGATCCGTCCGCGTCGGGCGATGCCTGGCTCGACGCCTACACGCCCGCCGCCGAGCTCCACGAGGACAGTGACACCCGCCCCCGCTGGCGCCGGGCGCTCACCGACGGGCTCGCCGGCCCGCTCGGCCGTTTGCGCACCATCTACAACTTTTTGGCCACCACCCCGGGCAAGATGGCGGGGATCACGGTGCTTCTGTCCGTGGCGATCATCGCCGCCGGCTACTCCATGTCCGATTCCTCCGCCCAGCGCCAGGAGGATCTCGACGTCCTCCTATCCGAGACCGAGCCACTTAGCTATGCCGCGCATAATCTGTACACGAACCTCTCGCTCGCGGATTCGGAGGCGACCAGCAGTTTCGTGCGCTCCGGCACGACCTCGGAGGACGCGCTGGATCGCTACTACTCGGCGATCGACCGGGCCGCGGTGGCCGCCACCCAGTCGGCCACGGGCGTGGAGCAGGGCGATCCGCGCATCGGCGAGCTCGTCACCGAGATCCAGCGCGATCTGCCGGTGTATACCGCGATGGTGGAAATCGCGCGTACCAACGCCCGCGAGGGCCATCCCATCGGCGTGACCTATATGGCGAACGCCTCGGCTCTCATGCGCAACGAGCTTTTGCCCGCGGCCTCGGAGCTGTTCCAGACCACCAGCAACCAGGTCGCCGCCCAGCAGGAAGAGCTCACCACCCCGCAGTGGATTCCGCTGTCCGGACTGGTGGCGGCGATCATGTTCTTGGTGCTGGCGCAGTGGTGGCTGTGGCGCACCACCGGCCGGCGCCTCAACCGCGGTTTCTTGTTCGCTACCGTGTGCATCGTGGTGGCCACGCTGTGGGTCTCCACGTCGAACTTCATGACCTGGCAGGCCGGCTTCCGCGGCTTCCAGGAGGCGTCCCAGCCGTGGGATTCGCTGACGAATTCGCGCATCCTCGCGCAGCAGGCGCAGACCCGCGAGACGCTGACTCTGCTGCGCCGCGAGAGCTCCACCGAGGCCCGCGAGTCCCTCGACGCCATGAGCGCCGGCGTCACGGAGGCGCTCGATGACATGGAGCGCGTCATCGACTCGGCGGAGGCCAGCCGCTTCGATTGGATCGGCACCCCGTCGATGCGCACGCCGGCGGCCTCGGCCGGAAACGTCGAGGCCGCCCGCCAGGCGCTCGACGATTGGGATAGCGCGCACGCGCGCTTCGAGGTCGCCATCGACAACGGCGACTATGACGAGGCCGCGCATCTCGCCACCACCCTCGAGGTCAGCGAGGACGGCGAGCCCACCAGCGCCGCCGCAGCCGCCCGGCTGGATCGCTCGCTGAGCAAGCTTATCGACGACGCCCGCCTAGCCATGCGCACCTTCATCGCCGACGGTCTCAACGCGACCACGGCCGTCGCCACCGTGGTGCTGGTCCTCGCGTTCGCGGCGGTGCTCAGCGTGTGGCTCGGCATCCGTGCCCGACTCCAGGAGTACCTGTGATGAAACGCCGCCTTGTCCTCGTCCCCGTCGCCGCCTGCGCGGTGGTGCTGGCGGGCTGCTCGTCGACACTCGATCCTTTCGCCTCCGCCCCGGACGTCGCCTCGGCCGGCGGGATCCCCGAGCCGGAGTCCACCGACGCCGGCTTCCCCTTGCCCGAGGACGCCGAGATCGAGTACTGGGGCACCGTCGCCGCCGACGACATCGACACCGACGACCTCGAGGGCACCCTCGCCCCCGATGACGCCGAGCCCGCCGAGCGCGTGCCGGAGATCCTCGAGCGCGGCCGCATCCGCATCGGCGTGGACCAGGCGCAGAACCGGCTGTCCTATCGCAACCCGCTGACCGGGGCGCTCGAGGGCTTCGAGGTCGAGCTCGGCCGGGAGATCGCCCGCGACATCTTCGGCGACCCGGATGCGGTGGACTTCCGCTTCGTCTCCTCCCCGGAGCGCACGGAGGTGCTTCGCAACGACGTCGTCGACCTCATCATCCGTACCACCACCATCACGGCCGACCGGCAAGAGGAGATGCAGTTCTCCGCGCCTTATCTCGAGGCCTCGACGCGCATGCTCGTCCACGAGAACTCCGGCATCGAGGACTACTCCGATCTGCCCGGGCTGCGGGTGTGCGCCTCCGCCGGTTCGACCACCCTCGATCGGGTGCGTACGCTGGCGCCGAACTCCGATATTCTCAAGGTCACCCGCTGGCCCGACTGTCTGCTCGCGCTCCAGCAGCGCCAGGTGGAGGCCATCATCACCGACGACACCATCCTCGCGGGCATAGCCGACCAGGACCCGTCGACGCATATCGTCGGCGAGCCCGCCAGCAACGAGCACTATGGCATCGCCATTCGGCACCCCAGCGATACCGAGGGCACCGACGCCGCCGATGGCTCCGCCGGGCTGGTTCGCCAGGTCAACGACACCTTAGAGCGCATCGATCGCGATGGCACCTGGCAAAGGCTCTACAACGAGTGGTTCGGTGGCACCCTGGCGCACGCCACGATGCCCGCACCCGACTATCGGGAGGAGCCCGACGATGAGTGAGGAATCCACCGGCACCGAGGCCGTCGAATACGACCCCTATGCCGCCGACGACGACTCCTACGAGGACGGCGAATCCGGCGGCACGGAGGCCGTGCAGTACAACCCCTTCGCCGACGAGGCCGAGGATCCCACCGGCGCCGTCGACCACGCCGCCGACCCCGGCACCGAGGCCGTCGCCTTCGACCCCTTCGCCGATGATGACGACGAAGAAGAGCTTGACGACGAAGAGGTCGGCGACATCGCCGGCCTCCTCAAAGACTTAGGCAACCTGCGGGATAAGGGCGGCAGTGCGCAAGCGTCGAAGGAGGAGACGTCGGAACGCGCCCGTCGAGAAGCGCTGTCAACTTTCCGCTCCCGCCACGGCACGGCGCGCCACGCCCGGCCCGTGGCCGACGGCATGGTGCACCTGCCGTTCATCCCGCCCACCCCGCCGAGTAAGGCGCTGCGCGATCCGGAGGACGCGAAGAAGCCCGGCGTCCCGCTGCCGCAGCTGAATCCGGGCGATATCGTCGCCGAGCAGTACGAGATCCTCGGCGTGATCGGCCACGGCGGCATGGGCTGGATCTACCTCGCCTACGATCACTTCGTCTCCGGGCGGCTCGTGGTGCTCAAGGGGATGCAGTCGGAGTCCTCGAAGGACGAGACCGCCGCCGCCGGCGCCGAGCGCGAGTTCCTCGCCGGCATCACGCATCCCGGGATCGTGAAGATCTACAACTTCATTGACGACGAGCGCGTCCCCGGCGGCTTCATCGTCATGGAATACGTCGGCGGGCCCTCGTTGCGGGCGCGGCGTAACGCGCAAGAAGGCCACCTCTTGCCGATCGACATCGCCATCGGCTACATCCTCGAGGTCCTGCCAGCCCTCGATTACCTGCATTCGCGCGGCGTCGTCTACAACGATCTCAAGCCGGACAACATCATCGTCACCGAAGACCAAGTCAAACTCATCGACCTCGGGGCCGTCAGCGGGATCGGCGCGTTCGGCTATATCTACGGGACGAAGGGCTTCCAGGCGCCGGACGTCGCCACGCATGGCCCCTCCGTGGCCAGCGACATCTACACGATCGGGCGCACGCTCGCCGCCTTGACCATCGACCTGCCGCGCGAAGACGGAGTGTACAAGCCGGGGCTGCCGTCGCCGTCGCAGGAGCCGACGCTGCGTCGTTACCTGTCGTTCTACCGGCTGCTGCAGCGCGCCACCCACCCGGATCCCGAGCAGCGCTTCCGCTCCATCGAGGAGCTCTCCACCCAGCTCTACGGGGTGTTGCGCGAGGTCATCGCGCTGCGCGACGGCGACTATCACCCCGCCCAGCACTCGCTGTTCTCGCCGCAACGTACGACCTTCGGCACCAAACACCTCGTCTTCCGCACCGACCAGCTCATCGACGGCATCGACCGCACCATCACGATCACCTCCGACGAGGTCGTCGACGCCATCCCCACCCCACTCCTCGACCGCTCCGACGTCGGCGCCCCCATGCTCTCCGGCTTCTCCTACACCGAACCCCAGGAAGCCCTGGAAACCCTCCGCCAGGCCATGCGCACCGAGGAATACGAAAAATCCGCCGAAATCCCCCTCGGCGTGGTGCGCGCGATGCTGGAGCTCGGGCTGACGTCGCAGGCCCGCAAGTGGCTCGGCACGCTCTCGGAGAAGCTGGGCACGGACTGGCGTTACCAGTGGTACTCCGGCGTGACCTCGTTGCTTCTCGACGACCTCGCCTCCGCCCAACGCCACTTCAACGAAGTGCTCTCCATCCTGCCCGGCGAACCAGCCCCGAAGCTCGCCCTAGCGGCGGTCGACGAGCTCATGCTCCAAGCCACCGACTCCCACCACACCGGACTACTGCCCGAAAAACTCGCCCGCGTGGTCGCCGGCCTAGGCGGCAACCTCTCCAACCTCGACAACGAGTTCTTCGCCGAGTTCGAAGCCCACTACCCCGACGAAGACATCTGGTCCCACGTCACCACCGAACCCGAACTCTTGCGCTTCCACGCCATGCGCCTCTACGGCATGGTCTGGGCCACCAACCCCACCACGGTCTCCAGCGCCTTCGGGCTCTCCCGCCAGCTCATCGCCGAATCACTCACCGAACTCGCCGTCCAAGCGCTCGACCGCGTCCCCCAGTCCTCCCGGCACCACCGGATGGCCAAACTCACGACGATCCTCGAACTCGTCTCCACCAGCCTCACCGAATCCCGCATCCGCCGCGCCGCCCGCCGACTCGACGAGATCCCCACCAACGAGCCCCGCTACCTACAGATCAAAATCGCCGTCATGTCCGCCGGCCTCGAGTTCCTCCAAAGCGCGGGCGTCGAATCCGCGGCCAGCAAAAACAACCTCTTCGAATACCCCTTCACGCAGACCGGCCTGCGCCAGGGGCTCTCCGACACGCTGCGGATGCAGGCGCGCATCGCGCCGTCCGCGCGGCACCGGTACGCGCTCGTGGACATGGCAAACCGCGTCCGTCCGCGGACGTGGTTTTAGGGTTGGTTCGGGTTTTGGTTGTTTTCGGGGGCGTTTGAACTGGAGTTTTGCTTGTTTGCTTTCTGCTGGGGGCGGGTGTGGTGCTGTTTTCGTCGCCTGGTCGAAAACAGCCACCCCTAAAGGAGTGCTGGTTTCGACCGCGCGAGAGCCCTTTCTATGAGGGTGAATTCGACCAGCGCTAGCGCAACATGTTGGGTTGGTGCGTGGGATGCGAGGCGTGGGTAGTCAGTTGCCTCACTAGTCACGCTTTTCCCAGCAGTCTCACCGGGAGTCCATGAAAGCCGGTTCGGCCGTCCGCGCACTCACCTGGTCGAAAGCAGCCGCCCCTAAAGGAGTGCTGGTTTCGACCGCGCGAGAGTCCTTTCTATAGGGGCGCTTTCGACCAGCGTTAACGCGGCATGTGGGGCCGACGGGCGGGATGTGGGGTGCGGGCAGGCACTCACGGCCTCTTGTTGCCTGCCGAAGTTTTGATTAGAGCGTACGGAGGGTCCGTCGGCAAGCGAAGTTCGGAAAGCTGTGGATAACGATCGGCAGAAACGCGCCAATCGACCGGTTATCCACAGGTGCGACAGCAGTGCCAGCGGTCATGGGCGCACATACGCAAGGATGAGGCCATGCATAACTGGACCGCACATTTCAAGCTTTTGGAGCTTCGCAAAGTCAAGCTCAGCAATGATTTCGTCTACCAACAACTGCACGAGGGTAAGCTCATCCGGCTGACCGGCGAAATCGCCATGCCGGCGGATCGCTATGAGGAACTGCCGCCGTGGCAACGCGCGACGGCGATGGCGATGGCGGTGGGGAAGACCGTCGATAAGGCGGTGGTCAGCGGAGTAGCCGCCGCTCTCCTACACGGGCTGCCCGTCCTCAGCTACGACGGGCCCATCGATCTGACGCTGCCATCCGGGAAGCAGCCGGCGCCGCATCTCGTGCCGCCGGGGCGTCGCTATCACTCGGCGGCGTTGCCGAAGGAGCACATCATCGAGGTCCGGGGCGTGCGGGTAACCACCCTCGCTCGCACGATTCTCGACATCACACGCTGGGAAGGCATCATCGCCCGCGTCATTGCTCTCGAAGGCGTGCTACACCGACACCCCCACCTCAGCCTCGAGACGCTCCGTCACAGCGCTTTCGGCCGTCCGCACCCCGGCTCCCGAGCCGTCCGCGAAGTCTTTCACCTCGCACGCCCCGGCATCGAAAGCCCGCTGGAGTCCTGGGCGCGTGTACTGATCCTGCAGTCCGACCTCGAGTGCACCGTCCGCACGCAGGTGAAGATCGGCGCACACAGGGTCGACATGCTCATCGACGACCACATCATCGTCGAAGTCGACGGTGCCTTCAAGTACGACGGCACCACCTTCGGAAAGACAGACGATGTGCTGCGCATGGAACGCAAACGCGAAAAAGACCTGCAAAACCGCGGTTTTTGGGTGCTGCGCGTCGAACGTGACGATCTGATCGAACGCCCGGATGGGACAGTACCGCTCATCGAGATGCTGCGCGGCGCCCTGGCTCGCGGGCGCGGGCTCGGACTCGGGGCGTAGAGCGCGAGGCTGGTGCCGGGGGTTCTGGGTGTTGTGGTGGCGCGTTTTGCATGTTGCGATAGGGCTGGCCAAAAGCGCCCCTATAGGAAGGACTCTCGCGCGGTCGAAACCAGCACTCCTTTAGGGGCGGCTGCTTTCGACCAGGTGAGTGCGCGGACGGCCGAACCGGCTTTCATGGACTCCCGGTGAGACTGCTGGGAAAAGCGTGACTAGTGAGGCAACTGACTACCCACGCCTCGCATCCCACGCACCAACCCAACATGTTGCGCTAGCGCTGGTCGAATTCACCCTCATAGAAAGGGCTCTCGCGCGGTCGAAACCAGCACTCCTTTAGGGGTGGCTGTTTTCGACCAGGCGACGAAAACAGCACCAAACCCGCCCTCAGCAGAAAGCAAGCAAGCAAAACCGCAGGTCAAGCGTCCGCGAAGCACCACGCAAACCCGCGAAATCGCCTACCCCACCAACCGGTCGACCTTCTGCGCGATGGCGAGCTCTTCGTTGGTGGGCACGACGTAGACGCGGGTGGGCGAGTCGTCGGTGCTGATGAGCTGGACGCCTTCGCCGACGCTCTCGTTGCGCGAGTCGTCGAGTTTGACGCCGAAGTTCTCCAGGTCGGCGAGCGCGAGGCGGCGCAGCACGGGGTCGTTCTCGCCGACGCCGGCGGTGAACGCGATGGCGTCGACGCGCCCGAGCTGGATCATGTAGGAACCGAGGATGCGGCGCAGCTGGGTGACGTAGACGTCGAGGGCGAGCTGGGCGTCTTGGCTGCCGTCCTTGATCATCTGGTGGATGTCGCGGAAGTCGTTGGAGCCGGCCAGGCCTTTCATGCCGGAGCGCTTGTTCAGCAGTTTGTCGATACCGTCGATGCTCAGGCCGACCTCGCGGTAGAGGTGGAAGATGATGCCGGGGTCGATGGAACCGCAGCGGGTGCCCATGACGAGGCCTTCGAGCGGGGTCATGCCCATCGAGGTGTCGATGGGCTTGCCGCCGCGCACCGCCGAGGCGGAGGCACCGTTGCCGAGGTGCAGCGTGATGTGGTTGATCTCCTCGGCGGGCTGGTCGAACTGCTTGTGCAGCTCGCCGGCGATGAACTCGTGCGAGGTGCCATGGAAGCCGTAGCGGCGGATGTGGTATTCCTCGCGCAGCGACTTCTCGATCGCATAGACCGCCGCCGAATCCGGCAGGTCAGAGAAGTAGGCGGTGTCGAAGACGCCGACGTGCGGGAGGTTCGGAAGCAGGCGGCGGGCGACCTCGATGCCGTCGATGTTCGCCGGGTTGTGCAGCGGGGCGAGGGGGATGAGTTCGCGGAGGGTGGAGACGACGGTTTCGTCGAGAAGCACCGGCTCCGAGAAGATGGTGCCGCCGTGAACGATGCGGTGACCCACGGCGTTGATGTCCAGCTGGGTGGGGCCGCAGCCCAGGCGGTCGAGCTCCGCGAAGGCGCGCTTGAAGCCGGCGGTGTGGTTGGGGATCGTCAGCACGTGCTCGTGCTTCTCGCCGTTGTGCTTGATGGTGAGGCCGCCGCGGAATTCACCGATCTTCTCGACGAGCCCCGAGACCAACGGGGTGTCCGTGGCACCGGCGGAGGGGTCGACGATCTGGAACTTGATCGACGAGGAGCCGGAGTTGATCACGAGTACATAGGACATGGTTTACTTCTTTCCTGCCTGGATAGCGGTGACGGCGATGGTGTTGGCGATGTCAGCGACTGTCGCGCCGCGCGACAGGTCGTTGACCGGCTTGTTCAGTCCCTGCAGGATCGGGCCGACGGCGAGGGCGGCACCGGTGCGCTGGGCGGTCTTGTAGCCGATGTTGCCGGCCTCGAGGTCCGGGAAGATGAAGACGGTGGCCTGGCCGGCGACCTCGGAGTCCGGCATCTTCTTCGCGGCGACTCCCTTGTCGACGGCGGCGTCGAACTGGAGCGGGCCGTCGACAAGCAACTCGCCGTCGAGCTCCCGCGCCTTTGCGACGGCCTGCACCGCCCGCTCGACGTCGGGGCCAGCGCCGGAGGCACCGGTGGAGTAGCTCAACACGGCCACACGCGGGTCGATACCAAAACGGGCGGCGGTGCGGGCGGAGACGACGGCAATCTCGCCGAGCTGCTCGGCCGTCGGGTTGGGATTGACGGCGCAGTCGCCGAACGCCCAGAGGCGCCCGCGCATGACCATCAAGAAGATCGAGGAGACGACCGAGGCCTCGGGCACCGTCTTGATGATCTGGAACGACGGCTTGATGGTGTGCGCGGTGGTGTGGGCGGCGCCGGAGACCATGCCGTCGGCAAGTCCTTTGTGCACCATCATCGTGGCGAAGTACGAGATGTCCTGCATCGTCTCGCGCGCCTGCTCGAGCGTGACGCCCTTGTGCTTCCGCAGCTCGGCAAAGTCGGCGGCGAACTCCTCGCGCAGCTCGGAGGTTTCGTGGTTGATGATGTCAGCGCCCGAGATGTCCAGGCCCTTTTCTTCGGCGCGGGCGCGGATGTCATCGGGATCGCCCAGGATGGTCAGCCGCGCGATGCCGGATTCCAGCACCTCGTGGGCGGCTTCCAGGATGCGGTCGTCCTCGCCTTCGGGCAGCACGATGTGCGCGCCCGTCGTGCGGGCCTGCTCAGCCAGCCCATGCTTGAAGACGGACGGCGACATGTACGGCTTGACCTCGATATCCTGCGCCGCCGCGACGGCCGCCGGGGTGCGCTCGGCGTCGCACGCCTCGGCGACGACCGTGCCGGACCTCTCCGACTCCGCCACATAGATATCGACGTGCGGGCCAGGGCGGTCGTAGCTGACCACCATCGGCACGCCGAGTGCGGCGGCGGACTTGGCGTCGAGAACCTGGTTGCCGGAACCGACGAACAGCTGTCCGCCGATCTCCCCGACCGCCTCGAGCACCTCGGCGACGTTACTCCCAAGATCGTTGATGTTGGTGCGCGTAAGGCCGCGTTGGGTGGCGATTGCGTCGACGTCGAGACCATCGAAGTTGCGACCGACGACGGTCAGCAGCACGGATGAATTGGCGGACATGACAGTGCGGGCCCTTCCTTAGAGTTGTCCTTGACTGAGCAGTGCTCTTCCCAGTCTGCCAAAGCGGCCCGCACCGTGCAGGTATTTACGCAGCGCACCTCAAGTACACTGGGGGAAACTCTGGGATGAGCACCCGTTGAGAAAGGTCGTGACTACCAACCCATGTCCAGCCACGTACGTATCGCAGTCGTCGGCGCCGGCCCCGCCGGGATCTACGCCTCCGACCTCTTGGTGAAGTCGGACGTCAACATCGAGGTCGATCTGTACGAGAAGATGCCCGCCCCGTTCGGACTCATCCGCTACGGCGTGGCCCCGGACCACCCGCGCATCAAGGGCATCGTGCGCAGCCTGCACCGGGTGCTGGAAAACGAGAAGATCGAGCTCATCGGCAACGTGGAGGTGGGCAAGCACATCACCGTCGAGAAGATGCGCGAGTTCTACGACGCGATCGTCTTCTCCACCGGCGCGACCGCCGACCGCGACCTCGACATCCCCGGCATGGATCTCGAGGGCACCCACGGCGCCGGCGAGTTCGTCGGCTTCTACGACGGCAACCCGAACTTCCGCCGCGACTGGGACCTGGATGCGGAGAAGGTCGCGGTGATCGGCGTCGGCAACGTGGGCCTCGACATCGCCCGCATCCTGGCGAAAACCGCCGATGAGCTGCACGTCACCGAAATCCCCGACAACGTCTATGAATCCCTCAACGCCTCCCGCATCAAGGAGGTGCACATCTTCGGCCGCCGCGGGCCCGCGCAGGTGAAGTTCACCCCGCAGGAGCTCAAGGAGCTCGACTACTCGGAGAACATCGAGGTCATAGTCGATCCCGAGGACATCGACTACGACGCCGCCTCCGAAACCGCCCGCCGCGAGAAGAAGGCCGTCGACCAGGTCTGTCAGATCCTCGAGGGCTACGCCATGCGCGAGCCGAAGAACGCCCCGCACAAGATCTACATCCACCTCTTCCACTCCCCCGTCGAGGTGCTGGGCTCCGATGGCCGGGTTGTGGGCCTGAAGACGGAGCGCACCGAGCTCGACGGCAACGGTGGGGTCACCGGCACCGGCGAATTCCACACCTGGGACGTCCAGCAGGTCTACCGGGCCGTCGGCTACCGCCCCGAAGGCGTGCGCGACGTCCCCTTCGACCACCACGCCTCCGTCATCCCGAACGACGGCGGCCACGTACTTAACGACGTCAACGGCACCCCCGTCCCCGGCCTCTACACCACCGGCTGGATCAAGCGGGGACCGGTCGGGCTGATCGGCAACACCAAGTCCGACGCCAAAGACACCATCACCATGCTTCTCGACGACTACCGCGCCCAGAAACTCACCCCCGCTCCGAAGCGGACCCGCAAAGACGTCGCAGCCTTCTTCGAGGAATCCGACCACCCGATCACCACTTGGGCCGGCTGGCACCGCCTCGATGACGCCGAACGCGCCGCCGGCGAAGCCGAAGGTCGCGAGCGCAAAAAGATCGTCGAGTGGGACGACATGCTGAAGTACTCCGGACCGCAGGATATTACGGAGTAGGTTTGGGCTTGCTTTTGGGCTCGCGTTTGCGGTGGCTGCGTTTTCGCTGGTGAGCTGAGCGTTCTGCGCTGTTCGTCCATGATACTGTAGCGCAACACGAGAGCTTGGGCGGACGGGCGGTTAGGGTCGCCGGCCAGTCTTTTTATCCGTCTCGTCGGTTTCTTCTGTGGGGCTTGCGCGACCTTTTAGGTTTGCCTGCCATGCAGCGCTAGCGCTGGTCGAAAGGAATCACCCCTAAAGGAGTCCTGGTTTCGACCGCGTGGGGCTCCTTTCTATGGGGGTGATTTCGACCAGGCGTCTGACTAAACGCGTTAAACGGCGTTTAAGTTTCTGCTGTGACGGATGGGGTTGGTGCGTGGACTGAGGTGGAGCTCCCGGGCGCCTACAGGCTTCCGGTTAGCCCGCGTTCGTCTTGCGCTAGCGCAACAGGCGCCCGTCGAGAAACGACAGCACCAGTGAGACGCATGGCACCACAACCGCACCCCAACAGTCCCGAAAACCCAGCCCTACCGCGTCCGGATCTCCACCATGCTGGCGGCGTCGCGCGCGGCCCGCCGGGCTCCGTCGACGGTCTCGCTGGTAGTGAGCACCACCCCCATCGCGCGCCCGGGGTAGGCGGTGGGTTTGCCGAAGAGGCGGACGTCTGTCTCCGCGACCGAGAGCGCCTTGTTGATCCCGGAGTAGGAGACGTTGCGAGAGGACTCTTCGGCGAGCAGGAACGCGGAGGCGCCGGGGCTTGTGAGGGTGACGTCGATAGGCAGGCCCAGGATGGCGCGGGCGTGCAGGTCGAACTGTGAGAACCGTTGCGTGCCGAGGGTGACCATGCCGGTGTCGTGTGGGCGTGGGGAGACGGACGAGAAGTAGACTTCGTCACCCGCGATGAACAGCTCGACACCGAACACACCCTGTCCGCCCAGCGCGTTGGTGATGCGCGCGGCGACGGAGCGGGCGTTGTCCATCGCGTCCTCGGTGATCTCGATGGGCTGCCAGGACTCAATCAGCGCGCCCTGGTGGTGGCGGTGGCCGATCGGTTCGCTGAACCAGGTCGCCAGCTCACCGGTGGCGGGGTCGATGGAGCGCACGGCGAGGATGGTGATCTCGGCGTCGAAGTCGACGAAGCGCTCGACGACGATCGCGTCTTCACCCCGGTCGGTCGGGCGGTAGACCTGCCCCCAGGCGCGTTCGACATCCTCGGGCGATTCGACCAAGACGTGGCGCATGCTCGACGTGTACACGGCCGGCTTGACCACACAGGGATAGCCCAGCTCCTCACACGCCTCCCGGAACTCTTCCAGGGTGGTGGCGAAGGCATAGGCGGTCGTCGGCAAGCCAAGTCCGTCGCAGGCGACCGAGCGGATCCCTTCGCGACGAGCCGTCAGCGCGCAGGCGCGGATGCAGGGCACGACGTGCACGCCGGTGGACTCTTCGATCTCGATGAGCGCGTCGACGGCGACCGATTCGATCTCGGGGACGATGAAGTCGGGCCTAATGCGGCGGATCAGGGAGCGGACCTGGTCGGTGTCGGAGATGTCGGCGACGTACTGATACTGGGCTACCTGGTGGGCGGGCGCGTCCGCATAACGGTCTACGGCATGGACCTCGAGGCCGAGGCGCTGGAAGGACAGGGTTAATTCGCGGCCGAGCTCACCCGAGCCGAGCAGCAACACGGTCGTGGCGTTGCCCGACATAGGCGTGCCGATGGATTCGATCGGGGGATGTGGGTACATGGTGACAGTCCAGTTTAGGACGCGAGGACGTCGTGGCGCACGATGGTCTGGTCGCGGCCCGGGCCGACACCGATATACGAGATCCGGCAGCCGGAGAGCTCTTCGAGGCGCAGCACGTAGTCGCGGGCCTTCTCGGGCAGCTCGTCGAAGGTGGTGCAGCCGGTGATGTCCTCGTCCCAGGCGGGCATGGTCTCGAAGATGGGCTCCGCGTGGTGGAACTGGGTCTGGCTGGTGGGCATCTCGTCGAAACGCTCGCCGTCGACGTCGTAGGCCACGCAGATCGGGATCTCGCCGATGCCGGTGAGCACGTCCAGCTTGGTGAGGAAATAGTCAGTAAAACCGTTGACCCGGCTGGCGTAGCGGGCGATCACCGAGTCGTACCAGCCGCAGCGGCGCTTGCGGCCGGTGTTGACGCCGACCTCGCCGCCGACGTTTTGGAGGTGCTCGCCCCATTTGTCGAAAAGCTCGGTCGGGAACGGACCAGCACCCACGCGCGTGGTGTACGCCTTGATGATGCCCAGGCAGCTGGTGATCTTCGTCGGCCCGATACCGGAGCCGACGCACGCGCCCCCGGCCGAAGGGTTCGAGGAGGTCACGAACGGGTAGGTGCCGTGGTCGACGTCCAGCATCGTCGCCTGGCCGCCCTCCATGAGCACGTGCTTGCCTTCGTCGAGAGCCGTGTTGAGCAGGTACTCGCTGTCGACGACGAGCGGCTCGAGGCGCTCGCGGAAGCTCAAGAAGTACTCGACGACCTCCTCGACCTCGATGGCCTTGCGGTTGTACATCTTCACCAGCATCTGGTTTTTGACGTCGAGCGCCGAAGAGATCTTCTGGCGCAGGATCGACTCGTCGAAAACATCCTGCACGCGCAGGCCGATGCGGGCGACCTTGTCCGCGTACGTCGGACCAATGCCGCGGCCGGTGGTGCCGATGGCGCGCTTGCCCAGGAACCGCTCGTGCACGCGGTCGAGCACCTGGTGATAGGGCGCGACGAGGTGCGCGTTCGCGGAGACCTTGAGGCGCTCGGAGGCGTTCGCGCCGCGGGCCTCGAGGCCGTCGATCTCCTCGAACAGCGCCTCTAAGTTGATGACCACGCCGTTGCCCAACACCGGCGTCGCGTTTTCCGAGAGGATGCCGGCCGGCAGCAGCTTCAGCTCGTATTTCTCCCCACCGACGACGACGGTGTGCCCGGCGTTGTTACCGCCGTTGGGCTTGACGACGTAATCCACCCGCCCGCCAAGGATGTCCGTGGCCTTGCCCTTGCCTTCGTCGCCCCACTGGGCACCGACGATCACGATTGCAGCCATGTGTCACTTCCCGAATAATTCTCCGAGGCTTGGGCGCCTGTCGCCGGCCCCTGCTAACCGCCCACTCATCCTAGTGGCCGCAGGCTTCGACCGAAATTCTCGACGCCTGGTTCCCACCCGCCCCCACTCCCCCGGTACGTTAAAACCTATGCGTATCGCCTACCTGGCCTGCGGTTCCGCGGCCCACCTGCCCGCGCGCGCCGATCTGGACGCGCTCGCCGCGCCCACGGCCACGGTCACGATCCACCAGCTCGACGCCCGCCCTCACCGCAAGGAACTGCGGTTTCTCGACGAGCTCGCCCACGAGGTCCTCCCCCACGATCCCACGCCGTCGCTCGACGAGATCGCGCAGCGCCCGGACGTCTCCCACCTCGGGGAGCCGGGACCGCCGCCGCAGTCGCCCGAGGAGGAGCTGCGGGTGGTCGTCGCAGGTGACGACGCCGCACTCAGCGCCGTACTCACCCGCATGATGCGCGGCGATTACCTCTGGGCGCCGGTCGGCTACGTGCCCACTGACCCCACGTCGGCGGCGGCGACGAACTGGTCGCTGCCGAGCGCCCGGCCCGGCCAGCTGGCCTTGGCGCTGCGCGGGCGCCCGCAGCCGGTGCCGGTGATCCGCAACGACCAAGGTGTGGTGGTCGCAGGCGTAGCGACGGTCACGCACTCCGACGGCGGCGCCTTCGAAGGAGAGATCATCGTCGACGACACCACCCTCGTCCAGCAGCAGATCCGGCCCGCCAACGTGCGCTTCTTCAGCCAGTTCGGGGCTCGTTTGGTGCCAACGATCGGCGCCCCCGGCATCGCCGCCCTACGCATCATGACGCCGCCCGCGGGTTCCGGTTCTGGTTCCTCGCGCCGAGGCTTGCGCGCGCGGCTGAGCGACCGGGTCGTCGACAGCATCGGACCGCAGCAGGCACAGAGCTTTTATGAGACCCCGGCGCTGCGATGGTTGGTCTCCGCGGCTGAGGCGCCGACCGGCGGGGTCGATCCGCGCACAACGACCTACGGGCGCGCACTCCAGGCGGGCGGCAACCGGATGCTCGTGACGGTCGACGGGGTGGAGGCTAAGCGGCCGGTGGATCGGGTGACGTTTTATCGACACCTGCGCGACCTACAAATCGCCCGCCCCGCCTAATGTGAGATAGCTAACACTTTACGGGATCGTTATAGGCCGGCAATATGCCCGAAAGGTTGCGTTCATGTTGGCCTTAAACGCGCGGTCGTTTTATGCGCTTGGACTTATCGATCGGGTCACCTGAAGTGCAGCGCAAAGGGCATTTTTCGACGATTTAAGATTTCACCGCGCACTTATACCTGTAGCTTTCGATCGGCGCCACCCAGTTCACCACCGCCGCGGAGACAGACACGTTCGGTCAATGCAGCAGTTGCGAAACATCCCTAGGATGGACGGTGTCGCTCGCTCCGATAGCGGGGCGGCCCACAAAAAGAACCATCTGGGAATTCTCCAGACAAACTTCAACGGAAAGGACAATTCCAATGGCCAACAACCGTCAGATCCGCGAACTGCTGGACGCTACCGCTTACGACGTCGACGGCGAGAAGCTCGGCAGCGTCAACGAAGTCTTCATCAACGACATTTCCGGCCAGCCGGACTTCATCGAGGTCAACCACGGCCTGTTCGGCATGAGCTCCTCGCTGGTCCCGCTGCGTGGCCACTCCTTCGAGGGCGACGAGCTGCGCCTGGCTTTCCAGAAGGACCGCATCAAGGACGCCCCGAACGTCGACGGTGACGCTCACCTGTCCAACGAGGACCAGGAGAGCCTGTACCGCCACTACGGCCTGGAGAACTCCGAGAACCGCACGAACTACGAGGCGGATCGTCGTGAAGCCAACGCCGAGGGCAGCAACAACCGCGCCGCTGGCGCAGGTGTCGCCGGTGCCGGTGCGGGCGTTGCCGGTGGCGCCGCTGCCGACGCCAACCGCGAGCACGACCTGACCCACGGCGAGCACGCCGCTGAGGACAAGGTCGCCGCCGAGAAGGCCGCTGCTGAGAAAACCGAGACCGAGCCGGCCGCTGGGAACACCACCAACGAGGGCGAGATGATCCGCTCCGAGGAGCGCCTGAAGGTCGACAAGGAGAAGCAGGACGCTGGCGAGGTCCGCCTGCGCAAGTACACCGTGCACGACACCGAGACCGTCGAGGTCCCGGTCGAGCGCGAAGAGGTCTCCGTCGAGCGCACCCCGATCTCCGAGGAAGAAGCCAAGAACATCACCAACCAGAAGGTTGGCGACAACGACGAGGCTTCCGTCACCCTGCACGGGGAGCGCGTGAACGTCTCCAAGGAGTCCGTCCCGGTCGAGAAGGTCAACCTGAACAAGGAGACCATCCAGGACACCGAGACTGTCACCGAGGACGTCGCCAAGGAGCGCATCGAGTCCGAGGGCACCGACAACCTCGACAAGAAGTAAGCTCTTTAAGCTCTCCGGCTTAAGGTCGGCTTACGGTCATAGCGAAGGGCCCCTCACCGCTTGTGGTGAGGGGTTTTTCCGTGTTTTGGTGGGGTTTTGGCTGTGTGCGTGGTTGCGTTCGCGGTTGTGTTCGTGGTGGGCGCATGGTGCGTTTGCGCTGGTCGAAAGCAGCCGGTCGAAACGAGCACTGGTTTCGACCGCGCGGGACTCCTTTAGGGACACCTCCTTCCGACCAGCGCAAGCGCAACATGCGTGCGGGTTGGCCGGGGAGACGAACGGGAGGCATGCCACCACACCGGAACCACCACAATCCACGCTCACGCCCCATCCACCCCACCAGTACCTTAACGGCGTTTAACCACGCCTCCCGGTCGAAAACAACCGGTCGAAACGAGCACTGGTTTCGACTTCGCGGGACTCGTTTAGGAGCACCTGATTTCGACCAGCGCAGGCGCAACATGCACACAGCTCAGCCACACAGACGCCCCACAAGCCGAAACACCACCCCTCAGCCACGCAGCCCAGAGATCGACTGCCCGTAGTCCTCTTTCACGGTGTGCAGGTGGAACCAGGTGGTCATGCGATTAACGGCGTCGAGGCGGCGCAGCCGGGCGAAAAGCTCGCGCGGGGAGGTCCCGACGACCGTCGCGATAAGATCGTAGCCACCCAGCGTCCGAGCAGTGAATTCGACTTCCGGCCTCTCCGCCAGCACGTCCAGCACGGCGGCCTCATCGCCGCCGAGGTTCAGCCCGACGCCCACCTTCACCCGGGTCGAGTCGCTGTCCTGGCGAATCACCGCGCCGATTTTCAGGATGCGTTCTTCCAGCATTTGGTGCACCCGGGCGCGAACGGCGGTCTGGGAGAGGCGAACCTTCTCGGCCAGATCCCGGTAGCTGGCGCGGCCATCACGGCGCAGGTGCTCGATGAGCGCGGCATCAATGCTATCCACGCTCGCCGTCCCGGTGAAGTGCGAAGAGAAGGTGCCGCGCACAAACGTCGGTGTATACGTTTATCCGCACCGTATCGACCCCAGCCAGCCCGCGGATCCAGCGCACCGTCTCACGCAGGGCCATCTGATCGCTCGCGCGGATCTCGGCGACGATGTCCATCGGCCCCGACGTCGCCGATACGAGAGGGATCTCGCTCCGCGCGCACAGTCGTTCGGTCAGTTCGCGGAGATCGCCATGCCCGGTGATCGAGGCATGAGCGAGGGCGCGATCGCCCACGAAAGCCGGGTCGGCGGCAGCCACGATCCGGACCTCGCCCGAATCGATTAGGGCGCGCACCCGAGCAGAGACCAAAGCGCGCTGCACCCCGAGGCGGGTGGCCAGCTCCTGGTAGGTGGCCCTGCCGTCTTCCCGCAGGGCTTGGATGAGGGCCTCGTCGAGATCTCGCTTCATAGCCCCTCTTTCCGCCCCAAACCCGCGCTCGACCAGCCGCTATAGACTTATGGGCGCAGGTCCTCCAGGTACCACGGCTCCTCCGGACCCGGCGTCGTGGGAGCAGACACGTCGACGACGAGCAGCCCGGGATCCGGCGCGCCGAGAACACCACCATCCGGGCCGGCCACCACGCTGCGCCCCGCAAAGTCCAGGCCGTCCTCGACCCCCACGTGGTTCGCGTAGGCCACCGTCATCCGATTCTCCAGCGCCCGAGCGGGGATGAGCATTTGCGGGATCTCCGGTACGTCGCCGGCTAAGGCGGTAGGCACGAGCAGCAACTGCGCCCCGGCGGTGGCCGCCGCCCGGGCTATCTCCGGAAACTCGATGTCGTAGCAGACCGCCAGGCCCGCCTGCAGCCCGTCGAGATCCACCACCGGAGGAGGCGCCATCCCGGAGCGAAACGCGGCCTTCTCATCTTCGCCGAACAGGTGCACCTTCTGATAGTGCGCCCGGCGCGTGCCCGTGGCATCCACCAGGGTGGCGGTAATCCCGCGAGATGCCGGGGCCTCCTCCCCGGGCAGGCTATAGGCCAGGGCGATCCGGTGGGTACGCGCGATCTCTTCCAGCTTGAGGTGGGCTTCGGCGACGTCACCTGCGCTGATGCCGCCGCGTATGCGTCGCGGCGCGTATCCCACCGGGAGGAGTTCTGGGGTGAGCAGCAGCGCGGCGCCGCGCTCGGCGGCGTCGGCAGCCGCCACCTCGATCACGCCCAGATTGCGCTCGATCTGGGTCGGCTCGGCCCTGCCCTGGAACACCGCGATTTTCATGGCCCCTATTATCCAGCAAACCGCCGCCCCGGCGAGGCCGCCGAGGACATACCAAGGCGAATTCGGCGCAAATGACCACCACAACCGACAGATCCTTCGCGGCCCGCCATCCGGCATGCGTTGTGGTCAACACTATGGTGCGATATCACCTCAAACCCGCTGCGAAAGCCACGCTCCACGTCGTCACGCACCATTGCCAGGGCTCCACGCAGCGCTTAATACCCATTGCACATAATTGTGCAGCGCGTCACATTTTTGAGTGAGGAGGCCCTATGACCGTCCCGCCCACGCCCGAGCCGATCGGCCCGCGCGACTCATCGCAGACTCCCCGCTATGCGGGCCAGCCACCTTCGCCCTACTGCCGACGCTCGACGACGTCGGCCACGCCGACATCGCAGTGGCCGGGGTGCCCTTCGACACAGGCGTTAGCTACCGGCCCGGCGCCCGCTTCGGCCCCTCCCACGTGCGCGAGTCCTCCAGGTTGCTGCGTCCTTATAACCCGGCGCTGGACATCTCCCCGTTCGCCGTCGCCCAGGTGGCCGACGCCGGCGACATCGTGGCCAACCCCTTCAATATCGACGAGGCCATCACCCAGATAGCCGACGGCGCCCGCGCACTCTTGGAGCGCGCCGACCGCTTGGTGTGCATCGGCGGCGACCACACCATCGCCTACCCGATGCTGAAGGTCATGGCCGAAAAACACGGCCCGGTGGCTGTGCTGCATGCCGACGCGCACCTCGATACCTGGGATACCTACTTCAACGCCCCCATCACGCACGGCACCCCGTTTCGGCGCGCGTCGGAGGAAGGGTTCATCGATCTCACCGCCAGCGCCCACCTGGGCACGCGCGGCCCGCTCTACGGCGAACAAGATCTTATCGACGACGAAACGCTCGGCTTCCAGATCACCAGCAGCGTCCACATCGAGGAACACGGCATCGCCCAAGCGATCGACCGCATCCGGGCCCGGCTGGGCGATCGCCCCGTGTATGTCTCCATCGACATCGACGTGGTTGACCCCGCCCACGCCCCGGGCACCGGCACTCCCGAAGCCGGCGGAATGACCAGCCGCGAAATCCTTAGGGTGGTGCGCGGCCTGGCGGATCTCAACTTGGTCGGCGCCGACGTCGTGGAGGTGGCCCCTGCCTATGACCACGCCCAGCTGACCGGCATCGCCGCCAGCCACGTGGTCTACGAACTCATCTCCGCCATGAATCATTCACTGCGCTGACACCACGAGCTAACACATCGAAAGGCCCACCATGACCGCTTCGCCCGCTTCTTCGCCGCTGACCATGCTCGGCCCCGATTTCCCCTTCAGCTACGACCACTACCTGGCGCACCCGGCCGGGCTGGGTTCTGTTCCGGAATCCGCCTACGGCACCGAGGTGGCGGTCATTGGCGCCGGGCTCGCCGGGGTGGTCACCGCCTACGAGCTGATGAAGATGGGCCTGAAGCCCGTCGTCTATGAGGCCGGCGCCATCGGCGGTCGGCTGAAGTCCCAGGCGTTCAACGGCAACGACGAGGTCGTTGTCGACTTAGGCGGGATGCGTTTTCCCACCTCCGGCCGGGCGTTCTACCACTACGTCGACCAGCTGGGCCTCAAGACCCGCGCTTTCCCGAATCCCCTCGCCGAGGTCACTCCCTCCACCATGGTGGAGTTGAAGAACAAGACGGTCTACGCCGAATCTCCGGAAGATCTTCCCGAGTTCTACCAGGAGGTCGCCGAGGCCTGGAAGCAGGCTCTCACCGAAGACGCCGAGATCGACGCCATCCAGGACGCCATCCGCGCCCGGGATACCCACACGCTGAAGAGGCTGTGGAACGAGTTGGTGGCGAAGTACGACGACACTTCGTTCTATGGGTTCCTCTCGTCGTCGAAGGCGTTCCGGGAGTTGAGTTTCGAGCACCTGGAGACTTTCGGCCAGGTCGGCTTCGGGTCCGGCGGCTGGGACACCGACTTCACAAACTCGATCCTGGAAGTGCTGCGCGTGGTGTTTACCGACGCCGACGACCACCACCGCGGCATCGTCGGCGGAGCACAGCGCCTGCCCCTGGAGCTCTGGGAGCACACCCCGGCCGATCTGGTGCACTGGCCGGCCGGCACCTCGCTGGCGTCGCTTCACGACGGCGCCCCGCGCGGCGCGGTCACCGGCATCCACCGCGCCGAAGGCTCAGCGGGCTCAGGGGCTCCCGCGGGGTTCCGCATCACGGAGAAATGGAGACGCACCCGGGAATACGCCGCCGCCGTCGTGACGTGTCAGTCCTGGCTGCTGTCTAGCCGGATCGATACCGACGAGTCCCTGTTCAGCGCCGATATGTGGACCGCGATCGAAAAGAGCCACTACATGCTCTCCTCGAAGACCTTCGTGATGGTCGACCGGCCCTTCTGGCGCGACATTGACCCGGACACGGGACGGCCGGTGATGTCGATGACGCTGACCGACCGCCTTCCCCGCGCGACGTACCTCCTGGACGAGGGTCCGAACAGGCCCGCGGCTATACTCCTGTCTTATACCTGGAACGACGACGCACTGAAGTGGCTGTCTCTGGATGCCACCGAACGCACCCGAACGATGCTGCACTCGCTACACAAGATCTACCCCGGCCTGGACATCGGCTCCCACATCGTGGGAGAACCGATCACGGTGTCCTGGGAGTCGGATCCGAACTTCATGGGCGCGTTCAAGAACAACCTGCCTGGCCACTACCGGTACCAGGAACGGCTGTTCAGCCACTTCGTCCAAGACGACTTGGACGACCACCAGCGCGGAATCTTCCTTGCCGGTGACGATATTTCCTTCACCGCCGGCTGGGCGGAGGGGGCGGTCACTACCGCTTTAAACGCCGTGTGGGGCGTGGTGCGCCACCTCGGCGGTCCCTCCGCACCCGCCAACCCCGGACCGGGCGATTTGTTCGACGAACTCCGCCCGGTGCGCCTCGACAACAGTGACAACAACGTAGACAAGGCCGCGACGACTGATCCTGCGGCGGTGTCGAATACTACGAAGGACGGTATCCGATGAGTGAGGGCTCGACGTCGTCGACGACCACCACCCGTTCCCGGACATCCAGCATCTTGTGGTTCTTGCTGCCCTCGTTGCTGGGCGTGCTGATCTTCATGATCCCGGTTCCCGACGGCGCCGGCTCCCTGGGCATCCCCATCGCCCTGATCTCCGACTCCCTGACGACGGCCCTCGGCAGCATCGTGTCCTGGGCAATCATTGTCCTGGTGGCGATCTCCGTGCTCGGCAGCCTGCTCTGGTGGACGGCACGGCCCGCCTTCCTCGACACCCGCTTGGGCCGCACCCTCTTCGACATCGGCTGGGCGTGGATGGCGGTGCGCGTCGTCGGGCTGATCCTCGCGGTGCTGATCGTCATACAAATCGGCCCGGAGGAGGTGTGGGGCGAAAACACCGGCATGGTGATCCTCGATCTGGCCACGGTGCTGGTGTCGGTCTTCTTGCTGGCCGGGTTGCTGTTGCCGCTGCTACTGAGCTTCGGGCTGCTGGACTTCGTCGGCGCGCTGATGACCCGGTTGATGCGCCCGCTGTTTCGCCTGCCCGGCCGCTCCTCGGTGGTGGGGCTGAGCTCCTGGCTAGGCGATGGCTCCATCGGCGTGCTGATGGCCAACCAGCAGTATGTGCAGGGCTATTACACGAAGCGCGAAGCGGCGGTGCTGGGCACCACCTTCAACATCGTATCGGTCACCTTCACCGTGGTGATCCTCGAATACCTCGACCTGCAGCACATGTTCCTGCGGTTCTACCTCACCATCGTGGTCGCGGGGTTCATCGCCGGGATCATCATGGTGCGTATCCCGCCGCTGACCCGTATTCCCGACGAGTACGCCGAAGGCGTCACCCCGAAACCGGAGGACGAAACCCGGCCGCAGCACGGCATGCTCCGCCGGGCCTGGACCAACGGCGTGCAGCGCGGTTCTGAGGTGCGCCTCAGCTCTGTGATCCGCAACGGGCTTTCCAACGTGTTGGAAATGTGGATCGTGGTGGTCCCGGGCGTCCTCGCGATTGGCACCGTGTCGGTGATGCTCGCCGAGCACACGCCTCTGTTCACCTGGCTTGGCGCCCCGTTCGTCCCCGTGCTGGAGCTGATGCAGGTCCCGGAGGCCGAGGCAGCCTCCGGCACCCTTTTGATCGGTTTCGCGGACATGCTGCTGCCGGCGGCGTTCGCTGCTTCCATCGACGCGGAGATCACCCGGTTTATCATCGGTGCCCTGTCGATCACGCAGCTAATCTTCATGTCTGAGGTCGGCGGCATACTCCTGGCCTCGCGGATCCCGGTGCGTTTCCACCACCTGGTGGCGATCTTCCTGCTTCGCACCGTCATCACGTTACCGGTCATCGTGGCGATGGCCCACCTGTTCTACTGATCGCTTATCGACGTCCCCCGCGCCCGCCTCACAAGAGAAGCCCGTCGACGAGTTGTGTCGTTGTGATGGTCTCAGGCATGATGGCAGTGACACTCCTTGTTTTTCTGTTTTCAAGGTGCGTTACAAAGCGGGCATCAGTCAGTTCACTATTGGGAACAAGGATTCAAACTCCTATGAGAACATGATGTCCGCTTTGTCACGCTGTGAGACAGTCAGTCGACAGGACGAGGCAGGCGCCCTTTCGGCGCGAGCCCGCTTTGTCGCTGTACAAACGCTTAAAGGAAGATGCTTGAAGGGCGCGCCCGACAAGGATTTGCGCGAAAAATAGCCCGATTTGGCGTCCTACAAGGTTCTTCCTTCAAGCGTTTGTGTTCGAGTGCCACGCGAGCCCCCACGAAACCGGCCGCGACCGGGGTTGGGCAACCCCATTCGCATACTGCGCTAGCGCTGGTCGAAAACAGGAACCCCTAAAGGAGCACTGGTTTCGACCTCGTGAGACTCGTTTCGGACCGACTCCTTTCGACCAGGCATACGAACGCGCTACCGCCCCATCAACCAGCCTCCCAGCAACCCACCGTTTGGCACGAATCCGCAACCCTCCACAGGCCCCGCGCTACTCCCGCCCGTCCCAGATCTCGGGCGGAACTGCGGGGGTCTTCGACGTCGGCGCCAGCACGGCCAAGGCGGAGTCCTCGGACATGCCGCAGACCTGCAGCAGGTCGACGATCAAAGAGCGTGACTGCCCGAGGATCGAGTAGTTCGACAAGACGGGCTCCTCGCCTACTACTGACATATCCGCCCGCGCGCCGAGCACGCGCAGGCGTGCGACCAGATCCGGGATCTCCTCGTGCTGGTGCAGCGAGGAACCGGCTTCAAAGAGGTTCGCCAGATCGAGCATGATGTCGGCGAGTTCGTCGATGATGTTGACCTGCAGCATGGTCACCTCGTCGCCGTCGCGCGAGAGCACCCAGGCGCGCCGCGCCAGCACGCGCGTGGAGCGCACACAGTTATCGACGGGCGTGAGCACCCGGTCAATCGAGCGGTACAGGCGCCGCCTATTCCACATCAGCGGCGAGATGTTCGCCGATTCGCGGCCGGACTTCGCGGCGGTGAGCATCGCGTTGATGCTGGCCTGGGAGCCACGCACCTCGTCGAGAGCTTCCTGGATGAGTTCGCGTTTGCCGTCTTCGAGCCCGTCGGCGACGTCGCTAAGCACCGAGGAGGCCAGGTACATGACGTTGGCGACCTCTTGGCGCACGCGGTTGAGCGCGGAGGACGGGATCAAGGCCACTGTCAGAAGCCCCACGGCGGAGCCGACGATCGCATCCAGGGTGCGGTCGACGCCGGTGGTCTCGGCGCCCGGGGGCATGATCGTCGCGATGAGCACGGTGCCGATGGCCACCTGGTTGGACACGAGTGGCGATTTCGAGAACAACGACGCCACGGACATGCCGATGGCGATCATGATGCCGATCTGCCAGAAGTCGGTACCTAAGCCTAAGAACAACAGGTCGCCAACCAGGACGCCGAGGACGCAGCCGATCGACATCTCGATGCCGCGCTGAACGCGCTCGCCACCGGTGAGACCGATGACGATGATCACCGCGATCGGCGCGAAAAAGGGCACCTCATGGCCAAGTATTGTCTGGGCGGCCCAGAAGGCGACAGCCGCGGCAACCGAGACCTGCAGGATGGATAATGTGCGTTTGCGCAGGCGTTTCAGCCGCGCCTGCACCGATCCTTCGATCTGTTGCAGGCGCTCTCTGGTCCGCATCCGCTGTTTCGCCATGCTCTTCACACTAGCCAAACTCCGCAGACGAAAAACCCCGGCAATCACTGAGGGTGATCACCGGGGTGCCTGCTCGAGGAAGCAGCCGTGGGGCGCTTACTTGCTAAGCGTCTGGGCGGCGGAGCGCAGGACCTCGCAGGACTCGATGATGCGCTGCGACATGGCTTCCTCAGCCTTCTTCATGTAGGAACGCGGGTCGTAGACCTTCTTGTTGCCAACCTCACCGTCGATCTTCAGCACGCCGCTGTAGTTTTCGAACATGTGGCTGACCACCGGGCGGGTGAAGGCGTACTGGGTGTCGGTGTCGACGTTCATCTTGATGACACCGTAGTCGAGGGCCTCCTCGATCTTCTCGCGCTCGGAGCCGGAGCCGCCGTGGAAGACGTAGTCGAAGGGCTGGGAGCCGGCGTCGAGGCCGAGCTTCTTCGCGGCGGTCTCCTGGCCCATCTTCAGAACCTCCGGGCGCAGCTTGACGTTGCCCGGCTTGTACACGCCGTGGACGTTACCGAAGGTGGCGGCCAGCAGGTAGCGGCCGTTCTCGCCGGTGCCGAGGGCGTCGACGGTCTTCTCGAAGTCCTCCTCGGTGGTGTAGAGGTTCGCGCCGGCCTTGGCCTGGACGCCATCTTCTTCACCGCCGACGACGCCGATCTCGACCTCGAGGATGATGTGGGCGCTGCGGGCCTTCTCCAGCAGCTCCTGGGCGATCTCGAGGTTCTCGTCGATCGGGATGGCGGAGCCGTCCCACATGTGGGACTGGAACAGCGGGGTCTCGCCGCGGTCGACGCGCTCCTGGGAGATGGCGATCAGGGGGCGGACGTACTCGTCGAGCACCTCCTTCTGGCAGTGGTCGGTGTGCAGCGCGACGTTGATTCCGTAGTTCTTGGCGACCTCATGCGCGAAGGCGGCGAGCGCCTTGGCGCCGGCCACCTTGTTTTTCACCGCCAGGCCGGAGCCGAACTGGGCGCCGCCGGTGGAGAACTGGATGATGCCGTCGGACTCGGCCTCAGCGAAGCCTTTGAGTGCGGCGTTGATCGTCTCCGACGAGGTGCAGTTGATGGCCGGGTAGGCGAAGTTGTTCTTCTTGGCCCGGTCGAGCATCTCGTTGTAGACCTCGGGAGTTGCGATAGGCATGTGCGACATCCTTACGTGTAGACGACTAAAGCGAATCGGTCGTGGCCGCCGACCAACCCCCAGTATGCCTGGATTTGGGCCCGTTCGCCGCCAACTGGGTGGGCTTTTTAGGCCTCCCCCGGCTCGTGCTGGTGGAGGCTGACGCGGGCGGCGGCTTCGAGCAGCATCCAGCCGGACAGCTGCACCGACAGATCGCGCTCGGAGATGCGGATGACGCCGACGGCTTCGCCGAAACTCGTCGGGCCCAGCCCGTAGTTGTGCGGCAGGCGGGCATCGGCGGTCCAGTCGGCGGCGAAGACGGGCAGCCCGTCGACCTCGAGGCGATGGTTCCACACGCTCGTCGCCGAGGAGAGCACGAGGCGAGCCGCGACCTTCTTGGCCGCCCGGTTGGCGGGGTTGTCGGCGGGCAGGCGCACCGCGATGTCAGCGAGGTAGCGGGCGAGGATGCCTTTGAACAGGCCCCCGTCGCCGTCGCCGTTGCCCCAGTTGATCACGCCGCCGGGGGTGGCCAAGTGCAGCGCAATCGCCTGGATGAGTTCGCGGATATGCGTGATGAAGCGCATGGAGTCGTCGACGCGGTCGGCGTCGGCGACGTCGTCGATGCTTTCGGCGTAGCCGAACCCGGCGCGCGAGCGCAGCTCCAGGGCGATCTCGAGGCAGGCGCCTAAAGCCACGCCCTGGTTATAGGTATGGATGTTGCCGACGGTCTCGGGCCCGTCCATGCGCATGCGCACGCCGTCTTGGATCAGGCCGCGGTCGTCGACGAGGTTGTCGAAGACCCAGTCCATGATCCCCACCGCCTGGTCGAGCCGGCCGGTGCGGGCGAGCATGATGGCGACGGGGCCGTTCGTCGGCACGTTGAAAAACGTCTCCCCGGTGCGCCAGGGGACCACGCCGGTGATGTCGTCGATACCCGCGATGATGTTGGCCTCCAGGGCCTTACGCCCGGTGGCCTTCGGCGCCTTGTCGAGGCTTTCCACCCGCCCGAGCGCGAGGGAGAGCCACGCTTTGTCGTCGTAGTAGCGGTTGCGCGTGTACTTGCCGTTGCGCAAACGGATGCCGCGCATGGTGTTACTGATGCGCTGGCGCTTCGAGCGCGCGGGCTTGCGGTGGGCGGCGTCGACGAGACAGTCGAGGTAGTGCGCCTGCCACCAGTAGTGCCAGTTGATGAACAGGCGCTCTTTCATCACCGGAGGCCAACTAACGACGGCCAAGTTCGTGCGCGGCAGCCCCCACAGACGGGTGGCGTGCCGGTCGTTGATCGCGCTTTCAGCGAGGCTCGCGCGATGGGCCCATTTTTCGTGCACGGTGAACTATTCGCTCCTTGGCTGTGCGTCTACGCACGTGGTCATACCCACACATCCTAACCAGTTTAAGTCCCCATCTTCCCGACTTCGCTGAAACTCACCAACTTTTATTCATATCGGCGTGTTGCCGGATCCACGCATGCATCGCGATCCCGGCGGCCACCCCGGCGTTGATCGAGCGCGTCGAGCCGAACTGGGCGATCGAGCAGGTCATCATCGCCCCGCTTTGCGCATCCTCGCTGACCCCGGGGCCCTCCTGGCCGAACAGCAGCAGGCAGTTCTCGGGAAGCTCGGCTTCCTCCAGGGGCACCGAACCGGGGGTGTTGTCGATGGCGACCACCTCTAGGTGATGCTCGCGGGCCCACCCCAGCAGCGTGGCGACGTCGGCGTGGTGGCGCAGCCGCTGGTAGCGATCGGTGACCATCGCGCCCCGACGGTTCCAGCGCCGCCGCCCCACAATGTGCACGGTATCCACGGCAAAAGCGTTGGCGGTGCGCACCACGGTGCCGATGTTGGCGTCGTTTTCGAAGTTCTCGATCGCGATGTGCAGCCGGTGGCGCCGGGTGTCGATATCCGCGATGATCGCCTCGCGCGTGAGGTAGCGATAGGCGTCGACGACGTTGCGACGATCCCCCTCCGCCAACAGCTCCGGATCGAAGCGGTCCGAGCTCGGCAGCGGCTCGCCGGGGTGTTCTTCGGCCCACGGCCCCACGCCGTGGCGGCCGGCGCCCCACTCGGTCGGCCCGGGCTCGGCGTGAGACCTAGAGTCCGAGGTCATCGAGGCCCAGCAGGTAGCGGTAGTCGAGGCCCTCGGCGCGGATGGCGTCCTCGGCCCCCGTGGCCCGGTCGACGACGGTGGCGACGCCGACGACCTCGGCGCCGGCGTCGCGAAGCGCCCGCACCGCAGTCAGCGGCGAGTTGCCGGTGGTGGTGGTGTCCTCGACGACTAGCACCTTCTTATCGACGACATCCGCACCCTCAATGCGGCGCTGCATCCCGTGCTTCTTCGCCTCTTTGCGCACGACGAAGGCGTCGATGGGGCGGCCGTCGGCATGCATGATGGAGGTGGCCACGGGATCGGCACCCAAGGTGAGCCCGCCGACGGCGGCGAAATCCCAGTCCGCGGTGAGCTCGCGCAGCAGGGCGCCGATGAGGCGGGAAGCCTCGTGCTGCAGGGTGGCGCGTCGCAAATCGACGTAGTAATCCGCCTCCTTGCCCGAAGACAGGGTTACCCTGCCGTGGACAACAGCGAGCTCGCGCACGAGCTCAGCGAGGCGTTGCTTCTTCTTCGTATCGAGCGGGTGAGCGGCCATCGGCGCGGTTACTCCTTTTGTTGGCGGTTTCCTAGCTTCCGAGGCTAGTCCTCGTCGCGGTCTTCGAAGATCGTCGGCCCCTCGCTGAGATCGCGCAGCACCCGGGTATCGTCGGCGCGGTGCTTGCCGGGCCGGCCGTCGGCGATGGCATCGACCTCGTCGCCGCCCAAGGCGCGCGGGGTGACCACGCCTCGGGCGTCGGCACGCGTGCGGCTCGGCAGCTGCACCGGCTCATCGGGGCGTAAGGCCTTCGGGGGCACGCCGTCGTCTTCCGGGTGCTGGGTTTCGGTGTGGGCCTCTAAGGAGGCGAGCTGGCCGGTCGGCATGCGTCGCGACGGCGTGTGCTCCTGCAACGGCAGCGCCATGCCCGCCTCGGAGAGCGGGGGAAGGACGCGGGCGGCGTCGGCAAGCAAGGCCAGCGGGGCGAGCATCTCCTCCCAATCCTCGGCACGCGAGCCGCGCGTGGTCTGAGCCAGCACCCAATCCGACTCGAACCAGACGGCCGTGACCGCCTCCGGAAGGTTTTCCAACGCGGTGCGAATGCGCACGTCGAGGGCACGTTGCAACACCCCGGCATCGGTGCCGAAGGCACGGAAACCACTGACCGTTTCCACCTCGACGAGATCGACGGAACCCTCCCCGAGATCCTCGCCGTCGCGGCGGAAATCGAGGACCGTACCCGAGTTCGCGCCAGTACGCATCGCCATAACATTGGTGCCGCCTAAATCCATGAGCAGCATCTCGTGGTTGTAGACATTGCCGGAGACGATATCGCGGGCCGCGGCACCGGTGGCTGCGGCGCCACGGGTCCACTCATCCACGAGATAATCATCGCGGCGGGAAAAGTCGAAACCTTTAGCCTCCGCCCACTGCCGGCGCTCCCGGCGCGTAGCGCCCGGCAGCTGGATGCCGGAAGAACGCGGGCGGGAATCCTCGTCTTGCTCTGGCTGGGGCTCCTGTGTGGGCTCTTCCTCGGCGGGGGTCTCCTCAGCACTGCGGCGCCGGTGGTCCACGAACATCAGGACACCGGCGGCGAGCAGGAAGAGGACAGCGAGGAGAAGAATCACATAAGCCACGGGGCTCGATTCTAGTCGCCGCGCTCCACCGGATTGCGCGAATCGGCCGACCACTGCGACCAACCGCCAACGAAGTGCGCCGGGATCCGCATACCGGCGTGTTCCAAAGCTGCAATCGCCAACGCGGAGTGATTACCGGAACCGGAGTACATGATGACGTCGGAGGTGTCCTCAATACCCGCCTGCGCGAAACGCGCGCGGATCTCCTCTGGCGACTTCACCAGGCGATCCTTAGTGAACAGGTCATCGACGGGCACGTTGATCGCACCCGGGATATGCCCGGCCTTGAGGTCGAGGATCTCACGGCGGCCGGCGAAACGGTTGGGTTGGCGGACGTCGATAAGCACGCCCTCATGGGAGCGGACGTCGTCGATCGTGGCGGTGGGCATGTTACCCGTGGTGGCCGTGACGTCAGAGTGCACGGCGATGTTGCCGGGTCCGCCGACCACCGGGGCGCCGGAGTCGTGCCAGGCGCGGAGGCCGCCGTCGAGAAGCTGGACATCACGAACCCCCGCCCAGCGCAACACCCACCACGCGCGGCCGGCGAACAGGCCGTGGCCCTGGTCGTAGGTGACGGTGGGTATGCCTGCGCGCACGCCCCAGAAACGCAGGGAACGCTGGACATCGCTGAGCTTGGGCAACGGGTTGCGGCCGTCCTTCGAACCGGGCAGACCGGTAAGGGCGGCGGCGGGGTCGCAAAAATGGGCGGTCGGGATATGACCACTCTGGTAACGGTGGTGGCCGCCTTCGCCATCCTTCTCCCAAATGGAAGCAAGGATGGTCAAAGGTCGGCCCCGATAAACAGCTTCGCGGGTTTCCGGAACGGAAATGAACGTCGACATAGCCCCGATGGTAAAGCGCTTTGCCCCGCAGTGCTTAGCGAGTGGATGTGCGGTTGTGGGTTGCGTTTGGAACACAGATGTGGGGTTTGTTGGGTTTGGGGCCGAAACAGGGTCTGGATTTGAGTAACTACCGACGATCTTGGGGTTTCGGTGCCGAAATCAGGGTTAACGTCGGTAGTTACTTAAAAAATCGGGGTGAATCCTGCCGAAACGGGCCCAAGATTTGAGTAACTACCGACGATCCGGCGGATTCGAGGCCGAAAAGAGAGTTAACGTCGGTAGTTACTTAAAAAATCGGGGCGGATCCGGCCGAAACGGGCCCAAAAATCTATGCACGGTCCCTCCGCTGCACCCGAGAAGCCAGCCTCGTGCCCGAGGACGGCCAGGCGGACGCGGTTCGTGATCTGCAATTGGGCGTAGATGTTCGCGAGGTGTGCTTTCACCGTCGCGGGCGAACAGTACAAGCGCTCCCCGATCTCGGCGTTGGTGAGTCCCTGGGTGACGTAGCGGACGACCTCTCGTTCGGGTTGCGTCCGTTAGCGTGGTGTATCTGTAGCCCGCGGTAAGTCTTGTGCCGGTGTGCATGAAGGCGACCATCGCGGGTACCTTTCGAATCAACTTCTACCTATCCTCGAAAGGAAGTACCCTGCGATGGCCGCTGACCCTCATCATATCGATCCGACCGCGTATCTCGAAGAGCTACTGACTCAAGCGTCCCCAGATTTGATGCGCCAAATGCTCACTGACTTCATCAACCAGATTCTTTCCGCCCAAGCAGACACCGTCTGCGGGGCTGATTATGCCACCGTGTCAGCCGAGCGCACCAACACACGTAATGGCTACCGTCATCGCCAACTTGATACCCGAGTCGGCAGCATTGATGTGGCAATCCCGAAGCTACGCACCGGCGCATTTTTCCCTGACTGGCTGCTAGAGCGCCGCAGCCGCACCGAGCGTGCCCTGAGACCACAGTCATCGCCACCTGTTACCTGAAAGGAGTCTCCACTCGCAGGATGAACGACCTGGTGGCCACCCTTGGGATCAACAACTTGTCGAAGTCTCAGGTCAGCCAGATGGCCAAAGAACTCGATGACATGGTCGATGACTTCCGCACCCGCCGGCTTGACCAAGGCCCCTACCACTTTGTCTCCTGCGACGCGCTGACAATGAAGGTGCGGGAAGGAGGACGTGTCGTAAAGACCAGCGTGTTGCTGGCCACAGGTGTCAACGCTGACGGCTACCGAGAGCTTTTGGGCATGCAGGTTGCCACCGCGGAATCTACCGCGTCGTGGACCGGGTTCTTTCGGGACCTCATCGCCTGTGGCCTGACCGGGGTATTCCTCGTTACTAGTGATGCCCATCTTGGTATTCAAGCAGCCGTGGGTGACTGCCTGCCGCAGGCTAGTTGGCAGCGATGTCGAACGCACTTCGCGAAGAACCTCTCGGCCCAGGTTCCCAGAGGGTGTCAGGAAATTTGTGTGTGAGGCTCTGATCCAGAAGGAGTTTCACCGATAATGACAACGGTGACAACGAAGAAAAACCATGACCAGGACAAGGTCAACGAGATCAGCGAGAAGCTGATGGAAAATCCTGAGCTCGCCAAGCTGATTGGCGAGTTGTCGACGTCCACCGATAACGCCAGCGACCTGGTCAAAGCCCTGTTGCAGGCATCGATTAACGCTGGTTTTGCAGGCGGAAATGGATGCCCATTTGGGCTACGGTCATTCCGACCGGACGATGAAGGCCCAGGTTGAACCAACACAGGGTAGTAACCACCGCAACGGGTCGTAGACCAAGACCGTCAATTCTGGGCACGGCGCGTTGGAAGGGATCGTGCCCAGGGATCGTTCCGGCACGTTTACTGCCCAGATGGTGCCCAAGGGCTCACGCCGGCTGACAGAGCTCGATGACATGATCATCTCGCTGTACGCCGGTGGGATGACAGTGCGTGATATTCAGCACCATCTTGGCTCCACCCTGGGGGTGGATATGAGCCCGGATACGATCAGCACGATTACCGATGCAGTCTTAGACGAGGTGATGATCTGGCAGAACCGTCAACTCGACGAGTTCTACCCAGTAATCTTTTTTGATGCGCTACGCGTGAAGATCCGCGATGGCCACCGTGTAGTCAACAAGGCGTGCTACATGGCGGTGGGCATCGACATAGACGGTATCAAGCACATCCTGGGCTTGTGGATTGCTGATAATGAAGGTGCCGCCTTTTGGGCATCTGTGTGCGCAGATCTGGCCAACCGTGGCGTCCAGGATGTCTTCATCGTCTGCTGTGATGGTCTTAAAGGCCTACCGGAAGCTTGTGGAGGCAACCTGGCCACATTCGATGGTACAAACCTGCATCGTGCACCTGATCCGGGCGGCGAATAGGTGGGTGTCCTATCAGGACCGAAAACCCGTCTCCAGTGCGCTACGTGCGATCTAGACGGCCGCAAACGAAGATACCGCCCGTGCCAGCTTAGATGAGTAATGCCCCTTAAGGTGGTGTAACTCTGATGGACTGCCTTCTCCTTGAACTCGACGGAATACTTTCTAGGCATAGTTCAATCCTTCCTTAGCTGAGGTAGGAACTAAACCCAGGACGCTTCAGATCGCCGCGTGAATACCCTCACCCCTTATCCCCGAGATGGCCCCTAAACCACCGCCATGAAACTAACCCCAGATTCGAAAACAGATACACCACTACCCAGGACTTGACCCATCGATTCCAACCCCGTAACCACGCGCCGCAACGGGGCGAGCAACGAAAAACTATGCCATGGCATAAAAGCCACGTCCCCTAACGCAGGTGAAATCGCAATTCGCCCGCCCACGCCACCCCAACCCGGCCTTCCACGTAGCCAGAAAACATCTATCTTCCTAAATCCACCCGAGTTCGCGGGCACGCTGGAAGGCTTCGAAGCGATTCGCCGCTCCTACCTTCCCCATCGCAGACGACAGGTAGTTGCGGGTCGTGCCCGGCGCGAGGTGGACTTTCGCGGCGATGTCGTCGACCGAACTGCCGGTGCCCGCGGCTTCGAGGACTTCCGCCTCGCGCTCGGTGAGCGGGGATTCGCCGGCGGAAATGACCTGCGCGGCCAGGTCGGCGTCGATGTGGCGGCGGCCGGCGTGCACGGTCCGAATGGCGGAGGCGAACTCCTCGGCTGAGGAGGTTTTCGTCAAAAAGCCCTTCGCCCCGGCCGCCAGGGCACGTTTCAGGGCGCGGGGTCGGGCATGGCTGGTGACCACCAGCACCTGCACATCTTCGTCGAGCTCGAGGAGTTGCTCGGTGGTGGCAATACCATCGAGGCCACCGAGGTGCAGGTCCATGACCACGATGTCGGCACGCGGGTTATCGGTGGCCAGAGCCTTTCGCCACCAGGCGATGAGTTCCTCGCCCGAGCCGGTCACCACGGCGATATCCAGGTCGTCTTCCAGGGACAACAACGTGGCCAAGGAGCTGGCGATCAGCGCTTCGTCTTCGCACAACGCGATGCGGATCATGCCGCGGCCTCCTTCAGACTCAGGCGGGCCGTGAAGTGCTCACCTTCCCGCACTATCTGGACACTAGCACCGTGGGCGGCGGCGCGGCGTCGCAAAGCGTCCAACCCGCGCAGCGGCCCGGTGTAACCGCCCACGCCATCATTGCTGATTACGACGCCGCCGGCCGCCAACTCCAGCTCAACACTCGTGGCCTGGGAGTGCTTGACGACGTTCGTCGTCGCCTCCCGGACGAACCAGCCGGCGAGCTCCCAATGCTCTTCGGGGACCTCGAAAACATCGCCGTGGACGATGAGGGCGATGTTGGCGTCAGCAAGCAGGGACTTCATGCCGGCGACCTCGGTGGCCAGGTTGATGGTGCGGTACCCGGTGACCACGTCGTGCATCTCCGCGGTTGAGAGTTTGGCGAGCTTTTGGAGCTCGGCGAGTTCGTGGTCGGCGCGGGCGTCGTCACGTGCGACTAAGGCGCGGGCCAGTTCTGCCTTGAGGCTGATCGCCGCGAGGTGTTGCCCCATCGTGTCGTGGAGCTCCTGGGCGAAGCGGAGGCGTTCTTCGGCGACTTGCAGCTGTGCTTCGGTGGCGCGGGCGCGCTCGACCTCCCGGAACAGGCGGATGGTCCAGGCAGTCACCGGGGTCGCAGCGGCGAGCATCACCACGTAGATGCCAATGACCCTGCTCTCCCCGGCGATTTCTGCCGCCCAGCCCGCGGTAATTCCGCAGACCAACGCGACAAGCCACCAGGGCATAGTCAAAGGCCACGGCACCACGGCCGCCGAGAGGCACCCGGCCACGACGATCACGGCCAGCATCGCCTGGGTGTGACTCGCTAAATCGAGCAGCACGATCGCCGCCGCCGGCGCTACCAGGGCGCAGGCTTGTGTTGCTATCACCGCAGTACTCGCCATATGTGCCCGCGGTTGCGGGCACACGTTAAATTCTGGGCGGGTGCTGATGGCCCACGTCGTCACGCCCGCGACGACTAACACCGCGAGTACTGCCAGCAAGATGCTGTTCTGCCCGGCGCGGAAGAGGACGACGCCCGGCATCACCAGCATCACCGGGGCGGTCGCGAGCAACAAGGAATAACGCGAATACGTCACGTATTGCTCGGCGGATCCCAGCTCTCGCCACTGCCGCAGGCTCAACAGGTTCATACCGGCACTGTACTTATTCTCGCGGGCTCTAGCGGGCCGTTTCGAACCGGAACCTCGACGCCGCAATGCACAGCGCAATCGCCCAGCCGAGAAGCTGTCCCAGCCCGGACCACATCTCTGCCTCGGTGAGCTGGCCCAGCCACGCGCCGTCGCCTAAGTCATAGACCAGGGCAAACGGGGTTTTCTCGATGAGGGTGGAGACGTTCTCCGGCAGGATGCCACGCAGCATGGGTTGGGCCAGGACGGCGATGATGAACACGGGCATCGAGGTCATCTGGGCGGCCTCTGCGTTTTGGTGTACGTGGCGGTGATAAGCCCCGCGGCAGCACATATGATTAGCCCGAGAACAACCGCAACACCTATGACCAGGGGGTTGGTGGGGGCGGGGGCGCCGTCGAAAAGCACGATGGCGATATAGGCGGCAATGGTGATTACCGACATCACCATCCCCGGCACCACCAGGGCGCTTAGGATTTCGTGGTCGCGGGCCTCGCCGGTGCGTAGCCTTTTCAGGACCTTTTCGTCGCGGCGGGTCGTCGCCGCCGAGATCACCGAGTAGAACTGCACGAACAAAAGGACGAAGGGAAGCAAGACGCTACCGAAGGTCATCTCAATACCCATGACCTGCTCTGCCTCACGGCGGACGAAGTAATACATCGCCACCGTCATCACGATCGGTAACGCGGCCAAGAAAAGCAGGGTGCGGTTGGCGAAGAATTGCCGGACTTCGGCAGTGATCAGGGCTTTCATGCGCCGCGCTGCGCTACCGGAGCGTGTCGGTAGATCGTGGGTGGGCGCGGAAATCATGGTGGACATGGGGTTCTCCTTGTGGGTGAGGTGTTTAAGAGCGCTGATCCGCGATAGCGAGGAAGACTGATTCGAGGCTGGCCGGCGTGGCCGTGAACTGGCCGAGGGCCAGCTCGTTGTCCTCCGCCCAGCGCAGCATCTGGGCGGCGTGAGCCTGAAGGTCATCGGTGGTGATGACGAGCCGCACCCCGTCCACCGAGACGTGCGCCCCATTGAAGGCGGGCAGCGGAGGATGGTTGACGGGCAGGTGCGCGGAGAGCTCACTCGAGGCGGTCGCGGCGATTTCGTCGGTCACGCCCGCGACGACGATCTCGCCTTCGTGCATGATCGCGACGCGATCGCAGAGCCTTTCTGCCTCTTCGAGATAGTGCGTGGTCAAAACCATCGTCACCCCACGCTCCTTCAGGCGCTCCAGCAGCGCCCAGACGTTGCGGCGCGATTGCGGATCCAGCCCGGTGGTCGGCTCGTCGAGGAAGAGCACGAGCGGGTCGCCGATGAGTGCGCAGGCCAGATCGAGGCGGCGTTGCTCGCCACCCGACATCGCGCCCACCTTGAGGTCGGCACGGTGGGTGAGCTCGACGTCGGCAAGCACCTCGTCGATGTCGCGCGGGGCGGCGCAGATGCCGGCCCACATGGCGAGCGTGTGGCGGGCGGAAAGCTCCGCCGGCAGCCCGCCGGATTGCAGCATGATGCCCATATAAGGGCGCAGGCGGGCGCGCTCGGTGAGCGGGTCGAGCCCCAGTATGGACACCTCGCCGCCGGTCGGGGCGCGCAGGCCCTCCATGATTTCTAAGGTGGTGGTCTTGCCGGCGCCGTTGGTGCCTAGAAGGCCGAAGACTTCGCCGCGCGCAACGGTGAAGCTGGAGTTTTTCACCGCGGTATAGGCGCTGTCGCCGCGGCCGTAGGTGTGCGTGAGTTCGTGGACGGTGATAATCGGTGCAGGTGCCATGTCCCTGATGGTGCCGGCGCATCACCGCCGCAGGTAGATCCTTTTGTCAGCTATGCGGCTACTGCTTCGTCACCTTCCACCCATGACAATTGTCACGGCCCTTCGTTCAGGTTCACCGTGTTGGAGAAATGCTTGACCACGGCCATCGCCGTCTGCGGGTCATAGCTTTCGCGCACCCCACCGGCCACGGCGGTCACGGAGGTCAGAAGCGCCTGCGCCATCACCGGAGTGATCTCGGGTTTCTTCCACAGGTGTAGCACGACCTGCGAGATGTCCTGGTTGCTGAAGCTCTCCGGGATGTCGCCGAAAGCCTCGAGCACGTTCTTCGCGATCAGCTGGCGCGTGACCTTATGCTTCGGCTCCTTGGTCAGCGGGTCGCGACCACAGTTGCACCACGGGGTGCCCATGGTCGGCATGGTCCAGACCCAGGAGGTATCCGTCTTATTCGTGGTGGCCATAGGCAACCAGCCTAGTGGGCTGGGCCGCCCTGTGCCTGGTAGCCATACGCCACCCGGATGAGGCCTTGGTCGACGAGCCCGCCCAACCATTCCTCCAGGCCGTGGGCCGGGGCGTCAGGCCCGAGGGCGACGGCCACCAGCCCCGCCGGGCCCTGCTCCACCCTCAAGCCCAGGTTAAGCAGCGGGGAGACCACATCGACTTCTGGGGCGTGAATGCGCAGCGTCGAGTTCCCGCCGCGCAGCAACACCTTATCGACGTGCAAACGCCCCTCCACCTCCACGCAGGCGACGATGTCGCCGAGGGCAACAGTGGTATCGAGAAAAGGGATCGAATCGACAACGAAGGCATTCCCGCCGGCCGGCAGGGCGGCGAGTTCCTCACTGGCGCTCTCGTGCGCTCGGGTGCGGATAGTGATGCGCTCTGGGCTTCTGTCTGGGCTCATATCAGTATGCGTTCTAGGCTGGCACGTTATGAAGAGTTTCGATCATGTGGGCTTGACCCAAAGGCTGGTGCGTCTCGCGTCGGTCTCGGGAAACTTCGACGGCCAAAGGAAGGTGCAGGAAGAATGCTTGGCGACGCTACGCCACCACCTCCGCACACACGCACCAGAAGCCGAGATCTCGGTGCGCCGCAGCCCTAGTGACGGTCTGCCCTGGACTCTAATAACCACCGGCGGGGATACGAAAGTCCTCTTCGCCTGCCACACGGATACCGTTCCCACCGGCGCGGTGGCCGACTGGTCCTTGCCGCCCTTTTCGGGCGAGCTGGTAGAGGGCGCACAACCGTATATCCACGGCCGCGGCAGCGTCGATATGAAAGGCGGGCTGGCCGCGGCCGCGGCTGCCTTCGTCCATGCGGCGGAAACCGGCCGCGGCGCCGGGTTGCTCATGACCTCAGAGGAAGAAGTCGGCGGCCTCGGCGCGGCGGAGTTCGCCGCCTCGGGCATCGAGCTCGCCCCGCAGCTGGTGGTGATCCCGGAGGCAACCCGCAACAGGTACTCCCGCGGCCACCGAGGCGCGGACTGGTTCGAGGTCACCGCGCACGGGCGCTCGGCACACGGGTCGCGGCCGCAGGAAGGTGTCAACGCCATCCGCCTGCTCAGCGAGGCGGTGATTAACCGTCTGGACGAAGCACCCATCAAAAGTGATGCCTACCTGGGCGAAGACACCCTCAACGCGGGGCTTATCGACGGTGGGTCGGCGCCGAACATGGTGCCTGCCCAGGCTAGGCTTACCCTGGATTGCCGCACCGTCGCCGGCGGGGCGCATCTCAAAGAGTGGCTGGGTGGGCTCCACGAGTCGGTGATGGTCGAGCAGGTCCTCGACTGCCCGGAGCTCGTCGCCCGGCCCGTGCCGGCGGCACTCGAGGAGCACACCGACATCGGCCCGGTCCCCTACTTCACCGACGGCGCGATGCTGCAGGAGGTCGTCGGCGGGGCACCGATCGTGGTGTGGGGCCCGGGTGAGGACGATCAGATGCACACCGTCGACGAGCGCATGCTGATTAGCTCTCTCGACGAGGCGGTGGTTAACTACCGCCGCCTCATCGAGGAGCTGGCTTAAGGCTTAAAAGCGCCTTAGGCCTCCTGGCCGGTGATCTCCAGCGACTCGCCGTCGTCCGCGGTATCCACGTGGACGGTGTCGCCGTCGCGGATCTCGCCGGCGAGCAGGAGCTTCGCCAGGCGGTCGCCGATCGCCTGCTGGATCAGCCGGCGCAGCGGGCGGGCACCGTAGGCCGGGTCGTAGCCGCGCTCGGCGAGCCAGGTGCGGGCTGCGTCGGTGACCTCGAGGTTCAAGCGGCGGCCCTCCAGGCGCTCGCGCAGGCCGCGCAGTTGGATGTCCACGATGCCGCGCAGCAGCTCCTGGCTGAGCGAATCGAAGACCACCACGTCGTCGAGACGATTGATGAACTCGGGCTTGAACGTCGCCTTGACCGCATCCATCATCTGCTCCCGGGTGCCACCCGCGCCGAGGTTCGACGTCAGGATGATCACCGTGTTGCGGAAGTCGACGGTGCGGCCTTGGCCGTCGGTGAGGCGTCCGTCGTCAAGCACCTGCAGCAAGATGTCGAAGACGTCGGAGTGGGCCTTTTCCACCTCGTCGAAAAGCACGAGCGTGTACGGGCGCCGGCGCACGGCCTCAGTGAGCTGGCCGCCGGAGTCGTGGCCCACGTATCCCGGAGGGGCACCGACCAGGCGGGAGACGGAGTGCTTCTCGCCGTATTCGGACATGTCGATGCGCACCATGGCGCGCTCGTCGTCGAAGAGGAATTCGGCGAGGGCCTTCGCCAGCTCGGTCTTGCCGACACCCGTCGGGCCCAAAAACAGGAAGGAGCCGGTCGGGCGGTTGGGATCGGCGATGCCGGCCCGCGAGCGGCGCACCGCATCGGAGACCGCGGTGACGGCCTCCTTCTGGCCGACGACGCGCTCGCCGAGCACCTCTTCCATGTGCAGGAGCTTCTCGGTCTCGCCCTGCATCATCTTGCCGGCCGGAATACCCGTCCAGGCGCTGACGACCTCGGCGATGACATCCGGGGTGACCTCCTCGGTGAGCATGGTGGATGCGCCGCGCTGCTCGGCGTCCGCCTCGGCCTGGGCGACTTCCTTCTCCAGTTCCGGGATGCGGCCGTAGCGCAGCTCGGAGACCTTGGCGAAGTCACCGTCGCGCTCCGCGATCTCGGAGGCGTTGCGCAGCTGCTCGAGCTCCTCCTTGGCCTGCTGGACACGGTCGATGGCGGCCTTCTCGTTCGCCCAGCGGGCCTTGAGCTCGCCGAGCTTCTCGCGCTCGTCGGCGAGATCGGCACGCAGCTGCTCGAGGCGCTCCTTCGAGGCCTCGTCCGTCTCCTTCTCGAGGGCGATCTCCTCGATCTCGAGACGGCGCACGATGCGCTCGAGCTCATCGATCTCCTGCGGCGAGGAGTCGATCTCCATCCGCAGCCGCGAGCCGGCCTCATCGACTAGGTCGATGGCCTTGTCCGGCAGGAAGCGGTTGGTGATGTAGCGGTTCGACAGCTCGGCCGCCGACACCAGCGCGGAGTCCTGGATGCGCACGCCGTGGTGCACCTCGTAGCGCTCACGCAGGCCACGCAGGATGCCGATGGTGTCTTCCACCGAGGGCTCGCCGACGTAGACCTGCTGGAAGCGGCGCTCGAGCGCGGCATCCTTCTCGATGTACTTGCGGTACTCATCGAGCGTGGTCGCACCGACCAAGCGCAGCTCGCCGCGGGCGAGCATCGGCTTAATCATGTTGCCGGCATCCATCGCGCCCTCGCCGGAAGCACCGGCGCCGACGATGGTGTGCAGCTCATCAATAAACGTGATGATCTCGCCCTCGGAGGACTTGATCTCATCGAGCACGGCCTTCAGCCGCTCCTCGAACTCGCCGCGGTACTTCGCACCCGCAACCAGCGCGCCGAGATCCAGCGACAGCAGGGTCTTGCCCTTCAGCGACTCCGGCACATCACCGCCGACGATGCGGCGGGCGAGTCCCTCGACGATCGACGTCTTACCGACGCCCGGCTCACCGATAAGCACCGGGTTGTTCTTGGTGCGGCGGCTGAGTACCTGGACGACGCGGCGGATCTCCGCATCACGGCCGATGACCGGGTCGATCTTGCCCTCTCGGGCGCGGGCGGTTAAGTCGGTGGCGTACTTCTCCAGCGCCTGGAACTGGCCTTCCGGATCCTGCGAGGTCACCTTCTGCGAGCCCCGCACGGACTGGAAAGCACCCTTAATCGCGTCATAGGTCGCGCCGCGCTTTACTAAGAGTTCGGCGGCATCCGACTTGCCCTTCGCGATCGCCGCGAGCAGCACCTCTGTGGAGACATAATCATCGCCGAGCTCCCCGGCGAGCTCCTGTGCTCCGTTAAGCACGTTGAGCGCGTCGCGGTTGAAGTTCGGGTTGGCCATGTTCTGGCCGCTGGCCTTGGGGTAGCCCTCGACGAGTTCACGCGCCTCCTTGAGCACGGTCTCCGGGTCCACGCCCGTGGCCTTGAGCACCGGCGCGGCGATGCCCTCCGGCTGGTCTAAAATCGCGGCGAGCAGGTGCGCCGGACGAATATCCGGGTTGCCGTTCTGCGCGGCCTGCTGCAGTGCTTGCTGCAGGGCCTCCTGAGTCTTCGTGGTGGGGTTGAACGAGCTCATAGGTGAGCGTCCTTTCTGCTAAAAGTTTGTCTGTCACTGAGTACAACGCTCAGAAAGTTGAGTCTGTTCCACTCAAGTCAAAAAACTTTTCTACGACCGCCCACCGTAGCCCGCAGCCTTGGACACCGGCCAGATGGAGGCGAGGCACACCACCACCCCGACCGCGAGCACGCCCACATACGCCTGCGTCGGGTCCATGCCGAAGACATTCTCCGCGCCCGTGACCAGCATGGAGATCAGGAAGGGCACGAAGAAGCCCAGGTAGGTCAACGAGTAGAAGATCCCCACCAGGGCGCCGAGCTCGCCGTCATCGGCGAAACGCTCAGTCTCGGCGAGGCCGGCGACCATGAAGATGCCATACGCCGTGCCGAGCACCGGCGCCGTGATCAGCATCAGCCACACCGAACCTGTCAGCGCCGCGGCGACGGCGACACCGAGGCCGGCGGCGGTCGTCGTCAAGCCTAAGGCCGCCAACGCCAACCACCGGGGCCCGTTCGCCAACAGCTTCGCGACGACCGGCTGAATGAACAGCGACGAGAACATCGTGAGGAAGGCCAGGAGTCCCTGCACGAGGGTCGGGAAGGCGGAATCGATGCCGATCTGGCTGGGGTTGGTGACAAATGCGGTGGTCGGGGCGCCGAAGGTCCACGGCGCCCACGCGACGATCGCGAGCAGGTAGGCGGCGGTAAACACCACAGGTGGCACGATCTTTCGCTTGCCGACGCCCCGCCCCTCCTGCGTCTCCGGCGCCGCGCGCAGCCACCAGAGTGCGCAGAGGGTCACCGCGGCGTGGATGACGTACGGCAGGAAGTCGGGCGCCGGGGCGAACTCGGCGATCACCCCGGAGATGAGCGGGCCGAGGCCGAAACCGGCGGAGACCGCGACGGTGGCGCGACGTGGGCCGGCGACGGGGTCGTCCGTCGATAGCTGTTTGATCCACGCCGCGCCGCAGGCCATGCCCATGCCCACGGAGACGCCGATGATGATGCGCCCGAGATACAGCGGCCATTCCTGGCTGAACGCGCCGAGCGCAAGAATAAGGGTGCCGACGAGCGCCACCCACAACCCCGGCATCAACACCGACTTGCGGCCGATCTGGTCGGACAGGCGCCCGAAGTACAAAAGCGCGGGTATCAGGCCGGCGGCATAGACGCCGACCATAGCGGTCAGCGACGCCTCGGAGCTGGCCATGCCCTCGCGATAAACCTGCAGCAACGGGATGAAATGGTTAGCCCCGAAGCCGACGGCGAACATAGCGAAGCCGACGCGCCACCAGTGGCGGTAGGCATCGTCGGGCACGTGTATCTTCGTCTGATCTCCGTCACTCACGGATGTGATTTTAACAACAGGCGGAGATCTCGGTCACTCTACCGGCTCGACTTTGGCCTTCTCCCGGGGGATCGGGCGGAATAGCAGGGCCGCCAGGATCACGACGAGCGAAACGAAGCCGGCGAGCAGGAAGGCGGAGTTGGCGCCGTCGGCAATAGCTTCCGGAGTTTCGCCGCCGGTCACCGAGACATAGGAGAAGATCGCCACCATCAGCGCCGTGCCCGAGGCCGCTGCGAGCTGCACCAGGGCGCTGAAGATCGCGGAGCCGTGCGAGTAGATCTCCTGCGGCAGCGATCCGAGCGCCGTGGTCATCAGCGGGGTGAAGAGGAACGCCAAGCCAATGGAGACCACGATGAAGTGGACGACGATCAGCCAGACCGAGGTCTCGTGATCCTCGGTGGCCATGAGGAACAGGCCAACGGCCAAGAAGATGCCGCCCGGAACCGCGAGCGGGCGCGGGCCAACCTTGTCGAAGAGCCACCCGCTGATCGGAGAGAGGATGGACTCCACGATGCCGCCCGGCAGGGTGGCCAAGCCGGCGACGAGCGCCGTGGTCATCAGCGCGCCCTGGAGGTACAGCGGCAGCGTCGCCACCGTCCCGAGCAGCGCGATATGCAGCATCAACAGCCCGACCAGCCCGACGGTGAAGTTCCACTCCTTCAGCGGAGCGAGGTTGAGCAGTTCCCGGCCGGTCTTGGTCAGGCGCAGCTGGCGCAGCACGAAGAGGACGAGCGCGATGATGCCCGCGACGGCGAGGACCAAGGCGATACCGGCGCCCTCGGCACCGGCGGCGATCACACCGATCGAGCTGAGCCCATAGACGAGGCCGCCGAAAGCCACCGCGGCGAGCAGCACCGACGGAATATCCAGCGGGGTCTCGCCGTACTCGCCGACGTTGCGCAGCTTCCACATGCCGATCACCCCGGCCGCCGCCACGAACGGCGTGAGCGACCAGAAGATCAGGTGCCAGTCACCGACGGCGAGGATCGCGCCCGCGATGGTGGGGCCGAGGGCAGGGCCGACCGCCATGACCACACTCACGATGCCCATGACCATGCCGCGGCGCGTCGGCGGGACGACGGTCATCACCACCGTCATGAGCAGCGGCATGATGATCGCCGTACCCACCGCCTGCAACACACGGCCGGTGAGCATGACCGCGAAGCTCGGCGACAGCGCCGCGACCACCGTGCCCAGCAGGAAGAAGGAAATCGCTGCCAGATACACCTGCCGGGTGGTGAAACGATCGAGCATCCAGCCGGTGGTGGGCAAGATGATCGCCATCGTGAGCATCACGCCGGTCAAAAGCCACTGCGCGGTCGCGGCGGTGACATGGAAATCCTCCATGATCGTCGGCAGAGCCACCGCGAGCGTGGTCTCGTTGACCATCATCACGAACGCGGTGAACAGCAAAGACACCAGCACCAGGACGGTCTCCGGGGTCATGCCCTTGTCGCCCGCACCCGCTGCGTGGGAGCTCGAAGCCGTCGACATAACGCATCCCTACCTTCGCTCGCTCGTCACGGTGACTCTTATGCCGCAGGTCACCGCTGGTATCCCCACAAAACAATCAGGGGCCGCCTTGGTGGCGGCCCGGTCAGATTGACCAGCAATATCCTAGTACTCAGCGGTCGGGTGTCAAGGTGGAGGTTGCGTTGGGGCGCGGGTGGGTTGCTAGTGCGTTTGCTTGCGTTGGTCGCGTTGCCTGGTTACGGGCGGGGCTGGTGTTGCCTCTCATCGGCGGCGTGGACGGTGCGGGTGGACAAACGCTCGTGTTGCGCTAACGCTGGTCGAATTCACCCCTATAGAAAGGAGCCTCACGCGGTCGAAACCACCACTCCTTTAGGGGTTCCTGCTTTCGACCAAGCGAGCACATGGACACCCGAAGCAACGTTCATGAGCCCCAGGCGAGACTACTGGGAAAGGCGTGACTGATGGGACACCTGCTTACCCGCTTACCCGCCTACCCACACCCCAAACCAACCCCCGCGTAGAGCTACCCCTCGCCGTGCTTGCGCGCGGACTCCTGCAGTTTCCGCAGTCTCTCGCCGCCGGGTCCGTCGCCCTTTTCGGGCACCCACTTCAGCGCCAAGACGGTGATGAGGATACCGATGGCCACAGCCAGCGAGATCCAGCCGAAGCCCGCGGTGAATCCGGCGAGGACGGCGATCGGCGCGATGATCGTCATGCCGAGCTCGAACGGGGCGAAGCCGACGTAGGCCACGCCGTATTCGTTGAGCGTGCCGGAGCGCAGCTTGGGGTCGACCATCTTGAGCAGCGCGATACCGGTCGCCACGGCTGCTGTGGCCCAGCCCCAGCCGAACAGACCGCGCTCGAGCCAGTAGGTACCGAAGAACTTCGGCGAGACCACGAGCAGGAAGAACACACAGTAGGCGGTGCCCAGGACGAACATGACCACGAGGGCGACCCAATAGTCGACGATCGCCGCCGGCACGATCGAGGCCACACCGAAGGCGATCAAGTAGTCGGTCGCCGCACCGGAGATCGACGAGACGGTGTCCCGGTCGAGGTAATCCGGGCGGTTGAACAGGCCCAGTGCGAAGCGGCCGAGCAGGCCGACGAGGAAGGACATCGCGAACAGCGGGATGCTCACCGAGGGCCAGATGGCGCTGACGCCGTTGTTGATCGTGTAGGCGAGCAGCACGGTGAAGGTCACGAAGCCGACATGCAGGGCGATCGGCTCGATCGCGGAAGGGTTGGTGGTGGCCTTGCCGATCGACGGGCGCTCCTTAGCGTCCGCGATGAAGCCGGTGCGCAGCTCCTTCGGCAGATCGCCGGAGAGCTCGGTGGACTTGCCGGCGCGAATGCCCCAGTTAGCGACGATGACGCCACCGATGATCGCCACGAGCGTGCCGATCGTCGCCGAAGTGAAGCCCAGCGACTGCGCTGCTTCCGCGCCCGCGTCCTCGAGGGCGGAGCCGACGGCGGCGGCCGAACCGAATCCACCGACGAAGCCAACCGGCAGCATCATGCCGAACCAGTTCTCGGTGTTGAACACGGGCGCAAAAAAGTAGACGCCGAGCAGGATGAACAGGCCCCACTGGCCCATGAACATGATGGTGGAGTAGCTCCACATGTTCCGCGCGCCGTGCGAGACGGAGCCGGACAGCTCCATCGAGTACGCGATCGAGGCGAACACGAAGGCGATGAGGATGCCGGTGTAGTTGCCGACTTGATCGGAAAACGGAATGAGCCCTAAGACCTCTGGGCCCAAGAGCAGACCGAGCAGACCGGCGGTGATCGGCGCGGGCAGCAGTAGCTTCTGCAGCAGCGCGATGCGGTTTCGCAAAATATTACCGACGACCAGCAGGAAAGAAATCCAGCCGACGTCGACGAGCAGATCGTTGGGAGTGAACTCCATACGCCCGGTCCGTCCTTTCACTTCTCATGGCAATCGGCCCGGAGGCGCCAACAAAATGACGTTGCGCACCACACGAGGCCGATCATGGTTGCTTTCATCTTAAAGCTAATCCTCAGGAAAACCTAGGGTAATCCCCACCTTCCATTTTATTGACGTATCAACTACCCTCGGTGGCAGGAACAGACAACAACTTAAGGAGACACCCATGAAGGCCTTCGGATTCTTAAGCTTCGGCCACCACGCCATCGGCGGCCAGCAGGGCCCCGACGCCCGCCAGACCCTCCACGATGCCCTCGCCATCGCGCAGGCCGCCGACGAGATCGGCGTCAACAACGCCAGCTTCCGCGTCCACCACTTCGCCCCGCAGGCCTCCGCCCCCATGCCGCTACTCGGCGCGATCGCCGGTTCCACGAGAAACATTGAGGTCGGCACCGGCGTCATCGATTTACGCTACGAAAACCCGCTATACCTCGCCGAGGAGGCCGCCGCCCTCGACTTGCTTGCCGACGGCCGGGTCGCCCTCGGCGTCTCCCGGGGATCGCCGGAGCCGGCCGACAAGGGTTGGGAGGCCTTCGGCTACTCCGGTTCTGAAGACAATGCCTCGGATATGGCGCGCAAGAAGTTCGAGGCTTTCCTGGCCGCTATCGATGGTTACGGCGTCGCCAAGGCCGCGCCCGCCGAGAAGCAGTACCCGCGTATGTATCGCTCGGGCACTCCCCTGCCGGTGTTCCCGCACTCGCCGAAGCTGCGCAAGAACATCTTCTGGGGCTCGGGCACCAACGCCTCCGCCCAGCAGGCGGCCCGCGATGGCGTCAACCTCATGAGCTCCACGCTCGTCTCGGAGGCCGACGGCCGCAGCCTCGGCGAAGTCCAAGCCGAGCAGATCGCCGCCTACCGCGCCGCCTGGAAAGACGCGGGCCACGACTGGACCCCTCGGGTCTCGGTGTCGCGTTCCATCTTCCCGATCGTCACCGAGCGTGACCGTCAGCTCTTCGGCCCCACCGCCACGAACGAGGACCAGATCGGCTCGCTCGGCGAGGGCCGCAACGTCACGTTCGGGCGCTCCTACGCCGCTGAGCCCGACGTGCTCATCGAACAGCTGCGCGCCGATCCCGCCATCGCCGCCGCCGACACTCTCCTTTTAACCATCCCGAACCAGATGGGCGTCGACGTCAACGTCTCCATCCTGCAGAACTTCGCCGAACACGTCGCCCCAGCACTGGGCTGGCAACCGAACACCGAGGGCAAGGTCACCGGCTACGAAAGCTAGTGTGGAAGCTATGAGTTCCACCACGCTGGAGACCGTCGGAAAGCTGCTGCGCCGCAGGTCAGAGGAGTTCCGCGACCTCGTTCACGAGCAGCTGTTCGTCGCCGAGCTCCAGGCCCGACACCTCTTCCCGCTGCAGCAGGCCGCCGCCCACCGCGAGCTCGCCCCCGCCCTCGCGTGGGCGCTCGAGCGGACCAGCACCGACGCAGACGGCGACATCCACATCCCCGACGAGGTCCGCGACCGGATGCGCGAGCTGGGGATCGCGCATCGCCGCCACGGGTTTCCGAGCACCATCTACGCCCCGTTCGCCGAGATGTGCACCGCTGCTTTAGGTGAGCTCAACCGGCGGACGCATCGGCCCGTCGTAAAGCACCTTATCCAGGCCGCCGCCCGCGCCTTCGCCGCCTACTGCGCCTCCATGGCCGAGGCTGCCGAGGCCGCCGACCTCGCCGGCGAGCCGCCCGCCCAGATGGCGCGGGTCCGGGAGGTCAACCGGGCCACGAGTCGCACGTCCGTCGTGCGCCTGGAGGCCGCCCCGGGCCCGAGCTTCGCGCCGGGCCAGGCACTCATGGTCACCGCCTCCTACACCCCGGGGCTCTGGCGCGCGCTCACCCCGGCCGCGCCGCAGAACCCGGGAGGTTTTCTGGAGTTCCATGTCCGCGCAACTGAGAAGGGCACCGCCACTGGGCTGCTGGCGCGCGCGAAGGTGGGCGATTTCTGGACCGTCGGCGCCGCGCACGGCCGCACGTATCGGCCGGATACCGAGCATGAGCTGGTGATCCTCGCCTTCGAGACGGGCCTGGCGGCCGCCGAGGCGCTGGTGTTCTCGCTTCTCGACGCCCCCGCCCGCCCCACCACCCACCTACTGGTGCATGCGTGCTATCCGGGCGATCACTACGACCTCGAGCGCCTGCGCAGCCTCGCCGAGCATGCCGACTGGCTCACCGTGCATGTCACCGTCGCCGAGGCAATCGATCCTTTCTGGTTGCCGGCGCCGGGCGGGCGGCGTCGAGAAGCAAGCGAGATCGGGGCGCTTAAAGAATCGCCGGTGGCGTTGGCCTCGTCACTTGCGCAGCACCGCAGCGGCACGCAGGTGCTACTTACCGGGCCGGTCGACGAGGTCGGCGACGCGCACGCCGCGCTGACCGACTACGGCGTCAACCCCGCCGCCATCCACACCCTCGATTTCGACGCCGCCAATTCGTGGCCGGGGGTTAGTGCGCACCACCGTCGATAAGCGGCAGAGCCTTGCGGGCCTTCGCAACGGTCTCGGAGTCGACGTCGGCGTAGATGATCTCCGGGGTGTAGCCGGCCTCGGCGAGGCGCTCACCGGTGGGATCGACGATCACCGAATAACCGATGCCGGTGGGCCCGGAGGGGTTGCCGGCTTCCTCGTCGCCACCCGGGCGGGCCTGGCCGGCCGCCACGATGTAGCCGACATAATCCAACGCGCGCGCCACGGCGAGGGTGCGCCAGGCGGGCAGCTTCTTCGGGCCATCGGCCCAGCTGGTGGGCACGACGATCACCTCGGCGCCCTGCTCGCCGAGCTCCTTGAACATCTCGGGGAAACGGATGTCGTAGCAGATGGCGATGCCCACCGTGATCCCGTCGACCTCAACGGTCACGAGCTCATCGCCGGGGCGCACGGTGTCGGACTCGCGGTAGTTGAAGGCGTCGTAGGTGTGGATCTTGTCATAGCCCTGGTGGTAGCCGCCGCCGGTGATCAGCGCGGTGTTGTACACGCGGTTGATCGTCTTGTCGCCTTTCTCCACAGAATCGGCCGGGCAGAACATGCCGGCGACGACCACCACGTCGCGCTCTTCAGCAACCTGCGCGAGCCCGCGGGCGAAAGGGCCGTCAAGCTGTTGGGCCTGCTTATCCAGGCGCCCGGAATCGAAGGACTGGCTCGTCGCCTCCGGCAGCACGATCAGGCGGGCGCCCTGGTCAGCGGCGCGTTCGATGGCATCGACGGCGCGGGCAAGGTTGTCTTCTATATCAGGTCCACTGGAGATTTGCACGGCTGCGATCTTCATGGTGCCACAATATGTGGATAACTCCGGGTAGTCCACAGGTTGACGAGCACCCGAACGCACGCCCGGGCGTTTTTCGGCACCATCCCAGCCATGGAGAACTTACGCATGGACCTCTCCGCCGAAGAGGTCATCACCAACGCCCGCCACCGCCCCCGAAACCTGCCGCCGCTGCACCTGCGCGCCGGCGCCCCGCACACCGACGCCGCCCTGACCCACGCCGCCGCGATCATGGCGGCCACCACCGACGCCCACGCCAGTGCCGCCGCCGACTACTGGGAACAGGCAGCGTGGCTGTTTCGTTCGCTTCTCGACGGCGACCGCCACCTCGCCCACCGCTTCCGGGGCAGCCGATGAATCCGCTGCTCATCTACCGCGCGGCCGCTGACCTCCACAGGCGCGCCGCCGAACTCGTCGACGAGCAGGAGATCACCGTCGAGGAAGCCGCCGCGCTCGGCGAGCGCGCCGACGCCGCCTCTTTCGAGGCGCTGCGCGGCAAGATCCATGTGTTGCGAGAGCCCCTGGTCGTGCAGTGGCAGCGCATGGAGGCGATCGCGCGCGTGCTCGAGGCCTCCGGGGAGCTGGCCGAGCTGCTCGATTCCGCCATCGCACGCGTGGCCCCGCTGGTGGGGTATCTCCCTTTCGCCCGCGATACGCTGCAGTTACTGCGCGGGCTCGGCACGGCACTCGATGTGGCATGCGCGCAGCAGATCACCTCGTTGTGCACCCCGGAGTCCCCGGAGCCGGTGATGCGGATGTCGCATCTTAAGGATCTGGATTCGCGCCAGCTCCACGAGTTTCACCTCATGTTTGCGGATGATTGGGTGCGCGGGCTCGTCGATAAGCACCCGGGCCTGCTCATCCTGGAGCACCCGGAAGATGGGCTCGTCGCCTTCCTCCCCGCCGACCCGCAGGCGGGAGATCCGGTCTCCTTGGAGGACGTGGAGACTGTGACCACCTATGTGCCGGGGGTGGGCTCGGCGGATCCGCAGAGCTGGTCGACGCATATCGAGCGCACCAGCCAGCTAGCCCGGGCGGTCGGCGGGGATTCGGCAGGAGGCATCGTGTGGCTGGGCCGGCACACCCCGTCGAACCTGATCAACGGCCTGCAGCGCGAGCCCGCCACGCGCGCCGGAAAGCAGCTCTCGGAGCTCCACGCAGAGCTGCACCGCCGGGCGCCTGAGCAGCGCCGGGTGACCGTGGGTTTTAGCTACGGCGCGGCGATCGCCTCGGAGGCCGCGCTTCACCAAGGCCTGCACTCCGACGATCTCCTCTTGCTCGGCTCCCCAGGCTCGGGCGCGGCCCACGCCGGCGAGCTGAAGCTCTACGGTGATCATCCCTGCGTGCACGTGATGACCTCCCCGGGCGATCCGATCACCTTAATCAACGGCCCCAACCACGCCGAAGGACCCCACGGGACGGATCCCACGCACCCGAGTTTCGGTGCGCAGGTCCACGACCCGGGGGTCACGGGCGATCACGGCAGCTACTTCGAAGACGAGGGTTTCTATGCGGCCGTCGAAGAGGCGCTTAGAACAAGCCGGTCGGCTTCTGGTCGTAGCTGATCAAGAGGTTCTTGGTCTGCTGGTAGTGAGCCAGCATCATCAGGTGGTTCTCCCGCCCGATACCGGATTCCTTGAAGCCGCCGAACGCCGCGTGCGCCGGGTAGTTGTGGTACTGGTTCACCCACACGCGGCCGGCCTGGATGTCGCGGCCGGCGCGGTAGCAGGTGTTCGCCTCCCGCGACCACACGCCGGCGCCGAGGCCGTAGTTGGTGTCGTTGGCGATGCGGATGGCTTCGTCATAATCCTTGAACGTCGCCACCGAGAGCACCGGGCCGAAGATCTCCTCCTGGAAGATGCGCATGTCGTTGGTGCCCTTGAAGACGGTGGGCTCGATGTAGAAGCCGTTGTCCAGGCCCTCGATCGCGTTGATCTTGCCGCCGGTGAGGGTCTCCGCGCCTTCGTTGGGGCCGATGGAGAGGTACTCGGTGATCTTGTCCATCTGCTCCTGGGAGGCCTGCGCGCCCATCATGGTCTCGGTGTCGAGCGGGTCACCGGTCTTGATCTGGCGCACCCGCTCGATGGCGAGCTCCAGGAATTCATCGGCGATGGACTCGTGGATCAGGGCGCGCGACGGGCAGGTGCAGACCTCGCCCTGGTTGAGGGCGAACATGGTGAATCCCTCGATGGCCTTGGCGCGGAAGTCGTCGTCGGCGTCCATGACGTCCGGGAAGAAGATCGACGGCGACTTGCCGCCGAGCTCCAGGGTGACGGGGATGATCTTGTCGGCGGCGGCCTTGTTGATGATCTTGCCGACGGCCGTGGAGCCCGTAAACGCGATCTTCGAGATGCGATCCGAGCCCGAGAGCGCCGCGCCGGCCTCGTCGCCGAGGCCGTTGACGATGTTGAGCACGCCGGCGGGCAGGAGGTCCTCGATCAGGCCGATGACGTACAACAGCGATGCCGGGGTCTGCTCCGCCGGCTTGAGCACGATGCAGTTGCCGGCGGCCAGCGCCGGGGCGATCTTCCAGACAGCCATGAGGATGGGGAAGTTCCACGGGATGATCTGGCCCACGACCCCGAGCGGCTCGTGGAAGTGGTAGGCCACGGTGTCGTTGTCGATCTGGGAGATGCCGCCCTCCTGGGCGCGGATGGCGCCGGCGAAGTAGCGGAAGTGATCGACGGCCAGCGGGATGTCGGCGGCCAGGGTTTCGCGGATCGCCTTGCCGTTTTCCCAGGTCTCGGCGACCGCGATGGACTCGAGGTGCCCCTCCATGCGGTCGGCGATGCGGTGCAGCAGCAGGGCGCGCTCGGCCGGCGGGGTCTTGCCCCACTGGTCGGCGGCCTTCTCGGCGGCGTCGATTGCGAGGTTGATGTCCTTCTCGTTGGAGCGGGCTACTCGGCACATCACCTCACCGGTGACCGGGGTGATGTTGTCCATGTACTCGCCGTCGACCGGCGGGACCCACTCACCGCCGATGTAGTTGTCGTAGCTGTCGGCGTAGTTCATCAGGGCACCGTCGGTGCCGGGGCGGGCGTAGACAGTCATAGGGGGACCTTTCACTCGGAGACGATCTTCCCCCATAATGTGCCCTCCAACATACAGTGTCAAGGGTCACATTTCGGGCCTGCGTCGCCGGCGGCGGTCCCACATCACCACAGCGGTCGAGCGGGGCACATGCACCAGCTCACGCCCGGCATTTGCCGGCTTGTCTTTCGCCTCGGCGAGCTCCGCGCGGGTGCGGTCGAGCTCGTCGCGCAGCTTCGCGTTCTCCTCGTTGAGGCGGATGATCTCTTTGATGCCGGCGAGGTTCACGCCGTCGTCCTGGCTGAGGCGCTGGATCTCGCGCAAAAGGTCCAGGTCCCGGCGCGTATACCGGCGCCCGCCGCCCGAGGTGCGCTGCGGAACGACGAGGCCGATGCGGTCGTAGGTGCGCAGCGTCTGGGCGTGCATACCGGTCAGATCCGCCGCCACGGAGATGACGTAGACCTCACCTGAGGCATCATCTTCACTGCTCATTACCTGACACCTCCCCTACGAGCGTCCTGCCCAGCCGGCGCGTGGGTCGAAGCCGCTGTCGCGTTCGGCTTGGGCGTAGGTGCGGAGTGCGGATTTGGCGGCGTCGTCAAGCGACGAGGGCACGGTGACCCGCACCGTGACCAGCAGGTCGCCGGCCTTGCCGCCGCGCTTGGGGATGCCGCGCCCGCGCACACGCAGGGTGCGTCCGTCCGGGGTGCCGGCGGGCACGCGGACCTTGACGGGACTATCGAGCGTCGGCACGGTGATGGTATCGCCCAAGGCGAGCTCGGCGAAGCTCACCGGGACGGTGACTTCGAGGTCGTCGCCGGAGCGGGTGAAGACCTTATCCGGGCGGACCGTCACGGAGACGAACAGGTCTCCCGACGGGGTGCCGTTCGGCCCCGCCTCGCCCTGGCCGGCAAGCCGAACCTTCTGGCCGTCGATGACGCCGGCCGGGATGCGCACGGTAATCGAACGCTTCCGGTATTGGGTGCCCGTGCCTTTACAGGCCGAGCAGGGGTCGGTGACCTTCTTGCCGGTCGCGCCGCACTCGTCGCACGGCTGCGACATCCCGAAAGCCCCGCGCTGCTCGGAGACGAACCCCGTGCCCGAGCACTTCGAGCAGGTCGAAGGCTTACCGGAGCGCGAGCCCGAGCCGTGGCAGGTGGTGCACGGCGCGTTCCCGCTGAGTTCTACCGGGATCGTCGTCCCCTTGGCCGCCTCGCGGAAGTCGAGCGTGATTTCCGTTTCGACGTCGGCCCCTCGCGTCGGCCGAGCTGCGCGGCCAGTACCACGGCCGCGGTCAAAGAAGCTGCCGAAGATATCCCCCAAGCCGCCTTCTTCAGAAAACCCTCCGCCCGTGCGCGAGAAGACGTCGGAGAAGTCGAAGCCCGACGTCGGGCCCTGCGAGCGAAACCCGCCGGCCGAGCCGGCACCTCCGTTCCCGCCGAAGCCTGGGAAACCTCCATTGCGGAGCATGGCCTTCAGCTGGTCGTATTCCTTGCGCTTCTTCTCGTCGCCGAGGACGTCATAGGCCGCGGCGGCCTTCTTGAACCGCGCCTCCGCGGCGTCATCTCCGGGGTTGGCGTCGGGGTGATTCTCGCGGGCGAGCTTGCGGTAGGCCTTCTTAATCTCCTCGGCAGATGCCGACGACGAGACCCCGAGGTCCGCATAAAAGTCCTTGTCCGCCCATTCGCTCGGTGCGTTCACGATGCCATCCCCTCCTTTCTTGGTGTTTCAGTGTTTGTCGAAAAGTGTGTCTAATGCTGTTTTGTTGTGTGTAGTTACTAACTATTACTGCCGGTACGCGAAAACGCGACGTGACCCCTTATCCCGGGCCTTGATCGGTGGGAGATGGTCACGTCGCGTCGTCGGGTGCTAAAAGCCCGCGGCCTAAGAGCCGTTATCCGGGTCGGCGATGATCACCATCGCCGTGCGGATCACGCGCTCTCCGACCCGGTAGCCGGGTCGCAGCACGGTGCCGACGGTCTTTTCGTCACCCGTGGACAGATCCTGCACTGCCTCGTGGATCTCCGGGTCGAACGCCTCGCCTTCGGAACCGAATGGGGCCAACTTCTGGCCCTCCAGGGTGTTGATGAGCTTCTCACCAAAACCCTTGAGCGGGCCTTCGTCGAGGTCGCCGTGCTGGCGAGCCAGCTCGAGGTCGTCGAGGATCGGCAGCAGCGACGACATCACGGATGCCTTCGCGTTCGCGATCACCTGCTCGCGCTCGCGCTCGGTGCGCCGCCGGTAGTTGGCGTACTCCGCGCTCACGCGCTGCAGGTCGCTGGTGCGCTCGGCGAGCTGTTCCTCCAGGCTCGGCTCCCCCGGCGTCTCTGCCTCGACCTCGGCGTCCGCGGCGGCGACGGCTTCGTCGGCCTGCGCGTCTGCCGCGGCCTGGTCGACCTGGCTCTGCTCGTCAACGTCGGCCAGTGCCGCGTCGACGTCGGCTTCGACCGTGGGGTCGATGTCACCGTCGACGGGGATGTGCGGGTCCGGCGTCGGGGTGGCGGTGGCGTCGTCGCCGTCGACGCCCTGGGCGTCGGCCGCTTCCTCGTTGAGTTCCTCGGCGGCGTCGGGGCCGACGTTCTGCTCGTCGGTGTTCTCCGGGTCCCCGGGGTTGGTGGGGGAAGTCATGTCCTACTCCTCCGTTTCTCTCCTCAGGGTCGGCTTACTTCTCGCCATCCTTGTTCTCGTTGTCGGTGTCCTCGTCGACGACCTCGGCATCTACGACGTTCGGGTCGCTTTCCTCGGCGGACTCGCCCGGGGTTGCCCCCTCGTTGGCCTGTGTCTCGTAGAGGGCCTGGCCAGCTTCCTGAGCAGCCTTGTTCAGCTTCTCGACGGCCGCCTTCACCGCGTCCAGATCATCACCCTTGAGGGCCTCGTCGACCTCGTCGGCGGCGTCGTTGACGGCCTTGACGTTGTCCTCGGAGAGCTTCTCGGAGTTCTCCTCGACGAACTTACGGGTCTGGTAGGAGGTGGATTCCGCGGTGTTGCGGGTCTCCTGCTCCTCGCGGCGCTTCTTGTCCTCTTCGGCGTGCTCCTCGGCGTCCTTGACCATGCGGTCGATCTCCTCCTGGGAGAGGCCGGAGCCTTCCTGGATGGTGATCGTGTTCTCCTTGCCGGTGCCCTTGTCCTTGGCGGAGACGTTCACGATGCCGTTGGCGTCGATGTCGAAGGTGACCTCGATCTGCGGGACACCGCGCGGGGCCGGGGCGATGCCGCCGAGCTCGAAGGAGCCGAGCAGCTTGTTGGCCGAAGCCATCTCACGCTCACCCTGGAAGACCTGAATCTGCACGGACGGCTGGTTGTCTTCGGCCGTGGTGAAGGTCTCGGAACGCTTCGTCGGGATGGTGGTGTTGCGCTCGATGAGCTTGGTCATGACGCCCCCCTTGGTCTCGATACCGAGCGACAGCGGAGTCACATCCAGCAGCAGGACGTCCTTGACCTCGCCGCGCAGGACACCGGCCTGCAGGGCAGCACCGACAGCGACGACCTCATCCGGGTTGACGCCCTTGTTCGGCTCGCGGCTGGTCAGCTCAGAGACCAGGTCGGAGACGGCCGGCATACGGGTGGAACCACCGACGAGAACGACGTGATCAACATCGGAGACCGACAGGCCCGCATCCTTGATGACCTGGTTGAACGGGGTCTTGGTGCGGTCCAGCAGATCCTGGGTGATCTTCTGGAACTCCGTGCGGGTCAGGGTCTCGTCGAGGAACAGCGGGTTCTTCTCCGAGTCGACGGTGATGTACGGCAGGTTGATGGTGGACTGCTGGGAGCTGGACAGCTCGATCTTGGCCTTCTCCGCAGCCTCACGCAGACGCTGCATGGCCATCTTGTCCTTGGACAGGTCCACACCGTTGGAGGACTTGAACTTATCGACGAGCCAATCCACAATCCGCTGATCCCAGTCATCGCCGCCGAGCTCGTTGTCACCGGCGGTAGCGATGACCTCGACGACACCGTCACCGATCTCCAGCAGGGAGACGTCGAAGGTACCGCCACCGAGGTCGAAGACCAGAATGGTCTGCTCGTTGTCGCCCTTCTCGAGGCCGTAGGCCAGGGCAGCCGCGGTCGGCTCGTTAACGATACGCAGGACGTTCAGGCCTGCGATCTGGCCGGCCTCCTTGGTGGCCTGACGCTGGGCGTCCTCGAAGTAGGCGGGGACGGTAATGACGGCGTCGGTAACATCCTCACCGAGGTAGGACTCCGCGTCGCGCTTCAGCTTCTGCAGCGTACGAGCGGAGATCTCCTGCGGGGTGTAGGTCTTCTCGTCGATCTGGGTGGTCCAGTCCGAGCCCATGTGGCGCTTCACGGAGCGGATGGTGCGATCAACGTTGGTGACGGCCTGGTTCTTCGCCGACTGGCCGACCAAAACCTCACCGTTCTTCGCGAAGGCAACCACTGACGGGGTGGTACGGGAACCCTCGGAGTTAGCGATAACAGTGGCCTCGCCACCCTCCAACACCGACACGACGGAGTTGGTGGTACCAAGGTCAATTCCTACTGCGCGTCCCATTGCACGTTTCCTTTCTGTCGCTTCTAAGAGCTTCTGTTTAAGAAGTTGTCGATCAAGTTGAACACCCCTGGCTCAACTTCCGCGGACCACTGTAGCAGAGCCCCTTGAGCCTGGGCGACTCAACCTTTTCGATCTGTTCAACGCTTAGGGCTTAAGGTTATTCCCGGCAGGCTCAAGCCTTTGCGTCTGCACTGGCTAGAGGGGTTATGGTTTGGTGGGATGTGATTTACATTACGGTTGATAGAGGTCGGCTCAAGTTTTGGTTCGTGGGGTTGGAGTTGGATTGGTGCTCGGCCGGCACCTGCGCTCTGTACTGCAGTCCAGGTGCCCCGTCAGTACCGTGCACATCGCCAGCCACAGCGGCGCCTCCGCGACGTCCGGGCAACGCATCCGCAGCGCCGCCACCTGTAAAGCGCTAGCGCTGGTCGAAAACAGCCACCCCTAAAGGAGTGCTGGTTTCGACCGCGCGAGAGCCCTTTCTATAAGGGTGAATTCGACCAGCGTTAACGCACTATAAGCACTCGGCCAGCGCCCGCGCTCTGTGCTGCAGTCCAGGCGCCCCGTCAACCCCGCCAGCCACAGCGGCGCACCAGCAACACCCCACCACCACATCCACAGCGCCGCCACCCATAGCGCGCTAGAGCGTCACGGGAACGCCCCCCCAAAGCTGAGGCACGAGTATCCACCGAACCGAACCAAATGCGCCCACCGAGAAGCGCAAGCGCCACCACACCCCAACCCCGCCAAACCAACCGAGTTTACTCAAGGGAGAAAGGTGGCATAATTCCACACTGATGAACAAGCACAGCCGCTCTGCCGCGCAGGATGACCAGCGCCGCAAGCCAGATTCTCCCCGCCACTCCGCGACCCCGAAGAAGGATTTCGCCGACACCCTGCCCGATTCCGTAGAGGGCCAGGCTCCGGGCACGGACTATCCGCGCCAGCCGGCGGTCTCGGCTGCGGATGAGAAGTATGACCGCTCGGCGATTATCGGCCATGACGGTCGGGTCGTCGCCGGGTGGGCGCTCCGCTTCATCGTCATCGCGGTGGCGCTGTACTTGGCCGGCCAGGTACTCAGTTATATCTGGGTCGGCCTGCTGCCGGTGATCCTCGCGATCCTGGTGTCCACGGTGCTGTGGCCGACGACGCGTTTCTTGCGCAACCGGAAGTTCCCCGCCGCTCTCGCCGCGCTGACGTCGATTCTGGGGTTCTTCCTCATCGTCGGCGGCGTGTTCGCAGCGATGGCCCCGGTGGTGCGCAATCAGGGTGCGGCGATCGTGGATCAGATGGTCCGGGCGGTCGAGGACTTCACCGATTGGCTGCAGACCAACCCCTTCGGTTTGAGAACCGCGGAGCTCAATCTCGATCAGCTCATCGAGGACGGCCTGAACTTCCTCCAGGAGCAGTCACAGAACATCGCGTCGGGTGTGTTCGCGGGTGTGTCCGCCATCAGCAGCGTGGTGGTGACGTTGGTGATCATGATGATCATCACCTTCTTCATGCTCAAAGACGGTGACCGCTTCCTGCCGATGCTGCGTCGTTGCACCGGCACCACCACCGGCTGGCACCTCAGCGAGGTACTGACCCGCACGTGGAACACGCTCAGCGGCTTCATCATGACGCAGGCGCTGGTATCCTTCATCGATGCCCTGTTCATCGGCATCGGCCTGTGGATCCTGGGCGTTCCGCTGGCGTTCGTGCTGGCTGTGATCACGTTCTTCGCGGGCTTCATCCCGATCGTCGGTGCGTTCTCCGCGGGTGCGCTGGCTGTCATCATCGCGCTGGTCACCCAGGGCTTCACGACGGCCATCTTCGCCCTCATCCTCATCGTCGCCGTCCAGCAGATCGAGGGCAATGTCCTGCAGCCGATCCTGCAGTCGAAGGCTATGAACCTGCACGCGGCCGTCGTGCTGCTGTCGGTCACGCTGGGCTCGACACTGTTCGGTATCATTGGCGCCTTCCTGGCCGTGCCGATCGCCGCCGCCCTGGCGGTGTGGGTCCGCTACCACTCCGAGATGGTGGCGCTGCGCGCCGGCGAGATCACCGTCGACGACGTCGAGATCGCCACCGCCGCCGGCCAGACCATGACCTCCCGCGAGGCCTTCAACGCCGTGCGCGAGCACCTCGCCACGATCGGACCGCGTAAGCCCTCGGGCTCCGGGTCGACCGCCGCCAGCAAGTCACTGGACGCGGAGGTCGCCGAGGACGCCGTCGCCACCGACCGCATCCAGGACCCCAACGGCCCGGACGGCGAGGGCGAGTGGCTGGAACAGCCCTACGACGAAAACAAGCCGGACAAGAGCTAGGACTCTTGGGCGAGCATTTCTCTGACTGAGCGCTCGCCGCCGGCGTCGCGAAACTCCTGCTGGGCATCAAGCAGGAGTTTTTCGTCTGCCGCACAGTCGGTGATGACCTGGGCGAGGCCGGCGGTGGCGTCGATAAGCCCGCGGATGCCCTCGTCGCTGCGCGCCCACGTGGCGAAGTCCTCGGTGTGCAGCGCAACACCCTCCGGGGCGATCTTGACCATCGGGTGGATCGCCGGCACGAGGTGGGAGACGTTGCCGAAGTCGGTCGAGGCCGCGAGCGTGTCGGGCACGACGCCGGCGGGCAGGGCCAGCCGATCGCGGCGGGCCTGCGTGACCGCCCAGCGCGACGCGAGGGTTTGGTTGTTGCGGATCGGCAGGCTCATCGGATGCACGTCCCAGACCCGCTCGACCGTAACGCCGGCCATGAGCGCTGCGCCGTGGAGGATGTCGTCGATACGCGCGGAGAGATCTAGCAGCGTATCCACCATCAGTGAGCGCACGTAGATGTCCATCCGCGCGCGATCCGGGATCACGCTCGGGCGGTTGCCGCCTTCGGCGATGACGGCGTGCAGTCGATCCGACGGCGGCATCTGCTGTCGCAGAAGCCCGATGCCCTGGTAGGCGAGCGTCGCGGCATCCAGCGCGTTGCGACCCATAAAAGGCTGCGACGACGCATGCGCCGAAATGCCGCTAAACGTCACGTTCAGGGTGCGCCGGCCCACCCACGCGTGCGAGGCGATGTCGAAGCTGAAGGGGTGCATCATGACGGCGACGTCGACGCCTTCGAGCATCCCGCCGCGGATCATGTACTCCTTGCCCGAGTGCCCCTCCTCGGCGGGGGTTCCTAAGAAGACCACGCGGGCGTCGATACCCGCGGCCTCCAGCGCGCGTACCGACGACACAAACGCCCCCACCCCACTCGCCGCAATCAGGTTGTGCCCGCACGCGTGCCCGATGCCGGGCAGGGCGTCGTACTCGCTCATGACGGCGATAGTGGGGTGCTGCGCGGCGCCGAAACCCGGCGACGACCACTCGGCGCGCAGGGCGGTCGCCACGTCATGGACGCCGTGTTCCACGGCGAAACCATGCTTTTCGACGACGCGTGCCACCGCCGACGCCGAGCGGCGCTCCTCAAAGGCGAGCTCGGGGTGCGCATGGAGATCCAAGGCGAGGTCGCGCAGTTCAGGGCCTAAAATCTCGACATAGTTATCCACCGTCTCCCACAGCTGCTGCTGGTAGGGGTGGTCCCAGTGGCCGTCGAGATCCGGGCGCCGGGTGCGCGCCATGCGTTCGCGGATGGCGCGGTTGGTGGCGTCGAGAAACGTCGTCGAGGGGCGGTTGCGCGGGGTGTGGGACATGGCGTCCACGATACGTACTGTTCCGAACCCCAGGCAGATTATGGATTTAGTTATAAATTTTCGCCAACCTATTGCAGATACCGGGGTAACGCTCTATGCTGGGAGTCACTGTGCGGATCAAGCTCCGACCCCACTCACCGATAATTGAGTATCGTCGGGCTTGGACCTGCACCCGAACATTACCGACAGTTATCTATCCAGTGAGAGAGGTACCAACATGGCCATCATGACCGTTGGCGAGAAGTTCCCGGAGTTCGAGCTCCTCGCCCTGAAGGGCGGCAACCTGGCAGAGGCCAACGCCCAGCAGCCGGATGACTACTTCGAGAACGTGTCCCTGGACAAGTACCCGGGCAAGTGGAAGGTCGTCTTCTTCTACCCGAAGGACTTCACCTTCGTCTGCCCGACCGAGATCGCTGCTTTCGGCAAGCTCGACGAGGAGTTCCAGGACCGCGACACCCAGATCCTGGGTGGCTCCACCGATAACGAGTTCTCCCACTTCAACTGGCGCGCCACCCACGAGGAGCTCAAGGACGTGCCGTTCCCGATGTTCTCCGACATCAAGCACGACCTGATCCGCACCCTCGGTGTCGAGAACGCTGACGGCGTCGCCGACCGCGCAACCTTCATCATCGACCCGGACGGCATCATCCAGTTCGTGTCCGTCACCCCGGACGCTGTCGGCCGCAACGTCGACGAGGTCCTGCGTGTCCTCGACGCTCTGCAGTCCGAAGAGGTCTGCGCCTGCAACTGGGAGGCCAACGACCCGACCAAGAACATCAACAAGATGGACGTCGTACAGGAGTCGCTGAAGTAAACATGTCGATCGAGAACCTGAAGAACTCCCTTCCGGAGTACGCCAAGGATCAGAAGCTCAACATCGGAACCCTCACCCGTTCCAACGAGCTCAACGAGCAGCAGCTGTGGGGCACCCTGCTGGCTTCCGCCGCAGCCACCCGCAACGACACCGTGATCTCCGAGATCGCCGAAGAGGCCAAGGAGCACCTGTCGGACGAGGCTTTCGAGGCCGCCTTCGGTGCCGCCACCGTCATGGCGATGAACAACGTCGCCTACCGCGCCAAGGGCTGGCTCGGTGATGACTACGCACAGACCAAGTTCGGCCTGCGCATGAACATCATCTCCAAGCCCGGCATCGAGGAGAAGACCGACTTCGAGCTCTGGCAGCTCGCCGTCTCCTCCATCAACGGCTGCCACCACTGCGTGATCGCCCACGAGAAGGTCGTCCGCGAAGGTGGCCTGACCAAGGAGCAGGTCTGGGAGGCCGTCAAGGTCGCCGCCGTCGTTCAGGCGGTTGCACAGACCGTCCAGATCGAGGCTTCGCGCTAAGCTTTAGCTTCGGTTTAAAACCGTCCAGGGTTTTCCCTGGGCGGTTTTTCACTTTTCTGGGGGACGGGTACGGGCTGGTTGAGGGGGCATACGGCGGTAGCGGTGGTTGCTTGTTGTGGTGGTTGGCTGTAGCGGTGGTTGCTTGTTGTGGTGGCGGTGGCTGCATGTAGCGCTATCGCTGGTCGAAATGAGTCAGCCCTAAAGGAGTACTGGTTTCGACTTCGTGGGAGCCCTTTCTATGAGGGTCCTTTCGACCAGGCGCACGAACGCGATGCCGTCGCTTGGTTTTCGGAATCGCAGTACTCCCCTTGGTCGGAATGTTGCGCAAACGTGACGGACCGCCTAGGGCGTGTCTGACAATTTCTTCGGCTAGGTCATGACGGCGATAGCCATCACGCCGGCCCGGTAGACAACCGCGAGCTTGTCGTACCGGGTTGCCACACCCCGCCACTGCTTGAGGTTGCCGAAAACCGTTCCACCACGTTGCAGCCCTTGTAGGACTGCGCATCGAACGTCGGTAGACGCCCACCCATCGAGCCTTTCCGCTTCCGGACGGCGATCACGTCCTTCTTCTCCGGGACCGTCGCCGTGATCTTGCGCTCGCGCAGATACCTGCGCACAGCCTTCGATGCATACGCCCTATCCGCGCGCAGTTCATCGGGCCGGGTGCGCGGTCGGCCCACCATCCCGGGCACCCGCAGGCGTTTCAACAACGGGATCAGCACCGGGCAGTCACCGCGGTGGCCCGCAGTAACGATCATGGTCAGGGGCATGCCATGGCCGTCGACCAGGGCGTGGACCTTGGTAGACAGACCACCCCGTGATCGGCCGACCGCGTGATCAGGCGGCTCGGCCAGCAGGTTGTTGTAATTCGACAAAGCCCCCTGTGACCCGCGTGATGTTCGTGGCGTGCTGATGGGCCCGGGCGATCGTCAAAGTCCACCGACACCGACCAGTCGATCAGGTCTTCCGTATCGGCCTGTCTAAGAAGTCGCTGAAAGATCACGTCCCAGGTGTCCGTCCTTGGCCATCCGGTTGTGCCAGGTGTAGACCGTCTGCCAGGACCCGAAGCAGGCGGGCAGGTCACACCGCGCGATCCCTGCCCGAAGGCAGTAGAGGATGGCCTCGAGCATCTGCCGGGGATCGGAGAACGGTCGGCCTTTTCTCCCCGTGCGACGGGGCAGAAGCTCTTCGACCATCTCCCACTGGGCATCACTCAACATGTGAAAACGCGACACGGGAGCCAGGGTCCCATGCCACGCTTCCCTCAATTGTCAGACACGCCCTAGGGCCAGAGCAAGACGCCCTTCGTTTACATGCAGCGATATCGCTGGTCGAAATGAGTCAGCCCTAAAAGAGTACTGGTTTCGACTTCGCGAGAGCCCTTTCTATGAGGATCCTTTCGACCAGGCGCACGAAGGCAATGCCTTCGCTTGGTTTTCGAAAGCACAGCGCTTCGCGGTAGCCCTTTCGGCGCTACTGAATTCCATGACGCGAAAACGCACTAACGCTGTACCCGGCACAGGCATGTGTAGCACATGACGCGGTAGCACCACGCTCGCACGGAATCCCACCCCCAGCCCCGCAGCCCCATTTTCTCGCTCAAAACCTTGAAGGACGCGCCCTACAAGCATCTCCCTTCAAGCATTTGCGCGCGAACCCACAACCACACGAACCCACAACAACCCCACAACCCCCATCTTTAATAATCACGCCGGAACAAAGCTCCGCGATTTTGTCATTAATGCCCCACTTGCCCGAATTTAGTGAGTCCTAGATCACTTTTTTGATTAGTGTGCTCTGTACATCACGGCCACAGTTTTAGGGAACGCACATCACAGACGTTGCCTGAACGGCCGCGAACAGACCGGAAGAGACACCGGAAGACATACCTCGAATCCATCTGACACAGAATCTGACACAGAGAGGAAGTCGATGAGCACCGTCGAAATTGCTGATTGTATTATTCGCGGTAGAACCATTGACGCCCCTGCCTCGCCGGGAGCATCGGCAGATGAGGCAGACAAGGCACAGAAGGTTACCGCTTTCTACGGGATCCCCTACGCCCAGGCACCGACCGGCGAGAGGCGGTTTTTCCCGCCGGCCCCGGCGCGCTTGCAGGGCGAGCTCAGCGCAGAGACCTACGGCCCGACCGCCGCCCAGAATCAGTACCCGGAGGCTGCGTTGGCGATCGTCGATAATCCGCTGATCGCCGGCAACGAGCGACTGAACCTCAACGTGTGGACCCCGGACACCGCGGGCAAGGCGCCGGTGTACGTGTTCATCCACGGTGGCGCCTACCGCCATGGCTCCGGCGCCTCGGAGACCTGGAACGGCGCGTCCTTTGCCGCCCAGGGCATCGTGGCGGTCACCCTGAACTACCGCCTCGGCGCGGAGGGTGGCATCCAGCTGGAAGACGGCACGTCGAACAACATGCTGCGCGACCAAATCGCGGCGCTCGAGTGGGTGCGCGACCAAATCGCGGCGTTCGGGGGCGATCCTGAGCACGTCGTCGTGGGCGGGGAGTCCGCCGGCGCCATGAGCATCGGCGCGCTGCTGGCTTCGCCTAAGGCCAAGGGGTTGTTCCACGCCGCGATCCTCGAATCGGGTGCCGCGCACAATGTGGTGCGGAAGGAGGGGGCGGTGGCCGTCGGCAAGCGTTTTGCCGAGTCCCTCGGCGTGGAACCGACCGCCGAAGCCCTAGGCTCCCTGCCGGAGGAGCAGATCCTGCAGGCCTCCGCCGAGATCGAGGCGGAGATCGGCCAGGCCGCCGGCGATGAGCGTTACGCAGACCTCGCCGGGCACAGCATGACCTGGCAGCCGAGTATCGACGGCGACGTCCTGCCCCAGCACCCCCTCGACGTGCTGTCGGCGGGCGAGGCGCTCGACGTGCCGGTGCTCATCGGCACCAACCAGGACGAAGGCACGATGTTCGTCGCCGGCCAGGGCCTATACGAAGATGCCACCGCCGAGCACGTGGTGAAGGCGGCGCGGGTGGCGGGTGCGGCGGATCCGGAGGCCGTCGCCAAGCTTGCTACCGACGAGGCCAACCCGCACCCCGGCGCCAGCCTCACCACCTTCACCGATATGTGGAAGTTTCAGCTGCCGCTGAGGGACTTCCTCAAGCGGCGGAAGAACTACTCCGCCCCGACGTACCGCTACAAGTTCACGTGGGCCTCGCCGAAGTTCGGCGGGCTGCTGGGCGCGTACCACATGCTCGAGCTGCCTTTCGTGTTCAACAGCGTCGACACTCAGGCCACGAAGGCCACGGCCGGCGAGGACCTGCCAAAAACACTCGTCGCGGCCGCGCACGGGGCGTGGGTGAGCTTCATCAAGAACTTCGATCCGGGTTGGAAGCCGTACTTCGACGCCGAGACAACCACCACCGGTGTGCTCGATGCCAACGGGCTCACCGTAGCCGAAGACCTCGACGAAGAACTGCTGTCCACCTGGGAAGACTACCGCTAAAGCGACCTTAAGAAAGGACCGTGAAATCCCATGACTACCACCCTCAACCACGAAGAACTCAGCCGGAAGTACGCCGAGGAGCGCGACAAGCGCAAGGCCGCGCGCGGCAAGAAGGAAGATGACTACGTCCGCATCGAAAACATCATCAACCCCGACTCACAGGACCCCTACAAGGAGGTCACCCCGCGCGAGCCGCTTCACGACGACGTGGAAGTGACCATCATCGGCGCCGGCTGGGCGGGGCTCATGTCCGCTGCCGAGCTGCGCAAGTCCGGGCGTAAAATCCGCATCCTCGACCAGGCGGGCGACTTCGGGGGCGTGTGGTACTGGAACCGCTACCCCGGAGTCATGTGCGATACCGCGTCGGTGGTCTACATGCCGCTTCTCGAGGAAACGGGCTACAAGCCGACCGAGAAGTATGCACACGGACCCGAGATCTTCGCCCACGCGCAGCGCATCGGCCGCCACTACGACCTGTACAAGGACGCCTACTTCCACACCCGGGTCACCGGCGTGACGTGGGACGAAGAGGCCAAGCGCTGGCGGATTACCACCAACCGCGGAGACGAGTTCACCTCCCAGTTCGTCAGCATGGGACTCGGGGCGTTGAACGTCCCGCGCCTGCCGTCGTTTAGCGGGATGAAGGACTTCAAGGGCGATTGGTTCCACACCGCCCGCTGGCGCTACGACGTCACCGGGGGCGGCCCCGACGACCCACGTATGGACAAGCTGGCGGACAAGACCGTAGCTGTCATCGGTACGGGCGCCACCGCCATTCAGATCGTGCCGGAACTCGCCCGCTCCGCCAAGAAGCTGCTGGTGATCCAGCGCACCCCCACCGCCGTCGATGTCCGCGACAACGGGCCGATGAACTACGACTGGTGGGACGAGCTCACCCAGGAGGAGGGCTGGCAGCAGAAAATCTACGAAAACTTCCTCGATCTCGTCGAGGAGTACAAGGTGGGCAACATCCCGCCCGCCGACGCGGTCGACTTGCTTGACGACGGCTGGACCCACATCGGCACCTCCCTCTCCGAATACCTCCGCGCAGTCGATGGAGAGATGACCCCGGAGAAGTTCCGCTCTGCCATGCTCGAATGGGACGACGACATGCAGCAGCGCGTCCGCGACCGCACCGACGAGGTCATAAAGGATAAGAAGACCGCCGACGGCCTCAAGGCATGGTACCGGCGCTGGTGCAAGCGCCCCGGCTTCCACGACGAATACCTGCAGGCCTTCAACCGGGACAACGTCGAGTTGGACGACACCGATGGCCAGGGCGTCGAACGCATCACGGAAAACGGCGTCATGGTGCAGGGCAAGGAGTACGAGGCCGACGTCATCATCTACTCGACCGGATTCGAGTACAACCGCAACGCCTCGAAGGACGCCTTCTTCGACATCGTCGGCCGTGACGGGCTCAACCTCCGCGACAAGTGGAAGGACGGAATGCTTTCCTACATGGGCTACTTCACCCGGGATTTCCCGAACTTCTTCTTCCAGCAGTCCGTCCAGGGCGCGTTTTTGACCTCTAACGTCTCGCAGAACTACTACGAGGGCTCGCGCGCCCTCGCCGCCGTAGTCGACCGGACTCTCGACGCCGGCAAAAAGACCTTTGAGGCGACCCAAAAAGCCGAGGACGACTGGGTCGAGTACCTGATGGCCGAGGGCGAGGTGGGCGACGACCCCGAGTGCACGCCGGGCTACTACAACAACGAGGGCGGCGAAATCGGCCTCGCCGCGCGCCGCAGCGTCGGCTATCCGAAGGGCAAGAAAGCCTTCTTCAACCTCATGAAGCAGTGGCGTAATGCGGATGAGCTCGAGGGCATCGAGTTCGGCGGCTAGGACCGCATCACGGCAACTAGGACCGCATCACGGCAAGGAGCCCCCGCTCTCTAGGAGAGCGGGGGCTCCTTTAGGATTCTGCAGCCGCAGAAAAACCCTTAACCCTCGTTGGGCCCGATCTTCTTGCCTTCCTCGTCGTAGACGTACCAGCCGCGGCCGGTCTTACGTCCGTATTCTCCGCTGTTGTACTTCTTCTCCAGCGCCGGGGAGGGCAAAGACTCCTGCTCACCGGTCTGCTCGTATTCCGCTTTGCGGATGAGATAGGCGACATCGATGCCCACGAGGTCCATGAGCTCGAAGGGGCCCATCGGGTGGCGCAGGGCGGCGGTGGCGGCGATGTCGATGTCCTCGAAGCTCGCGTAGCCGCCCTGGTAGAGCTTCAGCGCCTCCGTGCGCAGGGCGGCGAGCAGCCGGTTCGCGATGAACCCGGGGATCTCCTGGTTCACCCGGATGACCTTCTTGCCCATGTCGGTGGCCAGCTGGGCGACGGTATCGAGGGTCTCTTCACTCGTCTGGTCGTGGCCGACGACCTCGCAGGCCTCCATGACCAGCACCGGGTTGAAGAAGTGCATGTTGCACACCTTCTCCGGGCGCGAGGTCGCGTCCGCCAGGCGGGAGGAGACGATGTTGGAGGAGTTCGTGGCCAAGATCGCGTGCGCGGGCGCCTGGGAGTCGAGCTCTGCGAAGAGCTTGCGCTTGATCTCGATGTTCTCCACGGCCGCCTCGATGACGATGTCCGCGTCCTTGACCGCCTCCGCCTGGTCGGTGGTGAGGGTGAGGCGCTCGAAGGCGGCGCCGACATCCGCCTGACTGCGGCGCTTTTTCTTCACGTCGCGGCCCATGCGGTAGCGCAGCTGCTCGTCGGCGGCTTTGAGGGCGTCGTCGGAAATATCGACGATGGTGGTGCGAAAACCGTTCAACGCGGCGACGATGCCGATCTGCGATCCCATCGTTCCCGAACCGATGACGGTGACGTTGTTGATAGTCATGTGCGCTCCTTTTAGTTGTTAGCGGACGTAAAACGGTGCTGGCCTTTGACTGAGGCGAAGTCGGGGTGGCGCTTGTCCAGGAAGGCCTCGACGCCTTCCTGCTTTTCTGCCGTGGCATAGAGCACGGCCTGGGCGAGGCGTTCGATGAACATGCCGCTGTCCGTATCCCCCTTCGCGGTGTGCGCCACGATCTGGCGGGCCAGGGCCACGGCGGTGATTCCTTTACGACGGATGCGCTCCGCCACCTTCGCCGCGGTGGGAATCAGCGCCTCCGCGTCGGTGAGGTAGGTGACTAGGCCCCAGCGGTGGGCCTCTTCGGCGCTGAGGCGGCGACCGGTGATGATCATGTCGAGCGCCGGCCCGCGGCCGAGAAGCTCCACGAGGCGCTGCGTGCCGCCGGCGGCCGGGATGATGCCCAGCCCGGTCTCAGGCAGCCCGAAGACGGCGTTGTCCGAGGCCACGCGGATATCGCAGGCCAGGCTGAGCTCGCAGCCGCCGCCCAAGGCGTAGCCGTTGACGGCGGCGATCGTGGGCTTGGACAGGCCCGCCAGGCGCGTGTAGGTGCGCTGCATGTAGGCCTCGAGGCCGTCGAGAGGCTCGCGCCGGGCGAGCTCGTTGATGTCTGCTCCGGCGACGAACGCCTTATCGCCTTCGCCGGTGATGATGACGACCTCGACGCTGTCGTCGGCCTCGATGTCGCTGAGGTGGGCGTTGAGTTCGTCGAGCACGTCGCGGTTGGCGGCGTTCATCTTGTCGGGTCGGTTGACCGTCAACGTCGCTACCGCGTCCTGATCGCTTCTTAAGACGATGGTGTAGTCCACGTAGCCTCCTTTTAACTGTGATACTGCGTTAATTGTCACCTTAAGGGTGTCTGGCATCACAATGAGCAGGCTGAACGCATTAGTACCGCGTACGTATTAATCGTTCACGGTTGGCCATTTACCGCAGGCATTCCGGCGGCATGCCCTTGACCACCTCGAGCAGGCTGTGGAAGGCGGGGTTCTTGTTCTCCTTCTTCCACGCCAGCTGCACGTCGACGTAGCGGTCCTCCTCCTTGAGGGCCATGTAGTGCAGGTGATCCTCGTTGGTGTTATCGCGCACGGTGTCGAGGGTGATGGCCACACCCAGCCCGGCAGCGACGAGGACCATCATGGTCCAGGAGTCGGGCGCGGTGGAGCGCACCGAAGGAATGAACCCGGCCCGGCGCGCCAGCGTGGAGAACTTGGTCTGCAGCGCCGCGCCGGGGCCGCTTTTGAGAGTGATCCACTGTTCTTCGGCAAGCTCCGACATGGCTACCGACGAGCGGTTCTCGCGCGCCAGCGGATGAGTATCCGAGACCACCACCACGATCTCCTCGCGGAAGAGGTGGGCCACCTGCACTTCGGCGGGCACGGTGTTCCACCGGCCGATCATGCAGTCGATCTCGCCGGAGACCAGCTTTTCTAAACCCTGGGCGGACAGTAGCGAAGAGTGCAGGTCCAGGTACACGCCCGGCAGATACTTCTGAGCGGCGCGCGCGATCGAGGTCACGGTCTTGCGCATCGAAGCGTTAGCGAAGCCGAGCGCGATGACGCCGGTGGTCCCGGCCGCGGCGTCGCGGGCGGCGCGCACGGCTGCATCGGCGGCCTCCACGAGCTTGGTGGCCGGTTCCACGAGGGCGGCCCCGGCCACGGTGAGTTCGACTTTGCGCGTGCTTCTGTCGAAGAGTTGGACCTTGAGCCTGCGCTCCAGCTGTCTGATGGTCCTGCTCAACGGCGGTTGAGCAATGTTGAGACGATCTGCCGCTCGGCCGAAGTGGAGCTCTTCTGCGAGCACCAAAAACGCGCGAGCTTCTGATACCTCCACGGCATGCACCCTCTTTCGTCAGCGTTTCTGCACCGCGAGACTTCTTTACATTTCAAGTATCAATAGCCTACACGTTAAGTATTGGACGGCAATAATCTTCTGTGATTTTATGATACAGACCACTAAATGACAAGGAAGGTGACATGGGCCATTCTCTGACGCGGGCCCGGGACGCAGCCAGCCCTCCTCCCGGCCCCTTAGACGGGATCGTCGTTGTCGACTTCTCACGGGTGCTCGCCGGCCCCTACTGCACGATGATCCTCGCCGACCTCGGCGCGACCGTGATCAAGATCGAATCGGCCCGCGGCGATGACACCCGCCAGTGGATGCCGCCGTCGGTTGATGCCATCAGTTCCTATTACCTCTCGATCAACCGCAACAAGCAGTCCATCTGCCTCAACCTCAAAGACGACAAGGACCTGCAGACGGCCTACGACATCGTGGACCGGGCGGACGTGCTCGTCGAGAACTTCAAGCCCGGCGGGCTGAAGAAGTTCGGCCTGGATGTCTCCCAGACCAGCGAGCGCTGGCCGAACCTCATCCACGCCTCCATCACGGGCTTCGGCACCCGCGGCGGCGCCGGCATGCCGGGCTACGACCTATTGGTCCAGGCGCTCTCCGGCTTCATGCATGTCACCGGCGAGCCCAGCGGCGGCCCCCAGCGCGCCGGCTTCGCCATCTTCGACGTCTTTACGGGCCTGCACGCGGCCGTCGGCATCCTCGCCGCACTGCACGAGCGCGGGCTAACACAGAAGCATGCCGGCCAGTCGGTCGAGGTGAACCTTCTGTCCTCGGCACTGTCTGCGATGGTCAACCAGACCGCGGCCTATACCGCCGCCGGATACGAGCCGATGCGCATGGGCAACGAGCACCCGAGCCTCTTTCCCTACGGCCCCTTCGCGGCGAAAGACGGCGAAATCGTCATCTGCTGTGGCAACGACACCCAGTTCGCCACGCTCATGGCCGCGCTCGGCACCCCGGAGTTGGCCAGCGACGAGCGCTACACCTCCATGGAGCTGCGCAACGCCCACCGCGAGGCGCTGCGGGCGTCGATCGAAGAAAGCCTCGCGGCCAAGACGGTCGAGGAATGGTTCGCCGAGCTTTCCGACGTCGGCATCTGCTGCGCACCCATCCTCACCGTCGGCGGGGGCATCGACTACGCCACCGAGCTGGGCCTCGAACCCGTCTGGAGCTCTGAGGAACCGGGTGCCTACCCGACCGTCGCCAACCCCATCACCTTCGGGCGCACGCCGGCGGCCTACCGCCTCGCCCCGCCCGCCCTCAACGCTGACAACGCAGCAATCTGCGACTGGATCGCCACCACACCGAGAAAGGACCACACACAATGAGCACCTACACCACCTCCGGCCTGGATCGCGCCGACTTCCTCCTGCTCGATAGCCAGCTCAGCGAGGAAGACATCGCCATCCGCGACCGCGTACGCGACTTCGGCGAGAACGTCGTGCTCCCCATTATCAACGACTACTGGGAGCGCGCCGAGTTCCCCTATGAGATCCTGCCGCAGCTAGCAGAGCTCGGGATCATCGGCACCTTCATCAAGGGCTACGGATGCCCGGGGCTCACGCGTCGCCAGGCTGGACTCGTCGCCCGGGAGATGGGGCGTATCGACGGCTCCATCAACACCTTCCTCGGCGTCCACTCGAACCTGTGCATGGGCTCGATCTACATCCTCGGCGACGATGAGCAGCGCGAACGCTGGCTGCCCGATCTGGCGAAGCTGAACAAAACCGGCGCCTTCGCGCTCACCGAGCCCACGCACGGCTCCGATTCCGTCTCGCTCGAGACCTCCGCGCGCCGCGAGGGCGACGAGTGGGTACTCAACGGCCACAAGCGCTGGATCGGCAACGGGCATGCCGGCGACGTCATCGTGGTCTACGCCCGCGACGAGGCCGACGGCCAGGTCAAGGCCTTCGTCGTGGAGAAGACCGACGGCAACTACCCGGCCGGATACGCCCCGGAGGTAATCACCGGCAAGATCGGCAAGCGGGCGATCCTGCAGGGTGATATCACGATCACCGACATGCGCATCCCGGAGAGCAACCGGCTGCAGAACTGCGATTCCTTCAAGGACGTCAACAAGGTGCTCGCCGCCACCCGCGGCGGCGCGTCCTGGGAGGCCGTCGGCCACGCCATGGCCGGCTATGAAATCGCGCGCAGCTACGCCTTGGAGCGCGAGCAGTTCGGCTCCCCCATCGCCGCGTTCCAGCTGGTGCAGGAAAAGCTCGCCACGATGCTTTCCGACGTCACCCAGCTCCAACTCCTCACCCTGCGCATGGCTGAGCTGCAGGAGGAGGACGCGGTGACCGGCCCGATGGCGTCGCTGATCAAGATGACCACCTCGCGCAAGGCACTGGCCATTTGCCGGGAGGCCCGCGACATGATGGGCGGCAACGGCCTGCTGCTGGAAAACCACGTCGCCCGCCACCTCACGGACATGGAGGTCGTCTCCACCTACGAGGGCACCGATTCCATGCAGGCGCTCATCGTCGGCCGCGAGATCACCGACATCTCGGCGTTTACCAACAAAAAGGCCCGCAAGCGCTAATCGCTCGGGCGCAGCTGCGCGTGCTCGCGGGCCAGCTCGACGTAGCGCGCGGCGTGGGGGATGAAGGCGCGTGATTCTTCGTCGCCCAGCTCGCGGCGCACCTTCGCCGGCACCCCCGCCACGAGCGAGCGCGCCGGCACCCGCGAGCCCTCCAGCACGACGGCACCGGCGGCGACGAGCGCCCCATCGCCCACCACCGAGCGCGACAGCACCCGCGAGCCCATACCGATGAGTGCGCCGTCGCCCACCCGCGCTCCATGCACGAGCGCCTGGTGGCCGACGGTGGTGTCGTCGCCAAGAACGTACTCCGCATCGCTGTCGACGTGCATGACGGTGCCATCTTGCACGTTGGAGCGGGCGCCGATGACGATGCGGTTGACGTCGGCGCGCAGGACGCAGTTATACCAGATGGACGCATCCGGCCCGATCGTGACATCGCCGATGATCATCGCGCCCGGCGCGATGAAGGCGCTGGGGTGAATCTGGGGAGTTTTGCCTTGGTAGGGATAGATGGTCATCTCGACTACGCCTCCGTGAGTTCGCTTCCGGCTCGATTTTAAGTCTTGGCCTCCCACTGTAGGACTGTGACGCGCAATACGTTTCACAGGGGAAATCATTGCCAACTGCGTATAAATAAACGGTTGTTTCATACGCCGGACGACACAATAATGTAACCCACATCACTGCCAGAGCGAAAGGATGTACATGGGAACCTACACCTCTCTCAGCCCGGCGACCGGCGAGGTCTTCGCCACCTACCCGGAAATTTCCGACGCTGAGCTCACCGACATCGTCAACCGTGCGCACAGCGCCTACCGCGATTGGAAGGACACCCCGGCGACCAAGCGCGCCGAGGCGCTGCGGGCGATCGCCACCGAGCACCGCAACCGCCAGGACGAGCTGGCCCGCATCATCACCGAGGAGATGGGCAAGCCGATCGCCCAGGCTAAGGGTGAGATCGCGCTGGTGGCCAACATCTTCGACTACTACGCCGACAACCTCGAGAAGTTCCTGGCCGACGAGGAGCTCGAGTTCCCCAGCAAGGGCACGGCAGTGATCCGCACGCAGCCGCTCGGCGCGCTGCTGGGGGTCATGCCGTGGAACTACCCCTTCTACCAGGTCGCGCGTTTCGCGGCACCAAACATCGGGCTGGGTAACACGATCATCATCTAGCACGCCCGCAACTGCCCGCGTTCGGCGCTGGCGATCGCGGACGTACTCAAGAGCGCCGGACTCCCCGACGGCGTCTACACCAACGTATTCATCTCCAACGCGCAGGTCTCGCGCACGCTGGAAAGCCCGCTCATCCAGGGCGTCTCCCTGACCGGCTCGGAGCGCGCCGGCGCCGCCGTCGCGGAAGCCGCCGGGCGCAACCTGAAGAAGTGCGTACTCGAGCTCGGCGGCTCCGACCCGCTCATCGTGTGCAAGGACGCCGATATCGCCCTCGCCGCCAAGGGCGCGGCGGCCAACCGCCTGGGCAACACCGGCCAGGCCTGCACCGCCTCGAAGCGCCTGTTCGTCCACGAGGACGTCTACGACGAGTTCCTGGAGAAGCTGCGCGAGGAATACACGCACTACGCCCCGCGCGACCCGCTGGCCGAGGACAGCCAGCTCGGGCCCCTCTCCTCCGCGGATGCCCTGTCGGATCTGCAGTCGCTTGTCGACGACGCCGTCTCCCACGGGGCCACCGTCGCCATCGATGGCGGCCCGGTGCCGGGCGAGGGGGATAACGCCGGGGAGAAGTCGAACTTCTTCGAGCCGATGCTGCTCACCGACGTCACCGAAGAGATGCGCATCGACAGCGAGGAGGCCTTCGGCCCGGTCGCCGTGGCGTATCGTTTCTCCACGATCGAGGAGGCCGCCGCGGCGGCGAACAAGTCCCCGTATGGCCTCGGCGCGTCGGTGTTTACCGAAGACGACGATACCTTCGACCAGCTGGCCAACGAGCTCGAGGTGGGCATGGTGTGGCAGAACGCCACCGCCCAGTCCCGCCCGGAGCTCCCCTTTGGCGGCGTGAAGCTCTCCGGCTTCGGCCGCGAGCTGAGCCGTTTTGGCTTCAACGAGTTCGCCAACAAGGAGCTGGTCCAGCGCCCCTAGGCGATCATAAGAGTACCCCCGGACCCTCTCGTGAGGATCCGGGGATACTTTTAGGCCTCCACCTGGGCAGAGACACGCGGCGCGGTCTGGCCGAGCCACTCGCGCACGCTCTGGTTATCGGCACCCAGCCGCGGCGGGGCCTTCCGATAGTTGATCGCGCTGCGGCTATAGCGGATCGGGCTTTTAATCAGCGGGACCTCGTCGTCGCCATCTTTGATCTTCACCACCGGGTGCAGGCCGAGGCCCTCCGCGAAGTCGACCCCCTCGCCGACGGTGAAGATCGGCGCGCAGGCGATCTTCACGGCCCGGAAGGCGGCGAACCACTCGGCGGCGGTTTTCGTGCCGAGGCGCTCTTCGATCAGCTCCTTCAAGGACGCGCGGTTGCGGTTGCGGGCATCCACGGTGCGGTAGCGCTCGTCTTCGGCCACCTCCGGCATGCCGAGCTGCTCGCAGAAGCGGGTGAACTGCGTGTCATTGCCGATGCAGATGATGATGTCGCGATCGGAAGCCCCGAAAGGACCGTAGGGGTAGAGGCTCGGGTGCTCGTTGCCCATGCGCATCGGCTCGTTGCCGCAGGCGACGTTGCCGGTGGTCTGGTTGACCAGCGCCGACTGGGCAGAGGAGAGCAGGTCTAGCACGATGCGCTGGCCGCGGCCGGAGACATGGCGTTCCTGGAGCGCGCCCAGGATGCCGATGGTCGCGTGCATGCCGGTGATCACGTCGAAGATGGCCACCCCGGCGCGCTGCGGTGGACCGTCGGCCGAGCCGGTGACGTGCATCAGCCCGGAGAGCGCCTGCACCAGGAGGTCATAGCCGGGCAGCTCGGCGCCGCCTTCCATGCCGAAGCCGGTGATCGAGGCGTGGATCATCTCCGGCCAGCGTGCGGCCACGTCCTTCGGGGCGAGGCCGAACTTGCCGAGGCTACCGGGCTTGAAGTTCTCGACGAACACGTCCGCCCGGTCGAGGATCTGATAGGCGGTCTCCAGATCCTCTGGGTCGCACAGATCCAAGACGATGGAGTATTTGTTGCGGTTGACCGACAGGTAGTAGGTGCTCACGCCCTCGCGGCTGGGCGGCGTGAAGTAGCGGGTGTCGTCCCCGCGCGGCGCCTCGACCTTGATCACGGTCGCCCCCAGATCTGCGAGCATCATGGTGGCATAAGGCCCGGCCAACACGCGCGAGAAATCGGCCACCACAATTCCGTCGAGAGGACCGGATCCCGAGTGCTGAGTCATATGCTGAAAGGTCACGTTACTCCTCCCACAACCTTCAAAGTAGTGATGCGCTTCATATAAACACCACTATTGTGTGCTGTCCAATACTTAATGGGGAACTTTTAATACCCGGACGTGCTTAATTGCTCACGGCCCCCGCCCCGGCGCGCCTCTTCATCACGAACGCCCCGGCGAGCGCCACCGCGATCAGACCGACGCCGGCGAGGGTGATCGAATACTGCGGCAAGAAGATGAGGAATCCGCCCACCCCGATGAGCACGCGCAAAACGAGAGGAATCCGCGCCTCCACGAACTGGACGTATCCGGAAAACGCCCCCGCCAGCGCAAACACGCCGACGATGCTGCAGACAAACGCGATCGCGATCTCGGCCAGGCTGCCCTGAGCGACGAGCGCCGGGTTGAGCACGAAACCAAACGGGACGATGTATTTCACGGCCCCGAACTTCATCGCCTCGATGCTGGTGCCCATCGGCGAGGCCTTCGATATACCGGCGGCTGCGAACGCGGCCAAGCCCACCGGCGGGGTGATATACGAGACCGACGCCCAGTAGATGATGAACAGATGCGCCGCGATCGGCGGCACCCCCATCGCCGTGATCGCCGGGGCCATGACGATCGCCAGAAAGACATACGCGGCGGAGATGGTCAGCCCCATGCCGAGGACGAAACAGGCGGCGGCGCCGGCGATGAGGATGAGGATCAGGTTCTCGCCGACTAGGACGATGAGGTCGCGCGAGAGCGACAGCGCCACCCCCGTGGCCGAGAGCCCGCCGAGGATCAGCCCCACACCAGCGATGATGCCGATGATCTGTCCGAGGGATTTGCCGGCGTCGAGAAGCATCTCGACGATCTCGCGCCGCCCGAACGTCACGGACGGGCGGATCAGCGCGATGCCGATGAGCAGCACGATGGCGTAGAAGGGCACCTGTGCCTCCGAGGGCATCGTCATGAGCATGACCGTTAGAAGCGCCAGCGCGATGATGTACGGCCAGCCCTGGACGAGGACGTCGCGGATTTTCGGCAGCAGGTCTTTGGGCGTGCCGCGCAGATCCCGCAGGGCCGAATAGCCGTCGACCTGGATATAAATGCCCAAGAAGTAGAGGATCGCGGGGATCGTGGCCGCCACGAGGACCTCGGTGTAGGGGACGCCGACGAAGGAGACCATGAGAAAAGCCGCGGTGCCCATAATCGGCGGGGTGATCGAGCCTCCCGAGGAGGCGGTCGCCTCCACCGCACCCGCGGTTTTCGGGCTGAAACCGGCCTTGACCATGGCGGGGATCGTCATGGGACCGGTGGTCAAGACGTTGGAGACAGCGGAGCCGGACATCATGCCCATCGAGGCGGAGCTGGCGACGGAGACCTTCGCGGATCCCCCGCGGAACTTGCCGAAGATAGCCATCGCGAGGTCATTGAAGAAGAGCGCGCCACCGGTGTGCTGGAGCACCACGCCGAAGAGCATGAACCCAACCAGGATGGTGGCCGCCGTCTGCAGCGGCAGCCCGTGGATGGATTCGGTGCCCATGACGTGAACCTGGGCGAGGGTGACCGGATCATAGGTGATTCCCTGCAAGAACACGATGGGGACCTCGCCGGCGAACATCGGGTAGATGGACACCAGCGCCGCCAACCCGGCCACGATGAGCCCCGCGGCGCGACGCAGCATCTCTAAGACCATGAGCCAGTAGAGGACGCTGAGCACCTTGGCGCTCGTCGGGGCGACCAGGGACCACCCGAACTCGGTGATGACCGGGCCTTTCACCGTAAACCACAGGGCCATGGCGATGAACGCCACGATGAGCACGATGTCATACCAGGGCACTCCCGGCCGCGGGGGCGAGGTGTCCTCTTCGGCGTCTTTCTTCCGCAGGGGATAGACGATGAAGACGATGGGCAAGAAACAAGCGGCGATGAGGTAGAGGAAGGAGTTCGTTGGCAAGGACAGGCCGAAAAGATCCCAGAAGAAGACCTGGTTCATCGTGCCGCCGACCCCGAGAAGCGTGAGCACGATAACGACTACCTTCCAGAACGCCGTCAGCCGCGGGTTCGGCGGATCGACGCTGCTTACAGGGGCTTCAGGAGTTTCGGCGGCGTGGGTGGCCGTAGATGACATGTTCACCTCTTTGTCCTTTTAGACATCGTTGACCGGCGGTAGCGACGGCAGGTTCTCGCGCTTCCACTCGAACCACTCCTCGGCCGGGTTAGCGTCGTTGGGATACTTCGCCCAGAACTCCGGCCACGCGTCAGTCATGAGTTTTTCCCTTTCGAGCAGCGCGTCGTTGCGGCGTTGCAGATCCGGCGTCCAGCGTCCGACCTCTTGGAAGAATTCGACGGCACCCTCGTGGAAGGGGACGACGAGGGGTAGAGCAGCACCTCGTCCACGCCGAACATGTGGGCATCAGGCGTGGCGTCCTTGTAGGAGTCGTAGTTGTCTTTAATGAGCCCCAAGAGGGCTTTGACCTCGTCTTTGGGGCGATCAGCCAGGGTCGTCAGCGGAATCGAGTACTGCATGTTGACGCCCACCTCACCCGGCTCGATGCCGGCGCCGTGGGTGAACTCCCCGGGTATGACCATGGGAGCGAGCCGCTCCCATGTTGCGTATTGCTCCGGGGAGCCGCCGCCGAGGTTGAGCCACTTGATCGGGTACTGGGAGTCGAGCTCCTCGACGGCGGCGCCCACCACGTTTTGGTAGAACGCGTCGATGTGCCCCGTCTTCATTGCCTCCACCTGCTCGGAATAGGAGATGTCGACGAGCTCCACGTCCGCCGAGGTGAGGCCACCGAAGTTGAGGATCGCTTCCAGCTTGCGATTCATCGACGTCGACGCGATGAGCCGCGGCCAGCGCCTGCCCTTGAGGTCTTCGACGGTGTCGATGCCGGAATCCTCCCGCACCGCCACGCCATAGTTGCCCGGCGGCGCCCAAATCTGCCGCACGGGCTGGGGGCCCACACTTGGGAGGCGTATTCGTCGTCACCCTCGAACGCATAGAAGTACTCGTCTCCTGCCCGCGAGTACTGGGCCGTGCCCGAGATCAGCGGCCCCATGCGGGCGATGCCGGTATCGCCGGTCATCAGGCGCACACGCACGCCGCTTTCGGCCGTGACGGTGTTCGCGATCGCCGCTATGTCGTTATACGTGCCGGTCCCGGCCGGGTAGGTCACCCACACGCTCTGCTGGGGCAGGGCGCTATCGGCGGGCACGGTGGTGCGGGCGCACCCCGACAGGGCGCTCAAGACTCCGAGTGCTCCGGCGCTTTTCAGGAAGGCCTCCGGCTTATCGACTTCCCCATGAACGTCCTCCTTCGTCGGAACATCCGTACCGGCCGCTTTCACCACGGCCGGTGAAGTGATCCCAGTCACTATAGGACACTTTTTAGTACCGAAGCACAGTCTTCGGCGATTATTGCCGTTTCGGAAATAATCACCTGCGTTATGCGCAAGGAGGTAACAGTTTCGCCGAAATGTCGGACACGGAGTTATACAGTGGAGCCGTGCTCTGCGTCACATTTAGCAGACCTGTATTATCTAGGCCCTTTCTGGAGGTATAGCTATGCCTAAGCACCCCACCGACCTGATGAACGTGGAATCTCGCTTCAGCGACGAAGAGATCGCCCTGCGCGACCAGGTCGCCGAGTTCGTCGATCGCCGTATCCGCCCCCACATCGGCACGTGGTACGACCAGGCCATCTTGCCCACCGAGCTCTTACCGGAGATGGCGGAACTCGGGCTCTTCGGCATGCACCTCCAGGGCTATGGCTGCGCCGGGCGCAGCGCGGTCGAATACGGCATCGCCATGCAGGAGCTGGAGGCCGGCGACTCCGGGTTGCGCACCGTCGTCTCGGTGCAGGGCTCTCTGGCCATGTCGGCCATTTATAAGCACGGCTCCGAGGAACAGAAGAAACACTGGTTGTCGCAGATGGCCGCCGGCAAGGTGATCGGCTGCTTCGGCCTGACCGAACCGACCGCAGGCTCGGATCCGAGCACCATGAAGACCCAGGCCAACTGGGTCAACGGGCGCTGGGTGATCCACGGCCAGAAGCGCTGGATCGGGCTGGCCTCCATCGCGCAGGTGGCCATCATCTGGGCGGTCGTCCCGGTAAAGGACCTGATCGCGGCAGGTGTGGACACCGGCGATAAGACCGACGGCGTTATGGTGCGCGGCTTCATCGTCCCCACCAACACGAACGGCTTTAAGGCCGAGGCCATCACCGGGAAGCTGTCCATGCGCGCCTCCCTGCAGTGCGACATCGAGCTCAAGGCGGTGACGGTCGAGGCCGACGCCCTCCTGCCGAACAACCCGGGGCTGAAGGGCCCGTTTATGTGCCTTAACGAGGCCCGTTATGGCATCGCCTGGGGCGCGATGGGCGCCGCCCGCGACTCCATCGAGGCCGCGCTCGACTACTCGGCTGAGCGCCTGCAGTTCAACAAGCCGCTGAGCGCCTACCAGCTGACGCAGAAGAAGCTCGTCGATATGACCCTCGAGCTCAACAAGGGCCAGCTTCTCGCCCTGGAGCTGGGCCGCGCCAAGGACGCCGGCAAGATGGAGCTGCACCAGATCTCGGTGGGCAAGCTCGCGAACTGCCGCGCGGCGATCGAAATCTGCCGGGAGGCCCGCACCATCTTCGGTGGCAACGGCATCACCGTCGACTATTCCCCGCTGCGTCATGCCAGCAACCTAGAGTCGGTGCGCACCTACGAAGGCACCGACGAGGTCCACACCCTCATTCTCGGCCAGAAGCTCACGGGGGAAGCCGCCTTCCGTTAACCTCCACGAGTTGCTTGTATGAGAAGACTCCAGCTAGCCACGGTTTATCTCGGCGGGTTCATCGGCCCTTTCGCCGGCCAGTCGGTCGCGGTGATCCTGCCGAACGTGGCCCGAACGTTCAGCATCACGATCGAACAGGCCGCACTGACGGTCTCGGCGTATCTGTTCCCCTTCGCCACCGTGATGCTGTTTTCCACGCGCATCGTGCAGAATCTGCGCCCGCGGCGGGTGATCATGACCGCCTATACGGTCACCTTCCTCGGCTCGCTGGTCTGTCTGCTCTCCACTAGCTGGGCGCTTTTCCTCGTTGGCTTCACGACGATGGGCCTCGCCAACGCCTTCACCCTGCCCGTCTTCCAGATCATGTTGCGCGAGATCGTCCCCGCCCGCCACCTCGGCGAGGCGCTGGACACCTACGCGGCGATGCAATCCTTCGGGCTGTTTTCCTCTCCCCTGATCTCCGGGCTGGCCACCCTGGTGGGCTGGCAGTACCTCTATCTCATCGTCACCGCCGCCGCCCTGTGGGTTTTGATCATCAAGGTCCCGGACATCCCTCCCCCAGGGGCAACCGAGTCCGCCGGAACGGGACGCCGGTTATGGTGGCCGGTCATTCTCCACTGCTGCGCGTGCCTCATGATGGGCATCAGGGTTATCGGCATGGCTCCCCTGACGGCGCTCAGCGTGGGCGAGCGTTTCGACGCCAGCGCCGTCGGGCGCGGCGCAGTCATCATGTGCGGCGGCCTCACGGCGTTCTTCTTAGCCCGCCCGCTCGGCGCGCTGGTCGACCGGGCCGGCCCGAAAACCATTCTCCTGGCCTGCGCGACGGCCTCCGCGGTGGCGATGGCACTGCTGCCGATCGTGCCGCATCCCGCGCTCGTCGCCGCCGGCTGGGCCGTGGCGGTGTTCGCCACCCAGGGCATGCAGACCTGCATCAACCTCTCGATGCTGCGCACCCCGGGCGGCGCCTCGCTGTTATCGACGGTCCAGGCTTTCCGCTTCTACGGACCGTCGATCACCCCCGTACTACTCATGCCGGTCTACTTGAGCTCCGCGAACTGGGCGTTTTGGATCCCCGCGCTGATGATGGTCAGCGCGTTCGCCCTCGAGCTCAAGAACCCGGCCTGGAAGAAGAACTAGACGCGCTCGATCGCCATCGCCTGGCCCTGGCCGACGCCGACGCACAGCGTCGCGACGCCCCGGTCACCGCCCTCCTGCTCCAAGCGGTTGAGCAGCGTGATGACGATACGCGAACCGGACGAACCCAGCGGGTGCCCCAGCGCGATCGCCCCGCCCCAGGCGTTGACCTTCTCATGATCCAGCTCCAGCTCATCGATGCAGGCCAGCGACTGGCTGGCGAAAGCCTCGTTGAGCTCGATGGCATCGACCTTCTCGAGGTCCCACCCGGTGCGCTCGATCAGCTTGCGGGTCGCCGGGATCGGGCCCAAGCCCATCACCTCGGGTGCTAAGCCGACGACCGCGTTACCCACCACGCGGGCACGCGCAGTGAGCCCATACTTCTCGACGGCTACCTGCGAGCAGACCAGGATGGCGGAGGCGCCGTCGTTAAGCGACGATGCGTTACCCGCCGTCACAACCGTGCCGTCCTTGACCACCGCCCGCAGGCGGGCGAGCTTCTCGAGGGTCGTGCCCGGACGTGGCCCCTCATCTTCCGTGACGGTCGACGTGTTGCCCTTGCGGTCGCGGACCTCGATGGGCACGATCTCGTTGGCGAACTTGCCGTCCTCGATGGCCTGGCAGGCGCGGCGCTGGGATTCGACGGCGAAGGCATCGGCGCGCTCGCGGGAGATGGAGCGCACGCGCGCGACCTCCTCGGCGGTATCCGGCATGGAGTAAGTCAGCTTCTCCGACTTCTGGAAGACCGGGTTGACGAAACGCTACCCGATCGAGGTATCGAATACCTCGCCCGGCTTCGCGAAAGGCTTCGCCGGCTTCTCCATCACCCACGGCGCGCGGGTCATGGACTCCACGCCACCAGCGATGACGACGTCCGCCTGCCCCGTCTCGACGAGCGCCGCCGCCGTGCTGATCGCGGACATACCCGACGCGCAGAGGCGGTTGACGGTCATGGCCGGGGTCGTGTCCGGGTAGCCGTTGATCAGCCACGCCATGCGCGCGACATTGCGGTTGTCCTCGCCAGCGCCGTTAGCGTTGCCGAGGATGACCTCGTCGACGACTGCGGGATCAATACCCGTTTCGTCGATGACCGCCTTGATCGTCGCGGCCGCCAGGTCGTCTGGGCGCACGCTGGACAGCACGCCGCCATAGCGGCCGACCGGGGTGCGCAAACCAGAAACGAGAAGGGCTTTATTGTCACTTGTGTTGTCACTCATCGTGGGCTCCTTGAGTGTGAAAATAGGGACATATTGAGCCACGAGATTAGTCCGCACTAAGCCCGATTATGTTGTTCAGATCACATTCATGATAAATCGGGTGGGTACTGATACCGAGCGGGGAATGCTGGGTTGTCTGGCGGTTTGTTGAGGGGATTTAAGCAACTACCGACGATCCATGAGGTTTTGAGACCCAAAAGGGGCTTTCGGCGACGGTAAGTTGAAGCCCCTCACACACTCCGCCCCACACAAATCAGACCGGGGCCACAGATAACGCGCTAGCTTTCATTGAGGGTTTCGACCAGCTGCACCCCGTCCATGAACCCCACACTGATCGCCAGCCTTTCGAGGCTGGCCTTTCATTGAGGGTCGGCCCAGTTGGTGATCGTGGTGGCGATCATCTCGGATCGCCAGCCTTTCGAGGCTGGCCTTTCATTGAGGGGCGGGCGGGAAAGACGCGGAGACCGCGACCTGAGCCAACCATCGCCAGCCTTTCGAGGCTGGCCTTTCATTGAGGGGCCCCACGAGGTAGGCCCAACCACCTACCCACCCACCATCGCCAGCCTTTCGAGGCTGGCCTTTCATTAGATCCGCTTTTGATCCACCCACACGCCCCACAAGCTAACCGAGCTCCAAGGCAACCTAAACGGTCCCCAAACCCCACAACCTACGCCCCGCTCGTGGCCTTCTCCGCCGCCTCGGCCTTTTCGGCTTCGAGCTTGCGCTTGTTGCGGCGCCCGCGGCGCACGCCGACCCACGCCAGGGTCAGGCCGAACACGACTGCGGCGATGCGCACGAACCACAGCATCGGCTCGGAAGCACCGAGTGCTTCCAGGACGGTCGGGGCGTTGGTCACGACCAAGAAGGTGCCGACGACAGATCCCAAAGCGATCGGGTTCAGCCGCGTGACCAGCCACGCCGCGATCGGGGCGGCGATCACGCCGCCGGCCAGCAGGGCCAGCACCGCCGCCAAGTTCGCGACCAGGTCTTCCCAGAGTCCGATGACGAAGCCGATCGTCGCCGCCAGCGAGACCAAAAACTCCGCGGTGTTGACGGTGCCGACGATCCGGCGCGGCTCGCTGCGCCCCAGAGACAACAAAGTCGAGGTAGTCACGGGTCCCCAGCCGCCGCCACCGGTGGAGTCGACGAAGCCGCCGCCAAGGCCGAGGACAGCCAAGAAGCCGGTGGAGTGCGGCTTCTCGGTCACCTCGCGGCGCACCTTGCCGCGGGAGAAGCGCACCATGAGGTTAACGCCGATTCCGGCGAGGATCAGGGCCATGACTGGGGCCGCGGCCTCGGTGCTCAGGTTCGACAGGACCGTCGCACCGGCGAAGGCGCCAACCGAGCCGGGGATGCCGATCTTGGCCACGACCTTCCAGTCCACGTTGCCGAAACGCCAGTGGCTGATGGCGGAGGCCATCGTCGTGCCCACCTCGGCGGTGTGGACGACGGCGGAGGCGGTCGCCGGCGTCAGCGAGGCGAGCGTGATGAGCAGGGTGGTGGAGGTGACGCCGAAGCCCATGCCGAGACCGCCGTCGACAAGCTGGGCCGCAAGGCCGGCGATGCTGATGAGAAGCAGTGTGATCATGGGGAAACCGCCTGACGGTAGCGCGCCGCGATGAGTGGAGCCAGGTCCGTGCCCAGCGGCGACGAGATGGTGGTGTGTGGGGGAAGGTGGTGGCGGGCTTTGTCGAGAAGCAAGCCTTCGGTGACGAAGAGGGGGATGAGGTGGGCGTCGCTCAGTTCCAGCTCTTCTAACGGGAAAGGCGCGCGCGTGGCGGGGTGCACCAGCACCCGGGCCGAAACCAGACCAGCGACCAGGCTTCGCAGCCGCTCGTAGTCCGCCAGAGCGGTGGCCGTTGACGAGCCGACCGGGTAGATAACCAGCTCGGCGGCCGCGGGGCGCTCGGACTGAAAACGGGCGGAGATAAGCTCGGCGATATCCGCGCCGGCGCCCAGCGTGCCCGCGTTGACCAGTGACAATCCGCTGGCGGACGTGGCCTCCGTGATCTCGGCGGGGACGTCGTGACGGGCGTGGTAGCCCGTCGAGAAGAGCAGGGCGATGACGACAGCCTGCTCGTGGCCCTCGTCGGCTAGCCGACGGGCGACCGCGGGCAGGGTGTCATCGCTGAAGTCGAGGTGAGCGTCGCAGACTAAAACGCCGAGGGTGTCGGAGACGGCCTCGGCGAGCGCCGCAATCCCGCCGGCGGCCTCCGGGTGCCGGGAGCCGTGGGAGAGCAGGATGAGCGGCGCGTCGGTCATTAGCTCTCCCCCTCGCGCAGGCGCTTGCCAACTAGGCCGGCGGCGAGGGTGTTGCCGGAGGCCTTGTCGACGAGCAGGAGGTTGCCCACCGCACCGCGCGCCGCATACTCCTCGATGGGGAGTTCGGTGGCGGTGTCGATGCGCACGTGGGCGATCTCGTTGAGCGCGACGGCCTCGGGCGAGAGGTTGTCCTCGGCCGCCGAGTCCAGGCTGATGATGCGCTCGATGGCGGAGATCCGCCCGCGCACCAGGGCCGCACCGTAGCGGACCTTGACGGTCTGGCCGGCGGTGAGGTCCTTCTCGGTGAGCGCGACGATGGTGGCATCAAAAGAGCGCACGGCCTCCGGGCGGGGACCAGCGGCGAGGAGGTCGCCGCGGACGAGGTCGATGTCGGCGGCAAGCCTTAAGGTCACCGAGTCGCCAGTGGTCGCGGTCTCGGTGGCGTCGAGGCCGTCGGCGGTGTCGATGTGGGTGACGGTGGTCTCGCGACCCTGCGGCGCGGTGACGGTATCGCCGACGCTGATGGTTCCGGCCTCGATGCGCCCGGCGTAGCCGCGGTAGTCGGAGCCGTGCTCGCGGATGACGTACTGGATGGGCAGGCGGAAGTCGAGCTCACGGGCCCGGCGCGCGCCGACCGGCACGGTCTCCAGGATGCTCAGCACGGTCGGGCCGGTATACCAGTCCATGTTCGTGCTGGACTCGACGACGTTGTCGCCCTTGAGCGCGGAGATCGGCACCACGTAAGTATCGGAGACGCCGAGTTCTTCCGCGCGAGCGTTGAAGGTGGACTCGATCTCGCGGAAGACGTCCTCGGAGTAGTCGACGAGGTCGATCTTGTTGACCGCCAGCACCACCGAGCGCACGCCCAGAAGGGAGGCGATGGTGAGGTGCCTGATGGTCTGCTCGACGACGCCGTGGCGGGCGTCGACAAGCAAAACCACCACCTGGGAGGTGGACATGCCGGTGACGGTGTTGCGGGTGTACTGGACGTGGCCGGGGGTATCGGCGAGGATGAACGCCCGCTCGTCGGTGGCGAAGTAGCGGTAGGCGACGTCGATGGTGATGCCCTGCTCGCGTTCGGCGCGCAGGCTGTCGACCAGCAAGGAGAGGTCGAGGCCCTCGAAACCGCGGTCGGAGGAGGAGCGCTCGACCGAGGCGAGGGTGTCGGCGAGCACCGACTTGGTGTCGTGCAGGAGGCGGCCGACGAAGGTCGACTTGCCGTCGTCGACGCTGCCGGCGGTGCACATACGCAGGGTCTCGCGCTCGGCGATGACGTCGGTGGCGGTGGTGTCGTTCACGGTGGGAGCACTCATCAGAAGTAGCCCTCCTTCTTGCGGTCTTCCATGGCGGATTCGGACAGGCGGTCATCGGCACGCGTGGCGCCGCGCTCGGTCAGGGTGGATACGGCGAGTTCGGCGAGGACTTCGTCGATCGTGGTGGCGTCCGATTCGACGGCGCCGGTGCAGCTCATATCCCCGACGGTGCGGTAGCGCACGCGGCGGGTCTCGGTGGTCTCGTTCTCCTTCGGCCCGCCCCATTCGCCGGCGGTCAGCCACATGCCGTCGCGCTGGAAGACCTCGCGGTCGTGGGCGAAGTAGATGCTCGGCAGCTCGATGTCACGGGCGCCGATGTATTCCCACACGTCCGCCTCGGTCCAGTTGGAGATCGGGAAGACGCGGATGTTCTCGCCGGGCAGCTTCTCCCCGTTGTAGAGGCTCCACAGCTCCGGTCGCTGGCGGCGCGGGTCCCAGCCGCCGAAGGAGTCGCGCACGGAGAACACACGCTCCTTGGCGCGGGCGCGCTCCTCGTCACGACGGGCACCGCCGAGCACCGCGTCGTAGCCACGATCGGCGATGGTCTCGACGAGCGGGACCGTCTGCAGCGGGTTGCGGGTGCCGTCGGGGCGCTCGACGAGCTCGCCGGAGTCGATCCAGTCCTGCACCTTCGCCACGTGCAAACGCGCGCCGGTCTCCTCGACCAGGCGGTCGCGGAACTCGAGGACCTCCGGGAAGTTGTGCCCGGTGTCGACGTGCAAAAGCTCGAAGGGCACGGTCGCCGGGGCGAAGGCCCGCCGGGCCAGCTCGAAGACGACGCACGAGTCCTTGCCGCCGGAAAACAGCAGCCCGACCTTGTCGAACTGGCCGGCGACCTCGCGCAGTATGTGGATGGATTCGTTTTCCAGATCCCGCAGGTGCGGGGACAGGGTGGTGGACAACTCGCTTCGCCTCTTTATTCGGTGGTTGGATAACTTATTCGGTGTGCAGGCCGCACTCGGTTTTCGCGCTGCCAGCCCAGCGACCGGCCCGCGGGTCCTCGCCCTCGGCGACCGGCATGGTGCAAGTGGCGCACCCGATCGACGGGTAGCCCTGCCTGGTCAGCGGGTGCAGGATGAGGCCCTCGGAGTCGATGAACTCGTCGGTGTCTTCCAGCGTCCACGTGATCATCGGGGAGACCTTGAGCCGGCCGGTTTTGTTGATCGATACGGCGGGCGCGTGGGCGCGGGTGGGCCCGTCGGCACGCCGCAGCCCGTCGATCATCCCGGCATAAGGGCTCAGGTTGCGCTGCAACGGCTCGACCTTGCGCATGCGGCAGCACGCGGTCGGGTTCGAGCGGTACAGGTCGCGGCCGTAGACACGGTCCTGCTCGGAGCGCGACAGCGTCGCCGTCGCCCGGATCAGGCGGTTGTTCGGGTAGCGCTTCTCGACGGCGTCGGCGACCTCCAACGTCTCCGGGAAGTGGTACTCAGTATCCAGAAACAACAGGTCAGTGCCGGGCAGGTAGCGCTCGGAGAGCTCGGCGAGCACGGTATTTTCCATGCTCATCGTGATCACGAGCGGGCCGGGGGCGTGCTCGCGGACGGTGTCGAGGATCTTCTTCGCCTCGGCGTCGTAGAGCTCGTCGGCATAAGTGTCGACGAACTCCCGGTTCTTCGCCAGGATCTCCTCGCTCAACGGGTCAGCGGTGGTCTGGCCCTCGGGGCTGATCTCGGGGTCCCGGTAGTTGCCGCCGCCGGAGCCTCCCAGAAGGTTGATGCTGGTGGTCACCCGACTCACCTCTCCTTGTCGTTGTTGTCGTGACGGTATGCGGCTTCGTGTCCCTTGCGGGCCAGCGAGTTCTGCAGCGCCTCTGCGGTCGAGGGCGCAGGCTCCGGGGCGTGATCCGGGTCGTCCTGGCCGTGGAACATCACCGAGAAGACCCGCAGGCACTCCTGGCAGCTCCAGGCGAAGTCTCCCTCCGCGTCCGGAAACAGGTCCATGCCCCCGCAATACGGGCAGTGGGTGGGGTGGTTCCGGTTCGGATTCGGTTCACGCCGAAAGGCCATTACTTCAGGTCCTCCTCGTCCGCGCGCAGGACCCAGTCACGAAAGATCTCGCCCTCGTTGCGCTTGTCGCGGTAATTACCGACGACCCTTACCACGTAGTCGGTCAGCTCGCTGGACAAGACCTTGTGTCCGCGCAGCTTGCGACCGAAGTTGGCGCCCTCGCCGACGGTGCCGCCGAGGTGGACCTGGAAGCCTTCGACCTTGTTGCCCTCCTCGTCGGTGACCATCTGGCCCTTGAGCCCGATATCGGAGATCTGGGTGCGGGCGCAGGAATTCGGGCAGCCGTTCAGCGAGATGGTGATCGGGGAGTCGAGGTCGCCGAAGCGCTCCTCGAGCTCGTCGGCCAGCTGGATGGCCCGGGCCTTGGTGGTCACGTGCGCGAGCTTGCAGAACTCCAGCCCGGTGCACGAGATGATGCCGCGGCGGAACTCGCTCGGCTTGGTGTACAGGCCGATCTCTTCGAGATCCGCGATGATGCCGTCGAGCTGGTCTTCTTCGAGATCCAGCAGGAGCAGCTCCTTGAAGGTGGTGTGGCGGATGCGGGTGACACCGTACTTCTCGGCGATGTCCGCGAACTCGATGAGCTGCTCGCCGGTCATGTGACCCACGGTGGGCTTGACGCCGAGGTAGTAGCGCCCGTCGTTTTGCGCGTGGACACCGATGTGGTCGCGGTTGACGGGGTTCGGCTCGGGGTCGGGGCCGTCGGGAAGCTTATAGCCCAGGTAGTCATTTTCGAGGACCTCGCGGAACTTCTCCGGGCCCCACTTGGCCACGAGGAACTTCAGGCGCGCGCGGTTGCGCAGGCGGCGGTAGCCGTAGTCGCGGAAGATCTTGACCACGCCAGCCCAGACCTCGGGGACCTGTTCCAGGGTGACGAACACGCCCAGGGAGCGGGCGAGCATGGGGTTCGTCGATAAGCCGCCGCCGACGAACACCTGGAAGCCGGGGCCCAGCTCCGGGTGGTTCACGCCCTGGAAGGCGAGGTCCTGGATCTCGTGGGTGACGTCCTGACGGGCGTTGCCGGAGATGGCGGACTTGAACTTGCGCGGCAGGTTCTGGAAGTCGTCCTTCGGCAGCAGTTCGTTTTTGATGATGTCGATCGCCGGCTGGCCGTTGATGATCTCGTCGGCGGCGATGCCGGCGGTCGGCGAACCCAGGATGACGCGGGGGACGTCGCCGCATCCGTTGAGGGTGTCAAGGCCGACGGTCTCGAGCTTCTCCCAGACCTCGGGGACGTCTTCGATGCGCAGCCAGTGCAGCTGGATGTTCTGCCGGTCGGTGAGATCGACGGTCGAGCGGGCATAGTCGCGGCTGATCTCGCCGACGACGCGGGCGCGCTCCGGGGAGGACTGGCCGCCGTCGAAACGAATACGCATCATGAAGTATTCGTCCTGCAGCTCGGAGTTGTCCTTGCCGGTGTGCTCACCGCCCAGGTTCTGCTTGCGCTGGGTGTACATGCCGACCCACTTGAAGCGCGGGGCCAGATCATCCGTCGCGATCGAGTCGAAGCCCTCCTTGGAGTAGGTATCCAGGATGCGCTGCTTGACGGAAAGACCCGGGTCTTCCTGCTTGACCTCTTCGTCGTGGTTCAGCGGGGCGTACCCGTCGATCTTCCACTGGCCCTCCGGCTTGGGTTTCCGGGCGGGACGCTTCTTGGCGGAGCGCTCGCTTTTCGTGGTGGTGCTCATGTAGTGATGCTCCTTACCCGATTCGCGGGTGTGATCAACGAACTGTCGGAATGTTCGATCAACCGTAGCGTACTGATCGGTCTATGTCTCATTGTTCGGTCGTTCTCCCGGCGGGATTCGCTTGTCGACGGGCCACCTTTTACGTTTCTAGCTGGGATTTTAGGAGAACAATTCTTTAAGAATATATTTCTTACACTTTCCCGCAGGGGTACTGCGATGAATATAATCACCCCCGTAGGATGACAATTGACCCCTGAACCCCGTAGCTTTCCAGACCATGCGGTCTACAGATATGGACCGACCTGTACGCAACCCACGAGAAAAGGCCCTGATATCGATGAGCGATACTTCGCAGCCCCACTCCGATTCCGCCGACGCCCCCGCCGCTGAGCGCCGTCGCCTGCGGGTCGCCGTGATCGGCGCCGGCCCGGCCGGCATCTACGCATCGGACCTCCTGATCAACAACCAGGATCATGACGTCCAGGTGGATCTGTTCGAGAAGATGCCGGCGCCGTTCGGCCTGATCCGCTACGGCGTGGCCCCCGACCACCCGCGCATCAAGGGCATCGTCAAGAGCCTGCACCGGGTGCTCGACAAGGAGGGTATCCGGCTGATCGCCAACGTCGAGATCGGCAAGGACATCACCCTCGACGAGCTGCAGGACTACTACGACGCGGTGGTTATCTCCACCGGCGCGACCAAGGACCGCGACTTCGACCTGCCCGGCGCCGACGCCGAGGGCGTGCACGGCGCCGCCGAGTTCGTCGGTTTCTACGACGGCAACCCCCTCTTCGAACGCGACTGGGACTTAAGCGCCAAGAACGTCGCGGTGATCGGCGTCGGCAACGTCGGCCTGGATGCCTCCCGCATCCTGGCCAAGAGCGCCGAGGAGCTGCACGTCACGGAGATCCCCGACAACGTCTACGAAGCCTTAAAGCGCAACCAGGCCGAGAAGATCCACGTCTTCGGCCGCCGCGGCCCCGCCCAGACCAAGTTCACCCCGCAGGAGCTCAAGGAGCTCGACCACTCGGAGAACGTCCACGTCATCGTCGACCCCGAGGACATCGACTACGACGAGGCCTCCGAGACCGCCCGCGCGAACGCGAAGGCCACCGACCAGGTCTGCCAGATCCTCGAGGGCTACGCCATGCGCGACGAAGATCCCTCCAAGCGCACCCTGCAGATCCACCTGTTCGAAAGCCCCGTCGAGGTCCTCACCAACGACGGCAAGGTCGTCGGCCTGCGCACCGAGCGCACCGAGCTCGACGGCACCGGCCAGGTCCGCGGCACCGGCACCACCACCGATTGGCCCGTCGAGGCCATCTACACCGCCATCGGCTACCGCTCCGATGTGCTGCCGGGCCTGCCTTTCGACGACCAGCTCGGCGTCATCCCCAACGACGGCGGCCACGTGCTCGCCAACGCCGGCGGCGAGGCCATTACCGGCGTGTATGTCACCGGCTGGATCAAGCGCGGACCGATCGGGTTGATCGGCAACACCAAGTCGGATGCGAAGCAGACGACGGACATGCTGTTCGCGGACGTCGCTAAGCTCAGCACCCCCGAGCACAGCGACCCGGACGCGATCCTGGCGCTGCTGGAGAGCCGCGACGTCACCGTGACCACCTGGGACGGCTGGTACCGCCTCGACGAGGCGGAGCGCGCCGCCGGCGAGGCCGAGGGCCGCGAGCGCAAGAAGTTCGTCGAGTGGGACGAGATGGTCGACGCCGCGACCGCGCAGTAGCGATCGCGGCCTAAGGTAGACGAGAACACTACACCCCTACTCGGCGGCGACGCGGAAGGAATGTGACCGATGCCTTATCCCGCATCCGAGGCGGTCTCCGGGGCCACCCTCACGATCGGCGTGATCGGCCTAGTGATCGCGATCCCGGCGTTCGCGCTGTTCTTGTTCGGCGCGTGGAAGATCTACCGGCTCATCTCCTCCGGCCAGCCCACCTATGGGCGCACCGATCAGCTGGGCCGCCGCCTAGGCCGCGTGTTCGCCGAGGTCTTCGGGCATACCCGCTTCTGGAAGAAACACCCCGCCGTCGGCATCGCCCACTTGGCGGTCATGCTGGGCTTCCTCATGGGCGTGGTGGTCTGGTTCGAATCGGTCATCCAGACGTTCAACCCGGCCGCAGGTTGGCCGCTGCTCTCCGGCTGGGCGGGCTATCACCTCGTCGAGGAGATCCTTGCGCTCGGCACGGTGATCGGCATCGCCGTGCTCATCAGCATCCGCCTGCGTCACGGCGATAGCGAGCGCTCCTCGCGCTTTTATCACTCGAATAGGCTATCCGCCCACGTCATCGAGGCCGTCGTGTTGGCCTCTGGCCTGGGCATGCTGCTGGTGAAAGCCGGCCAGATCGCCACCTTCCGCGAAGGCTCCCTGTGGGCGGATTTCCTCTCTGTCCATCTCGCGAGCCTCCTGCCGGCCTCTCCGGTGATGGTCAGCCTGTTCGCGCTGTTCAAGCTGGCCTCCGGCACGGTCTTTTTGGTCTGCGTCGCGCTGAACCTCACGTGGGGCATCGGCTGGCACCGCTTCACCGCGTGGTTCAACATCTTCTTCCAGACCAACGCCGACGGCTCCCGCGCCTTGGGCAAGCTCAAGCCTATGGTCGCCGACGGCAAGCCCGTCGACATCGACACCGTCGAGGACGACACCCCGCTCGGTCTTGGCAGCATCACGGACGCGTCGTGGAAGATGCTCCTCGACACCACCGCCTGCACCGAGTGCGGCCGCTGCCAGGATCTGTGCCCCGCGTGGAACACGCAGAAGCCGCTGAGCCCGAAGAAGCTCGTCATGGACCTGCGCAAGGCCGCGGTGGATAACGCCTCCTACCTGCTGGATCCCTCGGCCGCGGAGGCACCCCAGGAGCACGCGGGCGTCGACGTGCTGAAGCTCGCCGGTGAGGGCGGGCTTATCGACGACGACGTCCTCTGGGCCTGCACCAACTGCGGCGCGTGCGTCGATCAGTGCCCCGTCGACATCGAGCACATCGACCACATCACCGACCTGCGCCGCTTCCAGGTGCTGGCGGATTCGGATTTCCCCAGCGAGCTGGCCGGCATGTTCGCCAACATCGAGAACAAGGGCAACCCCTGGGGCCGCAACAACTCCGAGCGCGCCGACTGGGTGGAGCAGGCCCGCCGCGATGGCATCGACGTCCCCGTGTTCGGCGAGGACGTCGATAGTTTCGACGACTGCGAGTACCTCTTCTGGGTCGGCTGCGCCGGCGCCTACGACGACGCCGGCAAGCGCACCTCCCGCGCCGTCGTCGAGCTGCTGCACACCGCGGGTGTGAAGTTCACGGTGCTGTCGACGGGCGAGTCCTGCACCGGTGATCCCGCCCGCCGCGCCGGCAACGAGTTCCTGTTCCAGATGCAGGCGGCCGCGAACGTCGAGACGCTCGACGAGGTCTTCGAGGGCGTCGACCCGGGCCGCCGCAAGATCATCACGACCTGCCCGCACTGCTTCAACACGCTGCGCAACGAGTACCCGGATTTCGACGGCCACTACGACGTCTTCCACCACACCCAGCTGCTCAACCGCCTGGTGCGTGACAAGCGCCTGACCCCGGTGCCGCGCACGGCCGAAAACCGCCGCCCAGTCACCTACCACGATCCCTGCTTCCTCGGCCGGCACAACCAGGTCTATGACCCGCCGCGCGAGCTCGTCGAATCCGCTGGCATGCAGCTTAACGAGATGGATCACTCCCGCGGCGAGGCGTTTTGCTGTGGCGCCGGCGGCGCGCGCATGTTCATGGAGGAAAAGCAGGGCCGCCGCATCAACGAGTTCCGCACCGAGCAGGCCCTCGACACCGGCGCCGAAGACATCGCCGTCGGCTGCCCCTTCTGCAACTCCATGTTCACCGGCGGCGTCAAGGCGCTCTCCCAAGGTGCGGACAGCCCCCGCGCCCAGGTCAAGGACGTCGCTGTCATGTTGCGCGACAACGTGCTTATCGACGGCCAACTGCCCACCCCGCACGCAAAGGCCGCCGTCGAGCACCCGACGCGCAAGGACCTCGGCCTCGCGCCCGTGCGGAAGGCGAAGGATGCTGGGGCTGGGTCTTCTGAGGGTTCTGCAGGTGGTTCGACTCCGGTGTCTGATCAGATCGATGCGGCACCTGGGGCTCCTTCTGTGCCTGCTGCACCATCCGCGCCAGCAGCTCCTTCTGCACCCGCGGCGCCTGGGGCTCCTGGCTCTGCGGCTGCAAAGCCTGACGCTGCGCCGTCGGCCCCGACCCCGCCTGCGGCGCCGGGTGCTCCGGTGGCACCCAATGCTCCGGCGGTACCGAACGCGCCTGCCGCACCGTCGGCACCCAACGCAGCGGCCCCGCCGACTCCCCCGGCCGCACCAGGTGCGCCCGCCGCTCCGGCGGCTAGTTCGGACAACTCTGCGGCCGCAGAGCCTGACGCTGCGCCGTCGGCGCCGACCCCGCCTGCGGCGCCCAGCACTCCGGGGGCACCGAACGCGCCTGCCGCACCGTCGGCACCCAACGCAGCGGCCCCGCCGACTCCCCCGGCCGCACCGAGTGCTCCCGCGGCTCCGGCTGCGCCTAGTTCGGATAAGTCTGCGGCCGCAGAGCCCGACGCCGCACCAGCGGGTCCCAACGCAGCCACGCCGCCGGCTCCCCCAGCTGCACCAGGTGCGCCCGCCGCTCCGGCAGCGCCCAGTCCAGACAACTATGCGGCCGCGGAGTCTGACGCTTCGCCGTCGGCCCCGAAACCGCCCGCGGCACCCAAGCCGCCTGCAGCACCCAACGCTCCCGCGGCGCCGTCGGCACCCAACGCAGCGACCCCGCCAACTCCCCCGGCCGCACCGAGTGCTCCGGCCGCGCCTACCGCACCGGTGTCGGGAAACGACGTAGCTACGGAGTCCGACGAAGCAGCATCAGCGCCGGACGCGCCTGCGGCCCCCACGCCTCCGGCGGCACCGTCTGCTCCGACCCCGCCGCCGACCCCAGGAGCAAGTACCCCTCCCGCTCCCCCGGCACCGCCGGCAGCGCCCACTACGGATGAGGGGTCGACGGAAGATGGCGCGGACAAGGGCGACTAAGCACGGGGTCTGCAATGAACGGGTCTTCGCGGGTAGATCCACCCATCGACACCTTGGGCGGATAAACCGGGCTCCCTGAGGGGATGCGAACTCGGTGAAGCGGCCCCTCCGGCTCCTAAGGTTGGTCCATAAAACGCTATAGGCGAGGAAACCAATCTGGGTGTGCGACCGCGGCGCCTCAATCATTACGCACATGCGTAATCCGACTCTCAAGGCTGAAGGAGTCGACCCCGTTCCATTACGCACGTGCGTAATTTCTAGCGACTATGCCACGGCATAGTGAGCCGGATCGGGGGCGTCGGAGCGCTTTCACCTCACTGAATCCCGCCCACGATTACGCACGTGCGTAATCGGACATCGATGACTCCCAGGGGATTTATAGGTACGTGAGGCGCACTGTCGCCTGAGGCCTCTGGCCTTACGCACGTGCGTAATCGAGAATCAATGGATCCCCGAAAACTCATAGGCACACGGGACACACTGTCTCCTGCGCCGTGCGGCGAGCGCTGGTGCCGCCGCACCACGGGGATCGAGAACTATGCCGCGGCATAGTGGAATCAACGCCACCCCAGAAGGCCACCTATAGCAACCCAAACAATAAGAAAAGGGCCCGCCCACCGAATCACAACGGTGAGCGGGCCCTTCCCACAGAGACAATTCCGTGGACGCTTCCGCAACCGGATCAGTCCCGCGCTCTCAGCAGGCCGCACACAGCGGCCCGCTGACAGCCGGACTCACCTGGATCAGAAGAAGGGTCCGAAGCGACGCCACACTCCGACGCCACCCAGCCCCACACCAACGAAGGTGAGGATCAGGCTGAGGGTGCGAACGATCTTGTCCCAGATCGTCAGCTCCGAAGCGCCCTTGCCACCAGACGGAGTCATGGAGGCAGAGGTCTCCGCGTTTGCCGCATCGGCACCCACGGCGTCCGGGGCACCCGGCGCTCCTTCAGCACCTTCGGCACCGGGGGCGTCAGCAGCACCCGGGGCGCCCGGGGCACCACCGGATTTGCCACCGGCCGGCCCCGCGCCGGCTCCACCGCCAGCGCTCGGTGCACCCGCAGCGCCACCACCGGCACTCGGTGCGCCAGCAGCGCCGCCGGCGGGCTTAACACCAGCCTTGGCACCCGGGGCGACCGATGCGCCACCAGCAGGTGCCCCGGCGGCTCCGCCGCCAGCACCCGGTGCGGCCGGGGCCTCCGGCGCACCATCAGCACCGGCACCACCGCCGTTGACCGAACCAGCGGCCAGGCCGCTGCCGCTGTCGCCGCCGACGCGGAAGGTCACGTTCTTCCAGCCCGTGGCGTTGCCATGGTTGCCGTGCTCCAGGGCACGCATGCGCATGACGTACTCACCCGGCTGGGTGAACACCCAGTTGTTGTGCATGTGCACCGGCTGGGAACGCTCAATCAACGAACCGCCGTCCGAGGAACCGAAGAACTCACCCACGCCGCCGAAGGTGCCGGAGGTGTAGGCGAACCAGCGGCCACCGTCAGGTGCCGAGACCGGCTCGATCTGGATGTCGTACGGGGTACCGCCGGCGTGCTGCGTCGAGAAGCCCGGCCACAGCTCGTTGCCCTTCTGCACCTGGCCCATCATGTACACGGTGTCGCCGGCATGGCCGAGGAAGGCCATGTCTCCAGCAACGTGGTCTTCGGTGAGCTGGTGCTGGAACTCGTCGCCGACGAGCATGACAACATCCTCCGGGTCACGGAAGACCTTGCCGGGATCATGCTGGCCCGACTCGTCGCCGAGGCGGAACTCGGTGCTGCCAGCGTCGGTCACCGGTCCCAGGTCGATGTGGCCCTGAGAGATCTCGACGCGCCCATCAGCCACGGGAGCTTCCGGGCCCTGGTTGCCCTGGCCGCCCGGGTTCGCACCCGGAGCGCCCGGAGCCGGGTCTGCACCCGGGGCCGGATTCGCACCCGGCGCACCCGGAGTCGGGTTGGTGCCCGGGGCCGGGGCAGGCTTCGGCGCCGGGTTCGCCGGCTTGGCGCCCGGCCCACCGGTGTTGCCCGAGTTACCGGCGCCCTTGCCGTCACCGACGCGGAAGGTCACGTTCTCCCACTCGGTGGCCTCGGTACCGCCGTTTTCGACGGCACGCATACGCATGACGTACTCACCCGGCTTGGTGAATGCCCAGTTGTTGTGCAGGTGGATCTGCTTGGAACGCTCAATACGGCTGGAGCCTTCAGAGCTGCCGAGCATCTCGGAGACACCACCGAACGAACCGGAGGTGTACGCGTACCACTCGCCGCCTTCAGGGGCGGAGACGGGCTCGATCTCAATGTCGTAGGCCTTGCCGCCGGAGTACTCGGTGGAGAAGCCTGGCCACAGCTCGTTGCCCTTCTGAACTTGGGGAACGATGTGGATCTCATCGCCAGCGTTGCCCAGGAAGGACAGTTCGCCGGAGACATACTCTTCCCGCAGCGTCTCGCGGAAAGGCTCCCCGACCACCATGGTGACGTCATCGGGGTCGCGGTACACCTTGCCCCGCTCGTACTGGTTGGACTCATCACCCAGGCGGAAGGAGACCGAGCCGTCCTCGCCCTGCACTGGGCCTAAGTCGATGTGGCCCTGCGAGATCTCGTATTGGTTAGCCTCGGTGTTGGCATCGTCCTGCTGCTCGCCTTCCGCGTTGCCAGTGCTCGGCGGGTTCTGCCCCGGCTTGGTGTTCGAAGCATCGCCCGCACCGTCAGAGTCGCCCTGCCGAGCCGCGGCGGCTTCAAGGTCGCCGAGCTTGGTCTTCTGCGACTCGCCCGGATCCATCTGGAACAGCGTGCCGCCTTCGGTCCAGCGAGCAGACGGGATCGCGCTAAAGCGCACCTCGTAGTCGTCGCCAGTGCAGTGCTTGACGTTGACGGGGCGGTTACGCTCGGTCGGCGTCGAGATGAACTTGATGTCGCAGGAAGGGTGCGTATTGCCTTCCTTGTAGACGCCACCGTTGACATACAGGCTTAAGTCTTCCTCGGCCGGGGTGACGTTGACGGTCATCGTCTCGCCGTCGATCTTCGTGCCGGCGGAGACCTCCGGGTTGGAGACCTTGATCTCCGAGGCGCCGAACTTCGGCGGCGGGTCCTGGGTGTTCTCCTCCGGATAGTTGCCCAGCTTGCTGGTGCTGGCCTCCTTCTGGCTGCGGTCGTACTTCAGCGGCTCCGAGATCCAGCGCTGACCGTGCTGGTCGGGGACGTAGACGACCTGGAAGTCCGAGGAGTAAGAGCCGATCATCTCCGGCCATACGGCGCGGCCCTTTTCGACGGGCACCTCGGCGAGGTAGTAGCCGTCGATGAAGAAGACGGCGTGGCCGTCGTCTTTCTCGTCGCCGGTTTCGAAGATCAAATCGGTGAGGTACTCCGCACCCATGATGTCGTTGCCCTCATGCTTACGCATGGTGAACTTCGGGTCTTTGGGCAGACCGTCCGCGCTCGCAGCGTTATAAGCCTCGCGCACATCGCCCAGGCCCTCGCCTTCCTCGGCAGGGCGGGTGCCGCCGACCTGCCAGACGCCCGTCTGCGGCTCGGAAGCAATGAGGTTGCCTTCCTTGTCGCGCGCGGTCGCCTGGTAGGTGACTTCATAGCGACCCGGCTTGGTGAAGGTCGTATCCGTGTGCAGGTGGCTGCCCGCGCTCACCCACGTCTGACGCAGCCCTGGATCGTGCGAGGACCACAGGCGGGTGATCGGGTTATGGTTCCACGCGTTGTACGTGAAGGATTCCATGCGGCCGGGGCCGTTGAAGCCGACGATATCCAGACTGAAGGATCTGTCGCGGAACTTATCGACGGGCACCTCAGCATCCGCACCGAAGCCCGCCCAGATGGGGTAGTCCTGCCCGTAGACCTTGGCGGGGCCCCAATAGTGCAACGTGCCGTCTTCGCCGAGGAACTCTTCTCCCTTGGCGTGACCGACTTCATAAACGTATTGCTGCTGTTTTTTGCCAGAGTTCTTGCCGATCCAGAGGACGGTGTCCTCGACCGGCGGGGTCTGGCCCTTGATTGAGGTTTTGAGACTGAAGTCATTGTCTTCCCAAAAGGCCTTAGGAGAGTCGACATGGGCTTCGGTAGCTACGAAGGAACCATCGTCGGGCCCGGCTATGGCCAGTGGGGCGCTGGTGAGCAACAGCGCCGTAGAGACGGCCGCCACGCGTGAGGCGAACCGACGCATTCTGTTCATATGTCACTCCTTGACATGTTTCTGACAGCGGATTCCCGGGTTTCAATCCGCGAACGTGTAGCATACGCGATTATGAAACTCGTTTCCATCTACCATGGGAGGGAATGCCCATGATCCGCCTTCACAGGCTGCCTGTACTGCTCAGTTTTACCTTCATTGTTTTGATTACCGCGGCCCTTGCTTTCGCAGCTCCCGCGCGCGCTTTGACGCTGGACCAAGGCCATATCGACGCCTTCCACGTCACCGCCCCGAACTCCGGGGAACTCGTCCTCGACCTCAAGGAGGATGTGACGGGCCAGAGCGTGCGGCACCGGGCCGAAAACGTCAACATCGTCATCGGTGAGCACACCTACACCGACTCCACGAACAATGTTTCCGGCGTCGCCCGCCCCACCTACTTCCTGCCTCAGGCCCAGGCCTCCGATCGGCCGTGGCCGGGCTGGGACACCAACGGGGTGAAGGGCGCTGGCTTCTCGACGATCGACTTCCACCTCACCTCGGTCTCCGGGCCGGGCACGATTTTCATGTGGCAACAGGACACCTTCGGCGCCGCCTCGCCGGTAACCACCAGCGGCGCGCTGTGGCTTTACGACGGTGTCGTGATCCGCCAGGCCGAGCCCTCGCACGTCCACGTCAACTGGGGCTTCGACGCCCCGGGAACCTACACCATCACCGCCCAGGCCAGCGGCATTAACGCCGACGGCCAGCGCGTGAACTCGAACCAGGCCACCTACACCTTCACCGTCGGCGATGGCAGCGGCGGCGGCCAGGCCGCTGCTGGCGTCGGTGGCGGCGGCCAGGCAGCCTCCGGCGGCGAGCAGGCCGCTGGCGGTGCGGGCGCTCCGGCAAGCTCGGGCGGTGCCCCGGGCGCACCGGGCGGTGGTGCGCAGTCCGGCGGGGCGCCGGGCGCACCGTCGGCACCTGGTGCTCCGGGCGCTCCCGGCGCCCCGGACGCCCTCGATCCGGCGTCGGCTGATGCGCCGTTTTCCGCTGACGCCCCGCCGATTCCCGGCTTCTCGGCCCTGGCGGGCCAGGCTTCGCAGGATTCCGCGCTGCGCATGAGCTCGCTGTGGTTCCTGGTCGGCTCGCTGCTGATCCTCGCCGCCGGCATCGCCATCTTCTGGCGTTTCCGCAAGGGCAAGGACGACGAGGCAGACGCCGCCGAAAGCACGGAAGACGCCAATGTCGAGGCCGCCACCCAACAGATCACCCCTGAGGACAAGCTCTCGTGACGGGCAGGTGTGCCCGCGCGCTCTCCGCCCTTGCCCTCACCGCGCTGGGCGTGACCGCCTGTGCTCCGGCCCCGGAGGTCCCGCAGCGTGACGATGGGGTGACCGACGTCGTCACCACCACCGGCATCCTCGCGGATCTGGCCCAAGGCGTGGCGGGGGATGCCGCCCGCGTCACCGCGCTCGTGCCGCCGGGCGCGGACCCGCACTCCTTCGAGCCGGGTCTGCGCGACATCCGGACCGTCGCGCACGCGGATCTCGTGTTGGCCAATCACCTGCTGTTAGAGGACCAGGCGCTCATGGATACCGTGCGCAACGCCCGGCCGGAGTCGACCGAGCTGGTCACGGTCTCCGAGAACTCGGAGACCTACGGCGCGACCCTGATCCCGCTGGTCGAGGACCTCACGCTGGATACCCCGTGGTTGGGTGCGCAGGTCGTCGGCGATCACGGCGCCGGCCAGGCGGTGGATCTCGTGCTCACTGAGTCGAGTGGCCCCGGCGAGGTGGCGGCGTATCTCACCGGTACCTTCGGGCAGCCGGTGAGATACTTCGACACCTCCGATAGTGTCGACGATCGCGATAAGCTCCGCCTGCCCACCGGCGCGCATACGCACTTGAGCTGGTCGTTTACCGAGGCCGGCCGCTATGAGCTCGACATCTCCGCCCGCGATGCCGACAGCGGCGCAGAGATCGGCGCCGGGAGCATCCGGCTGGCCGTCGGCGTCGATCCCGGCGTCGATGCGGTCAGGGAGGGCCACGTGGACGTGGCCGTCGATACGCACACCGGCGAGGTGGGCTTGCGTGGCGACGACCACGAGTTCTCCGACCGCGTCGTCGAGGTCCCGGCGCGCGCCTTGCAGCAGGTGCCGCCGGATCCGGCCTATCGCTTCCTCGGCCGGCCCGGCGCGGAGGTCTATGTGTTGCCGCAGGCGGTGCTCGGCAAGCATGTCCACGGCGAGATCGACCCGCACACCTGGCACGACCCGGCGAATGCCGCGGCCGCGGTGCGCGTCATCGAGGACAAGCTGGCCGCGCTCGATCCGGCCAACGCGGAGACCTTCGCCGCCAATAGCGCGCGCCTGCGCGAGGAGATCGACGCCGTCGATAAGGAGGTTCGCGCGCTTATCGACGACATTCCGCCGGAGAACCGGAACCTGGTCACGACCCACGACGGCTACGGTTATCTCGCCGCCGCCTACGACCTTAACGTCGCGGGGGTGGTCTCGCCGAACCCGGCGGTGGAGCCGTCGGCACGCGATGTCATCGCGTTGACCCGCACCCTGCAGCACCTCGAGGTCCCCGCGGTGTTTCTCGAACCCACTGAGCAGAACGGTCCGGGTACGCTCAGCGAGATCGCGCGGGACCTGGGGTTGAACGTCTGCACGATCCACGGCGACATGCTTAGCGACGCCGTGCCCACCTATCTCGATTTAATGAAAACCAACGCGTTGACACTGAGGAGATGTCTGCAATGAAAAAGAAAATCGCCCTGCTCGCCGCCTCGTTCACCATGGCTTTCGCCCCGCTCGCGGCGGCCCAGCCGGCGGATCCGGCCCTCGAGCAGCAGGTCAGTGCCGACGAGGAGGTCTCCAGCGAGCCGGCCGTGATCAGCAGCGGGCACGTCGACATGGGCCCGCACCGCGGCGAGGACGGCAGCCTGCAACTGCTGCTGCGCGACGATTCCGGCACCGACCCCGTCTGGCGCACCCCGGACTCAGTAACCTTCGGCGTCGGCGAGGCCGCCGAGCTCGTCGTCCCCGAGGACGACGCCTATGACTTCTTGAAGGCCGATCCCGGCCAGACCGTGTGGGTCGTGCCGCAGACTGAGGTCGCCGACGTGCCGTGGCTGGGCTGGAACACGCAGTCGCCGACGATCGATGACATCGTCGGCACCGGCGTCGAGCTGGAGATCCTCGAGCACCGCGGCCCGGGTGATCACTCGCTGTTCATCCAGGCCGGCGGCTTCTCCGACCCGGATGTTCTGTGGACCGGCGCCAAGCACGACTCCATCTTCGTCGAGCCCGATACCCACACCCACGCCAACTGGGTGTTCACCGAGCCCGGCCCGCACGAGGTGACGGTGCGCGCCACCATCGACGCCCCGGACGGCAACGAATACACCAGCGACGCGCGCCTGCAGTTCGCCGTCGGCATCGACCCGGCCACCTACACCCGCCCGGATGACTCCATGATCACCGAAGAGGAGTCCGACTACACCTGGCTGATCATCGGCGGTGTGGCCGCCCTGGTCGCCGTGGTGATCGTCGCGCTCATCGCCCGGGCCACCCGCCGTAAGGACACCGCGGGAGGCGCCAAGTAATGAACAACCTCACGCTCTCTTTCGACAGGATCGCCCTGTCTGAGCGCGTCATCATCCACGACGCCCACGCGGAGATCGCCGGCGGCAGCTTCACCGCCCTGCTGGGGCCCAACGGCGCCGGCAAGACGACGCTCCTGCGCGCGATCTTGGGGCTCATCCCGGCGCGCGGGCGCGCACAGCTCGGCAGCCACACCGGCAAGGCGCTGCGCCGGCGCACCGGGTATGTGCCGCAGAAACACGAGATCGCCTGGACGTATCCGATCAACGTCGCCGATTGCGTGCTCACCGGCCGCGGGGATCTCACGGGGTGGTGGCGCAGGCCGTCGGCAAGCGATCGTGATGCCGCGCAGGAGGCACTGGAGACCTGCGGCATCGCACACCTTTCCTCCCGGCCCATCGGGGAGCTTTCCGGCGGGCAGAAACAGCGCGTGCTGGTCGCCCGGGCACTCGCGCGCCGCCCGGAGCTGTTGATCCTCGACGAGCCTTTCACCGGCGTCGACGCCCCCACCGAGGAAGCGCTCATGGAGCTCTTCTCCGAGCTCGCCTACGATGGGACCACCATCCTCATGACCACCCACAACCTGCGCGCCGCGGTCGAGGCCTGCGACCGGGTGCTTTTGGTCTCCGGCGAGCTTCTCGACGCCACCGCCGAGCCCACCGCCTGGCAGCGTGCCTTCGGCATCGGCCCGGACTCGGCGCTGCTGCGCTCTGTGGGGGTAGCGTGATGCTGACCTTTGGGCAATTCCTCGACGATTTGACCAACCCGGCGCTGGCGTTTCTGCCGCGCGCGCTCATCGCGGCGATCGTGGCGGCGGTGGTGTGCGCGGTCGTCGGCACGCATGTGGTGTTGCGCCGCATGGCGTTTATCGGCGACGCCGTCGCCCACGCTGTCTTCCCCGGCATCGCCATCGCCTTCGCCCTGCAGGCCAGCGTGCTGCTCGGCGGGGCGATCGCCGGCGCAGCCGTGGCCGTGGGCGTGGCGGTGCTCTCGCAGAAACGCCGCATCACCGAAGACACCATCATCGGTGTGCTCTTCGCCGCCTCCTTCGCCTTCGGCCTCGTGGTGATCTCCCGGGTGGAGGGCTACACCGCGAGCCTCACCACGTTCCTCTTCGGCTCGCTCACCGGCGTCTCGACGCGCTCGCTCATCATCACCGCGATAGTCGGGGCGATCGTCATCGTGGTGATGTATCTCGCGCGCCGCCCGCTGACCGCCGTGAGCCTGGATCGGGAGACTGCGCAGGCGATGAACCTGCCGGTGCTCGCCCTCGATCTGCTGCTCTACCTGGCGGTGACCACGGCGGTGGTGATCTCGGTGCAGATCGTCGGCAACATCTTGGTGCTGGCTCTCTTGATCACCCCGGCTGCCTGCGCCCGGCTGCTGACCAACCACCTGCCCACCATGACCTGGCTCGCCGCCGGCATCGGGGTGGCCGCCGCGATCTTAGGCATGTACCTCTCCTGGGCGCTCGACTACCCCGCCGGCGCCACGATCGTGCTCGTGGTCACCGCCTTTTTGGCCATCGCCTGGATCGGGGTCTCGGTGCGCACCCGCAGCCGGAAATACGGAAACTCCCCGGTTCCGGCAGCGCAGTCGGCCCAGTAGAGTGGGTCACATGAGCTCGCAGCACCCCTCTCGCCCGGAGATCCGCCTCAGCGATCAAGAACGCGGCACCGCCATGGACGCTTTGGGCCGCGCCTTCGCCGAAGGCCGGCTCACCATGGACGAGTACGACGAGCGCTGCCGGCAGGTCACCGCCGCCACGAAGCACTCGGAGCTTACGCAGCTTTTCGACGACCTGCCCGCCGACATCCAGCACTCCCCCGCCGAAGGGCCGCTGTACTCGGCCGCCGAGATCGCAGCCGCCCACCGCGCGGGTAAGAAAACCCGGCTGGGGGTGATGGGGCTGACCACGGTGGGCACGTTCGTCGCCACGCCGCTGTTGATCCTGGTCCACCCGGGTTTCAGCGCGCTCATCGCGATCATCCCCACGGTGTTCATCCTGCTCTACATCATGAAGATCGGCCCGGCGAGCTGGTTTGCCCCCTCGCCGCGGGCGCTCGAAAAGCAGCGGCTGCGCGAGATCCGCGCGGCCTATGCCTTAGAAAACGCCGAGCGCCAAGCCCACAACGAGGCCCGCCGCGAGGAGCTGCGCGCGCAGCGCTCCCAGCTCGCCGGGGAGCTGACGAATGAGGCGATGGGCTTTGTGAAGCGCTCCATCGACCGGATGCGCAAGTAAGTTATGGCACCATAGACAGGTATGAACGAGCCCGATTCCTCCCAGCCCCACCCGCAGCCCACCCCGTGGCGCCGCCAGGTACCCACGTTCGATCAGTCGGACAAGCTGAAGAACGTCTTCTACGACCTCCGCGGCCCGCTCGCCCAGGAGGCCGAGCGCATGGAGGCCGACGGGCATTCCATTTTGAAGCTCAACACCGGCAACCCGGCCATCTTCGGCTTCGACGCCCCGGATGTGATCATGCGCGACATGATCGCCAACCTGCCGGTCTCCCAGGGCTATTCCACCTCGAAGGGCATCCTGCCGGCCCGGCGCGCCGTGGTCACCCGGTATGAGCTTATCGACGGCTTCCCCGCCTTCGACCTCGACGATGTCTACCTCGGCAACGGGGTCTCGGAGCTGATCTCCATGACCACCCAGGCGCTGCTCAACAACGGCGACGAGGTCTTGATCCCGATGCCGGACTACCCGCTGTGGACCGCCTCTACCACGCTCTCGGGCGGCAAGCCCGTGCACTACGAGCTCGACGAGGACGACGAGTGGAACCCGAACCTCGACGATATTCGGGCCAAGATCACCGACCGCACCAAGGCGATCGTGGTGATCAACCCGAATAACCCCACCGGCGCGGTGTACCCGAAGCACATCGTCGACGGCCTCGCCCAGATCGCCCGCGAGCACGGCCTGATGATCCTCGCCGACGAGATCTACGACCGCATCCTCTACGACGGCGCCGAGCACATCTCCATGGCCGAAGCCGCCCCCGATGTGCTCACCCTGACCTTCAACGGGCTGTCCAAGGCCTACCGGGTGGCCGGCTACCGCGCCGGCTGGCTCATCATCACCGGCCCAAAGAACCAGGCCGCCGGCTTCATCGAAGGCCTAGATCTGCTCGCCGGCACGCGCCTGTGCTCGAACGTGCCCGGCCAGCACGCCATCCAGGTCGCCCTCGGCGGCCAGCAGTCCATCTACGGGCTCACCGGCGAGGGTGGACGTTTGCTGCGGCAGCGGAACGTGGCCGTCGAGAAGCTCGGCGAGATCCCCGGCGTCAGTGTCGTGAAACCCCGCGGCGCGCTCTATGCCTTCCCGCGCCTGGATCCGGAGCTCTACCCCATCGAGGACGACACGCAGCTCATGCTCGACCTCCTGCGCCAGGAGAAGATCCTCATGGTGCAGGGCTCCGGCTTCAACATGCCGGATAAGCAGCACTTCCGCGTGGTCACCCTCCCCTGGGCGTCCCAGCTGGAAAACGCCCTCGAAAGACTCGGCAACTTCTTAAGCAACTACCGGAGATAGATGTCTCTTTCTTCCCAACTCCATTCGATTGACGGCAAAGGCTACGGCGCCTACAAGTCCCTCAAGGGCCGCCACCGCCTCGGCGGCTACACGCTGCACATCGACCGCGTGCAGTCGGATCCTTTCGCGCCGCCGTCGTCGATACGCATCACCGGCAATTTCCCCCACCGCACGGTCAGCGACGTCGCGGCGGCCGATCACCTCTCGCGCCGCATCGCCGAGCGCCTGCCGCGCGGCGGGAAGAAGGAGGGCCAGCTGCGTATCGACGTCGGCGGCCAGCACGTCCTCGCCCGCACCGCGGTGCTGTTTCCGGACGAGCGCACAATCGAGATCCGCATGGACGCCGCCCTGCCCGCCGACGGCCGGCGCATCCGCGGGCGCGCCGCCGCCACGCTGCTCACCCGCACCCTGCCGGCGTGTCTCGACGACGCGCTCGACGTCGATCCCGCGGAGCTCGACGAGGCCGCGCGCCTCGACGTGGACCAGAACGCGCTGCGTGAGGGGCTCGTCGATAAGCAGCTGGTCTCCTTCATCGCCGACGGCTCCATCCTGCCGCGCCGCTCCGGCGACAGCGACCTGCCTTTGACAGAGGCCGTGCGCTTCCAGTCGCCGGAGAGCCTGCGGGTCACCTTCCACCTGCCGAGCGGGCGCACCGTCACCGGAATGGGCGTACCGGAAGGTATCACCGTCATCGGCGGGGGCGGCTTCCACGGCAAGTCCACGCTCATGCGCGCGATCGCCGACGGCGTGTACAACCACATCTCGGGCGATGGCCGCGAGTTCGCAATCACCCGCGCTGATGCCTGCTCCTTACGCGCCGAGGACGGCCGGGCGGTGCGCGAGGTGGACATCTCGCCGTTCATCAACGACCTGCCCACCGGGCAGGCCACCACGAGCTTCTCCACGCCGAATGCCTCCGGCTCCACCTCCCAGGCCGCCTGGCTCATGGAGGCGCTCGAGGCCGGCTCGCGCTGCTTGCTTATCGACGAAGACACCTCCGCCACCAACTTCATGATCCGCGACGAGCGCATGCGCCAGCTCGTGCCGGATGATCGCGAGCCGATCACCCCGCTGCATCACCGCATCACTGGCCTGCATCAGTCGTTGGGCACCTCCACCGTGGTGATCACCGGCGGTACCTCGGCGTTTCTCGACGTCGCGGACACCGTCATCATCATGGACGCCTACCAGCCCACCGACGCCACCGCGAAGGCCCGCGAGCTCGCCGAGCCTGCCCCGCCGTTCAGCGACTTCTCCGCACCCACGCCGCGGCGGATGCGGATCAACGTCGCCGGGCGCAAGCCCCCGCAGGCGAAGGGCATGCACACCATCCGGGTCGGCCACGACCAGCTCGACATCGCCGCGCTCAGCCAGCTTGTCGACGCCTCCCAGACCCGCGCCATCGCCGCCGCCTTAAACGACGTCTCCGAACGCTTGGGGGCGGGCGCCTCGCTCTACGAGGCCTGCGAGCAGGCTTTAGAGCGCTGGGATTCCGGCAAGTCCGGGCGCCTGGCGAAACCGCGCGTGCAAGAACTGCTCTTCGCGGTCAGCCACCTGCGCTAGTAGGCGCTAGCGCTCGCAGTAGTTCTCGAAGTAGGCTCGGCCTTCCTCGTTGGCCGGATAGGCATCGCCGGATACCCCGGGGCGGGTGATGTACTCGCCGTGGTCCAACGCGGCGATGTCCTCCACGGTGGCCGAGGCGTGCGGGATCGTCGACTGCCCGTTATCGAGATAAGGGTCGAACACCACCGTCGTGCCCTCCGGCACGGGGGATAGGGGGTCGCCTTCGACGTCGAAAAGCAAGGGATCAATGGAGCCGAGATCGATGTCGATGAGCCCCGACATCGGTTTGGTGGGGATGATGCGCGCGATCATACGCTCCTCGGAGGTATCCGCCTCCTCCGTCGCGGGGCCTTCGGTGACCCGGATTTCGGCGAGCTCCTGCCCGCAGGTCTGTACGGTCATCCCCGGCGCGCCAGTGGCGGTGCGATAGAGCCCACTGGTGCCGACGAACCCGGCCTCCTCACCCCCGCACGCCACGAGCGCGGCGGCCACCAGTGGTGCCAGCGCCGCCGGGGCGGTGATGTGTCGGGCGCGCATGTCAGGTGAGCACGCTTCCGTCGGCAAGTACTACCTCGCCGCTGCCGGAGACATAAACACCTAGCCCGTGGGCGCGGGCGCGCTCGGCGGCGGCGCTTAAGGCGGCGTCAGCGCTGGATTCGGCGAAGCGGGCGTAGATACACGACGAGCCGATGATGTAGCGCGTCGTTTCCTCCGCGCCGTCGGTGTGCGGCGGGAACTGCGCGCGCATGGCCTCATACCAGGGCAAAAGCACCTCGGCGGTGCCGGCGGTGGAGTCGTAGTCGCGGTCTTCCGCCCACTCGGTAGTCAGGTCATACCAGTGGAGGAATTCGCTGATCGACCCAGTCGGCACCGACTGCGGGTCGAAGACGGTCACAACGCTCATGGCTTCTCAGACTACAGGCTGCGGCCCAGCGCCCTCACGCGCCAGCCAGCGTCCTGCCAGGCGCGCGCATCGAGGACGTTGCGGGCGTCGATGATCACTGGCTTGGCGACGAGGCCAGCCACCCTCTCCGGGTCCAACTCGCGGAAGATCTTCCACTCGGTGGCCAAGATGACCAGCTCGGCGCCCTCCAGGGCCCCCTCGACGGTGTCGGTGTAGACGAGGGTGGGAAACTCGCGGCGCGCGTTGGCCATCGCCTGCGGGTCATACACGCTCACCGCGGCGCCGCCAAGAGAGAGCTGGCCGGCGACGTTGAGGGCAGGCGAGTCGCGCACATCATCCGAGTTCGGCTTAAACGCCGCACCCAGGACGGTGATGCGGGTACCGAGTAGATTTCCGCCCGATTCCTCGCGGGCGAACTGGACCACGCGGTCGCGCTGGCGCATGTTGATGGTGTCCACCTCGCGCAGGAAAGACAGCGCCTGGTCGGCGCCGAGTTCGCCGGCGCGGGCCATGAACGCCCGGATGTCCTTCGGCAGGCAGCCGCCGCCGAAACCGAGGCCGGCGCCGAGGAACTTGCGGCCGATGCGGTCGTCGTAGCCGATGGCGTCGGCGAGCGCCTTAACGTCCGCGCCCGAGATCTCGCAGAGCTCGGCGACGGCGTTGATGAAGCTGATCTTCGTGGCCAGAAAGGAGTTCGCCGCGACCTTCACCAGCTCCGCGGTCTGGCGATCGGTGACGATGAACGGGGTGTTCGCCTCCAGCTGGGAGGCGTAGACCTCGCGGACGGTCTCTTCGGCCTCCGAGCCCGCGCGCAGGCCTAGCACGATGCGATCCGGGGTGATGGTGTCTTCGACGCCGTGGGATTCGCGCAAGAACTCCGGGTTCCAGGCGATCTCGACCTTCGTGTTCTCCTTGGCCAGCAAATCGGCGAGGTCCTGCAGCTCCGCGGCGGTGCCGACGGGGACGGTGGACTTGCCGAGGATGAGGTGGCTGCCCTCCAGAAGCGGCACCAGATCGCTGATCACGCTGCGCACATAGGTGAGGTCAGCGGCATAGGAGCCGCGCTGCTGCGGGGTACCCACGGCTAAGAAGTGCACGTGGGCGAACTGCGCGACCTCCCGGTAGTCAGTGCTGAACCGCAGGCGGCCGTTGTCGAGGTTGCGGCGCAGGATCTCCTCGAGGCCGGGCTCGTAGAAGGGAACGTCACCGCTTCGCAGACGCTCGATCTTCGCTTCATCCACATCCACGCCCCGTACCTCGTGGCCCAGCTCGGCCATGCAGGCCGCGTGGGTCGCACCGAGGTAGCCGGTGCCGATAACCGTCATACGCATGAGAAACGATGGTAGCCGCCGACGGTTAACGCGCGCTGAACGTTCGGAGAAATTATGTTCAGAGATTAGCGGAAGTTAAGGAAGTATTTCGACGGCGTGGGCCCGCGCTGTCCCTGGTACTTCGAGCCGAGCTTGCCGGTGCCATACGGGGTCTCTGCCGGCGAGGACATGCCGAATAGCGCCAGCTGGCCGACCTTCATGCCCGGGTACAAAACGATCGGCAGGTTCGCCACATTCGACAGCTCCAGGGTGATGTAGCCGGAGAAACCGGGATCGATGAACCCGGCGGTCGAATGGGTCAAAAGGCCGAGGCGCCCGAGCGAGGACTTGCCTTCGAGCCGGCCCGCGAGGTGCGCCGGCAGGGTGAACTTCTCCAACGTGGAGGCGAGCACGAACTCGCCGGGGTGGAGGACGAAGGCGTCGTCGTCGGCAACCTCGACGAGCGTGGTCAGCTCATCCATCTCCCGTTTCGGGTCGATGTGCGTGTACTTCGAGTTGTTGAAAACCCGGAAGTATTTGTCCAAGCGCACGTCGATACTCGACGGCTGGATGAGCTCCGGATCAAAGGGGTCGATGCGAAGCGCACCGGCTTCGACGGTGGAGCGGATATCATGATCGGAAAGCAGCACGACTTCACCTTACGTCAGGCGTTTTCCGGCATTGGGCACGCCAGTGTTAGAGTGTGATCTCAGCGCCGATTATTCGGCGCGTGCCGGCGTAGTTTAATGGCAGAACATCAGCTTCCCAAGCTGAGAGCGCGGGTTCGATTCCCGTCGCCGGCTCCACTATGGCGCTTCGCGCTAGATGCTCACCAGCTCTCCGGTGAACCCGAAGAGGATTCCGCTGAGTATCGCGCAGACCATCACCGAGATCACCATGCCCGGTACCACGCGCCGCGGACGGTATTGCAAAAGATCATTCGCGATCAGGGCCGGCAGGACGCAGTAGACTAGGTTTTCCGCCCCGTTGAATGGCGCATCCCAGAAGTTCAGGATGATGAGCTCGAAAAGGATCGCGAAGCTGAATGACAGCATCACCAGGAGTATGAAGCGGTCTTTTCCGAATAGCGGGGTTGAGTGGGTGAACAATTCGCCCACGCCCCACACCGCCAGGCTGACCAAGAGGATGAGCCCGAAGTAGCGCAGATCGCCCGCGGTGGCCACGATCAGCCCGGCGGTGACATATCCGCCCGTGCGCAGATTAAACCGGGCCAGCGGGCCTTCCTGCACGAGGATGGCGGAAATCACCGAGACCGCGCTGAGGGCGAAGAGCCCCACGGTATTGCTCTTGGTCGGCTCGAAAAGGTTCTCCGCCGCGCTGGTCCTCACCACCTGCGAGATAATCCAGGTGATCAATAAAGCACCACCGGTGGCCAGCGGGATCATCCACGCCAGAGGCACCAGGGTCTTCAGCACGCCCTGCTTGTTGAAAGAGTTGCACAGCATGCCCGGGACGATCACCCCGACCAGGGCCAGGCCCGTCACGATTTCAAACGTGTTCTCGACGAGCCCATCGACCACCACGAGCCAGAGGAAGCCCATGAACACGCCGGTGAACAGCCCGATAGCGAAGATTCTGCGGGGCCTGGGAAGCCAGATCTTGAGCACGACGAAATGGATCACGACGAAACTGATCAGCGCGATTCCAATCGTGGCCAGCACGTTGAGCGGGAAGAACAGCCCTGCGGACAGGTAGCCGACGGCCAGGCTTCCGCCCGGCGAGACATGGGTACGACGGAAGTAGAGATACCCGATCAACACCGCGAGCAGGAAAGCGGTGTGGAGATATTCGACGAAGAAGCCGTACTGAGACGGGCTCAATTCGGCGGGGTTAACAATCATAGAAGCAGAGAAACCTTAAAGCTTGGGCAACGAGCAGCGGGGCGCTTTTACTTGTAGACGGCCTGGTACTGAGCCTGGCTGTCGACGAGTGAGGTGACGTGACGTCGCATAGCGCTGACCGCAGTGGTGTGAATATTGACCATGCCGAACACGGCAACGCTATCCTGGCCGAAGCCTGCGGTCGCGCAGTCGAGGAGAGCGGTGCCGTCCTCGTCGTCCACGTCCATCGTGGTGCAGATCAGCGAGTCGTCCACTCCCTTGTTGATCAGGGCTTTGTGCACGGCGTCCTGGAGGTCCCCGTAGAGGACGATGCGGTCGAACTCGCCCAGCAGGTCCTGGGCGACGACGTTGACGAACATGGTGGCCCGGTCGGTGCGATCCGCGCGGTTATTCAGTGCGTTGACCCTACGGCACTGGTTGTCCAGCTTCTTCTCCGACAGGGAGCGGTAGACCTTCGTGGTCGACTCCCAGTCGTTCACGGCGAACATAGGGGCCCAGAAGAGGTTGCCGCCCTCCTTCCTCTCCAGGCGGGTGACCGTGGTGGTCCCCGGGTCGGGCTCGGCGGCGATCATGCCGGCAATGGCCGCCTCACGGTTGAGGTTGAGGTAGTCGATGACAGCGAGACCGACGGCAACGTTTTCCTCGAACTGGTGGTAGTTGAAGCGCTCGACGAGCTGTTCCGACTCCTCGGTGCGCTCGGCGACGATCAGGGTCGCGTTGCGCTTCTCGGCTTCGGCACGCATGACCTCGACGATCTCAGGCTTGCGCTCGCCGGTAATCACCACGCCGTCCTGGGGGACGGTGTTGCACAAGCTGGCGGCGATCTCCTCCAGGCTATCGCCCATCTCATCCTGGTGGTCGAGCCGCACATTCGTGATCACGCACACCGGCGAGCGCAGGATGTGGTGCTGGCAGATGTTTTGATACTTGGGCTTTACCGCCATGCACTCGACGACCAAACCAGTGACGTGAGCATCCGCCCACTGCCGCAGGAATTCATATTGCTCGGCGATGTTGGCCGGGCCGGTGCGGCGGATCGGGTGCTCGTCGGCCTCCGTGTCGATGACACACGCATAGGTTCCAGTTGTCTTAGAGATAGTAGGCACACCGGCACCGCGCAGGGCTCCGCCAATCATCCGGGTCACGGTCGATTTCCCTCGGATGCCGTTGACGTGCACGTTGTAATCCAGATGCGCCAAAAGGTCGGTGTGGCGGCGCTCCTTGCGGGCAAAGAAGCCCATGGAGCCGAGGGTGGCCAAACCTGCGAGGGATAAAGGAACGATCATTTTTAGCGCAGTTTTCCTTTCCGGAATATTACGGGGTTAAAACACAAAAACAGCAGCACAAAGACAGCGGCCCGCTACATTTCTCCTCCTCGAGCAAGGCCGTGCCGGCGTGGGTCGGCCGCTCCGTGGAGGCCTTCGTCGTCAAGCACGACGAAGCTCACGCCGGAATCCATCGTTTGTGTCTCCACGTCCTGGCCCCAGCGTTTTAGCAGCGTGACCTGCTTATCGAAGTCCTCGGAGTGCTTCAGCGGCGGCTCTGCCAGCACCTGGTTGCGGGAGACGGCCCCGACGGTCGGCATGAGTACCGCGGCATTCGGGTCCAGCCCCCATAAGTTCCAGGCGAGGAGGGTCTTGAGCACGTAGGCGGGGATCTTGTTGCCCCCAGGCGAACCCAACGCGGCCATGGGCTCGCCGTTCCGGAGGACGACGACGGGGCTCATGGTCGTCTTGGGGTGCAGGCCGGCGGCGCGCTGGTTGGGGCCGCGAGTGAAGTTGGCCAAAGAGTTATTTAAAAAGAAACCGTTGACCATCAGTTTAGATCCGAACTTGGCGCCCAAGGTGGTGGTCATCGAGGCGGTGTTGCCCCGGAAATCGCGCACGCTGACCTGGGAGGTTCCTTCTTCCCAGTACTCGGCGTAGCTCGGGTTGGGAAAGCCCGGAAGGCGGCGTGGCGACGGCTCGGGAAGTGTCTCCTGCTGAGTGATCGCATCGGCCAGCTCGGCATGGTACTCGGGGTTGGTGACGATTTTCTCCCGGTACGCCCGCGAGAGCTCCGGGTGCGGGGCGGGATCGCCCATGTAGGCATTGGCGTCGGCAAACGCGAGCCTTTCGGCCTCGCTGAGCAGGTGCGCCGCGGTCGCCCGCATTACCGGCTGGGGGCTGTCTACCTGGTAAGGAGTAAGCCGGGCCAGATCGAGGTCATCGACGATGCCGAGCACGTGGGCGGTGATCATCATGCCGGTCGCAGGCGAGGGAGAGCCGCAGACCTCTAGGTCCTGGAAGTCTTCACACAGGGCATCATCGGGCTCGACTGCGGCGGACTGGTTCTTGCGCCAATCGTCGACGAGAACCTCGGCCTGATCCTCCGCGCCGACCTGGTTTCGCAGGGAGGTCTCGGCTCGCTTATCGATTCCCTGCAAAGGCTCATCCTCGTCGATCCGCCGCGCGGTTTCTTCGACATAGTCGGCATAAGCAGAGTTGACGATGGTGTCCCCAACCTGCGGGTCATCGCCGAAGACACGGCGCACCGCGGAGTCGGTCGAGCCCAGCAGGTCCGGGTGTGCCTCGATCTCTCCGGCCAGGCGGGTATCGACGGTGTAGCCCTCCCGCGCGAGGTGCACAGCGGGTTCGGTGAGCTCGCTAAAGCTGGCGCCCGCCCCGTGGGCGGCGTGCAGGTCGCGCAAGAGGGCGTCGACGCGCGGCACCCCGACCTCACGCACGCGGGAACCGTTGCGACGCTCGCCGGTGTCCTCGGCAGGCGCGTAGACGGTGCCGTCCCAGCTCTCGACCGTGCCGGATTTATCCGCGTAGGTGACGAGCGCTCCCCCACCCGGGCCCGAGGCCGCCGGCTCGACAAGGCCCAGCACATACTGAGCTGCGACGATGGCATCGGCGGCGCTGCCGCGCTCGCGCAAGACCTCACAGGCCACGCGGGTAGCCTCAGGATGCGGCGTGACGGCCATGAACCCGTCCGCCGGCACATGCGCAGAGGTGTCCGCGGCAAACTTCTCCGGATCCTCAGAAACTAGATGAGTCTCATAACCTGGAGTTATTCCGCAGTAGCCGGTGCCGCTGCGTGGATACAGCAGCACGGTTAACGTCGCGATAACAATGATCGCGACGAGGGCTATCCCCACCCCCATACTTAATGCATCTCTTTTTCTATAAGACACATAAAGGGACATTAATGCATTACCCAGAATAATGCCAAGAGGTGTTCAGCCTGTTTGAGCCGGGGCGTTACCGCTCGTGGCGAGCGGTGTGCCCGTTTCGACTATGGGCCGCCCTGCAGGCCAGCCCCCTTCCCACAGGTCACGACGGGTTAATGTGTACACTCGAACTAAGGGTCCCCTTAGTTTTCTGGAGGGGTAGCACCGCGGCGGAAATGAGGGAATTCACAGTTTTGTGGGGGTGGGGTGCGTGGGGGCGGGCCGACCGACGCGAGAGCCCGCTCGGCCGAACGAACGCTACCGCCACCATGACTTCCGGCCCGCCTCAGCCCCTCCCAAAGACCTAGCGCGCCATTCCCCGCACCTTTCCGCTTCATCGAAATCAGTAGCCCCCAAAGGAGTCCCACGAAGTCGAAATCAGGACTCCTTTCTATACTCCTCCTTTCGACCTCGCGAGCGCGAAAGCACAAAACCCCAGCTCACAGGCCCGGCCAGGCCCGACCAGAACAGGCCAGAACCGGCCAGAACCTACCCACACCGCACGATCGGCTGCGGATCGTAGACGGTGGTCTGGGTTTCGCGGGAGATTTCGTTGCCGTCGAGATCCGAGATCACGCGGGTATCCGAGGTGGTGAAGCCCTTGTTGCCGCTCGAGGGGATACAGTCGTCGCCACTGATGCGGCGCTCGTCCGGCTCGGTGTAGGCCCAGCGCCCGCCGTCGATGGATTCGACGTTGACTTCCTTCACGCCGCGGATCTTTACCGTGATGGAGTTCGAGCCCATCTCGGTGTCGATGCGCACCGGGTTCGAGTTGGAGTTGCGGAACACCAAATCGATCGCGCCCTCGTAGAGGGTGGCTTCGCGGCCGGCCGGGTAGCGGGGGATATAGTAGCTGTGCGGGGTGTGCGCCACGTCCTCCATGCCGGCGAAGTAGGTGGCGTTGTACAAGGTGGTGGCGAACTGGGAGATGCCTCCACCAACGGCGGTGCCAGCCCGGCCGTTTTCAATCGTGCCGCCCTCGACATAGCCCTGGGCGGTACCACGCGGACCGGTGAACTGGTTCACCGAGAACGTCTCACCCGGGTTCACGATCACCCCGTTGATCTGGTTGGCGATCACCGCGATGTTCTGGCCGGAGGTCTGGCTGAAGTCGCTGGTGGTAAACTCACCGATGACCTGGTCGAAGGTGGCGTTTTCGGCCTCTTCGGTGGTGTATTCGGCCGGCTTGTCCTTGTAGGCGGCGTCCCATTCGCGGTCGGCGTCACCGACGACGCGGGCAGAGAAGTCTTCCATGGTGACCTCCCAGTCGATGACGCGGCCGTCCTCGTGCGGCACGACGGAGCCGTCCTGGTTCAGCTTGGCGTTTTGCGGCGGGGTTTCGGTCTCCGCGAGCTGCTCGGCGAAGATCGCCTGGGCGGCCTCGTCGTTGACGTTGATGTCGATGGTCTCGCCGGCGTTTTCGGTGCTGATGACCTCGCCGAGGCGCTCCTGCGGGATCACCCCGTCGCCGCCTTCGCCGTGGATGGTCAGCGGGCCGTCGAGAGCCTCGCCGAGTGGGCCGTCGATGGTGGCGGTGATGACGTCGTCGTTAATCCGCGGCTCCACTACCTGCGGTTCGACCTCGACGCCTTCGGGATCCAGCCAGTTCTCGGTGACCTTGAGGTGCAGCTCTTCGCGTTCGACGGTCTGCCCGTTGACCGGGTCCTTGGTGACGGGCTTACCGTTCTCGATGGTCACGGCGCCGTCTTCGGCCTCGGTGGAAAGCTCCTCGGTCACGCGGTCGAGCTCCGGAGAGAGCGCCTGCTCGTCGGTCTGCGAGACCACCGGCACCTCCTGCGAGCTGAGCAGCCCGCGCAGCCGCTCGATCGGGTTGGCGGATTCCTCGCCGGCCTGGGCGATGGTGGCCTGCCAGTCGATGCTCAGGCCCGCCTCGGCGGGGATGAGCTGGCTGGACTCCTCGCCCGCGGCGACGGTGACGGGGTCGGTTTCGACGCCGCCGAGCTCGGTGCGCAGCTTCTCCTCGGCCTCGGCATGAGACATGCCGCCGATCTCTACTCCCCCGACGGTGGTGCCGCGGGGGACGTTGTCCTTGTTGGACAGGTAGTCCCAGGCATACAGGCCCCCGAGGATCACGGTCAGGCCCACGATGGAGCCGAGCACGATCGCAGCTACCCGCCGTCCACTTGAGGTATTTCCAGGCTGATTCACAACCCTAGGGTAACTGCATTCCACCTAAAAACCAGAACTGGAGCTATCCAGCACCGACTTAGACGCCTGCCCAATAGAGCTGCAGCTGTAGGCGGTGGGCGGCCTCGTCGATACGCCGCTCGGGGATACGCCCGCTCTCGACGGCGTGCTGTACAGCGTCGATGGCTTCTGCCACCTGCGCGCCCGAGGACCACAGCGCCTGGTCGGCGCCGGCTTCGATGGCGGTGGTCACAGCATCCGGCAGGGAGAAGATATCGGAGATCGCGCGCATGCCCGATAAGTCGTCGGTGTAGACGAGGCCCGAGAACTTCCGGCCGCCGGGATAGTCGCCGGTGCGCAGCAGCTGGTAGGCGATGCCGTCCAGGGTGGAGGGCAGGCCGTCGGCACCCAAACCCGGCACCACCATGTGCCCCATCATCACCGCGGCTGGGCGCCGGGCCAGCGCCGTGGCGAAAGGCGGCAGGTCCAAGGAATAGAGCTCCTCCAGAGGCGGGGTGATCGCCTGGGTGTAGTGGGTATCGCCGGAAGCGCGCCCGTGGCCGGGAAAGTGCTTGTACACGGGTGCCACGCCGGCGGAGTTGAGGCCCTCGGCGAAGGCTGCGCCGAATCTCCCCACGACCGTGGGGTCCGGGGAAAACGAGCGATCGCCGATGACGTCGAGCGCGGCGACGTCGATATCTAAGACCGGCGCGAAGTCCACCGTCACCCCGTGCCGACGCAGCGAAAGCCCAATCGTGTAGCCAGTATCGCGCACCAGGTCCGTATCCCCCGTGGCCGCGAGCTCGCGCGCCGAAGGAAAAGACCCCAGCACCTGCTGATGGCGCTGCACGCGACCGCCCTCGAAGTCGATGGAGGTGGCAAACCGATGCCCGGCCTCATGCCGCAGCGCGGCGAGATCCCGGCCCGGCTCGTAGAGCAGGCGAGGATCAGCCCAGCTGGCGACGAATAAGCCACCCACCCCTTCGGCGAGTTTCGCCCGGGCGTCGTCGGCGTTGCGCACGCCGACGTGCATGAGCGAGGCGATCCGGGCGCGCAGATCCGCCGGCACCCGCTGGCGGGCGATCTCCTCGGGGCTGGGTGGCGGCGCCGGCTCCGTAGAGGAGGTCGACGGGGGTGTGGAGGCGGAAGGGTGGGCGTCGTCAGGCTTTTCTTCAGGGCGTGAGCAGGCGGCCATCCCGGCGGCGGCCGCCGTGGTGGCGAGAAGGAAACGTCGTCTACTGGTCATACCCACCTCGCAGGGTTTCAGTCCACCACTGTAACAGTGTGCCTACACTGGGATGCACACCTGCGCCCCCAAGGGAGGATTTACAAGACAGTGACCGATTCCACCCTGACCATTCTCATCGCCTTCGACGGTACCTGGAGGGCGCGGCGCGCTCTCGAGCAGGCAGCGCGCTTCCTGCGCCCCGGCGCCGTCGAGCTGATCACCGCCTGGGAGCCGGTAACCCGGCAGACCGCCCGTGCGCTGGGCCGGACCGGGTTGCCGCAGACCACGGTCGAGCTCGAGTACGACGACCACGACGCCGCCCAGACCCACGCCCGCGCAGCCCTCGAAGAGGGGGTCACGCTGGCCGGGGACCTCGGGATCAAGGCGCGCGCCCACCTCGTCGAGACCTCCGGGACCACCGCCCAAGCCATCATCGACGCGGCGAAGGAGCTGGATGTGGACGTGATTGTCGTCGGCACCCGGGGCCTGAGCGGCGTGCGCTCGTGGTTCAACACCTCGACCGCGGAGCAGCTCATGCAAAACGGGGGCCTGCCGGTGTTCGTCGTCCCGCCCGCCGAGGACGAAGAGCAGCCGGAAGACGGCGACGATCACGACACCCCACTGAGCGCGTTCTAGCTTTTCTCGCGTCCCACCTGGTACTATTCCCCTCATGGCCTATGAAACGGATTCGCTCAACCGCCGCACCCTCGGCCCCGTCGTGGCCAGTGCGGTCGTCGGCGTCGCACTCGGCGTCGTCGGCGTGATCGGCGTCTCCCTGTTCTCGGGGCAGAACACGGTGCCGCAGGGCAACGCCGTCCCAGCGGAGCAGGCCCTGATGGGTAGCCCTGAGTACGGCTCCCGCGAGTAGCCGCCGGCCGGGTATCACCCGCATGCGCCGCGCGCAGCCCTGGCGCACAGCGCAGCGCCATCCCGCCGCCACCACCCACGTTGTCGCGTGGGTGCTTATTGCGCTGGCGATGTTTTTCCAACCGGTCGGCGAGATCGCCGCCGATACCAAGCTCGATCTCCACGTCGATCCTGCCGGCTTCCTCGCCGGGGCGCTGAGCGCCTATACCCCCAATTTCCCGCTCGGCCAGCTACAGAACCAGGCCTACGGTTACCTCTTCCCGCAGGGCGCGTTCTTCCTTCTCACCGACTTTCTTCCCGACTGGGTCGCCCAAAGGCTGTGGTGGACGATCGTCGTCGGCGTGGGCTTTTCGGGTTTTCTGCTGCTGACGCAGCGTATCGACGTCGGCAGCCACCCCTTCCGCATCATCGCCGCCGCCCTCTATGCCTTCAGTCCACGCACGCTGACCACGCTGACGGCGATCTCTTCGGAGACCTGGCCGACGATGCTCGCCCCCTGGGTCCTGTGGGCGGTGCTCTCCCCGCGCCTCGATGTGCGCGCGCTCGCCGCGGCTATCGTGCCGGTGGCGCTCATGGGCGCGGTCAACGCCACCGCCACGGCGTTCGCCTGCCTGCCGGCGGCAATCGCGCTGCTCTGGCGCATCGCAAGGCCGTGCGCCGAGGCCTCTCGTGGACGTGCCGCCGGGTTCGCGCTGGCCTGGCTGGCCGGCTGCGCGCTGGTGAGCCTGTGGTGGATCGGCCCGCTTTTGGTGCTCGGGCGCTACGCGCCGCCGTTTACGGACTTCATCGAATCCGCGTTCGTGACCAACCGGTGGTTGAACCTCGGCGAGATCCTGCGCGGCACCACCAGCTGGTCCCCGTTTGCCGACGCCGAACGCCGCGCCGGCCTGCTTTTAGTCAGCGAACCGGTGCTGGTGCTCGTGACCATGGCGATCGCCGCCGCCGGCCTGGCCGGGCTGTGCCGGCGCCGCCTGCCCGCCCGCGGGTTGTGGCTGGTTCTGCTCGCCGCCGGGGTGGCGATCCTCGGCGCCGCCCACGGGCCTGCCGCCGGCGCCTGGCTGGAGTTTCTGGACACCTCGGGCGCCCCACTACGCAACCTGCACAAGGCCGACCCGCTGGTGCGCCTGCCGCTCATGGTGGGGCTCGCGCACCTCGGCACCCACCTGGCGCTGCCCGCCACGCGCGCGGCGCTGGGGCAGCCGGGCCGTCGGCACGCGGGCGCCGTCATGGTGGTGCTCGTGGGGCTCGCGGCGATCAGCCCGGTGTTCTCCGGGCGGCTTTTGCCTCTGGGCACGTGGTCGCAGACCCCGCAGCACTGGGTGGAGGCTACCGCGCACCTCAACGAGCACGCCGCCGGCACGCGCAGCCTCATCGTGCCGCAGGCCTCGTTCGCGCGGCAGGAGTGGGGCTGGACGCGCGACGAGCCGGCGCAGCCGCTTCTCGACGTCCCGTGGGCCGTCCGTGACGCCATCCCGCTGGTCACGCCCGAAGCGATTCGGGGTCTCGACGGGGTGATGAGCGTCCTCGAAGACCACCCGGAGCGCGCCGGCGACGTTCTGCCCGCGCTCGGGATCGGGGCGGTGCTCGTGCGCCACGACTTAGACGACGACCACGTGGCCGGTGCGGACATCGACGCCGAGGCGCTCGCCGAGGCCCCGGGCTCGGAGGTGGCACGCTTCGGCGACGGGCAGCTGGAGATCATCACCTTCGCCGCCGATCGGCGCGGTTTCCTCACCGAGGCGGCTCCCGTCACGGTGGCCGGCGGCGGCGAGTCGGTGGCGGTGCTCGACGCACTGACCGGTTTTCGCCCCCGCGAACTGGTGGCCGAGGACGCGGAGATCGTCACCGATACGCCGATGCTCGCGACGCGGAACTACGGCACGGTCGACGAAGCGATCTCCGCGCCACTGGCGGATCGCGCCGAAGGTGCCGACGTACGCAACCACGTCCCCGACTACCCCTCGACGAGCCCGCGTACCGCCGTCGTGGAGCACGGTGGTGCGGTGCGCGCCTCATCGTCGGCCGCCCAGGCCACGAGCCTCGGCGGGGCAGACCCGGCGCGCTCGGTGACCGCAGCCGTCGACGGCTCCGAGCAGACCGCCTGGTGGCCCGCCCCCGGCGAGACCGCCGGCGAGTGGATCGAGCTCAGCGGCGATTTCACAGGCCAGGAGCGGGTGCGCATCACCGCGAACCAGGACGCCGAGCTCGTCGCCTCCACCGCCCCACTTGCCGACGACCCACCTCGCACCACCCTCGACATCCCCGCCGGCGAGTCCCGGGAGGTGGTGGTCCCAGGGCCTGCGACCGGCACGATCCGGCTGACCATCGCCTCCGACAACCCGGTGGGCCTGCAGGAGATCGAGGTGGAGGGCCACGACATTGAGCGCGTCGTCACCGTACCCGATACCTCCCCGAACGTGCGGATGTTCGTGCTGCAGCGCCTGATCGTCGACACGGGCGTGCTCATCCGCGACATCACCGCCCCCCGCGAGATGACCGTCACCGTGGATGCGGACACCGACGTCACCATCGATGGCGAGACCTACTCCCCCGGCGACGAGCTCACCCTGGCCCCCGGCACGCACCGCGTGGAATCCGAGGCCGAGTGGGTCACGCTCACCGAGCCAGGCTTTGCCCCTGCGCCCGCCACCGAGCGCCTCACCGGCCGGCACATCGAGGCATCAGATACCGAGCGCATCGTCTTCCCCGGGCTGTCGGCCAACGAGGGTCTGCGCGCGCGTATCGACGACCACCCCCTCACCCCCACCACCATCGGCGCCGGCATGCAGGGCTTCGTGGTGCCCGCCGGCGTCGGCGGCGAGCTCCAGCTGAGCTTCGCCGGCGATTACGCCTACCGCGGCGCGCTGTTCATCGGCGGCGGCATCGGCATCCTGGTGCTGCTGGCCTGCCTGGGGGTGCTTGGCATTCGCGTGACGACGACCCGTCGCTTCACTTACGGCCTCCACGATCAAGCGCCGGGGCTGGGCACGGCGGCGGTGCTCGCCGGCGGGATCGTCGTGGCGACGGGGTGGCCCGGCGCGCTCGCCATCGCGCTGGTGGCGCTGGTGCGCCGCTTCACCCTGCTGCCGGCGTATGCGCTGGCGGCGGTACTCACGGGCGTCGGCGGGGCGTGGCTGGCGCGTGCGCCGTGGCCGAGCCCCAACTACGCGGGCGATGAGACCATCCTAGCCGTCGTCCTGGCCGCGGCTCTCGCGTGTGCGCTGCCGGGGTTGTTGCCGAGTGCGCGGGATGGATCGCCGGGGCGACACCGGCGCGAACGGTGAGGTTCGTGCGGATCTTCGGCGCGGGCGTGCTTTACTATCCTTTACTATCTTTACTATTTGGTACGTGCTGAGCTAGAAAAACAGCGTGCTCGTCGCTCTCACTGGTGGAGATTTGGCGATCTTTCCTCGTGGATTGCCGGTTTTTACGCTTCTTTCTCACCGCGGTCGAAAACAGTCACCCCTAAAGGAGTACTGGTTTCGACCGCGCGAGAGCCCTTTCTATAAGGCTGATTTCGACCAGCGCTAGCGCGGCATGCGGATGCGGGGACTCAATCCCAGTCGCGGTCGGTTCCGTGGAGCGAACATGCAAACCCTTGAAGGACGCGCCCCTCAAGCATCTTCCTTCAAGGGTTTGTGCGGCAGCAACGTCAAACCGCACCAAAAAGCAGGGCACTCACCTCAGGGACCATGAAGCGATACCACTACGTGGAACTCCAGCGCCGCCGCACCGTCAGCTGCCCACGCGCCCCGCCTCGCCCCTGCTCACCACACGGCCACCGATCCTCCGCACGATCTGCTGCCCGGGCACTTCGACGAACTGGTAGCTCAGCGCGGAGACCACCACCGTCACCAAGACGGTGAGCACCAGGATCGGCACGAAGCCGCCGGAGAAGTACGAGATCCCGCTCAGCGGGAAGATGACCGCCATGAGCGCGACATGCCACAGAAAGATCGAATACGACCAGCGCCCCAGCGTGGTCATCACCGCACCAGAGAGGAACTCCTCCCGCGGCGCGAGCGCCGGCGGGACCACGAAGAGCGCGGCAAAAAGCGCGCCGGCGATGATGCGGCGGGCGAACTCGTCGGGCTCTGGGTGGGTCAGCCCCAGCGGCCCGTACCACTCACGCCCGGCTATCCACGCGATTAACAGCGCACAGATCCACAAGGGCCAGCGCACAGAGAGCACACGCCGCAGCCGCGGGCCCACATGACCTTCCGCTTCCGCGGCGAGCAGGCCGACGGAAAACCACAGCGTATAGGCCGGCGGCCAGATCTGCCGGTTGGCCACGCCGTCGGCGGGGCTGGCCTCAACAAAAGGCAGGTAGGCCCAGCCGAGCGAGATCACCGCCACCACGCAGATCACCGCCACCCGCACGCGCTTCGAACCGCGGGCCAACACCAGCGCGATCAAAGGAAGCACCGCGTAAAACGCCACCTCGACCGCGAGGGACCACAGGTGGGTAAGCCCGGAGACCAGACCGTCGGGGATGTAGATCTGGGTGAGCGTTAAGTTAGCGATGATCTGCGGCGCCGTCATCGTCGTGGCCTCGGGGAGCAGCACGATCACGGAAACCACCAGCACCAGGTATGCCGGCATGATCCGCCCGATGCGCGAGCGATAGTACTTCCCCACCCCGCGCGCCGTGGCTAAACGCCCGGTGCCCGGCCCATAGGAGCGCCACAGCAGAAAGGCGGATAAGGCGTAGAAGACAGCGACGAAGAAGTCGAAGCGGCTCACCACGGCGCCGAGGTGGCTGGCGGGATCGACGCCCGTCTGAAAGCCGACGTGGGTGACGATGATCCCCACCGACGCCACCGCCCGCAGCCCTTCCAGGGAATCGATGTGCCGGGGTTTGTAAGCTGTACCGGTAGGGTCGCGAGGTGAATGCGCCATCTGCCTCTCTTCTTCGTCGACGGCCCCGGCTTTCAGGCGTGGGAGGATTGCGCACGATTGTATAGGGAGGGACCGCGGATGGGAACACTTGCACACACCGCCGCCGAGGACGTCACCCAGCGCCCGGTTCTGCCGGTGCGGGCGTTGCGGTGGCTCGTCGTCACGCTGCTTCTCGCGCTGTTCGTGGGCGCTGTGGTTCCGCCGCTGGTCATCAACTTCTTGAAGCCCCTGCCGGTCAATGAGACCTTCACCACCGCGACCGCTCCGACGCCGGCGACCGTGATGCACCTCGGCGGCTCCTGGCCCGCTGGCGAGCGCAACCTGCCGCAGGACCCGGAGTGCGCCCAGTACCGGGACACCCGCGACGAAGCGCCCCTGCGCTGTACCATAGCTACCGCGCCGGCGTCCCTTGAGCAGACCCACACCACCTCGAAGGGCGCAGAACGCGACGAGCTCATCTTAGAGGCCCACACGGAGATCATTTTCGACGGCGAGCCGCTGGTGCTTTTCGACGAACACGTCACCCTCGATCGCGGCTCCGCCCTGCCGGTGCCGGGCACCCCGCACACCTACCGGGCGTATTCCGCTGCCCTCAGCGAGGAAGCCACCGCCGAGGGTGAGGCCCGCCCGGGCCTGCGCCACTTCGTCCCCTTCAACACCGAGCGCCGCTCGTATCTGTTCTCGGATCCGGCCACGGGCCGCGACGAGCCGATCGACTACATCGATCCCACCGCCGTCGGCGATCTCGATGCCTACGTCTTCGCCCAGGACTTAAACCCGGTGCGTATCGACGCCACCGCCCCCAACGCCCCCATCGCCGATCTGCTCCTCGGCAACCTCGACTTCAACGGCCGCGCCGAGCGTTTCTACAGCGACGAGGAGCTCGCCGCCCTGGGCTTGAGCGCCGACGATGACGTCGAGCTGCACACCTACCTCACCTCCGGGCGCGAGATCGTCGTGGAGCCGGATACCGGCCACGTCCTCGACGTCGATAGCTACTACTACGCGTTTCTCGCCCGCGACGCCGAGGAGGCCGAAAACCTCGCCCGCGAGCACACCGACCCGAACCCTTCCCGCACGGTGTTTCACTTAAGCGGTTCCTGGACCGAAGAGATGCGCGAGGCGCGTTATGACGCCACCGCCCGCGAAGTCACCCAGCTGCGCATCCTGCAGATCCTCGCGTGGATCGGCCGTTTCTTCGCCGTCGTGGCCACCGCCGCGATCGCCTGGCTGATCCTGCGCCACCGCCGCGCGCTGCAGTCCCTGCCCGCCAACGAGCGCTAGAGACCATGGCGTTAGACCGGCTCAACCCCCTCGCTAGGATCCTGCTGCCCGCCTGGGCGGTGCTGCTCGTCGGGGCGCTGACCCACCCGCTGCTGCACCCCGGCGAGTTGGCGCTGCGCGACATGCTCGTGCTCGCCGATCCGGCGCTGAGTCCCGCGGCCGTCGGCATGGGGGATCTGCCCGCGCGTAACGCCCCGCAGGACGGGGTGCTCGCGATCGTGGGGATGCTTATCGACGCCTCGTGGTTCGCCCGCCTCGCCCTTATCGCCGCCGGCGCCGCCGCCGCGGTGGGGGCGTGGTGGCTGGTCGTCGTGGTCTGCGAACGTGCTGGCGCAGCTGCCTCCGCCTGGGCGATCGCGGCCGGGATGACGATCGCGGTCTATAACCCCTTCGTCGTCGAGCGCTTGCTGCAGGGCCACTGGTCGCTGGTGATCGCCGCCTGGCTGCTGCCGCTGATCGCGGCGGCCGGCCTGAGCGCTCGCCCGCTGATCGCCGCCATCGCCGTGGTGGCCGCCTCGCTGACGCCGACGGGCGCGATCATCGCCACCGTCGTCGCGGTCGTGACCGCCCGCCGGCACCTCATGCGCCTCGGGCTTCTCGTGACCGGGACGGCGGCGAGCCTGCCGTGGCTGCTACCCGGGTTGGCCGATCCTTCCGCCGGCACCTCGCTGGCACGTTCGGTGACGGCGTTCGCGCCGCGGGCGGAGCAGTACGTCGGCACGCCCGGCGCGCTGGTGGGCCTCGGCGGGATCTGGAACGCCGAGGCCGTGCCCGCCTCCCGCGAAGCCGGCTTCGCGCTGTTCGGGGTGGCGCTGTTTCTGCTGCTGCTGAGCGTGTGGCGCAACGTGCCGCGCCGGCTGCTGGTGCTCGCGGGCTGTGGGCTGGCGGTGGCGATCTCGGCGTGGCTGATTCCGGACCTGCTGCGCCTCTTGGTCACCACGGTGCCCGGCGGCGGGCTGGTGCGCGATAGCCAGAAGCTCGTGATGCTGGCGATTCCCGCCTACGTCGCGCTCGCCGGCATGCTGCGCCCGGCGTTCTGCGCGCTGGCGGCGGCCCTGGCGATCGCCCAGATTCCCGACGCGCCCCTCGCGGTCGACGAGCTGCGCCCAGTGGAGATCACGCTCGACGAAGAGCTCATCGCGCGTGCCGACGGCCGCGACACCCTCTTCCTCGACCGCGACGCCTTGACCCGGCGCGAGGACGGCGCGGTCATCATCGAGCCACACACGAAGGCGATGTCCGTGGTCGAATCCGGCGAACTCTTCGTCGACGGGGTGCGCACCGACCCGCCGATCCGTCGCTACACCGCCGCCGTCGAGGCCTTTCATCAGGGCGATCTCCACCGGCTGGAGCGCCTGGGTGTCGGGATGGTCGTCGCCGGCGATGGCACCGTCATCGAGACGGCTGCCGAGCCAGGCGAGCGCACCGCCGGCATCGTGCTCACGGTCTTCTGGATGTTTTTAGGTGCCGGGCTCGTACTCAGCGGTTGGCTGCGACGACGTCGTTGAGCAACTCTTCGAAACGGCGTGCCGTCGACGCCCACGAATAGCTGTGCGCGAGCGTGCGCGCCGCCTCGCCGAGGCGGCGGCGTTTCGCGTCATCGTCCAAGAGCGCCTGGATGGTGGCGGAGAGGTCGGCGGGGCCGTCGATAAGCAACCCGGTCTCTCCATGCCGGATCGAGTCGCCGAGGCCGCCGGCGGAGTGGTAGCCGATCGTCGGCACGCCGTGCTGCGCCGCCTCGACCACGGCCAGGCCCCACCCCTCCTTGCGCGAGGGCATGAGATGCAGGCGCGCCTGCTCGAGCAGGGCGTGCTTGTGCTCTTCGCTGACCGTGCCATGGAAGATAACGCGATCCGATATGCCCTGCTCAGCGGCGTATTCATGCAAGGCATCCGCCCACCAGCCGTTGCCGATGACGTCGAGCACCACCGACTCCTCCAGACCGGCGAGCGCGTCCATGGCGTGCTCGATCTGCTTATGCGGCACCAAACGCGACAGGGTGACCAGGTGGGTGAGGCCATCGTTTTCAAGGTGGGGCACGTGCTCCGGCACCGGGTCGATGCCGTTTTCGATGATCGCGATATCCTGCGGCCTCACCCCGAGGTGGACGAGGTCGTCGCGGGAGGCGCCGGAGACTGTCACGTACTGCGCGCCGCGGTAGATGCGCGGGGCGAGCACCGACTCCAGAAACCACCCGAGACGCCCGATGATGGGGCCGGCCACCGGCCACTGCTCGCGGTGGCAGTGATGGGTGAGCAGGATCGTGGGCACCCCCGCGACCAGGCGGGCGAAAAACGGGATGCCGTTTTGCGTATCGACGACCACGTCACACCCCCGCAACGTCCCCAGCCCCAGCCGGCCCAACAGCAGGCCCGCCAACGCATTGAGATACACCGTGTACTTGCCCCCGGAGCGCGAGTACCGGACCCCGTCACGGCGGCTCCGCCGCGGGGCATCCGTGTGCCCGGCGGTGCGGTAGACAACCTCGTGGCCCTGCGCCGCGAGGTGCTCGCCGACGCGCTCCAGGTAGCGCTCAGAGCCACCGCCCTGGGGGTGGGTGGAATCTCTCCAGCACAACAAAAAAATCTTCATCCTTCGCGCCACCCTACTTCCCTAGACTGGGTAGACGTGAAGTTTCCCGCCACCCGTGGCCTGGCCACACTCGACAGATCGCTCATGCTGCTGCGTTCGTTTCGCTACGAACAGACCGCCCCCGCGCAGTTCTACCGGCCGCTGGCCGAGGACACCGCCCGCCTCATCAGCGCGCTCTCCGGGGATATCACCGGCGAGGACCTTAAGGAAAAGACAGTGCTCGACGTCGGCGGCGGCCCCGGCTACTTCGCCGAAGCCTTCGAGCGCCGCGGGGCGCGCTATCTCGGGCTCGAGCCCGACGTCGGGGAGATGGCCGCCGCCGGCATCAGCCTGAGCACCTCCGTGCGTGGCGACGGCACCGCCCTGCCCTTTCGCACCCACTCCCTCGACATCGCGTACTCCTCGAACGTCGCCGAACACGTCCCCGACTTCACCGCCCTCGGCGACGAGATGGTCCGCGTCACCCGCCCCGGCGGGTTGGTCGTACTCTCCTACACCGTCTGGCTCGGGCCCTTCGGCGGCCACGAGACCGGGCTCTGGCCGCACTACGTCGGCGGGGAGTACGCGCGGCGTCGCTACGAGCGCCTCCACGGCCGCCCGCCGAAAAACGTCTGGGGTACCTCGCTTTTCGACGTCTCCTGCTCCGACGGCCTCCGGTGGGCCCAATCGCTCGAGGACCGCGGGCTGGCGCTCATCGAGCTCTGCTTCCCGCGCTATCACCCCGCCTGGGCGTGGTGGATGGTGCGCATACCTGGCCTGCGCGAGTTTTTCGTGTCCAACCTCGTCATCGTGGCGCGGGTGTCAAAATGGTGAAACGCCAAAGTGGAAGTGCCTAAGGGCCAGTGCCGCCTCGAAGCGGATCCCGTCTTCGTCTTGCGCATCACGCTGCTGACGTGTTTCTTGACCGCTGACTCGGTGAGCTTCAGCTCGTTCGCTATCGACGCGTTGCTTCTACCCTCGGCGAGGAGCTCGGCTACCTCTATTTCTCGGGGAGTAAATCTCCAGGATGACTTCTTGGAGCTTTTTACTTGCTGCCTCAGGACATCGTTGCACAGCGCCGGCGAGAGAGTGATGCCTCCGTAGAGCGCCTGGTGGCAGGCCCCAGTCAAGTATTCCCGCGTGACCGTCTTCTCAAGAAAGCCCTGCGCCCCGCGCCCCAGCGCGGCATAAGCTAACTCCGGAGTAGAAAACGCCGACAGCATGAGGATCTTCGGCGTGGGATAAACCGAGCGGAATTGATGGATCAGGTCGATGCCCGTCGTTTCTGGGAAGTGATAATCGAGCAGGATGACCTTGGGTCGGGTTTTCCGGGCGGTTTCGATCGCCTGATCCGGATCGTTCGGGGCGACTATGACCTCGATCGATTCATCGGATTTGAGCATTGCCGATATGCCCCGCACGCTGATGGGGTCATCATCAACCACCATGACTGGGAGTGTTCCGACCACAGGAGATTACCTCTTCTCGTTGTCTTCGTCGAAGAGAATAAGGGCCGAGCACCACCGCGTGCCGTCGGTTGTGTAATCGAATCGGCCATTGACTCTCTCCATGCGGTCCGACAAGATGTCGAGCCCGCTGCCCGTACTATAAATATTCGGCACGCGTTGGCGGCTCAGCGAATTCTCGATCCCGATGTAGACCCCACCCTGATGTTGCGACACGGTGATAGTCACCGGGTCCTCGGTGTGGCCATGTTTGATCACATTGGCGGTGATTTCTCGCAAGCAATACCGCACTTCCCGAGCACGCCTCGCGCCGAAAGAGATATTCTTCGCATTCCCCGTGACCTGGACAGGAAAACCGGCTACGGACGACAAGGCTCGGCAATTATCGACGAGCGTGTCCACCGCACCCGGGTCCCGCTTCTCCAAGGCCTGCGAGCCGCCGCGAATGAACTGCAGCGCTTGTTTGGCTTCCGTCTGGATTGCGGCAAGTTTCCGCCCGTCCTAACAGGACCCCCTCGCCAACAGCGAGATGTTGCTCAGCGGCGTACCCAGATGGTCGTGGATCTCCTTGTGATCGTGCTCTCGATCCGCGAGCTTTCCTGTAAGCCTCGGGAAGCAGGTGAAGAGAAACGCCGCTGAGAGCAGAGCAAAAGCTAGAGCTTGGCACTGCGTGTCGGTGAATAACTCGCTGTCGCCGTTATCGGCCAGCAGGTACGAAACCCCTATTAACACCGTGCTCACCACCGGTGCCGCGAACCCCACCCGCGCCGCTTCACTCCACAGCAGAACTATGAAAGCGAAAGCTGGGGCGTAGATGATGTCGCTGCTGATGAATGCCGGCAACAACACCAAGCCAAGGATCAAAGGGATTCCTCTGAAAGGGGCTACGCCCATGAGGGCGGCCGCTCCCCAGGCACAGATGAGCGCGGCAACATCGACGTCCCATCCCCTGACCAGAATCTCGGTGAATGTCAGTACCAGCGCCACGGCCGAAATCGCACGCGGCGACCTCAAGATCTGCCGGGTCCGAAAAAAGCTACGCGCTAGGTACACAGCACTGAGCGTACAAAAGACGCGGCTCTAATTCTGCCGAAGTAGATTACTTTTCGAATGCTTTCTACTTTTACGGCCGCGACTCACTCTCTTGCCTGCGTTGGGCGCTCAGGACGGCCTCTCGGACCTTCGCCGCCGCTTCATCGACGTTGCCGTCGTCATCGCCGAACCCGACCTTCACGATGCGGCCCTCGGTTAAGTACAGGACAATCGACCGAGTTGACGAACCACAATCGAATAACTGCCCGTCTTCGTCCTCCATCTTCCCGCGGCCGCCCCACTCTCTGCGGATCCGTTGTTCCTTCGGGATCACTTCTGGGCACACGTCGACGATCTCGTCCACGCCGAATTTCCGCCGAGCAAGCGGGAACAACCCGACTGCTACCTGACCTTCAGTATGAATACGCAAATAGGTCCTGCCGCGAAAAAACAGGACGAGGAGAACTAGGATTCCGAGTGTGATCAGCGCCTTGGGCCAGAATCCTTCGTCGGAAAACATGATCACCCAGAAGGCAACTCCCAGGGCCCCGCAACGACTGCTTTAAAGATGTAGGGTATTGTGTTGATAGCTTCGAGGTAACCGGTTTTGTTCCGGATTTCTTGCATTTTTTGTTCCTTTCATCAACATCGTTCGCAGTTCTGTGTGATCGCGCCTCGGTCAGACATAGACACGTCCTTCAAATACGGCCATCACCAGCCACAACGACTGTGACTATAAGGATCCCCCACAAAGGGCAGCGAGTACACACCACAGGGGATTTACGGTTCCGATGGACACCCCTGCCCCGGCCCACCCTGTCCGTTAGTACCGCTTTGCGAGCACCGCCGACAGTGACGCCCCTACACCACTGCGCTTAAACCTCGCGGAACAATCACCGGGCGCGAGCTCTGGGGGTCATCCCACACCTCCGCCTCGAGCCCATAGACGCGCGCGAGTGCATCCGGCGTCAGCGCCTCTTTGGGGCTTCCCTGGGCCAAGACCTCGCCGTCTTTCATGATGAAAATGGTATCCGAGTATTGGCTCGCCAGGGTCAGATCATGCAGCACCATCACCACGGTTTTCCCGGCCTCGGCCTGGCGGCGAACCAACTGCAGCATCACGATGGCGTTGGCGGGATCGAGGAAGGTGGTGGGCTCGTCGAGAAGAATCACCGGCGTATCCTGCGCCAGGACCATCGCCAGCCACACGCGTTGGCGCTGCCCGCCCGACAGGGAATCGACGCTGCTGTCCAGCAGGTGGGCGATATTGGTCTCGTCGCAGGCTTTTTCGACGGCTCGCTTATCGATGTCCGACAGTCCCCCAAACCTGCGCTGCCACGGATGGCGGCCGCGCGCCACGAGCGAGCCAACCTGCAAGCCTTCCGGCGCCAGGGGGTGCTGCGGCAGCATGGACACTAATCGCGCGGCGGCGTTGGCGTTGAGATCATGAAGGTTTTTCCCCTGCACCCGCACGGATCCGGCGCTGGGGGGTGAGCACTTTGGACATAGATTTCAGCAGTGTCGATTTGCCGCAGCCGTTAGGCCCGATCAGGGTGGTCACATTGCCGGCGCGGGCCTGCAGGCTAATCCCTTTGACCACATCCCGGCCGTCTCGATACCCAACGCGCAGATCGGTGACCTCGAGCGGAGCGATGTCACTGTGTACCGTCTGCGCCCTGGAGGTGGTCGTCTTCGTGGTGGCGTGCTCTACATCCGGAAGTGCCATAGAGGCTAGCCTAGCCTAAGAATTTCGCGATTTTCCGGTTCTTTGAGTGTGCGCAAGATCCCGTTACTGGATCGTCGCATCCGCCACGCTGCGCAGCGTGCGCCCCATCACTAACCCAGAGAATAAGGGTAGCCTTGCCTAAATCAGGTGCGGTGTGTTTACTATTATTGCGATCAGCACCCCTGCCAATCCCTAGCCGAGGACACCATGGACCGATTCACCAAGCGCCTGCCCGCCGCCGGAGCTGCGGTCGCCTCCGCCGCACTCGTTCTTACTGGCTGCTCGAAGGGCGAAGGCGAACCCACCCCGGACGCGGCTGCCAACAACAACGAGGAACAGCGGGTCGCCGCTGTCGGCCTCGGAGATGCCGATACCCTGCTTGCCTTGGACATCACCCCCGTAGCGATTGCCCCGTGGGGCACCGAAGGCGACGTGGAAGAGCCCGGAGTGGGGCCCTGGTCGAAAGATCTGATCGGCGATGCGGAGCCGACCGTCATCTACAACACCGCGCAAGGATTTACGGCCGACGTCCTCGAAGAGATCTCCTCGGCCGATCCCACGCAGATCATCGCCGTTAACCAGGCCGTCGACGCGGAAGCCTACGACGCGCTCGAGGCCATCGCACCCACCACCGTCAGGCCCGAGGAACACGAGGACTGGCAGGTCCCCTGGGATGTGCAGATCGAGACGATCGCCGAGGCCGTTGACAAAAAGGAAGAAGGCGACGAGCTCGTCGAGGAGACGAACCAGAAGTTCGCGGACTTCAAAGACTCCCACGCTGAGCTACAGGGCAAGACCGCAGCGATCGTCATGCCCTACGAAGGAAAGCTCGGCCTTTACACCCCTGGTGATGGCCGCGGGCAGTTCATCGAGAACCTCGGGTTCACCATTCCGGAGGAACTCGAAGGCGATGGCTCCAGCTTCTTCGTGGACTACGCGCCGGAGAACTACGCGGAGCTCAACGACGTGGACTACCTGTTTGTTCTGGACTACAACGGCGCCGTCGACACCATTAAGGAAGACCAGACCTTCCAGAATCTCGACATCGTCAAAGACGGGCGCGTCCACTACTTCTCCACTGATGTGGGCAACGCCATGAGCATGCCGAATCCCGTGACCATTCCGTGGGTCATCGATCAGTTCGACGATCAGCTCTCCTAAAAACACCGTGCAAACAGTGACACGGGCGAAAAACACGACACCGAAACATTTAGCGATCACGATTCTTGGGGGCATCGCGGTCCTGTTGCTGGTCGCATCGCTGTTCCTCGGCTCCCGGATGCTCGCGCCTGCCGACGTGATCGCCGGACTGAGCGGCACCGCCCCTGCCGAGATCCGCGATCTCGTGTGGGATCTACGCATCCCGAGAACGCTCTTGGCGTTCTTCGCCGGAGCCGCACTCGCCGTCGCAGGGCTGCTCACCCAGTCATGGACGGGAAACCCGCTGGCAGATCCCGGGATTATCGGCATCACTGCGGGCGCGTCGTTTTTCGTTGCCCTAGGCGCCGTGTCGGGGTTCGCGATCACCGCGGGGAGCAGAACGTTCTCGGCGTTGATCGGCTCCGCGCTGGCCGTCTTGCTCGTCGTCTTCCTCGCCCACCGGTCATTGAACCCTCTGGCTTTAGTGCTAGCGGGAGTAGGCGTGTCCGCCTCTCTGCAGTCGGCGGCCGTCGTCATCGGTTTGTTTTCGACCGAGGTACTGGAAAGCATGCGCCGCTGGACCGTCGGTTCGACGTTCGGGCGCTCCTACGAAGATGTGGCGATCGCGGGCTGCGGGCTGCTCATTGGCCTGGTCTTAGCGGCTCTGGCTGCCCGCCCGCTCGATTTGCTCGCCATGGGCGAGGAGACCTCGACCGCCCTCGGCGGTTCACCGCTGCGCGCCCGGCTTCTAGCGACCACCGGAATTGTCATCCTCGCAGGTTGCGCTACCGCCGCGGCGGGCCCGATTGCTTTCGTCGGCTTTGCCGTGCCCCATTTTCTGCGCGCCTGGCTGGGTCCACGCGTCGTCGTGCTCGTGGCGCCCGCCGCTCTCCTCGGCGGGGTGGCGGTTCTCATCGCTGATATCGTCGGCCGTTTGATCATGCGCCCCGGCGAGTTGGAAATGGCGATCGTGGTCTCCATGATCGGCGCTCCCCTGCTGATCATTGCCGTGAAGCGGGGCCTGGGGTGGAAGAAGGACACTATCTAAATGCCGACCACGCTCGACGAGTTACACACCTTGCACACACGTCGGCGCCGCCGTTCCACCGTGGTGCTGCTGGTTTTTCTCCTCATCACCGCCGGGGCGTATGTGGCGCTGCTGAGCCTAGGGGCTCTGCAGCTTTCTCCCGTGGAAGTCATTGACGTTCTCACCGGCGGAGGTAGTCGTTCCCATATCAACGTGATCTGGGACCTTCGCCTTCCGGTCGCGCTCGCGACGGTTATTATCGGCGCTGCTCTGGGAATGGCCGGGGCCTGGAGCCAAACCATGTCGCGTAACCCGTTGGCCTCACCCGACGTGCTGGGAGTGACCGGGGGTGCCTCCGTCGCAGTGGTGCTGGGCACCATTTCTACGCGACCAGAATTCGCCCAGGACATCCCGACCTTCTGGTGGCGCGCAGCCCTCGCCATGTTGGGATCTTTAGCGATCGTCGTCGTCCTGAGTCTTTTAGGAGGAGTGGGCACCAGCCAAAGGATTGTTCTTATTGGGTTCTCCCTCTCGCTCATGTGTCATGCGGTAGTCAGTTACCTCCTGCTGAAGACGCAGATCCTGCGCGCCGCAGAGGCACAGACCTGGCTCGCGGGCGCCACCGGCTTCATCCGCATGGACGCCATCGCCCCACTCTGTCTCGCCTTAGTGCCTTTCCTCATCGTCGGGGCGTGGTGCGCGAAAGACCTCCCCGTGCTTGCTCACGACGATGTCTCTGCCACTATGCTCGGCGTCAACGTCCGTATGCAGCGCGCCCTATTGCTCCTCGCCACCACGGGCATAGCCGCTGTCGTCGTCTCCGTCGCCGGGCCCATCGGTTTCGTGGCGTTGCTCGCCCCACATGGCGCCCGGCTTCTCACGGGAAACGCCCCGCCCTCACCGATCGTAGCTGGGGCTGCAGGAGCGGCACTGCTGTCGGTCTGCGCTGTGATCGAAAGACTCTTGCCGGTCACCGCTCCGGTTGGCGCAATCACGTCAGTTATCGGCGGCATTGCCCTCGTCGTCCTCATCGGGCGGCATAGTTCACGAGCCTTCCGCCGCTAGCCCCGGCTTCTTTTACGTTATTGCTGGGATGCCGTGGAGGGCTCATTCTCTGGGGCGGCGACAAGACCCCGTGCGGCTTTATCGCGTTCCGCTACCGTCAGCCCGCTATAGTTCTCCATCATTAAGTGTCAGATGCGGTTTGTTTGTACCGCTTCTCCGGCAAGACGGTAGCGACGATGTCGGGGTAATTGGTAAAAGCCATCCGGCTTTGGCAGTCACGTCCCAGGCCCCAGCGGCGCAGATGACAGTGCGTCCCGCGTACCTATGAGTTCCCCGGGATTCATCAATTTCCGATTACGCACATGCGTAAAAACTCAGTCCGCACTATGCCGCGGCATAGTCGTAGGCCCGTTCCATTCTCCACCAAACAACACAATAAGTATCAGCACTTCAGGCCGCCCACCGGCAAACGGTGGACGGCCTGAATTAGCTAAGGTCAGCTAGCGCAGCTTAAGCGTTGCGGGCGCGAGCCTTGAGCTCGTTGATCTGGTTGTAGATCTCCTCCGGCACGCGCGCGCCGAGGGTGTACAGGTACTGCGCCGATTCCTCGGCGTTGCGCTGCCACTCTTCCGGGTTGACAGCCAATGCTTCCGCGACGTCTTCGGCCGGGGCATCCAGACCCTCGAGGTCGAGGTCCTCCGGGCGCGCGGTGTAGCCGACGAGCGTCTCAGCGGCGCCGGCCTTACCCTCGCAGCGCTCGGTGATCCACTTCAGAACGCGGGAGTTCTCGCCGAATCCGGGCCAGAGGAAGCGTCCGTCGGAACCCCGGCGGAACCAGTTGACCAGGAAGATCTTCGGCAGCTTGTCACCGCCGCGCTCACCCATGTCCAGCCAGTTCTGGAAGTAGTCACCGATGTTGTAGCCGGTGAACGGCAGCATCGCCATCGGGTCGTGGCGCAGGGAGCCCACCGAAGCCTCGGCGGAGGCCGCGGTCTGACCGGAGGCCAGCGTCGCGCCGATCATGGTGCCGTTGTTCCAATCGAAGGACTCGGTGACCAGCGGGACGGTGTCCGGGCGGCGGCCGCCGAACAGGATGGCGTCGAGCTTGACGCCCTTCCAGTCGTCGTATTCCGGCGCCGCGGTCGGGCACTGCGCGATCGGGATGGTGTAGCGGGAGTTCGGGTGGGCCGCCTTGTCGTTGGACTCCGGGGTCCAGTCGTTGCCCTTCCAGTCGATGAGGTGGTCCGGGGTCTCCCCGTCGATGCCCTCCCACCAGACGTCGCCGTCATCGGTCAGCGCAACGTTGGTGTAGATGATGTTGCCCGGCTCCATGGACTTCATGGCGATCGGGTTGGAGTCGTAGCTGGTGCCCGGCGCGACACCGAAGAAACCATTCTCCGGGTTGACGGCGTAGAGGCCGTCCTCGCGCAGGTGCAGCCAGGCGATGTCGTCGCCGACGACCTCGGCCTTCCAGCCCTCGATGGTCGGGGTGATCATCGCGAGGTTGGTCTTGCCGCAGGCCGAAGGGAAGGCGCCCGCGATGTGGAAGACCTTGCCCTCCGGGTTGGTCAGCTTGAGGATGAGCATGTGCTCAGCCATCCAGCCCTCTTCCTGGGCCATCTTGGAGGCGATACGCAGGGCGTAGCACTTCTTCGCGAGGATGGCGTTGCCGCCGTAGCCCGAGCCGTAGGACCAGATCTCCTTGGTCTCCGGGAAGTGGGTGATGTACTTGGTTTCGTTGCACGGCCAGGGAACATCCTCTTCGCCTTCGGCGAGCGGGTGGCCCACCGAGTGCAGGCAGGGCACGAATTCGCCGTCGGTGCCGATCTTGTCGAGGGCCTGCTGGCCCATGCGGGTCATGATGCCCATGGACAGCACGACGTAGGCAGAGTCGGTGAGCTGGACGCCGAGCTTCGGGTCCGGGTCGCTGATCGGGCCCATGCAGAAGGGCACGACGTACATGGTGCGACCCTTCATGGAGCCCTGGAAGTGCTCACGCATCTCTTCCTTCATCGCCTTCGGCGGGGCCCAGTGGTTGGTCGAACCGGCATCCTTCTCGCTTTCGGTGCAGATGAAGGTGCGCGACTCGACGCGGGCAACGTCGGACGGGTTGGAACGGGCGAGGTAGCTGTTGGGCCGCTTCTCCTCGTTCAACTTGATCAGGGTGCCTGCCTCGACCAGCTCGGCAGAAAGGCGGTCGGCTTCCTCGCGGGAGCCGTCGATGAAGACAACGCTCTCCGGCTGCATCAGCTCCACGGCTTCGTTGATCCAGCTGATCAGCTGCTCATTGTCGGTCGGCGCTTCGCCGACCAGGCCCTTGATTGCGGTGGTCATGCATTCTCCTGACTAAGTAAGCGTCAACGGTGAGTTACCAGCTCCGGGATGCTGCGCACCCGAAGCGGACGCGGCGAACCCTTCGCTCTCGCACCTCCAGAATATCCACTCCCACCGACCTCGCGCACCTTAACTTTGCGCAGGCAAAGTCCACTGGTCATAAACAGTGCGCCCACCCGCGAAGGCCCCGGATAGGCCCCCGCAAAACTTGACCAGCACCACACCAAATCCACCCCCGAAGCGGGGTATAGCGCCCGGCCACACCACACATTCACACCCCTGCCAAGGCCAGGTTCGCACAGTGACAGTGCCATAGGCACAGCTTGTTAGATAGTCCCATTCCCCTGTTACCCCCGCTGCGCATTCCTTTTCGTCTGCAAACAACCGGCGGAGCACGCCCAGCCCGCGGACACCTCGACGACACCACCGCCCCACACCGCCACTAGCAAAGAGGTCATAACCTCTCGCGCGTGTCACAGGAACTCTTTAAAACCCCCGCAGAGATTTGTGTTGCCGCACGTCACGTGAACAATAGGTAGCGATGAACGTTTCACACCCGCACCCCGCCGACGCGACCCACACTGGCCTCGGCGAGCTCCCCGCCGGCCGCCCGCCGCAGACCGAGTTCCGCGACGGCCTCGATTATCCACGCCTCGGCCAGGTCACCTTCCGCCGCGGCACGCTGACCGATAATCAGCAGGCCCTGTTCAACGAACACTGGCCGCGACTGGGCACCGTGCTGCACGACGAGGTCATCGACCTCGACGAGTGGTTCGGCCGCAGCAATCACCCCACCATCGTCGAGATCGGCTCCGGCACCGGCACCTCGACCGCGGCGATGGCCCCGCTGGAAGCTAACACCAACGTCATCGCCGTCGAGCTGTACAAGCCGGGCCTGGCAAAGCTACTGGGCTCCGTCGTGCGCGGCGGCATCGATAACGTGCGCATGATCCGCGGCGACGGCATCGAGGTACTCGCCCGCATGTTCGCGCCGAACACGCTCGACGGCGTCCGTATCTTCTTTCCCGATCCCTGGCCGAAGGCCCGCCACCACAAACGTCGCATCATCCAGTCCGGCCCGCTGCGGCTCATTGCCTCCCGTCTCAAGCCGGGTGGGGTACTGCACGTCGCCACCGATCACGCGGACTACGCGGAGTGGATCGACGAGCTGGTCCACGTCGAAGATCTCCTCGAGTACAAAGGCTGGCCCTGGCCGGAAGCCCCGCTTCTGACAGACCGGCAGGTCATCACCAAGTTCGAGGGCAAGGGCCTCGATAAGGACCATGTGATCCACGAGTATCTGTGGCGTCGTACGGAGGCCGAGAACCCGGATACCGTCGTAAAGCCGTAGACTCGATACGGTGCCGCTTCCGGGAAACCGGCCGCGGCCCGCGCTTTTTGAGAATATTTCTGACATCGACAAAGGACGTTCATCGTGAGTGATATCCACGAGTCGACCCACCACTACAGCCCTGGTGCCGCCCCCGGCCCCGACGGGCTCCTGCTCGTCTGGGACGCCCCGAACCTCGACATGGGACTGGGTGCGATCCTCGGTGGGCGCCCCACCGCGGCGTATCGCCCGCGTTTCGACGCCATCGGTCGCTGGCTCATCAACGAAGCCAACCAGCTCTCCGCCGAGCTGCACACCCGCCTCGAGCCGGAGGCCACCGTGTTCACCAACGTCTCCCCCGGCGGCGCGGACGTCGTCCGCCCGTGGGTGGAGGCGCTGCGCAACGTGGGTTTCGCGGTCTTCGCGAAGCCGAAGGTCACCGAGGATTCGGACGTCGATCCGGACATGCTCGCCCACATCGAGCGCCGCCGCTCGGAGGGCACGCTGCGCGGGCTCGTCGTTGCCAGCGCCGACGGCCAGAACTTCCACGAGACCATCAATGAGCTTATCGACGACGGCCTCCCCGTCACCGTCCTCGGCTTCCACGAGCACTCCGCCTGGGCCCTGTCGGACGACGCCATTCACTTCGTCGACCTCGAGGAGATCCCCGGGGTCTTCCGCGAGCCGCTGCCGCGTATCAACCTGGACAAGCTGCCGGACGAGGGCGCCTGCCTGCAGCCGTTCCGCCCGCTGACGTCCTTGCTCAACAGCCGCCAGGGTTCCTGATAGCACGAAAAGGAGGCACCGCGCCGTGTTCCTGAAGTGGGGCTATGTCGCTTACCGGTTCCGCCGGATCATTCCCGTCATTTTTATCGGCCTGATTGTGGCGCTGTTTGTGGGCTTCGGCATTCGTCTCGAGGACCGCCTCAGCCAAGAAGGCTGGGAGGACCCGAACGCCTCGTCGACCACCGCCGCCCAGATCGAGCAGGAGGTCTTCGCCCGGGATAACTCCGGCGACGTGATCCTGCTGTTCTCCTCGGATGGCGGCGTCCAGGAAGGCCCGGAGTTCGACGCCGCGTATCGTCACCTCGAGCAGCTCGGCGCCGAGCACCCGGAGCAGATCGCCCACATCACCAGCTACTTCGATACCCGTAGCCCGGAGATGATCACCGACGACGGCACCACCGCGTTCGCCGCCATCGGCCTCGAAGGCGACGACGAGCAGACCCTCCAGGACTTCCGCGCCATCGAGGATTTCCTCGTGCCTGCCGAGCTTCCCGACGGCATGTCCGTCGAGGTCGCCGGCGCCACCGCCGTCGCCGACGCGCTAGACGACGGCATGTCCGACGACATCTCGCGCGCCGAGCAGATCGGCCTGCCTTTTGTCGCCCTGTTGCTGCTCGTGGTCTTCGGCTCCGTGATGGCTGCGTTCATGCCGCTGATCATCGGCGTGCTCTCGATCATGGGCGCGCTCGGCATCCTGTCGATTCTGGCCGGCACCTTGCAGGTCAACGTCTTCTCCCAGGCCGTGGTCACCCTGCTGGGCCTCGGCCTAGCCATCGACTACGGGCTGTTTATGGTCTCCCGCTTCCGTGAGGAGATGGACAAGGACGAGCCCATCGGCCGCGCCGTCGCCATCACGACCGCCACCGCCGGCAAGACGGTGGTCTTCTCCGCGTTCATGGTCATGGTGGCACTCTCTGGCCTGTTGCTGTTCCCGCAGGCGTTTTTGAAGTCGGTGTCCTACGGCGCGATCGCGGCCGTGGGGCTGGCGGCGCTTTTATCGGTGACGATCCTGCCGGCGCTGTTCGGGATGCTCGGCAAGAACATTGACAAGTTCGCGATCCGCAAAACCTCCCGGCGCGGCCGCCGTATCGAAGACACCTTCTGGTACCGCATCCCCGCCTGGGCGATGAAGCACTCGAAGAAGATGACGGTGCTCATCGTCGGCGGGTTGATGCTGCTCATGCTGCCGATCGTCAACATTTCCTTCGGCGGCATTAACGAGACCTACCTTCCGCCGGCCCACGAGACCCGCCAGGCGCAGGACACCTTCAACGAGGAGTTTCCGGAGTTTCGCACCGAACCCATCAAGCTGGTGGTGACGAACGCGGATAACAGCCAGCTGGTGGACGTCGTCATGCAAACCCGCGAGGTCGAGGGCCTCACCGGGCCCATGACCGCCGGCCAGTCCATCGCCGGCACGACCGTGCTCTCCGCCGGCATCGTCGACCGCGACGACAACCAGGATGTCATCGAGCAGCTGCGCGCCATCGAGGCCCCCGCCGGCGTGGACCTCTACATCGGCGGCACCCCCGCCATGGAGGTCGAGTCCCTCGAGGCGCTCTTTGAGAGGCTGCCGTGGATGGCGCTCTACCTGGTCGTCGCCACCTTTATCCTCATGATGCTGGTGTTCGGCTCGATGGTGCAGCCGGCGAAGGCGATCATCATGACCGCCCTCGGCATGGGCGCGACGCTGGGTATCCTCACCCTCATGTTCGTCCAGGGCTACGGCTGCGATCTGTTGGGCTTCTCGCCGGGCCCGCTGATGAGCCCGGTGGTGGTGCTCATCGTCGCGATCATCTACGGCCTGTCCACCGACTACGAGGTCTTCCTCGTCTCCCGCATGGTGGAGGCCCGCGATCGCGGCAGATCCACCGACGAGGCCATCAAGCTCGGCACCGCGCGCACCGGCACGATCATCACCGCTGCCGCGCTCATCATGATCGTCGTGGCCGCCGCCTTCGCGCTTTCCGACATCGTCATGATGAAATACATCGCCTTCGGCATGATATTCGCCCTCGCGATCGACGCCACCGTCATCCGCATGCTGCTCGTGCCCTCGGTCATGCACCTGCTGCGCGAAGACAACTGGTGGGCGCCCGGGCCCATCAAGAGGCTCTACCACCGCATCGGGCACGGCTCGGAGGAGCAGCTTGACGACGAGCACGCCCCCGTCGTCACCCCCTCCCCGGAACCTGCGGAGGCCACGGCCGCTCGCGGTAGCCGCGATACCCGGCACAACGACGAGCTCATCCCCTTCCAGGAGCTCAGGGACCGCCTCCAACGCGACCGAGACGCTGGCCAGTGAGTGCTGCGGCGCGTCGCTGGCTGCGCTGGCTGATCCCGCTGGTCCTGCTGGCCATCGTGGTGTTCGCGTTTCGCGACCAGCTGGCCTTCATCGGCCAGGCGTTCCGCGAGCTTCGCGACGCCCACCTGGTCCCCATCACCCTCGCCACCATCGCGGCGGTGATCTCGCTGGCGGCGATGGGCGCCGTCATGCAGATCCTGCTGCGCGCCGGCCAGGTGCACATCGGCCTCGGCCAGAGCACCGCCCTCACGCTGGCCTCCAACGCCTGGTCCACCACCCTGCCCGCGGGCCCGGCGTTCTCCGCCGTGTTGACGTTCCAGGTCCAGCGGCGCTGGGGCGCGCCGGCGGTGGTGTGCGCGTGGTTCGTCGTCATCTCTTCGGTGATCTCGACGATGTGGCTCGCCGTCATCGGCATCGCCGCCGTACTCTTAGGCGCTGACCTGGGCCTATGGTCGCTGCTGGCCACGCTGGGCATCACGATCGCGGCCACCGCCTTCATCTACTGGATCTCCCTAAGGCCCGACATCCTGTGCCGGTGGGCACACGCGCTGCTCCCCCGCGCCAACCGTATGTTGCGGCGGGAGGCGTCGGCGGGGCTTGAGGGCGTCGATAAGCAACTCGGCGTCTTGTCGACCGTGCGCCTCGGGGTCGGGGGGTTCACCCTGGCCAGCGCCTACTCGCTGCTCAACCGGCTTACCGACGCCGCCGTCGTCTGGTTCTCCGTCTGGGCCGTCACCGGCGAGCTGCCCGGGCTACAGTCCGGGGTCAACCAAACCACGCTCATGGGCGTGCTGCTGGCCTACATCACCGCGAAACTCGCCGGATCCGCGCAGGTCACGCCGTCCGGGCTGGGGACGGTGGAGGCGGCGATCATCGCCACACTCGTGGCGACCGGGATGACCGCCGTCGACGCCACCGGCACCGCCATCATCTACCGAGCGATCTCCTTCGCCCTGATCACCGCCATCGGCTGGGCTATCTACTTCCTCTACTACGCCCGCGACGGGTTCTCCGGTCCGGCGCAGTTGCGCGAGCGAATAGAATAAAAACCATGTCACGTGTTAACGCCGTAGTGCTGGATCTCATCGCTATCACTGTTTTCGCTGTTCTCGCGCGGATCGCCCACCAATCCGAGGACATGCCGCTGACCTTCCTCGGCATCTTGTCGACTCTGTGGCCCTTCGTCATCGGCGTCGTTCTCGGCTGGATCGTGGTCAGCGCGGCCGGGCGCTCGGGTGTTCGGGTTCGTTCCGGCGGCTGGCTGGTCTGGCTGGTGACGGTTATCGTGGGCCTGGCGATCTGGGGAATCCGCAACACTTCCTTCCCGCACTGGTCCTTCATCACGGTCGCATCGATCATGTCCGCGCTGCTGATGCTCGGATGGCGCGGGATTCACGCTTTGGTGGTGAAGCGGGGGCGTTCTCGGGCGCGGGTGGCGTAGGTTTCTTGCGTTGTTGGGTGGTCACTTGGCGTGGTCACTTGGGCCCCATCCGTATCAACGGTCTCTCGGGCGGGCTCTGATGGATTGCTGGCGGCTTGCTTGACATAACGCGTTATCGCTGATCGAAAGGAGGTGCCCCTAAAGGAGTCCCCCTTTCGACCGCGCGAGACTCCTTTCTATAGGGGTGAATTCGACCAGCGCTAACGCAACACGAGACCCCGGCCGAGGCGCGAGGCGAACCACCCGACGCCTGGCCACACCAGACCCATCCGTCCCAACAGCCTCCCCGGCAAACCCGCACAGCCTGCCCGCACCTTTCCATCCATAACGCATTATCGCTGGTCGAAAGGAGGCACCCCTAAAGGAGTCCCCTTTCGACCGCGCGAGACTCCTTTCTATAGGGGTGAGTTCGACCAGCGCTAACGCAACACGAGGAAATCACCCGGAAACGCCGACAAAACACCCGACAAAACGCCGGCAAAACACCCCACAAAACACCCAGAACAGCACCCAAACCAAACCACAAACGCCAAAACCCGGTGCCCGCATCGAGCGGGACACCGGGTCAGCAGTCAGAAACGCCTAGGGCAGACGCATCAGAGCGGCGGGAGCATGCCGGCCGGGATGTAGGTGACAAGCATGACGACGTAGTTGACGATCTCACCGATGATGTCGAGGGCAGAGCTGAGCATGAAGGGGGTTCCTTTCTGAAACGGGGCCCGGCCGGGTGGTGGGCCGGAGTGTCATTAGAGGTTATCGCGAAACGATACCGGCGCGTTAACAAACCCGCACCGCAACCACCGAAACCACACCCATCACATCGGCATAATGTTGTGCTTCTTCTCGAGGTCCTCGACGTGCTTCGTACGCAGCTGGCGCAGGGCCTGGCGCAGCATGATGCGGGACTGGTTGGGCTCGATCATGGCGTCGAGGTAGCCGCGCTCGGCGGCGACGTAGGGGCTGGTCATGTTCTCGTCGTAGAAGTCCATGAAGACCTTCTTCATGTAGGCGCGCTGGTCGGGGTCTTCGATCTGGGCGAGCTGCTTGCCCTGGATCATGACCACGGCGGCCGCGGCACCCATGACGGCGATCTGGGCCGTCGGCCAGGCGAAGTTGAGGTCGCCGGCGAGATTCTTCGAGCCCATGACGGCGTAGGCGCCGCCGTAGGCCTTGCGGACGATGAGCGTGACCTTCGGCACGGTGGCCTCGACAGCCGCGAACGCGAGCTTGGCGCCGCGGTGGATGAGGCCGGCCTTTTCTTGCTCGACACCCGGCAGGTAGCCGGGGGTGTCCACGACGAAGACGAGCGGGATGTTGTAGGCGTCGCAGATGCGGATGAAGCGGGCGGCCTTGTCGGCGGCGTCGGCGTCGATACACCCGGCGAGGTGGATCGGGTTGTTGGCGACGAAGCCGACGGCGCGGCCGTCGATACGCCCGAGCGCCGTGATGATGTTCGGGGCGTAGTTTTCCTGGAGCTCGATGAGGTCCTCGTCGTCGCCGAGCAGCGGGAGGAGGTCGAGCATGTCGTAGCCGGCGTTGGTGTCGTCGGGCATGAAGTCGTCGAGCTCGGCGTCGAAACTGACGTCCTCGTCGGCGGGCGCGCCCACCACCGGCGCGTCGTCGAAGCAGGTCAGCGGCAGGTGGCCGAGCAGATCGCGGACGAGATCGAAGGCTTCCTCCTCGTCCTCGACCACGGCCTGGACGTTGCCGTTGCGCTCCTGCTGGCGCGCGCCGCCGAGCTCGGCGGAGGTGACGTCTTCGCCGGTGACCTCGCGGATGACGGCCGGGCCGGTGACGTACATCTCCGCTTCCTTGTCCACGGCGATGACGAAGTCCGTGGTCACCGGCGCGTAGACGGCGCCGCCGGCGGATTTGCCCATCATGATCGAGATCTGGGGGCTGCGCCCGCTCAGCGGCATCTGGCGGCGCGAGATCTCCGAGTACATCGCGAGGCTGGTCACGGCGTCCTGGATGCGGGCGCCGCCGGAGTCCTGGATGCCGATGACCGGGCAGCCGATGCGGATCGCCATCTCCATGATCTCCACGACCTTCTTGCCGAAGGTCACGCCCACCGAACCGCCGTAGACCGTCTTGTCGTGGGCGTAGACGCAGACGGGGCGGCCGTCGATACGCCCGTAGCCCGTGACCACACCGTCGGAGTACACCGCGTCATCGCCCGGGGCTTTGCCGAGGGCGCCGACTTCGGTGAAGGTGTCGTCGTCAAGCAACCGGTTGATGCGCTCGCGCGGGGTGGAGCGGCCGGCGTCGTCGCGCTTCTTCCGGGCGTTCTCGCTTCCCGGATCCTGCGCCTTCTCCAGACGCTCTCGCAGGTCAGCGAGCTTTTCGGCCGTAGTAGACACTCAGTTTCCCTCCATACGCGCGATGAGGTGCTTAGCGACGATCTCAATCGCCGGCTCATCCGGCACCGCCAGATGATCGCCCGGCAGCTGCACAATCTCGAGATCTTCAACGATAGCGCCCCACCCACCGTCGGGGTCGATGTGGGCATAGCGCGGTTCGAGCTCGATGGCGCCGTCGTGCATCTTCTCCGAACGGAACAGCAGCACCGGCACGTTCACCTCGGCCCAGCGAGCGAAGTCGAGGTGCGCGAGGATCTGATTATCGACGAACGACGCCCGCTGGTGCTCCAGCACGCCGGCGGACAGGCCGTGCTCGGAGGCGTCGGTGGTGGCGAGGAACTGCTCGAGCATCCCGAGCATCGCCTCCTCCCCCATCTGCTCCAGCAGGTCGTAGGGCACCGGGAAGTCGAGGCCGTAGGTTTTCTTCGCGAACGCCGAGTAGCGCTCCCAACGCGCCTTCGTCTCCTCCATGGTGTCGGGGATCGGCTCGGAGGGCTGGGTGGTATCCAGCAGGGCGATGAGCGCGACCTCGACGTCAGAATCCCGCAGCTGGTAGGCGGCCTCGTAGGCGAGCGCGCCGCCAAAGGACCAGCCGGTGAGCACGACGGGGCGCCCGTCCGCGACGCGGCGGATGTCCTCGAGGTAGGCCTCGACGCGCTCGGGCAGCTCGCCCTCGATGCGCTCGATGCCGTAGACGGGTACATCTTCCGGCAGGCGTCGGGTCAGCGGCTGGTAGACGACGTTCGTGCCACCGGCCGGGTGGAAGGTGATCACCGCGGGTTTCTCGGAGCCGGCTGGGCGCTCGCGCAGTACGCGCACGTTGCCCTCGACCTCCGTCTCCAGGCCCTCGCGGACCTGGTTGGCCAGCGGCTCGAGGGTCTCGGCACCACGCACCTGCGCGGCGGTGACGGTGATGCCGGAGCGCTCACTGAGGCGCTCGGCGATCTGTTCGGCCTGGGCGTCGCTGAGTTCGGGAAGCGGGCTGGTCACACCGTTCGCGGCGGCGCCGGTGACCTTCGCCCACGTGCCGAAGACCATCCGCTCCGAGGCGTCGCGCGGGGCCACGCCCACCCCCTGGACCGGTTCCTTCGCAGCCGGTGCCGGCTTATCGACGGCCTCGCCTCCGCGGCGCTTACCCACCGCCTCTTCAACCATCGCCACGACATCGGCGACCGAAGCGTCGCGCAGCGCCTGGACGTTGAGCGGCGGGATCTGGAAGTCATTCTCCACCCGGTTTTTGATGCGCATGCCCATCAGCGAATCGAGGCCGAGATCGATCAGCGGCAGCTCGCCGGGCAGATCGTCGACGTCATAGCCCATCGACTCGGACACGATCGCGCGCAGGCGCTCCTCGACGCTCTCGGAGCCGTCCGGGTCCCAGCGCACGCTATCGCTCTCCTCACCGGCACCGGTCGCGGCGGGCTGGGCAGCAGCCGCCGGGGCCTGCTGGCCGGGATCGTGGACACCGGCCAGTGGGGTGGGTGCGGAGAGGTTCATGGTCGTCGCAAAGCCTTCGGCGACCGGCCGGGTGACCTCGCCGTCGACGGCGTGGACCTCGATGCTCAGGCCGCCGGGCCCGCGGCGCACCAGGGTGGTGATCTCGCCGGCGGGCGGCAGCGCCTGGTCCTCTTCGTGGGCGACGAGCTGCGCGCCGTCGTGGACGGCCGCGGCCGCAGACTCCATGAGCGCGATGGTGCTGGGCACCTGCTCGGCGGTCGTGGTGAACGCGACGGTCTTGCCCGGCAGCGTCGCCCGCGCACCCGGCAGGCCGGTGGCCCCGCCGGAGGAGGGGCGCGCGGCCGTCCAGAAGCGGTTGGGCCGGAAGGCGGTGCGCGGGGCGTCGAGACGCTCGCCGTCGCCGTAGAAGAACCCGAAGTCCACGTCCTGGCCGCTGGCGTAGAGCTGGGCGGCCAGGGTGATCAGCGACGCGGCCTCCGACTCCTTGCGCTTCAGGGCATAAAGCAGCTGCGCATCGGGCTTGCCCACGCTAAAGGCCGTATTCATCATGCCCATCAGCGCCACCGGGTTCGGGCTGATCTCCACGAGCATCTCGTGTCCTGCGGCCAGCGCCTGCGCGGTGGCGTCCTCGAACCAGACGGGCTGACGGGTCATGCGCAGGAAGTACTCGTCGGTATGCACCGTGGCACCCGCCGAGTAGACCTCACTGCGATCGACGGAGGAATACAGCGGGACCTTCAGCGGCGCCGGCTCGATCTGCGCGATCTCCGCGGCCAGCTCCGCCATGATCGGATCGAGCGCGGAGGTGTGCCCGGCGCCGCGAACCTTGAGCTTGCGGGCGAACTTACCCTGCTCCTCCAGCTCGGCGACCAGCGTGTCGACGCCGCCCACGCGCCCGCCGACCGTCGTCATGCCCGGGCCGGCGTAGACGGCGGGCTCGATGTCATCGAGCTCCGGGTGCGCCTCGTTGAACTCCGCGAGCTGTTCGCGGGTGAACTCGACGACGGCCATCGCGCCCTCGTCCTCCGTGCCCGCGAGCATCTCCTCGCCCTCGCCCATCAGGCGGGCCCGGTGGCAGGCGATGAGCATCGCGTCGCGCTCGCCCAAACCGCCGGCGGCGTAGGCGGCGGCGATCTCGCCCATCGACATGCCCATCACCCCGGCCGGGCGCACGCCGGCCGCCGCCAGCAGGTCGGTCACCGCGATCTGGATGGCGGTGATGGTCACCTGGGCAGTTTCGGTGTTATAGGTCTGGCTGTCGTCTTCGATGATGTCCACCATCGACCAGCCGGCCTCGAAGTCGACATACTCGTCGAGCTTACGGATGCGCTCGGCGAACAGCGGCGAGATCTCCATGAGCCGCTTGCCCATCTTGCGGTGCTGCGAGCCGAAACCAGAGTAGACGAAGACCGGGCCCGTCGTGCTCGGGGCGTCGGCGGCCGTGATGCCGCGCACGACCTTGCCGTCGGCGACGTGGCGCAGAAGCTTCACCGCCTCCGCGACGGTCCCCGCGGTGACGACGGCGCGCGAACGCCCGTGGTTGCGCCCCGCGAGCGAGCGGGCCAGGGGCACGAGCTCAGTGTCGGCGCGGCCGTCGAGGAAGTCCGCGAGCTGCGCGGCGGCCTCCCGGCGTCGCGACGGCAGCAGCCCACTGACCGGCAGGGCGGCCAGATGCGGGGTGGCATCGTCGACAAGCTGGGAGGCGCGCTCGGGCACGGTGTCGGCGTCATAGTCGGAGGCCACGAAGTCGGCGACGACGACGTGCGCGTTCGTGCCGCCGAAGCCGAAGCCAGAGACGCCGGCGATGCGGCGCCCGGAGTAGGCGGGCCACTCGCGCGGGTCTTCGACGACCTCGAGGTGCTCGGCGTCGAAGTCGATGTAGCGGTTCGGCTCGTCGAAGTTCGCGGTCGGCGGGATCGTGTCGTGGCGCAGCGCCTGGATCACCTTGATCATCGCGGCGGTGCCGGCGGCGGACTCCGCGTGCCCGATGTTCGACTTCACCGAGCCGAGCAGAGTGGGCCGGGCCGCGGGGCGGCCGGCGCCGAGGACCTCTCCGAGGGCGGTGGCCTCGATGGGATCGCCTAGGATCGTACCGGTGCCGTGGGCCTCGACATAGTCGACGTCCTGCGGGTCGATGCCCGCATCGGCGTAGGCGCGGCGCAGCACGTCGGCCTGCGCGTCCGGGTTCGGGGCGGTCAGGCCGTTGGAGTGGCCATCGGAGTTCACCGCGGAACCCTTGATGACGGCGAGGATCTCGTCGCCGTCGTGAAGCGCGTCGTCGACCCGCTTGAGGATGAGCGCGCCGGCCGCCTCGGCGCGAACGAAGCCGTCGGCGTCATCAGAAAACGCGTGGATCGCGCTGGTTGGGCTGATGACGCCGAGCTCGGCGAACGCCGTCGAGACGAACGGGGAGGCCAGGATGTTCACGCCGCCGGCGATGGCGACGTCCGAGGAATAATCGCGCAGCGAGCGCACGGCCTCGTGCACGGCGACCAGCGAGGAAGAGCACGCGGTATCGACGCTTATCGACGGGCCCCGGAAATCGAAAGCATAGGAAATGCGGTTCGGGATGATTGAGCTGGCCGTACCGGTCAGCGCATAAGGGTGCGCCTCGGCTGGGTCGGCGGTCACGAGCATGCCGTAGTCATTGTTCGAGGAACCGACCCACACGCCGACCGACGCCCCGCGCAGGCTATTGGCCGGAATGCCGGCGTCCTCGAGCGCGTGCCAGGTCTCTTCCAGCATGATGCGCTGCTGCGGGTCCATGTTCTCCGCCTCGAGCGGGGACAGGCCGAAGAACTCGTTGTCGAAGGTGGCGATGTCCTCGAGGTAGCCGCCGTCGGTGTTGACCAGCTCGAGCTTCTCGCTGACCACCGGGTCGGCGCCGTATTCCGTCCACCTACCCAGCGGGCGCTCGGAGGTGGCGGTGTGCCCCTCGAGCAGCATCTGCCAGTAACTATCGACGTCCTCGCCACCCGGGAAACGCCCCGACATGCCGACGATCGCGATGTCGCGCTCCCCCGGTGTCTGCGAGCTGGTGCGCGGCGCATAATCCTGCGCGGTCTTCTGCGGCTTCGGGGCGCCGTTGACGAGGCGCTCCGCGAGCGCCGCGATGGTCGGGTATTCGTAGGCGATGGTGGCGTCGAGCTGCTCGCCGAGTAGGTTCTCCAGCTCGCCGGAGAGGATCACCGCGTCGCGCGACGAGAGGCCGAAGCGCTCCATCGGCGTATCGACGCTGATCTCATCGATCTCCAGCTCCACGCGTTCCGCCACCCAGCGGCGCAACCACTCACTGAGCTTCTCCTCCGTCATAGGCGACGAGTCTTCAGCGGCGGATTCAGCACCGGGGCGTACGGTCATTATCGGTTCCACTTCCTTGCTTTACACGGGTTCACACGGTTTACCACTATGTATCCCGCTATTGTTCCACCTTGTTAACGCGAGGTGGGAATCTCACGGGCGGCAACGCCCGGGCTACTGCTGCTCGTAGGCCTTCTGGTTGACTCGGCGCGCGATCTTTCCGGACGACGAGCGCGCAATCTCATGCGGCGCGAGGATGCGGATATCGCCCGGGGTCACGCCGTGGCGGGAGGCCACCGCGGAGCGGATCGCGGTGATCGCCTCGGCGTCGCCGTCCTCCCCCGCGCCTTCGGTGCGCTCGGCGAGGATGACGAGCTGCTCGCCGTCGTCCCCGGCCACCGCGAACGCCGCCACGGAGTCGGAGCGGACGTGCTCGCTGGAGGCCTGGACGGTGTACTCGATGTCCTGCGGGTAGTGGTTGCGGCCCGCGATGACCACGAGGTCCTTCAGGCGGCCGGTGATGTAGGTCTCGTCGTCGACGATCGTGCCCAAATCACCGGTAGCCAACCAGCCCTCGTCCGGGAAGCCCTCGGCGCGCGAGTTCTCGGACAGGCGTCCCTTGAGTGTGCGGTTGAAGGTCTCCTCGGTGTCCTCGGGGCGATCGCGGTAGCCTGCGGCCATGTTCGCGCCGTGGGTCCAGATCTCGCCGACGACGCCGTCGGCTAACTCCTCGCCAGTCTCCGGGTCGACGATGGCGAGCGCCTGGGGGCGGACCACCTGGCCGTTCGACGCGAAGGCCACGGCGGCCTCCGATCCCCGCTCGACCGGCTCCGCGCGGCCGGCGGCGAGCGCCTCGCGGTCGAAGTAGTTAAACAGCGGCCGCGAGTCGGTCTGCGGGGTGGTGACCAGCAGCGACGCCTCGGCCAGGCCATAGGACGGGCGCAGGGCGGTACGCGGCAGGTCCTGCTCGGTGAACACGGCGGCGAAATTCTCGACGGCCGACTCGCTCACCGGCTCCGAGCCGATGATGATGCCGTCCACGTTGGAGAAGTCCTGCTCCGCCTCCGGCTTGCCGTAGCGCACCGCGAGCTCCAGGGCGAAGTTCGGGACCACGGCGTAGGTGGAGACGTCGTCGTCGCCACGCCGAGCGAGCTGATCCACCCAGCGCTTCGGCTGCTGGATGAAGTCGCGCGGGCTCATCATCTCCATCGGCAGGCCCAGCAGGGTGACGAAGACCGCGAGGATAATGCCCATGTCGTGGTGCAGCGGCAGCCAGGTGACCAGGCGCAGCGGCATCTTCAGCTCGGCGGCCTTGTAGATCTGCAACACGTTGGTCAGAATCGAGCGGTTGGTCAACTCGACGCCGGCCGGGGTGCGGGTGGAACCCGAGGTGTACTGCAAAAACGCGGTGGTATCGATGGGCATGGTGGTGGACATGGCCACCATCTGCTGGCCCTCGAGCGTCGAGGAAGGGTTGACGTAGCTGCCCGCCAGAGAATCCGGCAGGGAATCGACCGCGAGGATGCGGGGACGCTTGCGCGAGGGGATCTCCGAGAAGTGCTCGCGCACGCTCGGGCCGGACACGCGGTTGGTCAGCACGATGCGGGCATCCGAATCCGCCAGCACGGCCTTGAGGTGATCGGCGTGGCCGGGCTCGCGCGGGTCATACAGCGGGACCGGCACCATGCCGGCGTACAGGGCGCCGATGAACGCGAAGACGTACTCCGGCGAGTTGCCGGCCAGGATGGCCACCCGGTCGTTGATCTTCGCGACCTGCTGCAGGCGCGCCGCGACCGCCTTGATGCGGGTGTTGATCTCCTGGCGAGTGAAGTCGCGGGTAGTGCCTTCGCGGGACTCGGAGAAGTCCCAGAAGCGCAGGCAGTGGCGGTCCCCACCGCCAGTGTTGAAGTCGCCTTGGTACATGAGCTCCGCCAAGCCCGCGAGCGTGAGCTGCGGGGCGAGGGCGAGGTCACCGTCCGGGGTGAAAAACTGGCCGATAGCCTTCTCTAGGTTCATGGTTCTCCGTCGTTCGTCTCATTCTTTCCCGTTTACTTTAGTACCCGGAAACTACTCGTTCGTTACGCCGCGGGTCTAACGCTCGGGAGGATTGTTAATAAGATTGTGTGCCCAGTCCACGACCCACGCATCCGCGGTGGTGCTGGGGATGACGGCGTCGTTGTGGGCGTACATGGCGTGGACACCGTGGGCCTCGATGAGATCGCGGGCCCGCTCGATGCCGTTGCCGATGTCCTGCGGGGCGTCGCAGATCGCATCATCGGGAGAGCAGATCTGCTGGACCCTGTTGTCGAGGGCCCCGAAGCCACCCGAGCGGGCGCCGCGCATGGTCGCGCCCGGGGTGACGAACTGAATCAGCCCGTTGACCGGCTGCAACGCGATCTCCCCGCCGACGCCGGAAAGCTCGACGCCCGGGTTCTGCCCGACGCCGTTTTCCCGACGGCCGTCCGCGATGAGCGCGGCACCGCGGATGCGATCGGCGCTGACCGGTCCCTTATCCTGGCCGATCTCGCTGACTACGTCGCCCAAGATCACCGCGCCCTGGGAGAAGCCAGTCAGAAGGAACTCGGTCGACGGGCAGGTCTCGCCGACGAAACGCAGCTCGTCTTTCACCTTCCGGGTGCCTTCCTCCCGGGAGTCGTCATAGCTCATCTCGTGATCGGCCTGGATGTTGCGGAACTGGGCGGTATAGGGCACCGTCCAGACCCGCACCTGCTCGATCGGGTACGCCTCCTGCAGAGGCTGCGTGATCGAGAGCATGAAGGAATTCGGGTTGGCCTGCGGGTTGAACGGGTCGTCGTCCGGTGCCGACTCCCACGTACCCGGCGCCGAGATCACCTGGACGGCCGGGCACCACTCCGGCTCCGAGGACGGGGCCGGAGTGGTGCCCGGGGCGCGCTCGGCAGTGGGCCCGCCGGCGAACGGGTCGTCGATAGGCGCCTGGTCGGAGGTACGCAGCCACTGGACGACGCCGCCACCGATGAGGATGATCACCAGCACCACGGCGATGACGGTCAGGGCCTTTCTCATTGTTCACCTCGGATCAAAAGCAGGCAGCAGAATCCAAAGAGGAAAAGTTACCCGGTAGCGATGCCACCGGGCTTATGATTCACTTCGGGCTTCCTGGCCACGGGCGGTCTATGGGCAGTAGATTTCGCGGGCGTGTTCCTCGACCACGCGGGTGGCCTCCTCCGACGAGAGCTCGGTGCGGCCCTGCTCGACGAGCTGGCCGCCCACCGCACCCGAGGTGGCGTTGGCGACGGGGTCGTCGGCGCACACGGTCCAGGCGGTGCTGATCAGCTGATCCTCCAGGCCGTTGACGTCGATATCCTCCTCGCCCAAGGCGCTCAGATAGTCCTCGTCCTCCGGGCTCGTGGCAGGAGCTTCCGACTCCGGGATCTCGTCGATCTCCCGGGCGGCCTGGTCCTGCGCCTGGGGCTCGCTGTTGCTGTCGCTTTTGGCCGTGGTGGACTCGGAGGTTTCTTTGTCCTTGTCTTTGTCTTTGTCGGCGTTTTCGCTCGACTCCGTATCCCGCTCCAGCGGCTCCACGGACGAGCTCTCGGCGGCGATGTCGTCGCTGGTCACGGTCGACTCGCCGCAGGCGGCCAGCCCCAGCGAACCGGCGAGGATGACGGCGATGCCCACCGTCGCGTGCGCGCGGTTGGTCAAACGCTTCATCAGTTGGCCTCCCTCACTAGGCCGTTAATCTGCTCCAAGGTGCCGTTCTGGAACTCCTGACGCAGCCCGCCGGCCGGGATGGTCTCGGTGTCGGCCGTCGGGAAGCCGTAGCGTCCCTGCTCCCAGCCTTCCTGGCCCCAGGCGTCGAAGATGTCGCCGTAGAGGATGGCGTGCGCGCCGGTGGCCGGCGACCAGTAGATGTTGCCGTTTTCGAACTCCTGGAAGGCACCACCCCGGATAGAGCGCTCGTTGGAGGTCGGGAAGCCGAGCTCCGAGTTAGCGGTGTCGATCTCGCCGTACTTATCCGCGATCGCGCCGTGGACGATGAAGCGCTGGGTGCCGTCCGGCGACTCGGTGAGCCAGCCGTTTTCGAACTCCTGGACCCAACCACCATTGATGGCCTTCGCCTCCGCGACGGGGTACTTGATGTGCGAGTTCTCCCAGCCCTGAGAGCCCCAGTAGTCGAACATGTCCTTCTGGATGGCGTACGCGCCGGTCTGCGGGGTCCAGTAGATGGAACCGTTCTCGAAGTGCACGTAGCGGCCGCGGCCGTCCGGGGTCGAGCGCTCGCCGGTCTTCGGGAAGCCGAGCCAGCCGTTCGGGCCGCCGAACTCCGCGTAGCGCGCGTTGATGGCGCCGAACAGGGCGTGGACGTCGGTCTGCGGGGACCAGTAGGCGGTGCCGGAGCGGAAGTCCTGGGCACGGCCCTCGCCGTTTTCGCCGACGGGGTATTCGTTGTTGACGCAGGAGCCGATCTGGCCGTCCGCGGTCACGCTCGCGATGGCCCCGACCGGCTGGCAGTCGGCGCCGCGGTCTTCTTCCGGAATGTCCAGGGCCTCGGCGATGATCGGCCAGGCCTCCTGCATCTCGAACTGCCAGTACTCCCACGAGTGCACGCCCGAGGGACGGAAACGCGTGATGACGTCCGTGTTCGTGTTCGCCGCCCGATCCACGAAGGTCTGGGTGGTCAGGCGCGACAGGATCTCCAGGCCGACGCCGGCCGGGTTCGCCGGGCCGTTGGCCACGGAGTTCTCCTGGCCGTAGTCATCGGCGCCGCTGCCGGAGGAGACGTAGACGGTCATGTCCTCCAAAGCCTCGATGCCGAGCTTCGGGTCGTGATCAATCCAGCCCTGAGAGTACAGCGGGCCCCACATCGCAGTCGAGCTGTAGCCGCCGGCATCCAGCATGGCGGCGGTAATGGCCTCAGGCATGCCCGAGCTGGTGGTGTCCAGGTAGCCGGAGAAAGAACCGACGAAGTCGAACAGGTGCGGGTTGCGCTCAGCCAGGTTGACCGCGGCGGTGCCGCCCATCGACAGGCCGACGATCGCGCGCTTCTGGTTCGAACGGAACGCGTTATCCAGCACCGGGATCAGCTCCTGGGTGAGGAACGTCTCCCACATGTAGTGGACACCGTTATTCGGGTCCGGCTCCAGCCAGTCCGCGTAGAAGGAGGACTCGCCGCCCACCGGCAGGACGACGTTGACGTTGCGGTCGGCGTACTGCTCGATGATGTTGGTCTCGAGGGTCCAGCCGTTTTCGTCGTCACGCGCGCGCAGGCCGTCGAGCGCCCAGACCTCCGGGAAGGTCTTCTCCGGGTTCGCGTGCCAGTCGCGAGCCAGCAGCATCTGGACCTGGATCTCCTCGTCCGGCATGGCGGCGGAGCTCATGAAGATCGCGATGTGGCGGTTGCTCAGCCACTCGACGCGGTTGACCTCGACACCTGCCGGCAGATTCTCGACGACCGGGTACGTCGTCTCGCGCGGGGTGCGAGCGGGGTTGCCCTCTGGGCGGGCGGTGTCGCTGAAGCCGGAACCGGGGCCACCACCGAACTGGGAGCTCAAGCTCGACGACAGATCAGAGGAGTTCTGTGCGTTGACGGCCGGGATGACAGCGAGTCCGACCGCGGCCGCAGTCGGGATAGCGAGGAGGGCGGGGTGACGCAGGCGGCGGTTGCGCCGCGGGGAACGGTTAGCGGTGTCGCGCATGTATCTGGATTCCTTGACATTCTCTGGGGTGGGTAATGCCGGCGGACGAGGGTCCGCCTGACACGCCGCATGACCCCTGCGGGGAAGGAGACCGGCAGTTCCCCTCTGCCGGTAGCCTTCCCGGTGCCTGCCGGGGTGGCGACGTAGCCCGTGACGGTTGTCCGAGATGCTGCGTTCGGTGGAGCAGAAATTCTCAGCTCCACCGCAAGCACCATCAAGTTTAAGTTCACCTTGAGACTTTAGGCGATGCGACACACCAGCGCGACAGGGGGTGGGGGCGTTGGGGTTTGTTCAGGTTTGCTCAGGTAGGCGTTTTCGTTCGGCCTCGCACAAATGCTTGAAGGAAGAACCTTGAAGGACGCCAAATCAGGCCATTTTTGCGCGCAAATGCTTAAAGGGCGCGCCCCTCAAGCATCTCCCTTTAAGCGTTTACACGCGCAACCCCGGGCGAGTGGCGGGAAGCGGGCCACCGAGAGCACGTACACCCCAAGACTTATGCAGCGCTAACGCTGGTCGAAAGGAGGCGCCCAGAAACGAGTCTCCCGAGGTCGAAAGGAACAGTCCTTTCTATACCCCTCCTTTCGACCAGCGGTAGCGCAACATGCGCATTCAAACCCAAACACTCCGAAAAACGCCAAACGCCCCGCTCTCCCAGGCGTTTTCCCAGGAGGCGGGCCTGCAACCAGCGGAGCCGAAACCGGCACCAAGCCACTAGTAAGCGTTCATGACGTCCAGGACGCGACCCTTAGTGATGTCGAGCTGGTAGCCGAACTGGTTCCAGTTGTGCAGGCCGGTCGGCGGGTAGTTCTCGGTGAGGTTGATGCCCTCGAAGCGAGCCTTGCCGGCGTAGAGGCGGGTGGAGAGGTTAGAGATCATCTCCAGCGCAGCGCCGGAGGCCACGTGCTGCGGCGCGATGTTCTGATCCGCCGGGGACGGGATGCCGGAGGCCGCGGAGACGTAGACATCCGTGCCGCGCAGGCCGCCCATGTTGAGGAACGGGTCGTTCTCGAAGCGGCGCGGGTTGAGCATCGAGCCGTACATGGCGTTGACGTTGAAGCCGCCGGCGTCGAGAAGTGCGACGCGCAGCAGGGTCTGCGCACCCGGCAGGGTCATGGTCAGGTAGCCGGAGAAGGACAGGGCCTGACGGAACTGGTCCGGGTGGCGCGACGCCAGGTTGATCGCCGCGGTGCCGCCCATGGACAGGCCGGCGACGGAGTTGTTGTTCGGGGCGACGCCGAAGTAACGCTGCAGGTAGTCCGGCAGCTCACTGGTTAGGAAGGTCTCCCACTGGTACTTGACCGGGTTCTGCAGGTCATAGGTGGCCGGACCCGCCCAGTCCGCGTAGAAGGACGCGGTACCGCCGACCGGCATCACGAGGGTGATGTTGGTGTTCTCGTAGGTGCGCGCGGCGTTGGTGTCGTTCACCCACGCGTTGGTGCGCTCGGTGGCACGCAGGCCGTCGAGCAGGTACAGCGCGGCGTTACCGCCGCGGGCAGCCGGCACGATCTGGACCGGGATGCTGCGGCCCATGGACGCCGACCAGACGTCACAACGCTGGACCCAGTATTGGACGTTCGGATCCCACTCGCAGGTGCCGGTGGCATCCGGGCGCAGCCAGCCACGGTTATCCTGTGCCTGCGCAGAGTTGTTGGGGACCAGCATCAGGGTCACAGCGAGGGTAACCGCAGTAACCAGCGCCAATGCCATGCGGGCGACGCGTTGCGCGCCAGCGGTGATGGTAGACATGCTTCTCCTAGCTTTGTGATCGATTCCGCACCGCCCGCTGGGCCTGCGGTGTCGACTTTCTTGCATCAACCTGTGTAATCGCGGCACCGCCACTGTGCGTTACGTGCCTGCGCGGTAATGCCTCAAAAGCATAACGTACGGCTGAGGATTTTCCTAGCCCGTACTAACACCCCCCGGGGCGCCGCCTGGGTTAGCGTAACCCGCCCATCGACACCCGGCAGCTTGGTCCGAAAAATTACCCTTGAGAAACTATCTCGGCGGCTTGGCGCTCGAGGCGGGCGATCGTGTGGTCGTCGAGAAGCTCGCAGCCATCCTCGGGAACCTCCAGGCTCCGGCCGCTACCGAACGCCCAAGCGATGTTGCTGAAGAAGCGCTGCGCGCTCATCGGCTCGCGGTAGCTCGCGAGCAATTCGGAGATCTCGGGGGTGCGCAGGGCGGCGCGGGCGGCAAGTGTGTCGTCGACATCGATCCAGCCCGGGATGTCGGTGACATCGGCGTCGGTGTCGGCGACCTGCCAGGCCCACGGCAGGGTCTTGTCGTGGCCGATCCGGCCGTCTTCGTCGCGGGGTTGGCGGGCGGCCAGCGGCGTCGCCAAGCCGACCGTGTCCAGCACCCGGACGTTGAGCGGGGCGTTGGCGCTGGTCATGCCGAGGTTGAGGTGATAGGCGCTCGGCGGCAGGTGCTCGCTTTCCGTATCGCCGGCGGCGCGGTCGATGACGTACCAGCCGGTCTCCTTCTTCCCATCGATGGCGTAGGGCATCATGACCGCGGCGTTGTCGTCGAGCATCTCCTCGATGCCCTGCGGCCAGGTGCCGAACTCCGGCACGTCGGTGAAGTCGGCCGCCACCAGCGGCGGGTTCCCGCGCTCGCGGCCGGTGTGGTAGGTCCAGAACTCGCGCTCGTCGACGATCTCTTTTCCGCCGGCCTCGAAGTCCTGCCAGTCGACGTGGTCGGTGCCCCGGCTCATGACGATCCAGGCCCACACCACCACGACGGCCGCCGCGAGCAGAGCCAGCACGTCGGTGGTCCGGCCGCGGTAGTAGTCCACGACCGGGACCACCATCACCGGCATGAGGATGGCGAACAGCGGCAGCAGCCACATGCGCGCGTGCATGAAGTCGCCGCCGACACGCAGCACATACGCGATATGCAACACCGCAACCGCCGGCACGAGCGCGGCGATCCCGGCACGGGTGCGCAGCACACCACGCCAGCCCGGCGCGGTGGCCGACTCAGCAACACCGTCAGCAACAACGTCGCGCTCCCCGCGCCCCCCCGCGGCGCGCAGAAGCAGCGCCGCCGCCGCGACGAGCGCGGCGACTATCGGAATCACCAGAAGATAAGGAGAGTTAAGATCGTGCAGGTACTCAAAACCAGCCTCCCACTGCGCATCCGAGGCGGACTTGGCCACCGCCGTGTGCGGGGTGAGCAGCCCGTAGTAGCCCATGCGGAAGATCTGGTATCCCAGCGGCACCGGCAGCGCGGCGGCGAGGATGCCGGCGATCTGGTGTGGGCGGCGCACCGCCACAAGCAGCACGATGCCCGTCACCCCGCCGTAGAGGGCCAGCTCGGGGCGGACCAGCCAGGACAGCCCACACCAGAAGGCGAGTATGTAGGTGGGCCAGTCTCGCGGCGGTCCGCTCGGCAGGCGGTGGCGTCCCGCCTCCGAGCGCGAAGCCTCGTGCGCGTAGGTCACCCACCAGACCAGAAGCACCCACCATACGGCAAGCCAGAAGATCGATAAGCCCCACTCGAGTCCGGAGGTGGCGAAGTCGCGCGCCGGCGGCAGCGCGAAGTAGATGAGACCGCCCAGCGGCAGGTAGACAAGCCCTGAGCGCAGGCCGTGGAACCAGGCAGCGCCCACCGCGGCAATCACCCCGGCCAGCACCGTGAGTATGAGCGCGAGCCACAGGGCGATCGTCTCTAGGCGGGCATCGCTGATAAGCGAGCCGAGCGTGATCAGGTATTGCCAGAGCGTGGAGGTGTTCGCCTCGACGCGCTCGCCGGCGTTGAACACCGGGCCGTTGCCGGCCAGGAGGTTGCGGACGGTGCGAAGGACGATAAGCCCGTCGTCGCTCATCCAGCGCCGCATCCAGCCGCCGATGGCGGCGATCAGCCCGATAGCCACTACCGAGGCGGCAACAGTGACCGGGGTGAGCAGCCTGGCGGCATCGCCTCGCAGGTGGTCGTGCTCCCCGGGGTCGTCCACCTCAGCGCGTAGTGCCGTGGTCATGAGAAAGAAACTACCAGTCTTTACGCGACCCGAGAAAAGACAAGTTTCTAGTACAGCCGCCTAGGACAGCGCCGGGACCACGTAGACGCCCATGACGATGCAGGCCAGCCACAGCAGCGCGAGCACGAGCAGGACGCGGTCCTGGAGGGCGAGTTCGTCGGGCGCACCGCCGTCGCCGCGGTCGACCGCGGAGGCGAAGCGCAGGATGGCGATGATGAACGGGACCATCGAGACCTGGTACCAGATCGCGGCGGCGTCGGCGACGGAGTTGGACAGCTCGAAACCCCACAGGGCGTAGGACATGACGACGGCGGCAGCCGCGACCGTCCACACGAAGCGCAGGTAGGTCTGGGTGTAGCCGCGCAGGGACTTGCGGATCTTCGCGCCCGTGCGCTCGGAGAGCAGCAGCTCGGCGTAGCGCTTGCCGGCGGCCATGAACAGCGAGCCGAAGGCGGCAACCAGAAGGAACCACTGGCTCAAGACGATGCCGGCGGCGACACCGCCGGCCATGGCGCGCAGCATGAAACCCGAGGAGACCAGCGCGATGTCGATCACCGGGATATGCTTCCAGCCGAAGCAGTAGCCCAGCTGCAGGCCGATGTAGACGACCGCGACGATCGCCAGGCCCGTGCCCTCGGTGGCGAGCAGCGACAGGCCCACCGAGGCGACGATGAGGATGACCGCCATCGCATACGCCAGGTTGATCGGCAGCATGCCCGACGCGATCGGGCGGAAGCGCTTGGTGGGATGTTCGCGGTCGCTGTCGACGTCCTTGGCGTCGTTGACCAAGTAGATGGAGCTCGCCGCGAGGCAGAAGACGACGAAGGCGAGGATGACGTCGATAAGCGTGCGCAGCGTGAACGCCTCGAAGCCGGCGGCGAGCGGCGCGGCGACGACGAGGACGTTTTTGACCCACTGCTTCGGCCGCAGCGACTTGAGCATCGCGTCGGGAAGGTTCTTCGGGGCCTGGCGCTTGCGCGTGTTGTCGATGGCCTCGGTGTGCGGCTCCGAGTGGAAGATTCCCGGGGTGCCCTCCGCCGGATAGGTGCGGGGGTGGCCGATTTCGGCGTGGTCGGCGTCCGAGGGGTGATGCGGCTGGTTCACCGGGTGCTCCTTTCCGTCTCCATGCATGCCCGGGCGGTGGTCGCCCCGATCGCGGCACCGGCGAGAGTGTCCGTCGGGTAGTGCACGCCGAGAACCATACGCGAGATCATCATCACCGGGATACCGACAAGCGGCAGTTTATTGCCGGTCATGTCCGCCAGCGCCACCATCGTCGCCGTCGTCGACGTCGCGTGTGACGAAGGAAACGACAGCTTCGATGGCGTGCCCACGCCCACGGTGATGCGCTCGTCGTCCGGCCGGCGCCGGCGCACCACCCGCTTGATCACCACGGAAGCCGCGTGCGAGCAGAAGGCCGCGGTGCCCACGGCGAACCACTGCCTCCGGCGGCGCTTATCGACGACAAACCCTCCCCCCGCTAGAAGCAACCAACCGAGGGCGTGCTCGCCGAGATGCGACAGGCCCCGGGCGCCGGCGTAGATCTGCGGGTTATCGCCGATGGCGCGCTGGAGGACGACGAGTACGTCGGCCTCCGCGGCCTCCAGGCGCGAGATCGACTCGCTTATGGCGTTACTGGGCATCGAAGACCTGCTTCCAGCTCTCCCGCGAGGTCAGGTCCGCAAAAGCGGCGCGGTAGGTGTTTTTCATCTCGTCGAAGCACTCGACGATCTCTTTGTGCACCCGGCGGGTCTCCTCGACCAGCTCCTGGGCCAGCGCCCGGTCGCGCTTGCGGAAGGCCACCCCGGTGCCGCCCGCGGTGGACACGGTCGCCGAATCCACCCGAGACAGCGTAAACCAGCGCGCCTCCTCGGCGGTGAGGTTGAGCTGCGGGGCTGCGTGGTGGCGCGGGTCTTCGCTGCTCAGCAGGTGCTTAACGCCCTTGAGGAGCCAGGGGATCTTCTTGATCTTGGCCAGGCGCCCGCCGACGTCTTTGAGCGGCACGCCCGGCGCGCCGGTGGCGGCCGGCAGCTCGGCGGCGGAGTCGATCACCACCGCATCCGAGTACTTCTTGCGCACGTTCTGGATGCGCGGCAGGGCGGTGTCGAGGATCTCGAAGAGCTGATCCGGGCCGGCGAGGAAGTCGCGCATCGCTTCGATCTGGATCGCGAGCGTCGAGTACTCCATGCACGCGATGTGCTTGAAGGTGGACTTCCGCATGGAGCGCACGATGCCTTCGGCGTCGCCGTCGTGGTGCAGCGCGGCGACGATGAGCCGGTTGCGCAGGTGGAAGTAGGCCTGCCAGTCGATCGCGTCGTCCTTGTCGGCCCAGGCCATGTGCCAGATGGCGGCACCGGGCCACGTGACCGTCGCAAAGCCATGGGCGGCGGCGCGTAAGGAGTATTCGGCGTCATCCCACTTGATGAACAGCGGCAGCGGCTGCCCGATCTCTTGGGCGACCACGCGCGGGAACAGGCACATCCACCAGCCGTTGTAGTCGACGTCGATGCGCCGGTGCAGCGCCCGCGAGTTATAGGCGTCGGGGTTCTTGCGGTCGCGGTCATGGCCCAAGAAACCGAGCGGGTAGTGGGCGAAGTCGTGGTCATAGACGCTGTGTGCGGCAGCGGTCCACATGAAATCATGCGTGCCGACGGCCTCGCCCATCGTCCGCAGCTGCGAACGTTCCTGCAGGTTGAGCATTTGGCCGCCGACGATGATCGGGCTGGCCGCATAACGAGCCGCCTGCACGGCGCGCAGGATGGAATCAGGTTCGATGGCGATGTCGTCGTCCATGTACAACACGAACGGGCTCTCGGCCGCGCCGGCGGCGCCGTCGCCCAAGGCCTCGTACATGATGCGCGAGTAGCCTCCCGAGCCGCCGAGGTTACCCTGGCGGAACTCGTGGAAACGCCCGCCGACCTTCTCGACGGCCGCCTCGTACCCCGGCTCATCCGCCGGGTGCTGGGTGCCCTGATCGGGCATGAGCACGGCGTCGATCATGTCGTCGATGACCGGGTCCTCGGTAAGCGCCTCGAGGGCGGCGACCGCATCGGCCGGGCGGTTGAACGTGGGGATGCCGACGCTGACGCGGCGCTCGGAGGCGGGGATGGTGCGGCCGTCGGGAAGCTGCTGCTCGCCGGCGTCGACCGGGGCGACCCACGCGGCCTCGGAGATCGTGGTGTCCGTCTCGGCCGTGACGTCGAACCAGAGCCAGCCGCCGTCTTCGAAGTTCTTCAGCGCCAGGTCGAAGGTGACGCGCTCGTCGGTGACCAGGTGGGTGTCGATGGCCACGCGGGTGCCGTTCGACTTCGAGCGATAGATCGAGATCGAGGCGGTGCCGTCGATACGCATCGTCAACTGGACCGAATCCAGCTGGGACCAGCGACGCCAGTAGGAGGCGGGGAAGGCATTGAAGTAGGTCTCGAACGAGGCCTCGGCGCCGCCGGGGACCCGCACGGAGAAACGGTTATCCCAGTGCAGGCGCTCCTTGTTGTCCTCGTTTTCGACGAGGTAGAGCATCCGCACGTCCTGCGGCTCGCCCTGGCGGGGCAGCAGGATACGGGAGAGGATGCGATCGGTCGCGACAGTGGGATTCGGTGTGTTCACGATGCTTCGAAACTTCTTTCTTCAGCGGACACTCGATTAGTCACAACAGTAACGGCCACGGGCACCAACGCCCGCCTGCCACGCGTCGCGACGCGAGAGAATTACGCCACCTAGAATGCACCCGCGCCGGCGGGGCTATAGAACAGAGCAAAACCCCGCCTGCCGGGCAGGCGGGGTCATGCGTAGTTCGGGCTGTGCTTCTAGGAAGCCAGCGCCGGCTCAGCCGGGGCGACATCCAGCAGCTCGATGAGACCGTTGATGCGCTTGTCGAGCTCATCGACCAGCTCCGCGATCTGGGCCTCGTTCATGCCGTCGGTCGACGGGAGGTCCCAGACCAAGTGGCGGCGACCACCCATGTCGCGGGTCTCATCGCTGTTGAGGTAGATGGTCATCTCCGGGGTATCGAGCACGCGGTGCGAGGTCGGACGACGCTTGCGGTTCTTGTCCAGCTCGCGCTTGCGGGCCTCGGCCAAAAGCTTCTCGTCGGAGGAGTTCTCCGGGTGAGTGCCGGCGGCAGCGGCGCGCAGGCGATCGCCGACGCGGACCTCGAGCAGCGCGGCCGCCACCTCGGCCATGGTGCCGTTGTCCCGGTTGACGAAGAGGACGTCGCGGCGGGACTGGGCGGTGCGCAGCGGCTCGGTGAAGACGATGTTCTCGATCTTCTCGACGGCGTCGCGCTCCACCAGCACCGGCAGGAAGCGGGTCTGGGTGGCACGGGCCTCGTGCTCGGAGACGATCTCGTCGAAGATGCGGTCGATCTCCGCGTTGTCGAGGTCGTGGCTGTAGTGACGGTGCAGGTCGTTGCGGATGGTTGCGAGAACCTGATCAGTATCCATGGTGCTCATGATTTGACTCCTTGATTAATGCAGTGTGTTGAAAAGTCAGTCGTGGTCCGTGCTCGTGATGCTTGATGTTGTTTTGCGCTGTCCCGGCGAGGCGCCGGGGCACGGACGGGATCCTTTTTAGGGTGAGGATCAGTTGTCGTGGCGAGACACGGAGCGTGTCGACGCCAGCGGATCATCTGTGCTCACGTCCAGACACTCCTTTCTGCGACTGTCGCGGCCGCTAACCCATTCGGTTAACAGTACGGCCGTTCGCCGTTCACGTAAATTTAACTTACTGGACACGGCAGCGAAGGTCAAGCCCTGACCTGCGCTTATAAACTTTCTTCAGGCGGATTAGGTGCGAAAAACGCCCTCAACTGCGACGATGCCGTTCACCTAAAGCGCCCCGGTTGTTAACCTTGCGGTAACCTTAGGGTCGTTTTTGGGGCATCAGAAAACCCGCCCGGAGGGGTTCTCCAGACGGGTTTTTAAGGGTCCCGCGGACGCTAGTCGAGGACGCCTTCCTGCTCGAGGAGGTTGCGCACGCGGGCGTCGATGTCGTCGATCACCTTGCTGACGCCGTCAGCATCCATCGTCTCGGGGTCGTCGATGTGCCACTCCTCCGCGGCGTTGTCGCGGAAGCCATCCAACTCGTCGCCGCCGATAAGCACGACGTAGTCGGATTCGTAGATCGTGCGCGAGGTTAGCTCCTTCGGGTAGACCAGCGAGGTATCGTAACCACGCTCGTTGAGCTGGTTGACGATCTCCGCGTTGCCGATCGGCTGCGGATCAGGCCCGACCGAGCGGATCAGCGCCCGGTCTTCGGCGTGGTGGCGCGCGATCACCGAGGCGATCTGCGAACGACCGGTGTTGTGCTCGCAGACGAAGAGGATCTTGCGACGGCGGTTGCTCCGCTCCTCATCGCGCAGCCTCGATCCTCGAGGGCTTCGGCGGCATCGCGTTCGACGATGATCGGAACGAAGGTCTGGACGTTGGCTTTGCTGGCGTGGTCGTCGATGAGCTCATCGAGTACGCGATCCACCTCGGCGGAGTCGACCACGTGGTCATAGCGGCGATGCAGGTCATCGCGCAGGGCTTTGAACTTCACTTCATTGGATTCCGGGACGGTCATGAGTTATACCCCCTGATCGATTCCATGTGTGACCCCCATCATAGCCACAATCAGCGATGGCGCCGCCCGGTTCCGCGGGGTCTACGCACAAAGGCTTCAAGGGCCTGTTCTATGAGGGTTGATTTCGACCAGCGCTAGCACGGTATACGGGATCGGTGTGCGGCACGTCAGGCACTGACAGTCAGTCGCACCACCAGTCACACCTTCCCCAACAGTCCCGTATGGAGCCCATCACATCCGCTTCAAGCGCCCGCGCGCTCGCCTGGTCGAAAGCAGCCTCCCCTAAAGGAGTGCTGATCTCGACCTCGCGAGAGCCCTTTCTATGAGGGTGATTTCGACCAGCGCTAGCACGGCATGCGGATGCCGGGACTCAACCCCGGTCGCGGTCGGTTCCGCGGCGCGAACACGCAAACCCTTGAAGGACGCTCCCCTCAAGCATCTTCGTTCAAGGGTTTGTGCAGCAGCAAACTCAAAACGCACCGAAAAGCAAGCTACTAAGAGCGAAAAACCCTAGTGCCCGCGCGACTGGCTCAGCGGCGTGCCGTCGTTGAAGAACGGGGCGAGGTGGTTGTCGAACATCATGAGTGCGCTGGCTATCGCCATGTGCATGTCCAGGTACTGATAGGTGCCCAGGCGCCCGCCGAAGAGGACACGGTGGTTTTCGGATTCGGCGGCGGCGAGGCGTCGATAAGCTTCGAGCATCTCGCGGTCTTCCGGGGTGTTGATCGGGTAATAGGGCTCGTCGCCTTCCTTTTCCGCGAAGCGCGAGTACTCCTTCATGATGACCGTCTTGTCCTTGGGGTAGCGGTCGGCCCGCTCGGGGTGGAAGTGGCGGAACTCGTGGATGCGGGTGTAGTCGACGTCGGCGTCGTTGTAGTTCATCACCGGGGTGCCCTGGAAGTCTCCGGTGTCTAAGACCTCGAGCTCGAAGTCCAGGGTGCGCCAGCCGAGGGTGCCTTCGGAGTAGTCGAAGTAGCGATCGAGCGGGCCCGTGTAGACAACCGGGGCCTCGGGGCTGGCAGCACGCAGCTCTTCGCGGACGTCGAACCAGTCGGTATCGAGGCGGACCTCGATGTTCTCGTGGTCGGCCATGTTGTTGAGCCAGGCGGCGTAGCCGTCGACGGGCAGGCCTTCGAAGGTGTCGTTGAAGTAGCGGTTGTTGAAGGTGTAGCGCACGGGCAGGCGGGTGATGTTGCCGGCGGGCAGATTCTTCGGGTCGGTCTGCCACTGCTTGGCGGTGTAGTCGCGGATGAACGCCTCGTAGAGCGGGCGGCCGATCAGGGAGATGGCCTTCTCCTCGAGGTTGTCGGCGTCCTTCGGGTCGAGGCCGTCGGTCTGCTGCTGGATCAGCGCGCGGGCCTCATCCGGGGAGTAGTAGCGCCCGAAGAACTGGTTGATCAGGCCGAGTCCCATCGGGAACTGGTAGGCGGTGCCGTCGTGCATGGCGAACACGCGGTGCTGATAGTCGGTGAAGTCGGTGAACTGGTTGACGTACTTCCAGACCCGCTCGTTCGAGGTGTGGAACAGGTGGGCCCCGTACTTGTGGATCTCGATGCCGGTCTCGGGCTCGGCCTCCGAGTAGGCGTTGCCGCCTAAGTGTTCGCGGCGCTCAATGATGAGCACCTTCTTATCCAGCTGGGTTGCGGCGCGTTCCGCCACGGTGAGCCCGAAGAGTCCAGATCCAACGACGAAGAGGTCATAAGTCATGAAGCCCAGGCTAATCGACGTCGCCCTCCCCGACCCGGGGACACACGGCCCCACCGGCGCAGATACGGCACACCGGCGACACATTATGTCACTTACACAACTTAAATCTATCTAGCCCCAGATGAACCTTTCGTTAATTGGATTACCATATACCTCATACGTGTACTACTATCCCTAGCGTTGCAGAAATATCATTTTTAACGCCTGTCAAATGAGGAGCATTCACGTGGAGCAACGACGCCGCATCGCCCCGCAGGGACCGATGGGAGCACTGCGAGGACATCCGACGATCGCCGTGACGGCCATCGTCGCCCTCGTTGCCACCATGGCCTTCGGCGGCAACACCATCTACCAGGCCCAGTCCGAGGGCGGTTCTTCCGTCGAGGTGAACCAGGCCAGCCTGAGCTTCGCCGACGGCGACAACGTCCTGGTCGACGACGCCGCCATCGCCTCCCAGGGCGGTGTGCCCGGCCCGAAGACGGTCAAGGAGTTCACCTCCGACGAGGAGTTCTCCATGTTCGCCCTGACCTGGGAGCGGGAGAACGCCGACTTCGCCACCTACGTCCGCGCCGAGAACGACGACGGCGAGTGGGGCCCCTGGTACGCCGCCGCCCCGATGGAGGAAGTGCCGGTCGACGGCAAGATGGGCACCGACCTCATCTACGTCGAACCGACCAACCGCGTGCAGGTCTCGGTCGCCGGCGTCGACCTCGGCATCACCGACGAGGAGAACACCGCCGCCGACGAGGCCTCCCTCGCCAACGTCCCGGAGGAGGCCCCCGTCGCGGGCGCCGGCATCGACTCCACCATGGGCGACAACCTGGACTACCCCGCGACCGAGCCCACCGAGGCCACCGAACAGGGCCAGCTGCCGGACCTGCCGTCGGACTACGGCGACATCCAGCCGGTCGCCGACGCCGAGCAGGAAACCACGGTCGAGGACAACGGCCCGATTAAGGCCAGCGAGATCGAGACCGTGCTCATCGACCCGGACCTCGAGGCCGGCATCAACGAGGGCATCGATCTGGCCAGCACCACCGACGGCATGCCGAACGTCGTCTCCCGCGCGGGCTGGAGCGCCAACGAAAACCTGCGCAACGTCTACTACAACGAGCCGGTGTCCGCGGTGACCGTGCACCACACCGCCGGCTCCAACAACTACAGTGCCCAGGCGGCCCCGGGCATCGTCCGCGGCATCCAGACCTACCACGGCCAGACCCTGGGCTGGGGCGATATTGGGTACAACGCGCTCGTCGATAAGTACGGCCAGATCTACGAGGGCCGCGCCGGTGGCCTGGACCGCGCCGTACAGGGCGCGCACGTCGGCGGCTTCAACGGCAACACCTGGGGCGTGTCCGTTTTGGGCAACTACGAGACCGCCCAGCCCTCCCAGGAAGCCCTGAACTCGCTCGGCAAGCTCGCCGGCTGGAAGGCCGCCATCTCTGGCTTCGACCCGACGGGCCAGGACCGCCACTACGCAGAGTTCGACTTCAACGGCTCACGCTACAGCCGCGGCCAGGGCGGCATGTTCCCGAACATCAACGCCCACCGCGACTTCCACTACAACGCGTGCCCGGGCCAGTACCTGTACGCGCAGATGGATACGATCCGCTCGGTGGCCAAGCAGCGCTACGACGAGATCAAGCAGGGCACCACCGGCAGCGGCCAGAACACGTCGACCACGTCGACCACCGAAACCACCGCGCAGGATCGCGATCAGACCACCTCCGAGCCCACGACCACGACCGCCTCGGCCAGCAACGAGCAGACCACCCCGCTGGATCTGATCGCGAACGCGCTGAACGGCGACATCGGCGCCATCTTGGCCATCGCCGGCTCCATCGCCGGTGTCGTGCTCGCCGCCGCGGCCGCGCAGGGCGCGACCCCGGGTAGCAGCTCGTCGGTAGGCGACATCGAGATCTTCGAGGGACTGAAGATCTCCGACCTGCCGCCGATTATCGACGGCGTCGTCTCCTTAAGCGGCGACTCCGAGATCGAGAGGACCTGGAAGGCGGTCTACTCCGCGCTCGGCCCGGTGCTCGGGGAATCCCGCAGTGGGGAGACCACCGCGCAGGGCAACGGCGAGAACTCGTCGTTCGCGCTCTTCGATAACGGTATCATCGTCTCCGACGACGACACCGGCACCCAGGCGCTGTGGGGCGCGATCGCCGACGCCTGGGCAGGCCAGGGCTTCGACGCCGGCCCGCTGGGCATGCCGACCTCCAGCCAGCTGTCCTCCGACGGCACCGAGAAGACCTCCGTCGAGTTCGAGGGCGGTTCGATCTCCTACGACCCGGAGACCAACCACCTGACCATCACCACCAACTAGGCGAGCCCGTAGGAACGTTCGACGGCGGCGTTCCACTGCTCGATGAGATGCCCGCGCTTCTGCGCGGGCATCTGCGCGTTGAAGCTCGCCTCGATGTCGACGAGCCCGGCGATCTCCTCGGTGTCGCGAAAGAGCCCGGCGCCTAAGCCGGCGGCGAACCCGGCGCCGAGAGCCGTGGTTTCGATCGTCACCGGGCGTTCGACGGAGGTGCCGAGGATGTCGGCCTGCAGCTGCATGAGCAGGTCGTTGGAGACCATGCCGCCGTCAACACGCAAGGTGTTCAGCTCCACCGAGGAGTCGCGCACCATGGCGTCGACGACCTCCTTCGTCTGCAGGCAGGTCGCCTCCAAGGCGGCGCGGGCGATGTGGCGGCGGTCGGTGAAGCGGGTCAGCCCGACGATGACGCCGCGGGCGTCGCTGCGCCAGCGCGGCGCGAACAGCCCGGAAAACGCAGGCACGATGACCACGCCCGCGGAGTCGGTGACCTGCCGGGCGAGCACCTCACTGTGGGCGGCCGTGTCGATGATGCCCATCTGATCGCGCAACCACTGGATGAGCGAGCCGCCGACCGCCACCGAGCCCTCCAAAGCGTAGACGGGGCGCTCGCCGGCGATCTGCCAGGCGACGGTGGTCAAAAGCCCGTGGTGGGAAAACTGCGGGACGTCGCCGGTGTTCATCAACAAAAACAGCCCGGTTCCGTAGGTGTTCTTCGCATCTCCCGGGTGGAAACAGCCCTGGCCGAACAGGGCGGCGTGCTGGTCTCCTAAAACGGCGGTGATCGGCACCTTGGACAGCCCGCCGCGTTCACGCACGTGCGCGATCTCCCCGATGGACGGGCGGATCTCGGGCAGGATGTTCATGGGCACGCGGAACTGCTCGCACAGCTGCGTATCCCACTGGCCGGTCTCCAGGTCCATGAGCAGGGTGCGCGAGGCGTTGGTGATGTCGGTGACGTGCGCGGCTGGGCGGCCGTGATCTCCGTGGGCGCCGCCGGTGAAGTTCCAGATCAGCCAGCTGTCCATGGTGCCGGCGAGCAGCTCGCCGCGCTCGGCGCGCTCGCGGGCGCCGTCGACGTGATCGAGGATCCAGGCGATCTTCGGCGCCGCCGGATAGGAGTTCGCCAAAAGGCCGGTCTGCTTCAGCCACCGGGCCGGGTCCTCACCGCCGATGTGGGCGGTGCGGGTGTCCTGCCACACGATCGCGTTGTAGATCGGCCTCCCGGTCGCCTTCTCCCAGACGATGGCGGTCTCGCGCTGGTTGCTTAAGCCCAGGGCGGCGATGTCCTCGGCGGCCGCGTCGATCTCCGCCATGCTGGCCGAGACGGCGCGGCGCACGTTCGCCCAGATCTCCAGGGCGTCGTGCTCGACGAGCCCCTCCGCGGGCAGGATCTGCTCGTGTTCGAACTGCGCGGAGGTCAGCACCTTCCCCCGACGATCGAGAAGGACACACCTCGTCGAGGTCGTGCCCTGATCGACGGCGGCGATCAGGCGCGGGCCGGGGGATTCACTCAGAGAGTCACTGTCCTGCTGAAAAGTCACACGGGTTATTGTGCCGGAAACCACTGCTCCAACACGTCGGCGACTCCCCCTTCGTCGTTACTGCTGGTGACCACGTCCGCCGCCGCGATCACGCCGGGGTGCGCGTTGCGCATCGCCACGCCATAGCCGGCGAAGCGCAGCATCTCGATGTCGTTGGGCATATCGCCGAACGCGACGGTGTCACGCTGATCGATGCCGTGCAGCTGGGTCAGCGTGTGCACCCCGTAGGCTTTGGTCACCCCCGGTGCGGCGACCTCGATGAGGCCCTCGTTCATGGAATAGGTGAGGTGCGCTTCGGCGTCGTCGATAAGCGGGGCGATGCGCGCGTGCATCTCCGGGGCGCTTAAGAAGTCGTTGCGCAGGATCATTTTCACCGCGGGCACGGAGATCACCTCGTCCTCGGCGGCCTCGCCGAAGCCCTGCTCGGACCAGGTGTGCAGGTAGCCGGGCCCGACGACGAAGATCTCTTCCGCGATGTCGCGGGAGTTTTTGCCCCCGCGCTCGGCGGCGACGCTGACCCCGCCGACGTCCTCCAATGCCCGGCGCGCCGCCGCCAGCACCCGGGCCATCGTGTCCGGCGAGATGGTGTGGGTGGCGATGACTTCGTCGCGGCCCGCGTCGTAAAGCACCGCCCCATTCGAGGTCACGCACACCGGGCGGACCGGCAGCTGCTCGAGCACCATGTGGATCCAGCGGTGCGGGCGCCCGGTGGCCAGCGCGACCTCAGCGCCCGCCGCGACGGCCCGGCCGATCACCGCGCGCACCCGCTGGGGGACGCGGTCGCGGGAATCGATGAGCGTGCCGTCGATGTCGCTGACGATGAGGCGCGGTGACCAGTCGGATGTCATGACCTGCTCAGCTTCCTTGTCACACGGCCCCACAAGCCGCGGGCCTTCCGCGCGGCTTTCTGGGCGGCCTTCTTCTCCGCCGCCGCCTGTTTCTCGTCGTGGCGGCGTTTCTTCTCCGCCCGGTACTGCGCATCGAGCTCGTCGGCCTGAGCGAGCGTCAGGGCCCCGCCGCCGAGCGCGGCCGGCCGCCAGCTCTCCCCGCCTTCATAAGGCCCGTACTCGGCCTCGTAGGCGTGGCGGGCGTCGTCGAGAAGCTCCTGCATCGCCGCCTTGAGCCGGGCGGTGGCCTCCTCGGGTGTGCCGCTGGTGTCGACGGGCGCGCCCACGTGCACCCGTACCGGGAAGTGGTGGCGGCCGAGGTGCTTCTTCCCGCCCTTGGTCCAGGTGCGCTGCCCGCCCCAGGAGACCAGGGGGATCAGCGGGGTGTGCGCCTCGGCGGCGATGCGCACGGCACCCGTTTTGAAGCCCTTGAGCTCGAAGGAGCGCGAGATCGTGGCCTCGGGGAAGACCCCCACCAGATGCCCGGCGCGCAGGTAGCGCACGGCCTCGGCGATCGACGAGCGGCCGGCGAAGCGATCGACGGGCACCTGCTTCATCGCCCGCATGATCGCGCCGACGACGGGGATGTCGAAGACCTCTTTCTTCGTCATGTAGCGCACGAGCCGCTTGCCACGCAGCTGGGCCGGCACGCCCACCCAGCACATGTCGAGGTAGTTCGTGTGGTTCGAGGCGATCAGCGCGCCGCCGGTCGTCGGCAGGTTCTCGGCGCCGACGCAGGTGATCCGCATGCCTTGCAGCCGCAGGATCTTCCGGATGGCGGGCAGAATGATGCGCCCGTAGGGGAACTCGCGGGGCTCGCGCGGGTGCTCAGGCACCTCGGGCAGGCCGGCCGGTACGCGGAACTGGCCGACCATCTCGTAGTGGTAATCGGCGGGCGTCTCGCTCATGGCGCGCCGGTTACTTCGCGGTGCCCGGGACGAGGACATCCTTGCCGACGAGCGGCCGCAGCGCCTCCGGCACCACCACGGAGCCGTCGGCTTGCTGGTGGTTCTCCAAAATCGCCGCCAGCCAGCGGGTGGTGGCCAGGGTGCCGTTGAGGGTGGCGACGACCTGCGACTTGTTCTCCGCGTCCCGGAAACGGGTGTTGAGGCGCCGGCCCTGGTAGGTGGTGCAGTTCGAGGTGCTGGTCAGCTCCCGGTAGGTGTTTTGGGTGGGAATCCACGCCTCGGTGTCGAACTTGCGGGCGGCCGAGGAGCCTAAGTCCCCGCCGGCGATGTCGATGATGCGATAGGGCACGTCGATGGCGGCGAGCATCTCGCGTTCCATGTTGAGCAGCGCCTGGTGCTGCTCAGCGGCCTCGGCCGGGTCGCAGTAGACGAACATCTCCAGCTTGTCGAACTGGTGGACGCGGATGATGCCGCGGGTGTCCTTGCCGTAGGATCCCGCTTCTCGACGGAAGCAGCTCGACCAGCCCGCATACTTGAGTGGACCGTCTTTCAGGTCGATGATCTCATCCTTGTGGTAGCCGGCCAAGGCGACCTCAGAGGTGCCCACCAGGTACAGGTCATCGTTTTGGAGGTAGTAGACCTCGTCGGCGTGCTCTCCGAGGAAGCCCGTGCCGGCCATGATCTCCGGGCGCACGAGCACCGGCGGGATCATGAGCTTGAAGCCGGCCTCGCGGGCCTTCTGCGCGGCGAGCAGCATGAGCGAGAGCTGCAGGAAGGCGCCGTCGCCGGTGAGGTAGTAGAAGCGGGCGCCGCCGACCTTGGCGCCGCGGGCCATGTCGATCAGCCCCAGCGACTCGCCCAGATCCGGGTGGTCCTGCGGGGTGAAGTCGAACTGCGGGATCTCGCCGATCTCCTCGAGGACCACGAAGTCGTCCTCCCCGCCGGCCGGCGCGCCCTCCACGACGTTGTCGATCCTGAACTGCAGGTCGTTGACGTCCTGCTCCGCGGCCTTCTGGGCCTCCTCGGCTTCCTTGACGCGTGCCTTGAGCTCGTTGGAGCCTTCCAAAAGCTGAGGGCGTTCCTCGGGGCTAGCCTGGCCGATCTTCTTGCCGAAGGCCTTCTGCTCACTGCGTAAGGCGTCGGCGTTCTGGATCGCCTCGCGGCGGCGGGCGTCCGCCTCGAGCAGCTTATCGACGAGGCTCGGATCAGCGCCGCGGGTCTGCTGCGAGGTGCGGACGAGGTCGGGGTTGTCGCGGAGAAGCTTCAGATCAATCACACCAGCTAATTCTAGCGTGACTGCCGCCAGGCGCATCTGTGCGGGCGAAACGTCACCGCTTCCCCTAGACCGGTCATAACCAGGCGACTAGAATAGGTCACATGTCTCCGCACGATGTTTCGGCTCTGCCCGCGCTAGAAATCGTCGACGGCCCCGTGCCCAAGCACGCCCAACTCCGCGACCTGCTCGAGCAGATGGCCACCACCACGCTGCAGCCCGGCGACATGCTGCCCGGCGAGCGGGTGATCGAGGAGTACTACGGCGTCTCGCGCATCACGGTGCGCCGCGCGATCGGGGACCTCGTCGCCGCCGGCAAGCTGCGGCGCGTGCGCGGCAAGGGCACGTTCGTCGCCCCGAACACGCTAGTCTCGCACCTGCACTTGGCGTCCTTTTCCGCGGAGATGAGCGCCCAGGACGTCACCGCCACCTCCCGGATCCTGCTCTCCGAGCGCACCGCCGCCCCCGACGAGGTCAACGAGTTCTTCGGCGCGGAGCGCGGCACCGTCCAGATCCACCTGCGGCGGCTGCGCCTCGGCGACGACATCCCCTATGCCATCGACGACGGCTGGTATAACGCCGCCATCGCCCCGGACCTCCTCGAGCGCGACGTCTATAACTCCGTCTACGCCATCCTGGACGAGGCCTTCGGCCACCCCGTGACCGACGCCGATCAGTCGGTCACCGCCGTCGCCGCGAGCATGCGCCAGTCCCCGCTTCTCGACGTCGAACCCGGCACCCCCCTGCTGTCCATCGTGCGGCACTCCCGCTCTCAGCGCACCCCGGTCGAGTGGTGCTCCTCGGTGTATCGCACCGACCGCTACCAGTTGTCCTCGCATATCGAGAGGAGCTCGCAGGCCGGTTCCTGACATTTCCTAACGTGACTTGCCCGGCGTGGGAGTGCACAATGGATGCATTATGACTTCCCCCGGATCGAATTCTTGGCGCTCGGCGGCCGCCATCCGCACCTCCCTGGTGGCGGCACTGGTCGGCGCCGTCGCCGTCGGCAGCTACGGACTAGCCTCCCAGTCGCAGGGAAACGGCGCCACCGCCGAGGGTGCCTCCGCCACCGAGGAAGCCAGCCCGACGACCACCGCCGCGCCCTTCACCACCGCGGATGCCGGCACGTGCCTGACGTGGTCGCTCAACGCCGACGGCGAGATCGAACAGTTCGAACGCGCCGACTGCGAAGGCGAGCACCGCTTCGAGGTCTCCACCCGCGAGGATCTCGCCACCTACCCCACCAGCGAGTTCGGTGCCGACGCCGAGCGCCCCGGCATCACCCGCCAGGCCCAGCTGCGCGAGGAGCTGTGCGAGGCGCCCACCCTGCGCTACCTCGACGGCCAGTTCGACCCCGCCGGCCGCTACACCATCGCCTCGATCCTGCCGCCGGAAGACAAGTGGGCCGAAGGCGATCGCACCCTGTTGTGCGGGCTGCAGTCCACCGACGGAGAGGGCAACGTGCTGGCCACCAGCGGTTATGTCGCCCAGCAGGACCAGGCCCGCACCTTCGAGCCGGGCGACTGCGTGGCCATCGACTCCGCCGACCAGCTCAGCGCCGTCGAGTGCTCGGAGCCGCACCAGCTCGAGGTCACCGAGACCGTCGATTTGAACCCGGTGTTCGAAAACGAGGTGCCGGACGTCGAGAAGCAAGACGAGCACCTGCTCGAGGCCTGCACCGCCGCGGGCGAGGACTACGTGGGCGGCGGCGATAAGCTGCGCGAGATGGAGCTCACCCCGTACTGGATCCCGGTGCCGCCGGCGTCGTGGGCCGGCGGGTCGCGCTCGACGAACTGCTACCTCGTCCACGCGCACGAAGAGGGCGGCTTCTCCGTTCTGACCGGCTCGGCCGCCGACCCGGAGAACTTCCAGGTCGACGAGGCCGCCCCGGCCGAGGAGCCCTCCGGCGAGGCCTCGATGGAGCAAGGCCCCGCCGAAGCAGAGACCGGAGACAGCGACCAGCCGCAGGTCCACTAATGTATCGCGTCAGCGACGAGGAGTTCGACAGCTTGGTCAACGACGCCCTCGATACCGTGCCCGCCCACGTCGTGGAGCGCATGGGCAACGTCGTGGTCCTCGTGCGCCCCTACCACGAGGAGGAGCCTTCCACCCTCGGGCTCTACGAGGGCGTGCCGCTGACCGAGCGGACCTTCGATCACACCGGGTACTTGCCGGATGCGATCTTCTTATATAAAGAGGCCCTCGAGCAGCTCGCCACCACCTATGAGGAGCTCGCCCACGAGGTGCGCGTGACCCTCTTCCACGAGATCGGCCACTACTTCGGCATCGAAGAAGACCGCCTCCACGAGCTCGGCTGGGGCTAGGGCAGCGCGGCGTCCGCCCAGCGCACCAGCTCCCACTCGCCGAAGGCCCGCCCGCGCGGCGCCAGCACCACGAAACGGCAGTTCGGCACGTAGTTCGCCAGGGCAAAGTCCGGATCCACGCCGGTGGCATGCGTGGCGACGGTCCGAATCACCGCCCCGTGGGAAAAGATGATGCAGTCTTTACCGTCTGCCAGCACGCTGGTGAGCTCGTCGAGCACTGGGCGGTAGCGGGCGAGAATCTCGCCGAGGGTCTCGCCGCGCTCGCCGCGCATCCGGGCCGCGGGAGCCCCGTGCAGCCAGCCGGACATCGCCTCGGCGTAGGCGAGGTGGGCGGCGGCGTCGTTACGCATCTCCATCTCCCCGGCGGCGATCTCGTGGATGCCGGTGACCGTGCGGACCTTGAGGCGATCCGCGGGGAGCCCGGCGGCGTCTGTGAGGGCGCTAGCGGCAAGCGCGGCGGTTTGGCGGGTGCGCAGCGAGATCCCGCAGAGCACCTCGGCGATGCGCCCGAGGCTACCGCGTGTGACTCCGCAGTATTCGGCGAGCTCTTGGCCCACCGCGCGGGCCTGCTCACGGCCGAGGTCCGTCAGCTCGGCGCCCGGCGGGCGGGTATCGAGCAGCCTCTCGACGTTCGAATACGTCTGCCCATGGCGAACTAGGATGATGCGTCCCTCGGCGGTCACGGAAGATGTCCCTTTCTCGCGGCGTTGACCCACTCGTCGGCCTGGTGCAGCCTATCGAGATCCACCGCCTTGCGCCGATCATCGCGCACCGAAGGCCACGAGCCCAGGAAATACAGCGCGTCGGTGCGCATCCACAGCGCGCGCAACGCCTCAGCGACCGGCGGGTCGCTGATATGCCCGACGACGTCCACGTAGAACAGGTACTCGCCGTAGTTGGCGCGGTTGGGCCGCGAGGCGATGCGCGACATATCGACGCCGCGCAGCGCGAAATCCTGCAGGGCCTCGACGAGCGTGCCCGGGCGATGCGGCAGGGTAAACACCACGAGGGTGGTGTCGTTGCCGGTGCGGGCGGTGGGGACGTCTCGCTTGCCGACGACCACAAACCGCGTCCGCGCCCCCTTCTCATCGGCGACACTCTCGGCGAGCGTCTCCAGCCCGAGGAGCTCGGCGGCCCGGGCCGGGGCGGCCGCGGCATCCACCGTGCCCGCAGCGACCATCTCCGCGGCCGCCGCGTTCGAGGAGGCGGGGATGAACTCGGCCTCCGGCAGGTGGCGCGCCTGCCACCGGCGGACCTGCTGGTGCGCGACCGGATGGGTGGCGAACGTGCGCACGTCCTCGAGGCGGGTGCCGGGGCGCACCATGATGGCAAACGCGATCTCGATTTCGTACTCGTGGAAGATCTGGACGTCCTTGTCTCCCTCGACGAGCGCGTCGTAGGTGCCGGTCACGGCGCCGTCGACGGAGTTTTCGATGGCCACGACCGCCCAGCGCGCCGCGTTCTCGCGCACCGCGTCGAGAGCCGCCGCCGGCGAGGCCACCGGGAGCGTCTCCGGGTCCTCGGTGCCGAAGACCCCGGCGGCGGCGAAACCGCGTAAGGCCTGCTCGGTGAACGTTCCCGCGGGCCCTAGGTACGCGACAGTGGGTGGGGTGGGTGCTTGCTCGGACATGGGCCCCAGAATATCGGAGCGCGCGAGCGCCTACAGTGTTTCCCATGACTGAGATCATCCCCGCCGCCCGCGAGCTCGCCGAGAAGATCGCCGGGCTCACCCCCAGCGAACACGGATTTAGCCACCTGCACCTCACCCGCCCGGCCACCGGCTCCGGGGATCTTGACGGCTGGGTGATCCCGGCGAAGGATCTCTACGACGTCGCCGGCATGCCCACCACCTTCGGTTCGGCTCGGCGGATGCACATCGCGACGGAAACGCATCCTTTCATCGCCGCCTACGAGGCCCGCGGCGCGGTGATCCCCGGCAAGTCGAGCACCTCGGAGCTGGGACTGACGGTGGATGCGGAGCCGAGGGATCTGCCGCACGTCGATAACCCCATCTGGCCGGGACACACCCCGGGCGGTTCTTCGGGCGGGGCGGCCGCGATGGTGGCCCGCGGGCTGGTCCGCGCAGCCCACGCCTCCGACGGCGGCGGCTCGATCCGCGTGCCGGCCGCGGCGTGCGGGCTCGTCGGCTTCAAGCCTTCGGCGCACACGATCGCCGTCCACGGCTTTATGACCACCAGCATCGACGACCAGGCCCTGCTGCACGAGATCACGCCGCGCCTCGATCGCCGCGTGCGCGTCGGCCTGCTCACCGAGCCGATCCTCGCGGAGACCGACGTCCAGCCCGAGTGGGAGAAGGCCACTCGCGAGGCGGCCGAGCACCTCGCAGCCGCCGGCCACGAGGTCGTCGAGGTCTCCACCTGGCCGGAGGCCACCGAGACCTTCGAGCGCTTCATCGACTTATTCAGCTACGGGCTCACCAGCCTGGAGGAGGCCGACTACATAGCCGCGTGGCTGCGCGAGCGCGGGGCGAAGGTGAGCGCTCGTCGATACGCGGAGTCCCAGACCTATGCCCGCGTGCTCAAGGCCCGGATGGCGCGCCACTACGACGTCGACGTCCTGCTCACCCCCACACTGGCCGGCGATCCCCCGGAAACCGGCACGTTTAGCTCCCTTTCCCCGGAGGAGAACTTCGCCGCCCAGACCCGCTGGACCCCGTGGACCTCGTTGTTCAACATGTCCGGCTCGTGCGCGATCGCGCTGCCCTGGCCGGTGCCGAACCGCCCGCAGCCGGCGAGCGTGCACTTGGCCAGCCTCACCCTCACCGACGCCCAACTGTTGGCTCTGGCCGCAGAACTGCCGCAGTGACGAATAACCGCCGCCTCTGGGCCGAGATCCTCGTGGTCACGGCGGTCACCTTCGGCACCTCGGGGCTGCGGGCGATCCTGCGGCTTATCGACGACCTGCTCGCCCCCACCTCCCTCAACGAGCAACAGGTCACCCTCAACCAGTCGCAGTCACCGCTGCCGCTTCTCGACGTCGCCCTCCAACTCAGCTCCGCCCTCGTCCTTTTCGCCTGGGGAGCACTCGCCCTGCTGCTTCTGGCTTATGACGGCCGGCGCCTGACCGATCCGCGGGCCTCGGATCTGGGGTGGGGTGCGCTTCTCGCCGCGATCATCGGCATCCCCGGGCTCGCGCTCTATGTCACCGCGGTGCAGCTAGGCCTCTCGAAGGTGGTGGTGCCGACGGGCTTTGATAACGCCTTCACCGAAATCCCGCTGCTGTTGACCTGGTCGGCGGCGAACGCGTTCGGCGAGGAGATCGTCGTGGTCGCCTGGCTGATGACGCGCCTGCGCCAGCTGCGCATCCCCTTGGCCGGGGCGCTGGCGGCCTCCGCCCTGCTGCGTGGCTCTTACCACCTCTACCAGGGGATTTCGGCCGGGCTCGGCAACATCGTCATGGGCGTGGTCTACGGGTGGTTTTTCGCCCGCACCGGGCGGATCACCCCGCTGATCATCGCCCACTTTCTTATCGACGCCATCGCCTTCGTCGGCTACGCCCTCCTCGCACCCCACCTGGGGTGGCTACTGCCGACTCCGGGCGGCACCTAAGCGTTTAGAAGCAACCTCTCAGCGCACACACGCAGCGCGGTTCCCCTCGTAGCCGCCCGCGGGTTAGGCTCGTACGCATGACTGATCACCAGGAGCCCCGGGACCCGGGCCGGCACGAACGCCGCCGGGTACGCCCGCAAGTCAACCGCTCCGGTGGTCCTCGCGACGAGGCCGGCGACTACGTCCTCGACCGCAACGGCAACCCACTGATCGACCGTTACGGCCGCCCCGTCCGCGCCCGGCAGCGCCCGAGTGACCAGCGCCCGCTCCGGCGGCCGCGTCGCGAACCCGCCGCCGAGCAGCGCCCCGGACGCCCCATCCAGCACCCACCGCCGCCGCGCCGACGCCCGCCGCGCTCCCCGCAACAGCCGCCGCGCCGACGCCCGCCGCGCTCCCCGCAACAGCCGCCGCGCCCACCCAAGCCGCGCGTCGGGGGTGCCTCCGGACCGCGCCGCCGCGCCCCGCGCCGACGCCGGCGCGGTCCGGGCTGCCTGGGTTGTGGTGGGCTGGTCGTCGCCACGCTGCTGGTGGTGACGCTGGTGGCGGTCTTGCTTGCCGACGCCCGCCTCACCCGCATCGACGCCTCCCCCGAACCCGCTATCGAATCGACCGCGGGCACGAACTGGCTGCTCGTCGGTTCCGACTCCCGCCAAGGCCTCACGGAGGAACAGCAGGCAGAGCTCGGCACGGGCGGCGAGGTCGACATCGGGCGTACCGACACGATCATGCTCCTGCACATCCCGTTCGGAACCGGGGAGTCGCGGCTGGTTTCGCTGCCGCGTGACTCGCTCGTCAACATCCCCGGCTACGGCGAGAACAAGATCAACGCCGCGTTCACCTTCGGCGGGCCGAAGCTGCTGGCCACCACGGTCGAGCAAAACACGGGCCTGAACATCGATCACTACGCTGAGATCGGCATGGGCGGGCTGGCGAATCTGGTCGACGCCGTCGGTGGTGTCGAGATCTGCGTCGACGAACCGATCACCGACCCGCTCGCCAACATCGACCTGCAGGCCGGCTGCCAAACCATGGACGGCCCGACCGCTCTGGGATACGTGCGCACCCGCGCCACCTCCCAAGGCGACCTCGACCGCGTGGCGCGCCAACGCGAGTTCTTCGCCGCCCTCCTCGGTGAGGCCACCAGCCCGGCGACCCTGCTCAACCCCTTCGACGCGATCCCGCTGGTCTACCACGGATCCGGCACCTTCACCGTCGGCGAAGGCGACCACGTCTGGCACCTCGCCCGCCTGGCGCTGGCGATGGGCACTGGCACGACCACCGAAACCGTGCCCATCGCCGGGTTCCAGGACACGTCGGTCGGCAACGTCGTGATCTGGGACGAGACCGCCGCCGAGGAGATGTTCGCCTCGATGCGGTAGGGGCGTGGCTGGCTGCTGTACGGGAGCGTTTAGAAGCGCTCTGGAGCGCTCTGTGCGGCCACATCTACATGCCGCGATATCGCTTCACCGAAAGGAGTCGCCCAGAAACGAGTCCCGCGCGGTCGAAAGGGTGCCTCGTTTCGACCGACCGCTTTCGACCAGCGATAGCGCGGTATGCGGATCGGTCCGGCCGAGATCGGTTTTGCAAACCGACGAGCCCTGGCCCCCTTGCGGCCATACAGCAGTACCGAGTTCGCGCGCCCGGTCGAAAGGAGTAGTACAGAAAGGAGTCCCGCGCGGTCGAAACCAGCACTCCTTTAGGTGCGACTGCTTTCGACAAGCGTTACCGCCTTATCGGCGGGTCATGCCGGATGGCCTTCAAGCGCCATCGCGGCATCGCTCAGCAATGCCATCCAGGTCAACCAGGCAGGTCAGGCCAGCCCGAACGCATGCCGCGATATCGCTTCACCGAAAGGAGTAGCACATAAACGAGTCCCGCGAGGTCAAAAGGACGCCTCGTTTCGACCGACTGCTTTCGACAAGCGTTACCGCCTCATACTCCAACCAGCACACCCCCGAACCTCGAACCCCGAACCCCCAAAAAAGCCAAACGCCTACCGAATCGTGACCTGGCGGGACTTGATGTTCTGCAGCTGCTTGCGCTCGTCGGCGGTGAGCTGGACGTCGTTGGTGATTTCGGCGCTGAGGGCGTCGTTGACGCGGACGAGTTCTTCGTCGTAGGCGTCGGAGGGCTTGTCGGTGTCGTGCAGGTCAAAGACGGGAACGACGAGACCGTGGGTACGGAACACGCCGGCGAACTTGGTGTTCTCCCCGAGGTGCAGATCCCCGCGGGCAGCAACGCGGGCCAGCGCCGCCAGCAGCGCGTTTTCGTCCTCGTCGACGCGGATCCAGCGCAGGTATGCCTTGCCGCCGCCGGGGTTGGTCCACCACGCGGAGCCCGGGACGTCGGCGGTGACCCGGCGCGTGAAGGCGATCGAGTCGTTCGCGCGCTGGACGGCCTGCTGCACCTCCGGCGCCACCGGGGCATTGTCCGGGGTCCACCAGGAGAAGTCATCGTGGACGTCGATGGTGAGGGTGGTGGAAGAGTCGATGAGCGACTGAAGCTCCGGCTGGTTGCCGTCGGCGACGGTGGATTCGATCGTCTCGCCCGGCTCAGCGGTGATCGCCCAGTTCAGGGCGTAGGCGAGGTCGCGGCCTGGGTTGTGGGAGCGCTTCTGCACCTGCAGTCCGACGAGCGCCTCGCCGCCGTACTCCTCGTCGCGCACCAGGGCAGCGCCGGCGCCGGGCAGCACGGTGCCGAGGTAGACGTCGCGCTCGGCACCCTTGACGGGGAGCTTCGCCGTGGCGGAGGGGACAAACTCCTGCAGGGCGACGAGCTCGGCCTCGCAGGCGAGCCCGGCGAACGGGCGGGATTCCTTTTCGAGGGCGGCGCGCTCGGCCTGCCGGGCGGCGATCTTCGCCTGCCGACGGCTCATGCCCTCCGGCAGGTTCTCGTCCTTCTGCTTCTTACGGTTCTTCTTGGCCATGGGGCCTAATCTACCGAAGCGAGCTGACCGTAGGTGGCCAGGGCCTTCTCTGGATAATCGGTGGCCACGATATCGGCGCCGACCTTCTGGCCGAACTTCATGTCGGCGGAGCTGTTGGTGGTCCACAGGTAGGTCGGCAGCTCCTGCGCGCCGACGAGATCGGGGCGCAGTTTCGCGGTGCCCACCGAGAGTCCCAAGCCGGTCGGCGAGGAGAGCATGAGGTCTTTCGGGTTGTAGCGCAACTCCCAGTGACGACGCAGGTAGATGCGGTCGATGTCGGGTATCAGCTCCGCCATCCGCCGCATCGAGGTGTGGGAGAAGGAGATGACGTGGATGCGCTCGTCGTGAAGCAACCCAGCGTAGATGAGGTCCTGGCGGATGCGTTCTTCCTGCATGCGCCCGTAGCGGGAGGGGTGCTTGATCTCGAGGTAGAGGTGCTTGTCGCCGGCGTCGACGATCATCTCGAGAAGCTCCGGCAGGGTGAGGATCGTCTGCGGATTAGCTGGTGTGCCGAAGTTTTCGCGGCGCAGCTCGTCGAGGGTGAGCTCGGAGATCTTGGTGAAGTGCTCACCGCCGACGTTGGTCCGCCCGATGCGGCGGTCGTGGTGCAGGACCAACTCCCCGGAGCGGCACAGCCGCACGTCGCACTCGACGCCGTGGATCGGCAGCCCGAGGGTGTACTCGTAGGCCGCGCGGGTCAGTTCCTGATACCCGGGTGCCAGCCCCCGGTGAGCGACAATCTTCATCTTTGCCTAGCTACTCTTCCTCGTTGACTGCATCGTCGGCCGGCGCTTGCCACGACTTGATGCGCCGCAGCTGCATCCGGTTTTTGCGTTGCGACGCCCCCAACTTGCTCGACAGCGAATTGAGGATCGCGATCGCCTCCGTGATGTGCGGGCCCTTGTTGAGCATGACCGCCTCGGCGCGTAAGGCGTAGGCCGCGTCGGTGATCTCCGCGCGCGAGGGCAGGCCGTTTTTCGCCAGGTTCTCCAGGACCTGGGTGGCCATGATCGTCGGCACGTGGGCGGCCTCGGCCATGTTCATGATCAGCCGCGGCACCTCGGCGAGGCGCTCAAAGCCGAACTCGACGGCCAGATCGCCGCGCGCGATCATCAGCCCCAAGCGGCGATGCCGCATGCCCTCGAGCAGCACGGCGGCCAGCTGCTCGTAGGCCGGGATCGTCTCGATCTTCAACACGATGCCCAGATCCCGGGCACGCTCGGCGGACTCAGGACCTTCTTCCCTAGCGAGCGTGTCCGCGATCTTCTCCAGCGTGTCCAAGACGAAGGCGACGTCCTCGGCGTTGCGGATGAACGAGACGTTCGCGATGTCGCCGTGGCGGGCGACGAACTCGAAGGCCGCGATGTCCTCGTCGGTCAGAGACGGCAGCGGCAGGTCGGTCTCCGGGAGGTTGATGCCCTTCGACGCCTTGAGCTTCGAACCGCCCGGCTTGGTGCGGGTGACCTCCAAGTGGGCGCGGTGGTGGCCGGCGTCGTCGGTGTCGGTTCCGCGGCAGACGGCTTCGATGGTGCCGTCGTCGAAAAGCACGCGCTCGCCGACGTTGATCGCCGCCGCCGCCTCGACCAGCGTGCACGCCACCACCGGCGTGCCGGCGGCGCGGGGGTCGGTGGGGATCTGCTCGGTGGTGAGGATCATCTCGTCGCCGGCCTCGAAGCGCAGCTCCTGCTCCGAGGGTTTGATGCCGCCGACCCGGGTTTTCACCCAGTCGTATTCGATGAGCGTGGAGTTCGACAAATACGCGTTCTGCTGGCCCAGCGCCAGGGCGCAGCGCACCCCGTCGACCTCGTGGATCGCCTCCACCTCGAACTCGCGCTTGGCGTCGCGGGTGTCGACGAACCGCACCTTCGCGCCCTCGGCGAGGCTTGCGGCCCAGGTGTCGTCGACAAGCACGGAGAGGGTGGGCCTACCCGGCAGCTCCGGCGGCTCCGGCCAGTCCGCACCGTCAGCCACCGCGCCGCGCGGGATGAACCACAGCTTGGCAGGGGTGATCATCTCACCGACGTCAGTGCGGGTCACGCGCGCCCGATCGATGGCCGGGCCCGGCGCGATCTCGCCGGTGCGCAGCTTCGGGCCGGCTAAGTCCATGGCGATACGGATCTCGCGGCCGACGCGCTCGGCGGCGGCGTGGACGTTGTCGATCATGCGCAGCCACTCGGCCTCGGTGTCCTTGGCGCAGTTGATGCGCGCGATCTCCATGCCGGCCTCGGCGAAGCCCAGCACGAGCTGCGGGTCGTCGGCCGCCTCGGTCGGCAGCGTGACCATGATGCGCGAATGCGTATCCGGGGCGTTGGGCCCGAGCAGGGAATCCGCGTGTCCCTCCAGCAGGTCGTCGGCGAAAGAGAAGGCGTCGAAGACGTCATCGCCGCCGAACTTCAGCTCCTCGCCCAGGTAGGCGGAGACGACGTTGCGGGCGGCTTGCAGCCGGGCCTTGACCGCGGGCTCGGTGGTGGTCAGACGGGTGGCGCCGAGGGAGGCGAGATTCGCCTGCAGCGGGCGCATGTCGCGGCTGCGCAGCGTGGCGTAGTGCACGAGGTTGCGCGCGCCCTCGCGGTGATCCGGGTGGACGCGCTCGATCGCCTCGGTGTTTTCCCGCTCCCCGGTCTCGAGGTCCTCCAGCAGCGTATCGATCTGCTCGAGTATCGCGCGCAGGTTCTCGTCCATGCGAGACGCCATGCGTGACACCGCCTTTCTTCTTAGGTTGTCGGAGCAAGGTCATCGCAGCAACCGGCCCGACCGAGTCCCTTCCGGCCGGTATTGTGCACCCTCTCGGTAAACGAAGGGCCGGAAGCGGGTAAACGGATGAAGAACAGCTAGAAAAACTCGCGGAGGATCGCGTCCAGAGTCTGCACCGAGTTATCGAACTGCTCCTGTTCCTTTTCCTGCAGATCGAGCTCGACGACGCGGGCGATGCCGGTGCGGTTGATCACCGCCGGGGTGCCGATGTAGATGTCCTCGCGTCCATATTCGCCCTGCAGCAGCGCGGATACCGCGACCACGACCTCCTGGTTCTTCATGATCGCGCGCGTGATGCGCGCCATGCCCATACCGATGCCGTAGGAGGTCGAGCCCTTCTTATCGATGATGTGATACGCCGCATCCCGCGTCCTTTCGAAGATCTCGTTGATGCGGGTGGCGAAGGTCTCGTCGGCCTCCGCGCGCGAACGCAGCGACACCCCGGCGGCCATGCCCGAGGAGATCACCGGCAGGCCGGTGTCGCCGTGTTCGCCGATGATGTAGGCGTGCACGCTCGTCGGCGCGACCTGGAACAGCTCGCCCAGCATGTAACGGTAGCGCGCGGTATCCAGCACTGTGCCGGTGCCGATCACCCGGTGCGACGCCAACCCGGAATACTTCCACACGCCGTAGGTGAGGATGTCGACGGGGTTGGAGGCGACGAGGAACAGGCCGTCGAAACCCGTGGCCATGACCTGTTCGGTGATCGACTTCATGATCGCCATGTTGCGGCCCACCAAATCCAGGCGGGTCTCGCCGGGGCGCTGCGCGGAGCCGGCACAGATGACGACGAGGGCGGCGTCCGCGCAATCCTCGTAGCTGCCCACGGTCACCCGGGTGCGTGACGGCGCCCAGACGACGCCGTGGTTGAGGTCCATGACGTTGCCCTCGAGTTTGTCAGCGTCGATGTCGATGATGGCGAGGTGGTCTACCGTTCCCTGGTTGACCAGGGCATAGGCATAGGCGACTCCCACGTCACCCGCGCCGATGAGCACGACCTTGTTTCCGACGGCGGTCTGCATTGCTCTTCACTATCCTTCCGCCCCTTCACCGGGGCGCTGGTTACGGACATATCCCTTGTAAGGGGTACGAAACCTAGTGTGCCGCAGGTTGGCTCGCCATGCGTGGTGTTTTGATCGGTGCCACAATATCGCCATGATCTTCCAAGGACTGCGCCGTTGCCTGGTGCGCTCTTTGCGTAGTACGGCGAAGTCCGGCCTCATCGCGCTCGAGGTCTACCTCGAGTTGCTACCGGGGATACGCATGACGGTGATGTCCGCGCCCACCCGCCGGCTGCCGAAGAACTTGGGCGCCGGGCTGCTCGGGGCCGAGGCCGCGACGTGGTGGGCGATCTCGCCGTCCCTGCTGCCGCGGCCCTGGTGGGTGACGGCCGCGAACGTCGCCTGCTGTCAGGCGGTCGGCCACGCCGCCGCCACCGGTCTAGCCTTCGGCATCCGCCACAGCGCCCGCGTCGGCGACCTGCACCTCCCGGCGCGCCTGCGGCGGCGCACGAACCGGATCACCCACGTAGCGATGGCCGGCATCACCTCCGTGGTCTTCCTGACCTCGTTGTACCGCCAGGATCGGCAGGCGGCCCTCGTCTCTGCCCCGGCCGGGCGGGGGCGGCGCGCGGCGGTGCGGGGCTCGCTCGTCGGCACCTTAGGCTACGGGCTGTTGTTGCTTCTGGCGGAGGCCTCGCAGTCGAGCGTCGACAGGCTCAACCGGGAGCTGCGCCGCTGGCTGCCGCCGGTGGTCAGCTGGCCGCTGGCGACGCTCGCGTTCGTCGGCCTGATCACCCTCGCCTCCGATCGGGTGTTGGTGCGCCGCTTCTTCAACCGCGCCGCCCGCAGCGCCCGGCGCCTCAACGAGGCGGTCGTCCCGGAAGCCGCACAGCCCACCGAGTTCGAGCGCACCGGCAGCGCCCGCTCCCACGAGCGCTGGCACCTCGTCGGCTCCCAGGGCCGGGCACTGTTGTCCAGCGGCCCGCGCGCCCGGGATATCGCCGAGGTCACGGGGGCTTTCCGACGCCTCCGAACCCATCCGCGTCTTCATCGGCTACGTCGAGGGCCGCACCCTCGACGAGGCCGCCGAGCTCGCCATCGTCGAGCTCGAGCGCACCGGCGCGTTCGAGCGCTCCGCGATCGTGATGATGACCTCCGCCGGCACCGGCTGGCTCAGCGACTTCTCCGTCGACGCCGTCGAATTCCTCACCGGTGGCGACTGCGCACTCGTGGCCATGCAGTACTCCTACCTGCCGTCGGCCGTGTCCTACCTCTCGGATCGCGACAGCCCCATCGAATCCTCCATGCTGCTCATCCAGGCCATCGAAGAGCGCCTCGCCCGCCTCGACGATGACGCCCGCCCGAAGTTCTTCGTCTCCGGCGAATCCCTCGGTGGCTACGGCATCGCCGAGTCCTTCGACCACATCGCCGACCTCCTCGCCCGCTGCGACGGCGCCGTCTTCTCCGGCGTGCCCGGTTTCACCGGCATGCACCGCGCGCTCACCGTCCACCGGGATGCGGGAAGCCCCCACCGCCTGCCTCTTGTCGACGGCGGCCGCCACGTCCGCTTCGTCGCCACGCCCGAGCACCTCGACCACGACTTCCGCGGAGAGGATTACCCCGAGCCCTGGGCCACACCGCGGGTGGTATTCGCCCAGCACGCCTCGGATCCGATCGTCTACTGGCACCCGCGGATCTTCTACCGCCGCCCGGAGTGGCTCAGCGAGCCGGGCTCCCGCGGGGTGCCGGCCCCAGCCGCGCAGCACCTCGACGTTTTCGAGGGGATGCGCTGGGTGCCTTTCATCACCGGCTGGCAGGTCGGCCTCGACCAGCTGACCTCGCTGGACGTCCCCGGCGGGCACGGACACAACTACCACCGGGAGATGCTCTCGTACTGGGCGGCCGTGCTCGACGACGTGGTCGCCTTCGAGGTCACGGAAGAGTTCCTCGACGCCGCCGAGGCCTGGATTTACGACGACCACATCGACCGCTAACGCACTATGCACGGTGGTTGCGGATGGCCTGCCGAGCTGGCCGTTTACCCCCTTTTGGCTTGTCTGGCCTATGGTGCGATAGCGCTGGTCGAAAGGAGTTGCACCTAAAGCAGTGCTGGTTTCGACCGCGTGGGACTCGTTTAGGGGCGACTTCTTTCGACCAGGAGTGCGAATGCGATACCGTTTTATGGCCGCTGGGGTGCCTGGCGTTTTGGAAGTTCGCTCTTCCGTGCGGTTTAGCGTTGTTACTGCGCAAAAGCTTGAAGGAAGATGCTTGAAGGGTGCGTCCTTCAAGGTTTTGTGCGAGAAAATGGACTGATTTGGACCCCTACAAGGTTCTTCCTTTAAGTATTTGTGTTCGAACGCCGATGGCAGAATCAGGTCCCCACGTTCGCATGCCGCGCTACCGCTGGTCGAAAACAATCACCCCTAAAGGAGTACTGGTGTCGACCTCGCGGGACTCGTTTCGGAGAATGTCCTTTCGACCAGCGCAAACACACCATGCACGCACATGGCGGCACACCTACGAACAGCCCGCCCGCCGCATAACGCGCTACAGCATCACAGCCCAAGCAGACCGACGCTCACCCCGGGCTAGAGCTCTTCGAGGCGGCCGTCGGCAAAGCGCAACGCGTAGCCTTCGTGGATGGCGGCGCCGGGGGCCTCGACGTCGTCGACACGCAAGAAGCGGGCGGTGACCTCGTCCTTCGTAACCTTCACGAGCATGTAGCCGTGGTCGTCGAGGTTAATGTGCCGGAAGTGTGGGTTGCGGCCCAAGAGGTGCTGCTCTGCGAGGCGGGAGACCGGGTTGCCGCGGGCTAGGCCCATCCGGTCGTCCATGTTCGTCGCGGAGACCGACGTAGTCACCAGCTCAGCGCCGAGGACTCGGCCGCGGTGGTTGATAACGCCGGCCCACTCGGAGTGGATATCGCCGGTGAGGAAGATGGTGGAGGCGTCGGGGCGCTCGTCGGCAAGCTGGTCGAGCAGCCGCTCCCGGTCCGCCGGGTAGCCATCCCACTGGTCCGGGTTCATGTGCGGCCCCAGCTCCGCGACGACGTCGCCACCCAAGAGCGGAGCAATCACCGGGCGCACCTTCGGATCCAGGCCCACGAGTTTGACCGGGGAGAACATCACCGAGTTGCCGATGAGCGCCCAGCGGGCGTCCGTCGTCGACAGCTTCCGGCTGAGCCACGCGAACTGCTCCTGGCCCATGATGGTGTGCTGGCCCTCGCCCGCCACGGGCCGCAGGCCGGGGCCCGAGCGGTAGGAGCGCAAATCGAGCATGTGCAGCTCAGCGAGCGTGCCGAAACGCAGGGAGCGATACAGCCGCCCGCCATCGGCCGGCGCCTCGCCGCGCACGGGCAGCCAGTCGAAGTAGGCGCGCATGGCGCCGTCGCGACGCTTCTCCCACGGCCCCTGGAACAGGGTGTGCTGCTTGGCGTCGTGCGCGTTCCAGTTGTCGGCGAACTCGTGGTCGTCCCAGGTGACCACCCAGGTGGCGGCGGCGTGCGCGGCCTGGAGCTCCGGATCTCGACGGTAGTGTCCGTAGCGCGCCCGATAATCGCCGATGCTCTCAAGCTCCCACGTGGGCTCAAACGCGCGGGTCACCCCACTTTTTCCGGGGTTGTCCCCGGAGGCGTACTCGTAGATGTAGTCGCCCAAGTGGACCACCAGGTCGATCTCGCCGGCCTGGGCGCGCTCGGCGATGTCGCCGTAGGCGCGGAAGTAGCCGGACTCGTAGTTCGCGCACGAACATACGGCCATCTGCACGGATTCCAGATCCGCGTTGTCGGCCGGCGCGGTGCGGGCCCTACCCGCCGGGGAGACCTGGCCGACCATGGGACCGTCGATCACTTCGAAGCGGTAGTAGTAGGTGGTCGCCGGCTTGAGCTCGTGAGGATCGACGTGCACGGTGTGGTCGGTAGCGCTGGTGGCGACGACCTCGCCGCTGCGCACGATGTTCATGAAATCCTCATCGCTGGCGACGTCCCAGCGCAGGGTGGTGTCGGCGCCGAGGCCGGAGCCCGGCACGGCCTGCGGCGAGGGGGTGACGCGCGTCCACAGGATGACGGTTCCGGGCAGCGGGTCGCCGGAGGCCACGCCGTGCATGAAGGCGTGGTGGATCTCCGTGGGATAGGCGCCCATGGTGCGCCCCAGCGGGTCGTGGTCGCTGCCGTCGACGTAGGCCTGCAGGCTGCGAGCGCGCACCGCGTCCTGGGAGGCGGGCAGGGCGGTAGCACCACCCACGGCGAGACCGGTGACGAGCAGGTGCCGTCTGCTCAGCCTCCAAGTCCGTGGGTTGCCCATATCCTCCAGCCTGCCATCTTCGCGTCTATTTCTCTTGTTAGTGCGCACACCTACCGCGCGCAGGCCACCCCGGTGGCGTGCGACGGGCAGTAGCCGTTGGGCACCTTGTGTAGGTACTGCTGGTGCTCGTCCTCGGCGAGGTAGTACTCGCCGGCGTCGGTATCGACCAGGCGCTTCATCTCGGTGGTGACCTCGCCATAGCCCTGTTCGGCGAGGCGGGTTCCGTAGTCGGCGACCATCTCGCGGATCAACTCTAGGTCTGCGTCGGCGTCCTCGCCCACCGTGTAGAAGGCGGAACGATACTGGGTGCCGACGTCATTGCCCTGCCGGTAGCCCTGGGTCGGGTCGTGGTCCTCGAGGCCGACGGCGACGATCTCACGCAGGCTGATGCGCTCGGGGTCGTAGACCACCTCGACGACCTCAACGTGGTTGGTGCGCCCCGTGCACACCTCGCCGTAGCTGGGGTTCTTCGTGGCGCCGCCGGCGTATCCGACGGAGGTGGACTCAACCCCGTCCATCTCCCAGAACATGCGCTCCGGGCCCCAGAAGCAGCCGATACCCACGAGCACCGACTTCTGGCCTTCCTTCCAAGGCCCGGTGATCGGGGTGCCCAACTCGGCGTGCGGCGCGGGCTGCGGGTTGACCGGTTCGTCGCTGCCGGCGAGGGTCTTCTCGGCAGGCAGCAGTTCCGGGGTGGGCATAAACATCCAACGCATGAGCGTCACCTCTATTGGTCTCGCCGAAGGTGTTCCTCTTCCTACAACGACAGGGACGCGAATTAGATTCCCTCACTTTCCTGCCGATGACCTGGCAATTAATAAGTTCAACAGATTGAACATTCTATTTCGATACATTTTCATTGCGAAAACCCCGCACATCCTTATAGTGGGGTTCACACGGCAGCGGGAGACCGCGGGCCAGCAATAGAACAACCGAGACAAACGAAAGGACTTCGGAAGATAATGGCTACCTACGAACTGCCTGAGCTCGATTACGATTACAACGCTCTTGAGCCGCACATCTCCGGCGAGATCATGGAGCTGCACCACTCCAAGCACCACAACACCTACGTCAAGGGCGCCAACGCGGCCCTCGAGGCCCTCGAGGAGGAGCGCAACGGCGAGGCTAACCCGGACAAGCTGCGCGCCCTGTCCAAGAACCTGGCCTTCAACTTGGGTGGCCACACCAACCACTCCATCTTCTGGAAGAACCTGTCCCCGAACGGTGGCGGCGAGCCGACCGGCGAGCTGGCCGAGGCCATCAACCGCGACTTCGGTGACTTCGAGAAGTTCAAGGCCCACTTCGGCGGTGTCGCCACCTCTATCCAGGGTTCCGGCTGGGCCGTCCTGGGCTACGACCACATCGCTGGCAAGCTGATCATCCAGCAGCTGACCGACCAGCAGGGCAACGTCTCCGTCGACTTCACCCCGCTGCTCATGCTGGATATGTGGGAGCACGCCTACTACCTCCAGTACAAGAACGTCAAGGGTGACTACGTCAAGGCCTTCTGGAACGTCGTGAACTGGGACGACGTTGCCGCCCGCTACGCCGACGCCAAGTAAGAGCTTTCGGCATAGCCCACGCCACCGCCGGAGGAGCATTCCTCTGGCGGTGGTTTTGTGTATCTGAGGCCTGTCCCACCCCCGGTGTCTACCCGCTCACGCACAATAGAAGACACCATGTCTGCCACTGAACTTCCCGACGATCGCCCCGCCGGCCTCCGCCGCGGCGAGCCTGCCTACAAGCGCGCCGCCACGGCCATGCTCATCGCGGGGCTCGCCGTCTTTGCGACGATGTACGCCACCCAGGCGATGCTGCCGGTGCTGACCGGCGAGCTCAACATCTCCCCGACGACGGCGGCGCTGACCGTCTCGGCCACCACGGGCGCGGTGGCGCTGTTCATCGTGCCGACGTCGATCCTCTCCGAGAAGCTCGGGCGCTCCCCCGTGTTGATCGCCTGCGCGCTCGGCGCCACGCTGCTCGGGCTGATCCTGCCGCTCGCCCCGAACGCGGAGTGGCTCATCGCCCTGCGCTTCGTCCAGGGCATCATCGCCGCCGGGGTGCCCGCCGTCGCCATGGCCTGGCTCTCCGAGGAGCTCCACCAGGACGACTTGGGCCGCGCCATGGGCCTCTACGTGGCGGGCACGACCGTCGGCGGGCTCTCCGGTCGCCTCTTACCCGCCGGCCTCTTGGAGGTCACCGACTGGCGGCCCGCGCTCTTCGCGCTCACCGCGCTCACCTTCGTCGGCGCCATCGTCATGACGATCCTTTTGCCTAAGCAGCGCCGCTTCCGCCCCAAAAGGATCTCTTTTTCCTCCGAGGCCCGCGCGGTGCTCAGCCACTGGCGCCACCCGCACCTGGCGGCGCTGTTTAGCATCGCGTTCGTCGGCATGGGCGTTTTCGTCTCGGTCTACAACTTCATCGGCTTCCGCATGATCGACGCCTTCGACCTCTCCCCCGGCCTCGTCGGGCTGGTGTTTCTGATGTATTTGTCGGGGACGTGGTCGTCGGCACGCGCGGGGGCGCTGTCCGACAAGTACGGCCGCGGCCTCATCATGTCCGCCGGCGCGGTGTTCATGTGGTGCGGACTGTGGCTTTTAGCCATCCCGAACCTGGTACTCACGCTCGTCGGGCTGCTCATCTTCACCGCGTCGTTCTTCGCGATGCACTCGACGGCCTCCGGGCGGATCGGGGTCATCGCCACGCAGCACCGCGCCGAGGCCTCCAGCATGTATCTCATGTGCTACTACCTGGGCTCCTCGGTTATCGGCGGCATAGCCGGGCTGGTGTTCACCGCCTTCCACTGGCCCGGCTTCATCACGACGGCCGCGGTGGTCCTCCTCGTCGTGGTCGGCACGGCTATCGCCCTGCAGGTCCAGCGCTCCCCGGGACACTGAGCACGGGCACGTTCTGCGCGCCCTCGCGCAGCCAGTGGCGCACGCGGGCGGTGGCGCGGGTGTCGTCGGCATTATAGCGCAGAAGCTCGGCGCGCGCCCGCTCTCCCTCCGCGCCGCCGGCGACCGCGATGCGCCGTGCGTTGACGGACTCCTCGCCGTCGACATCGTCATCCGACCAGTGATAGCCCGCCTGCGGGGCCACGACCTTCAACCCGATACCCGCCGTGCCCACCAACTGCCGACGCACCCAACTGAACACATCCACCCACTCATCTGACGCGATGAACTCCTCGACCTCCGCCAGCGAGGGCACCCCCTTATACCTGCCCGCGAACCTGCGCGCGGACGCCCGCAGCCAGTGGTTTTCGCCGTGCGCGCTATAGCAATACGCCGCGAAGCTCTGGTGGGCGCGGTGAGCCTGGGCCCTGCGCTGCATCAGCCAGTCCCAAAACTTTGCGAAGTTCTCGGCCTCCGCGGCACCGCCGACCTCCGACCACGTCACGAAGCCGTGGTAGTCCTCACCGTCGAACGCACCCCACAAGTACGCCCCCTGGTCGAGGTAGGCCTCCATATCGACGTCGATCTCCACGTCCGCCCGCGGGCCCATGACGTGCTCCGTGCGCCGCAACACCGGGACCCCGGCGCGCCAGGCCGCGGCGAGGGCGCTGGGTTCGCCGAGGCGGGCGTCGATAAGCGCGCCGACGGTCTCAATCCCGCGCTCCCGGAACGTCCGCGCACGATCGCCCGGCAGAACGAGGCTGATATCGTCGGCCTCTTCCAGCAGCGGACGGCACAGGTCCCAAAACCGGCACCCCGCGCACTCCTTCAGCCTCCGGGGCCGGGTGGACCAGCCGGCGGCGAGGGTGTCGTCAAGTGCGGGCTGCAACGCTCGCGTATCGACGACAAAAGCACGCCTCCGATCCTGCCCAATGAGTGCGCCTTTCGCGTCCGCGAGCTCCATGCGCACCAGCGCGCGGGCCGCCATGGCGAGGCGATGGCTGTCCGAGACATGGTGGCGCAGCCGATAGCCGGCCTCGACGGGTTTGCCGAGGCCCAGGCGGTGCGTGGGGATCATCGGCGTCGTGCGCGTCTCATGCGGACGCGCGACCCGGTGATTGGAGACCAACACCGGGCGGTAGGTGCCCTCGCCGGTGCGGATGAGGGCGTCCATGCGCACCCGCCAGTCGGTGCCGTTATCCCGCCCGGTGAGCACAGCGCCGGTGAGGATCGTGGGCTCGGCGGCGAGGGCTTCCAACGTGGCGAGGTCGGCGTCCTCGGCATCGGCGTCGAGGTCGATGCGCGAAAACGCGCGCCGCCGGCCATCGCCCAACGCGGGGCGCACCGGCAAGAGCGCGAGGACCTCCGCGCGCGCTAGGTGCAGACGCGCCCGCCTCGCCTTATCCGAATCCAGCGGCTCGATCTCCGGGTGCGCGCGGCGCTGCGGATAACGGAAACGGCATCCCACCAGGTCCGACGGGGTGACCGCGGAGGTGCGGTCTGCGGCCATGAGCGTCTCCTGGGTTCACGACGTACGGCTTGTCCCGCCACGGCGACGGGACACACGGGTACAGTTGTACCCGGATATTAACGCATTAATGTTTAGCCCCACGACGACCACGATGAACGCGGAGGTAGCAACGACCATGGGTGTGCTGAAGAAGCTGAGGAAGCGGCGCTCGCAAGCCAAGGCCGAGATCAAGGCCGCGCAGACGAAGGCCCGGCAGGAGGTCCAGGCCAGCGCGAAGGCGCTTAACCGTCGTGAGAAGCTTCTCGCCAAGCAGGAGAAGGCCCTGCTGAAGGCAGAAAAGAAGGGCCTGAAGAACAAGCGCAAGCACGAACTCGCCCTCGCGAAGGCGGAATACCAGAAGCGCAAGCACGGCCGTTTCAACGCCGACAACGTCAACCGCTACCTCAAGGCCGGGCGCATCGCCCTGCCCGTGCTCCTTCCGCTCATCTACCGCGGAATCACCCAGCTGCGCGACACCACCACCAACGCCCGCGCCAAGCGCGCCGGTGTCACCCGCGCTCAGCTGGCGCAGTTCTCCGGCCACGGCGCCGGCCTGCACGCCCGCATCCAGGGCATCCGTAACTCGCTCGAGGGCACCCACCTGCCCGCCGGTTTCCGCCGCGACATGGACGACCGCTTGAACGAGCTGCGCAGCGCCACCGACAACGCCGAATTCATGACCGCCGACCAGCGCCGCCGCGCGCACAACGCGATCAACTCGGACATCGACAAGGTCACCGCCGAGATCCAGGCGAAGATCACGGGTTAGCTTCGCACGGTTGGGCGGCGCTTCGCACGGTTGGGCAGCGCTTCGCACGCCTGGTCGAAAGGAGTCGGTCCTAAACGAGTCCCACGCGATCGAAACCAGCACTCCTTTCTATAGGGGTGAATTCGACCAGCGTTAGCGCGGCATACGGAAGAGATCGGCTGGTTCCGCCTACCGTGCGCCCCCATGGCGCTCCTGCGCAGCTGGGACGCAAAGGCTTGAAGGAAGAACCTTGAGGGACGCCAAATCGCCCCGTTTTCTCGCGCAAAACCTTAAAGGGCGCGCCCTTCAAGCATCATCCTTTAAGCATTTGCAAGCCAACGCCGCAGAAGCGGGCCGAAAAGCCGGCGACTAAAGCCAGGCAGGACCCAATAGCTATACGGAGGCAGCGTTTTCGCACGCCTGGTCGAAAGGAGTCGCCCCTAAACGAGTCCCACGGGGTCGAAACCAGTACTCCTTTCTGACGGACTCTTTTCGACCAGCGTTAGCGCGGCATGAACACCCGGCCACCGCCACAAAAACACGCACCCCACCACCACCCCACAGCACCAACCGTCATAGTGCGCTAACGCTCAGTCAGAAACGGAGGCGCTCCGTCGAGAAGCACAAGCCCTCAAGAAACGAACCTACAGCACGCCCTGCTCGCGGGCGGCGGCGACGGCGGAGGTCCGCGAGCGCACGCCGAGCTTGTCGTAGATGTGCACGAGGTGCGATTTCACGGTCGCTTCGCTGAGCATGAGCTCTTGCCCGATCTGCCGGTTCGACGACCCAGAGGCGACGAGCCCGAGCACTTCGAGTTCGCGCGGCGTCAACGACATCCGCGGGGTGCGCACGCGCATCATGAGGCGGTCGGCCACGCCGGGCGAGAGCGCCGAGTCGCCCTCGGCGGCGGAGCGGACGGCGGCGAGGAGCTCGTCGGGATCCGAGTCTTTGAGCAGGTAACCGACGGCTCCGGCCTCGATGGCGCCGAGGATGTCGGCGTCGGTGTCGTAGTTGGTCACGACGAGCACCTTCGGCGGCGTGCTCATCGAAGACTTGATCGTCGCGGTGGCCTCGGCCCCTCCGGTGACCTTGGTGCCTTCGACGCCGGCGCCGAAGCGTAAGTCCATGAGGATCACGTCGATGCCGCCGGCCTGCGCCGCGGAGATCGCGGCCTCGGCGGTGGCGACCTCCCCGACGACCGTGATGTCGTCGGCGTCCTCGAGCACCGCCCGCAGCCCTAGCCGCACGATCTCGTGGTCATCCGCGAGCAGTACCCGGATCATTCGCCTGTCCTTCCTTTACTGCGTCATTGTGTGGGGTTTGGCTCAAACTTTAGTCGAACCCCTCTACTGGGGTGGGCAGCACCGCGGAGACGGCCGTCGGCCCGCCGGGTTGCGACTCCATCGTCAACTGCCCGCCCCGCTCCTCAGCGCGCCGCCGCATCGCCTCCACCCCGACGTGACCCATTTCCGCCCGGCGCGTTCTCACAGACTGCAGGTCGAAGCCGCGGCCGTTGTCGACGACGTCGAGACGCACCTCGTCCTCCTCGTAGGTGACGGTGATACGGCAGCGGCTGGCTTCCGCGTGCTTGACGACGTTACCCACCGCCCCCTGCGCAATCCGCAGCAGCGCGGCTTCCACGGGCATGGGCAGTTCGCGCACCTCACCGTCGATATCGACCTCGATGCTGAGCTCGCCGGCCTGGCCGAAGGAGTCCGCCATGCGTTCGAGCGCGGCCTTCAGCGAGTGGCGGCTCAGGCTGTCGGGGGTGAGCGCGGCGATCATCGCGCGGGCCTCGGCGAGGTTTTCGGAGGCCGCCCGGCGCGCCTGGTCGATGCGCTCGAGCGCGTTGTCGCGGGCGTGCGCGTTATTCGTATCGCGCACCTCCCGCTCAGCGGCGTGCAGGAGCAGCTGGATGGAGGAGAGCCCCTGGGCGACGGTGTCATGGATTTCGTGGGCGAGGCGCTGGCGCTCAGCGATCACGCCCTGGTCGTGCTCGGACTGGGCGAGCTGCGCGCGGGTGTCCATGAGCTGGTTGATCAGCTGTTCGCGCTCGCTGCTGATGCGCTGGATCGATCGGTAGGCGTAGTAGACGGCCAGGGAGATCACCGCGGAGACGGCCGGACCCATGATCCCGCCGAAGGTCAGCCCGTTGGGGATCTGCATGATCACCGCGACCGACGCCGCGAAGACCACCGAGATGACTCCGCGCAGCTCATCGAGCACCTGGAGGTAGACGAAGAAGAGCGTGAACACCAGGTAGATGCCCACCGGGGAGACCACCATCTCCCCGATCCACAAGGCGGTGAGTAGGACGATCCAGGCCTGCTTCTTGCCGTCGGGCCAGCTGTCCACGGGGATGGAGCCTAAGAAGTAGACCGCCGCAAAGGCGGCAATGAGGATGAGGTTGATGGCGGCGTCGATAAGCGCCATTTGGAAAGACGACGCCACCGCGACCATCAGGAGCACCGCGGTGAAGATGTGGATGCCGTTGCGCAGGCCGTCTTCGTCCGTGGCGACGCCGGGTAAGGGGGTGCTCATGGGCTTTCATGGTACCCAGTAGGTCGGTGCGCGCCGCCGGGAGGAAGTAGAGTGTGGCGCATGCTCGAAGTGCTCACGTATCCGGTGTCGGCGGTCATCAAGCTGTGGCACCTTTTGCTGCACAACGTTTTTGGTATGGATGCCTCGATGGCCTGGATCCTCGCCATCGTGGGCCTCGTGGTGACAGTACGCACCCTGTTGTTGCCGTTCTTCTGGGCGCAGAAGCGCTCGTCGCGCCAGACGATCCTCATGCGCCCCGAGAAGCAGGCCCTGGAGGAGGAATACGCCGATACCACCGACCCGGGAGCGCTCTACGAGAAGCGGCAGAAAACTCGCGAGATGCACAAGCGATACGGGTTCAACCCGCTCGTTGGCTGCGTGCCGCCGCTGGTGCAGATCCCCATCATCATCGGCCTGTATCGGCTGCTCATGTGGATGTCGCGGCCCGAGATGCTCGCCGGCCACGAAAGGGCCGACGGCGGGTTGGGCGTGCTCAGCGAGGCGGATCTCGTCTCGTTCATGCAGACAGAGCTCTTCGGGGTGCCGGTGCCAGCCTACGTCGCCATGACGGAGGAACGCTTGGCGATTCTCGGAACCACCGCCTCCGAGGTCACCCCGTGGTTGCTCCTTTTGTGATCGTCGCAGCACTGCTGACCTTCACCAACCTGTGTGCGGGTACCTACAACACGTGGAAGCACATGGACTGGTCCATGCGCTTAAACCGCGGGATGTTCAAGTTCATGATCGTGATGACGGGGCTTCTGCCGCTGTTCATCCTGTGGCTCGGGCTGGCCGGCCCGCTGCCTTTCGCGCTGGTCTCCTACTGGGTGGTCTCGAACCTGTGGATGGTGGTGCAGACTCTGGTGCTCAACACCCTGGTGCAGCGCCGCTGGCCGGAGACCGAGGAGCATCACGAGCTGCGGCGGCGCCAGCGCGCAGAGCATCTGCAGTCGCGGCGGGATAAGAAGGCGGCGAAGAAGGAAGACCGCGACTATATCCGCAGTGCGAAAGAGCGCGGTTCCACGCGCGCGAAGGCGAAGGCGGAGCTGAAGAAGCGCGATCAGGATAAGGCGGCGGAGAAGAAGGCGCGGCGGAAGAAGCGTCGGCAAGCAGAGGCCTTGGCCAGCTGCCAGCTATCGCGCGAGCGGGCCCAGAAGATGAAGAAGCGCCGGGCCGCTGAAGGCGAGGCCCCGCAGTATCAGATGGAGTAGTCTGCCAGCGGCTCGTTGAGCATCTGGCGCGCAAGGTCGCGCGCGGTGTAGAGCGGGCCGGTGTCATGCAGCAGGCGGGCCCCGGCTTGGCCGCCGTCGAGGAAGATGAGCAGCTGGTTGGCCTGGGTGGCCGAGGGGTAGCCGTTTTTCCGGTTGAGCTCCTCGGTCATGGTGGCATGCATCCAGCGGCGATGCTCGAGGCAGGCGTCGACGATGCACTTCTCGGACTCGGTCTCGGGCTTGGGGTACTCGTTGGCGGCATTCAAGAAATAGGAGCCGCGGAAGTTCTTCTCCGGCTCGGTTTCGATAACCTCGTCGAAAAACGCGAGCAGCTTGTCCTGCGGGTCCGTCATGTCACGGGTGCGCTGGGCCCAGCGGGCGCGGGCCTTTTCGTCGAGCTGCTGCAGGTAGGCGACGACGAGGTTGTCCTTCGAGCCGAACAACGAGTACAGCGAAGCCTTCGCCACATCGGCCTCCCGGAGGATCCGGTCAATGCCGATCACCCGGATTCCTTCCGTGGTGAACAGTTCCGTCGCCGAGGTGAGCAACCGCTGCCGCGGCGACGGCCGGTTGCGGCGACTGGTCTTCTTCCTGGCACCTGCTGCAGCCACGAGGCTTCGAACCATCCTTCCTGAAAGGATTTTCTGAAAGGCCCTGTCTTCCTTCTCCTCCACAATATAGACAAACCGGTTTGTTTTGTCCCACAGGGTAGAAAATACGGGGAGAAAATACGGATAGAAAAATACCCCGCCCGTATGGCTACGAAGCGGGGTATACGCGTGCGGTCGGCGCAGCTAGCGCTTGATGCCGCGCACCAAGGCGATGAGAATCACCGCCCCCAAGATCGCGGTGAGGAAGCTTAAGAAGATACCCCACTGCTCGACGTCGAAGATCAGGCCCATGAGGAAGCCACCCAGCAGTCCGCCGACAATGCCGGCGAAGATGTTGGTCAGCAGCCCGGTTTCTGCGCTCTTAATCTTCGAAGCGATCCAGCCGGCGAGGCCGCCCAGGATGATCCAGCCGAAAAATCCGCCCAGTGAGACCATTGCAGTTCACCTTTCATCAGATGTGTCGTATTTAGTGCCCGTCCATCATTTCGCGCTTATGGCGGCGGGGCAAATCATAGAAACGGTGGGCATCTAGCGTTATCCCCCCCGTAAAGAGCACGCGAAGGCGACCGCACGCACGCTGGGCGTACGCACGGCCGGCTAAATCATACCTTTAAGGTTCAGGGGTGCAACCCGGGGTTAGCCTTTCGGCGGGCGCTTAAGCGCTCTCGGGGCGCACCACCATCATCGGGCACGGCGCGGACTGCAGCAGCGCACGGGAGGTCGAGCCGATGAGCATGCCCTTGAACCCGCCGCGACCGTGGGAGCCGACCACGAGGAGCTGGGCACCCTCAGCCTGCTCGGTCAGAGCACGCACCGGGCGATCACGGGCGATGACCTTGCCCACGCGCACGTCCGGGTACTTCTCGATCAGCGGAGCCAGTCGCTCACTCAGGATCTCAGTCTGCTGCTTCTCGATGGCCTCCCACTGGTTCTGGGCGGTGTTCACGCCGGCCAGGGAAGCCTGCGCCTGCATATCCATCCAGGTATGCACGGCGATGAGCTCCGCGCCGCGGGCGTTGGCCTCAGCGAACGCGTACTCGGTGGCCTTCTGGGAGACATCCGAGCCATCGACACCGACGACGACTGGGCCGTACTTGTTGGTCTCGGTCACGTGGTTGTCCTCGCGGACCACGACCACCGGGCAACTAGCGTGGGAGACCACCGCCGCGGACACCGAACCCATGACCATGCCGGACAGTCCGCCGAGGCCGCGGGAGCCTAAGACCACCATGGTCACGTCACGGCTCATCTCGAGCAGCATGTCGATCGGCGATCCTTCAGCGACGGTGTGTCCGATGAGGATGTCCGGGGCCACCTCGTGGGCGATCTCGCGGGCCGCTTCGATCTTCTCCATGGACTCAGCCTGCAAGTCCGAGAACAGCTCGTCCGGCGGCACCATGCCCTCGGCGTAGAGGTACTGCGGCATGGTGTAACTGGTTGCGAGGCGCAGCGGGATGTCCCGCTTCATGGCGGTGTTAGCCGCCCAGCGGACAGCGTTGGTGGAGGCGTCAGAGCCATCAACGGCAACGACGACGATGTCTTCCTTGGCCATTTTGTCTCGTCCTTTCGAAGGATCTACGGCAAAAACCTTTTTGTCCACTCCCCAATATACCCACGGAAGCGATCCGGCTATGACCTAATGAAGACAAAGGCGGTATGAGTTTACTCCGGGATCTCGATCGGGTGGGCAGCCTCCGCGTTCGCCGGGTAGAGCAGCTCGTAGAGGAACTTGAAAAACTCGAGGATGGCGGCTCCGATACCCTCGGAGGAGAATTCGATAGCCGGCTGGAGGATCTCTTCTAAGTTCATGCGCAAAAGCATAGCACCGTTGCCCATTCGCGACGGCCTCAACCCCACCCGCGTCCGCGTACCGCATGACGTCATGGATATCACTGCAGGTCAGTTCGTCACGCGGCTGATCGAGACGCAGCGGCATCGCCACCCCCATGACGATACCCAGGCCATCTTAAACCGCTTTTCCGCCGGCGAAGTGGTCGACTCCCGCGGGCGCCCGCTCGCCTTCGATAGCCCGGTTCCGCCCGGCACGGACGTCTGGTTCTACCGGATGCCGGCTCCCGAAAAACCGGTACCCTACGAGATCGTCGTGGTCCACGAGGATGAGCGGCTTATGGTCGTCGATAAGCCTCCCTTCCTCGCGACGATGCCCCGCGCCCAGCACATCACCGAGACCGCGACCGTGCGCCTGCGCCGCGCGACTGGAAATAACCTCTTGGTGCCCGCGCACCGCCTCGACCGCCTCACCGCCGGGCTGCTGGTCTTCACGAAATACCCCGCAATCCGCAGCGCCTATCAGCGCCTCTTCGCGGAGCGGAAGGTAGAAAAGGTCTACGAGGCGATCGCGCCCTACTCGCCCGAACTGGCCGAAGCTTCCCCCATCACCTGGGAGAATCGCATTCACAAGGAGCCCGGGCGCTACCAGGCGGAGCTTATCGACGGCCCCGCCAACGCCCGCACCCTCCTCGCCCGAGTCGACCGGATCGGCAGCGCAGAACAGCGCCGCCTCGAAGCCATCCACGGCCCGCAGCCGCCGCTCGCGCGCTACGAGCTGCACCCGCACACGGGCCGGACGCATCAGCTGAGGCTGCACATGTGGACCGCCGGCGTGCCGATCCTCGGCGACGGCGCCTACCCCACTCCCCTCGATCCCGAGGACGAGGACTTCTGTGCCCCGCTACGCTTGACCGCCCGGCGCCTTTCCTTCCGGGACCCCATCGACCACACTGACCGCACATTCGAGACCCACCGTTGGTGACACGCTATGGCCGACAACATCTTTTCCACCATCACCGCGCTCGCCGCGCAGCACGACGCGATCAACCTCGGGCAGGGCTTTCCGGATTTCTCCGGCCCCGAGCGCATGCTGTCCATCGCCAGCCAAGAGATCCTGAACGGAAATAATCAGTACGCCCCATTGCGCGGCTTACCCACGTTTCTCACTGCGGTTTCCGAACAACGCGAGCGCAACTATGGCTTAAGCTTCGATCCAGAGACGGAGATCGTCGCCACCGTGGGTGCCACCGAGGGGATCGCCGCGACGGTGCTCAGCCAGGTGGGCCCCAATGATGAGGTCATCTGCTTCGAGCCCTACTACGACGCCTACGCCGCCGCCATCGACCTGGCCGGCGGGCGGCGGGTGTCGGTCCCGCTCATCCACGATGATTCCGGGTGGCAGATTGATACGGACGCTTTCCGACGGGCCATCTCCCCCTCCACCCGCCTCGTCATCATCAACAATCCGCACAACCCCACCGGGGCGGTGCTGGATCTCACCGAGTTCTCGGGTGTCTGCCGCGAGCACGATCTCACGGTCCTTTCCGACGAGGCCTACGAATACCTCGTCTATGACGGCAGGCGTCATGTACCGACGGCCGCCTACCCCGGCATGCCCGAGCGTACGGTGACCGTCGGTTCGGCTGCGAAGACCTTCGCCGTGACCGGCTGGAAAACCGGTTGGGCGCTGGGGCCCACACGGTTGATTGCCGAGGTCACGGCGGCGAAGCAGTATTTGACGTTCGTCGGCTTCACCCCTGCGCAACCGGCGATCGCTTATGCGCTCCGGGAGGAAATGGGCTGGGTTTCTTCTATGGTTTCGAGCCTTCAAGAGCAGCGCGACCTATTGGCCTCCTCCTTGCGCGAGGCGGGGTTGAAGGTGCTCGATTCACAGGGCACGTTCTTCTTGCTTGCCGACGTCACCACCCACCTCTCACCCTCCCAGACAGGCGCCGACTGGTGCCGGGCACTGATCGAAAAGTACGGGGTGGCGGCGATTCCGGTGGAGGTCTTCGCCGATCACCCGGAGAAGTGGTCCCACCTGGTGCGTTTCACGTATTGCAAGGGTCAAGAGACGATGGCTGAAGCCCGCCGTCGGTTGTCGCGTGTGGGTGAGTAGATGCGGTGCGGGGCGGAGGCCGAGCGTCGCAAAGCACCTTTGCGTAATCTGGCCCACACACCAACCCGAAGGAGGCACATCATGTTCACCCGTTCCCGAGCTGACGTCCCCACCGTCGAGTGGGGTGGCGGAACCAGCGAGCGTCTGCTGACCGCGAAAGACAACATGGGCTTCGCCGTGGCGCACACGGTGGTGCGCGCCGGCTCTGAGTCTCGCCTGCAGTACCGCAATCACTTAGAGGCCTGCTACTGCATCAGCGGTTCCGGCGAGGTGGAGGATACCGACGGCACCGTCTACCCCATCACCCCGGGCACGATTTACGTGCTCGACGAGCACGACCCGCACATTCTGCGCGGCGGCAAGGACGAGGACCTCGTCTTGGTCAGCGTGTTCAACCCGGCGATCACGGGCGAGGAGAGGCACACGCTGAGCGAGGACGGTTTCAGCTCCTACTAGGCCGCCTTTAGGCCAGGTCGTAGAGCGTGATCCCGCCGAGGACCAGCGTGATCAGGAAGACGGCGCCGCCGAGGATGTTCGCGGTGGCACCGTTGGCGTGTTCGCCGAGGACGCGCCTGTTGTTCATGGTGACCAGCAGAAAGAACGCGATGATGGGCAAAAGCACGCCGTTAGCGGCCTGCGCCAGGATGATCACCTGGATAGGGTTGGCGCCAGTGATAGCGATGACCGCGCCCACGATCACCACGACTAAGAAGATGCCGCGGAACTTCGGGTCCTTCAGGTCGAAGGACCACCCGAGCAGGCCGGTGATGGCGTAGGCGGCGCCCAAAGGCCCCGCAATTGCCGACGTCAACCCCGCCGCGAACAGACCAATCGCCAGCGCCCACGGTGCGAACGCACCGAGGGTGGGTCGCAGCGGCTCGGCGAGGTCAGCGCCGGATTCGGCGGCAAGCCCCTGGGTGAACATGACGGCGGCGGCCGTCGAGAGGATCGCCAGGGTGATCAGCCCTCCCACCGTGATGGAGACAGCGTTATCCACCCGCCCCTTCTTCAGAGCGGTCTCGGGGTCCTCCGCGCCCCACTTCTCGCGCACCAGGTTGGAGTGCAGGAAGACGTTGTAGGGCACGACGGTGGTGCCGATCAGCGCGATGGCCGTCAGCAGTGACCCGTCCGGGATGGTGGGCACGAACGTCCCACGCAGCAGGGCCCCGAGGTCCGGTTTGACCGCTACGACGGTGACGAGGAACACCGCCGCCAGCAGGATCACCAGCACGGACATCACCTTCTCCAGCAGCTTGTAGCTGCCGGAGAGCAAAAGCGCGATGATGACCGCCGCGATGATGCCGGCCAGCACGGGCACCGGCAGGCCGGTCACGGAGCTTAAGGCGAGCGAGGTGCCTGTGGTGTCCCCGCCGGCGTAGGCGGCGCCGCCGACGCCGATCGCGGCGACGACCAGGGCGATCATCGCCACCCTGGCGGCCTTGTTGCTAAACGTTGCGCGCAGCGCCTCGCCGGTGCTCAACCGTGCGCTCAGGCCGAGGCGCACGGACATCTCCTGCAGGATGATGGTCGCGATAATGGAAAAGGCCACCGCCCAAGTGAGCGCGAAGCCATAACTCGCGCCGGTGACGGTCGCCGTGGTGACGGTGCCGGGGCCGATGAAGGACGCGCTGATCAGCAGTCCCGGCCCCAGCCAGCCGGATTTTTTCCTGCTCATAATCTACCCTCAATGTGGTTGCGGTCACATTCGAGGGTTAGTCTACGTGATACCAGCGCCCTAGCGCCGCAGCATCTCCCTGATCTGCTCCGCGAGCGGGGCGAACGCCCCGCCTAGGCACACGGCGATGATCGCGATGAGGCCACCAACCACAGCCCACAGAGCCACCTTTTCCGCCGAGGATCCCGTCTCTGGCGCCGTGGCGGCCCGCGCGGTCAGCCACTGGTCCGGGCCAATCGGGTGGTCCACCATGCGGACCTCGCCGATGGAGCCGTACCAGCCGTCCTGCTTGATGCCCTCCCACGCGGAGGTGCCGAGCAACCAGGAGAAGGCCTCCCCGGCCATGCCCACCGGGCCATAACCGTCGCGCATCATGGGCGCGCCGTCGACATACATGGTCACGGATTTATCGGCGGGGTCGTTGACCACGGCGACGTGCATCCAGCGGCCCTTGGGCACCTCGTGGGTCCAGTTGGAGAAGCCCTCCCCGTTCTCGCCCAGTGCGTACCAGCGCAGTTCGCGCAGGTTGGAGGCGCCGAGCATCTGGGCGGGGTCGCCGTCGTCAAGCGCTGCGTCGATGTCGGTACCCGACGCGTTGCGGATGAGCGCATTGGACCAGCCATTGTCGTCGCCGTTGAAGTTCTCGTCGAGTTTGAGGAAGGCCTCGAGCGTGTAACCGTTCTCGAAGTTCTCCGAGTTGATGGCGGCATCGGCGGCGGTCTCGAAGTAGGAGACGGCCAGATCCGACGTCGGCTCGTCGAAACGCAGCGAGCCCGCGTCCGCGCTCAACGGGTGCTTGTCCTTCGTGTAGGTCACCATCTCCTCGGTGGTGCCCGGCTTCAGCGGCACGCGCGTCATGTTTTGCGGCTTCACGACGTCCGGCACAACCGACCCGGCCGGCACAGCCTCGCCCTCACCGAACCGCTTGCCGTTGAACTCGGCCATGCCGGGGCGCCAGTGCACGGCGGTGCCCTCGACGTGGGCATAGTCCTCGGTGGAGCGCGGCCTGTCGGCCTCGGTGATCTGGTGTGGGGTGTAGCCCTCGCTCACGGTATCGCGCAGCACAGCGGTGTAGTCGGGGTCGTCTTCCTCGCCAGGCTGCCACTCCTCGTTGAAACCCGCGAAGCGCTCATCGAAGTTGAGCGGGATCGAGTAGCTGTCGCTGGCGCCGTCGGGCAGGAGCTCGTCGAACTGGGTCAGCTGGGAGCGGTCTTTGGACTGCACCCAGGGGGAGAACGCGGTCATGTCGAGCGTGTTACCGCTCAGGTCGAACTGGATTAGGCCGCCGAGGCCGTTTCCACCGAGATAGGCCATCTGGTAGTCCTGCAGGATGTTGATCACCTGGTTGCCGGCGTCGTTGGTGCTCACGTGGTAGCCGGCGCCGTGGTGGTGGCCGCCGAGGGTGAGGAAGATCTGGTCGTTTTTGCGGATCAACCGGTCCCACAGGTGCTCGCCGTAGTCCTCGGAGTAGAACACGTTACCCTCGCCGTCGATATTCGAGACCTCGTGGGCGGTGAGGATGACCGGCAGGGTGGGGTGGGCGTCGATAATGCTCTGCGCCCAATCTAGGGTGTCGTCGGGGGCGCGGAAGCCGAGCGCGAGGACGAGGCATTGCTGCCCCTCGGCCTCGAAGATGTGGTATTCGGACTCGAGCTTCTGGCCGTCGGTCGTTGAAACATGGCGTCCCCGAACGTCTCGTTCTCTGCGGCGCGGGACTCGGGGAAGTACGTCTCGAAGGCGGAGGCCTCTCCCCGCATATCTAGGTCATGGTTGCCGGGCAGGACGGAGTAGTCCACGTCCGCGGCCTCCAGTCGCTGCATCGCGTTGGAGGCGACGTCCCAGCTGGCGTCGTCCTCGGGCTCGTCGACGACGTCGCCGAGATGCGTAACAAACGGCATGTTCAGCTTCGCGTGGTTGTCGGCGAAGAACTGGGTTTGCACGTCGTAGGGGTTCGACCCGTAGCGCGACCCGAAGATGTCGCCGGCGGCCTCGGTTCCGTACCGGGCGTAGAACTGGGTGTCCGGCAGAACGCCAAGGCTGAAGCGGGAGCCGAGGTCCTCCTCCGCATGGGAGGGCACGGCTACGAGAGGTGTAAGTAGGGAGAAAGCGGTGACGACGGCGATGCGGGAGCGCACGGTGAACATCCTTTGTTCAGTTCGGTTAACTGTTCCTATGGGTACGGTAGGGACCCTAGGTATCCGGCCGATGAACTCTGGGTGAAATGCTAGCGCTTTAAGGCGTTCTCTATCCTTCGTCGGCTACCTCCTTGTTTTCAAGGCGGAATAACCGTGCGCGTGCTGTGCGCTTTGACGCGGGCTGCAACGGAGAGCTTAGGGATGATCGATGCGAGCCGTGCTGGGAGTCCGGGGGGCACAGCGCCGGGATTTCTATGCCACGGCATAATGCGTCAATAGTTTCGCAAGTGTGTAAACGGAACGGATTCGAACCCACGAACTGCTTTCATGATTCCCCCGAGGTTCCGATCTCTATGCGGTCGCATAGTTACCTCGGAGTATTACGCACGTTCGTAAAAATCAGAGGCTGCGGGTGACAGTGCGTCTCGTAGACCTATGAGTTCTCCGCGTTTCATTGATATGCGATTACGCACGTGCGTAAAGTTTTCGGCTCGCACTATGCCGCGGCATAGTCAACCTGGGGTTGTTCTGGTCATGGGATCAACTCCGTGATACCAATGACACTCGTATGCCTATAGGTTCCCCGGAATCCATTGATTCCTGATTACGCACGTGCGTAAAAACCAGAGAGCGACTCCGTAACTCCACCAGAGGGTTCTCGCGTACCTATGCGCCTCCCGGGATCCATCGGATCCGGATTACGCACGTGCGTAAAAACCAGGGGCCTCGGGTGACAGTGTGTGTCGTGCGCCTATCAGTTCCCCGGAATCCATAGATTTCCGATTACACACGTGCGTAAAGTTTTCGGCCCCACTATGCGGCGGCATAGAGAGTCCGTGCCTGTTTCCGCTCGCAGAGTAGCTGCGGTGGCCCTGTTATGGACGAACGGCCGAGTGACTCCTCCAACAGCCAACCCTGTTTTACGCACGTGCGTAAAACCCATCACGAAACGGCGGCAAGCTGGCACTACGGTTACCGAAGGGGTGGGTCTGCCATCCACCGCCGTATTCTCTATGCCACGGCATAGGAATTCTGGGGTTGTTCTGGTCGTGGGATCAACTCCGTGATACCAATGACACTCGTATGCCTATAGGTTCCCCGGAATCCATTGGATCCGGATCACGCCCGTGCGTAAAAACTCGCTCCGCACTATGCGGCGGCATAGTACCCCTGGGGCTGTCACCGCTCGCAGGATCGCTGCGGTGGGCCTGTTATGAACAAAGGCCTCAGGTAACAATCCTTCCCGCGCACCTATGAATTCCCCGGGTTTCACCCCTTCCCGATTACGCACGCGCGTAAAAACCAAGGCCTCACGTGACAGTGTGTCTCGTACACCTATAAGTTCTCCGCGATTGTTGATTTGTAATTACGAACGTGCGTAAAAACCAGAGAGCGACTCCACACCTCCACCAGAGAAATCCCGTACACCTATGCGGTCCCCGCAACCCATAGAATCCGGCTTACACACGCACCTAAAAACCCCAAACACCCCCACACACAAACAAAAAAGAGTGTGGTGACCCACCCAACCCCCAACAAGAGGTACACAGGCAGACCACCACACACACATTTACTTATCCATACCACAATTGTGGCCGGCGGCAACCTACTCTCCCACACCCTCCCAGGTGCAGTACCATCAGCGCGCACAGACTTAGCTACCGGGTTCGAAATGGGACCGGGCGTGACCCTGACGCTATCAACCACCGACACAACCACAAGACAACACAAACCCCACACCACAAGGCAGGCGGTGTCATGCCAGACACTGCACAGCAGACACAAACAACAACAATCTCACTAGTATTTCTTGCTCACTTAGCGGCGTACACACCACGTGTGTGTTATTCGGTTAATTAGTACCAGTCGCCTCAACACCTCACAATGCTTACAACCCTGGCCTATCAACCCCATCATCTACAGGGAACCTCACACAAGACCTCATCTCGAAACAGGCTTCCCGCTTAGATGCTTTCAGCGGTTATCCCTCCCGCACGTAGCCAACCAGCCATGCCCAAGGCAGAACAACTGGCACACCAGAGGTACGTCCATCCCGGTCCTCTCGTACTAGGGACAGCCTTCCACAAGTCTTGAACGCGCGCGGCGGATAGAGACCGAACTGTCTCACGACGTTCTGAACCCAGCTCGCGTGCCGCTTTAATGGGCGAACAGCCCAACCCTTGGGACCTACTCCAGCCCCAGGATGCGACGAGCCGACATCGAGGTGCCAAACCATCCCGTCGATATGAACTCTTGGGGAAGATCAGCCTGTTATCCCCGGGGTACCTTTTATCCGTTGAGCGACACCACAACCACAAGTAGATGCCGGATCACTAGTCCCGACTTTCGTCCCTGCTCGAGAAGTCCCTCTCACAGTCAAGCTTCCTTGTGCACTTACACTCACCACCTGATTACCAACCAAGCTGAGGAAACCTTTGGGCGCCTCCGTTACCATTTAGGAGGCAACCGCCCCAGTTAAACTACCCACCAGGCACTGTCCCCAACCCAGATCATGGGCCAAGGTTTAGACATCCAACACAATCAGAGTGGTATTTCACCAACGACTCCACAACCACTAGCGTGGCTACATCAACGTCTCCCACCTATCCTACACAAACCATGCCGAACACCAATACCAAGCTATAGTGAAGGTCCCGGGGTCTTTTCGTCCTGCCGCGCGAAACGAGCATCTTTACTCGTACTGCAATTTCACCGGGCCTGTGGTTGAGACAGCAAGGGAGTCGTTACGCCATTCGTGCAGGTCGGAACTTACCCGACAAGGAATTTCGCTACCTTAGGATGGTTATAGTTACCACCGCCGTTTACTGGGGCTTAAATTCTCAGCCTCGCACACCAAAGCATGCTAACTGGTCCTCTTAACCTTCCAGCACCGGGCAGGCGTCAGTCCGTATACATCAACTTCAACGTCTTCGCACAGACCTGTGTTTTTGATAAACAGTCGCTCCCTCCTATTCACTGCGACCACCAGAAGCCAACCCACCGCAACGAGTGAGCAACCACCAGTGGCACCCCTTCTCCCGAAGTTACGGGGCCAATTTGCCGAGTTCCTTAACCACAGTTCACCCGACCGCCTTAGTATTTTCTACCTGACCACCTGTGTCGGTTTCGGGTACGGGCCGTACATGTACATCGCTAGAGGCTTTTCTCGACAGCATAGGATCACCACCATCACCCACAAAAGGGCTACGCATCACGCCTCACACTTTAAAGGTGTACGGATTTACCAACACACCGTGCTACACGCTTGCACCACAATCCAAATAAGTGGCGTAGCTACCCCACTGCGTCACCCCATCACTTGACTACTACCAGATCAGGCCCCACCACACACCACCAACACCAAACATTAAAAATGCTTAGCTAAAAGGCAGCATGCGGTGGTTAGTATCACCGATTCATCAGGGTCGCACACACACGGGTACGGGAATATCAACCCGTTAACCATCGACTACGCCTGTCGGCCTCGCCTTAGGCCCCGACTCACCCTGGGAAGACGAACTTGACCCAGGAACCCTTAGTCATCCAGCGGTAAGGATTCTCACCTCACACTCGTTACTCATGCCTGCATTCTCACTCGCACACAATCCACCCCACCTCACAGTAAAGCTTCACCTCATGCACGACGCTCCCCTACCCAACAACACAACTGTTGCTGCCGTGGCTTCGGCGGTGTACTTGAGCCCCACTACATTGTCGGCGCACGACCACTCGACCAGTGAGCTATTACGCACTCTTTCAAGGATGGCTGCTTCTAAGCCAACCTCCTGGCTGTCTTCGCGATCACACATCCTTTTCCACTTAGTACACCCTTAGGGGCCTTAGCCGACGATCTGGGCTGTTTCCCTCTCGACTATGAAGCTTATCCCCCACAGTCTCACTGCCATGCTAAAACTTCACCGGCATTCGGAGTTTGGCTGGTATTGCTAAGATGATCGTCCCGCTCAACCAACCAGTCGCTCTACCTCCGGCAAGCACACACAACGCTGCACCTAAATGCATTTCGGGGAGAACCAGCTATCACGGAGTTTGATTAGCCTTTCACCCCTACCCACAACTCATCCCCTCAGTTTTCAACCTAAGTGGGTTCGCGCCTCCACAAAGTCTTACCCTTGCTTCACACTGGCCATGGGTAGATCACCCCGCTTCGGGTCCAGAACATGCCACTTAAAAACACACAAAAAGTATTCGCTTTCGCTACGACTACCCCACACGGGTTAACCTCGCGACATGCCGCTGACTCGCAGGCTCATTCTTCAAAAGGCACGCCATCACCCCAACAAAAAAGGGCTCTGACGGATTGTCAACACACGGTTTCAGGAACTCTTTCACTCCCCTCCCGGGGTACTTTTCACCATTCCCTCACGGTACTCAATCCGCTATCGGTCACACTGAGTATTCAGGCTTACCGGGTGGTCCCGGCAGATTCACAACAGATTCCACGAGCCCGTTGCTACTCGGGCACACAACCAATGCCACTGATCATGGTCTTCATGTACAGGACTCTCACCTACTCCGGTCACCCATCCCAAGGCAGTTCCACTAACCACACCAGCAACACCACACAATGACAGTCGCATGAACAGTCATGGCCCACAACCCCGCATACGCAACCCCTGCCAGGTATCACACGCACACGGTTTAGCCTCATCCACGTTCGCTCGCCGCTACTAACAGAATCATTATTATTTTCTCTTCCTACGGGTACTGAGATGTTTCACTTCCCCGCGTCACCCCCAACACACTATGCATTCACATGTTGGTGACACCCCACAACGAGTGCCGGGTTACCCCATTCGGACATCCTCGGATCAACGCTTTGTTGGCAACTCCCCGAGGCATAACGCAGCCTCACACGTCCTTCATCAGCTCAGCATGCCCAGGCATCCACCATGCGCCTAAAACAAACACACACAAGATACGCCAGAACAAAAAACACTAAGAACAACACACCCACCCACCAAAGCAAGCGAGTGTGCCTTAATAGAAGAAAATCATTATTGCTCGCGTCCACTATACAGTTCTCACACAACACCACCACCAACAACCAACCACCCACAACAAGGCAATCAATCATCAATGATGCACAACAGGGAACAATGTTGCCCCAGACACCCAACAGCATGCCAACAGTCACTTAAAAAACCCTTTGCTGCCCCCACACATGACATGACACCCCACCAGCACGCAACAAACGCACCCAGGTGTGTTTCACACGCCGAAAAACAATAACGTGGCAGCAACACACACGGTCACTCAACCACACACCCACAAAAGCCTGTGGGCACACAAAAACTCCTTAGAAAGGAGGTGATCCAGCCGCACCTTCCGGTACGGCTACCTTGTTACGACTTCGTCCCAATTGCCGATCCCACCTTCGACCACTCCCCACCAAAAAGGTTTAGGCCGTGGGCTTCGGGTGTTACCAACTTTCATGACGTGACGGGCGGTGTGTACAAGGCCCGGGAACGTATTCACCGCAGCATTGCTGATCTACGATTACTAGCGACTCCGACTTCATGGGCTCGAGTTGCAGACCCCAATCCGAACTAAGGCCGACTTTAAAGGATTAGCTCAACCTCACGGCATCGCCACCCGTTGTACCGACCATTGTAGCATGTGTGAAGCCCTGGACATAAGGGGCATGATGATTTGACGTCATCCCCACCTTCCTCCGAGTTAACCCCGGCAGTCTCTCATGAGTCCCCAACCAAATGCTGGCAACATAAGACAAGGGTTGCGCTCGTTGCGGGACTTAACCCAACATCTCACGACACGAGCTGACGACAACCATGCACCACCTGTACACCGACTCCAAAGAGAAACTACATCTCTGCAGCGATCCAGTGCATGTCAAGCCCAGGTAAGGTTCTTCGCGTTGCATCGAATTAATCCACATGCTCCGCCGCTTGTGCGGGCCCCCGTCAATTCCTTTGAGTTTTAGCCTTGCGGCCGTACTCCCCAGGCGGGGCGCTTAATGCGTTAGCTACGGCACGAGAAACGTGAAAGCCCCTCACACCTAGCGCCCACCGTTTACGGCATGGACTACCAGGGTATCTAATCCTGTTCGCTACCCATGCTTTCGCTCCTCAGCGTCAGTCACTGCCCAGAGACCTGCCTTCGCCATCGGTGTTCCTCCTGATATCTGCGCATTTCACCGCTACACCAGGAATTCCAGTCTCCCCTACAGCACTCAAGTATTGCCCGTATCGCCTGCACATCCGAAGTTAAGCCCCGGAATTCCACAGACGACGCGACAAACCACCTACGAGCCCTTTACGCCCAGTAATTCCGGACAACGCTCGCACCCTACGTATTACCGCGGCTGCTGGCACGTAGTTAGCCGGTGCTTCTTCTCCACCTACCGTCACCCCAAAAGGGCTTCGTCAGCGGCAAAAGGAGTTTACAACCCGAAGGCCGTCATCCCCCACGCGGCGTCGCTGCATCAGGCTTGCGCCCATTGTGCAATATTCCCCACTGCTGCCTCCCGTAGGAGTCTGGGCCGTATCTCAGTCCCAATGTGGCCGTACACCCTCTCAGGCCGGCTACCCGTCGCCGCCTTGGTAGGCCATTACCCCACCAACAAGCTGATAGGCCGCAGGCTCATCTCATACCGCAAAAGCTTTCCACCACACCCCTACAGTGCAGTCCTATCCAGTATTAGACCCAGTTTCCCAGGCTTATCCCAGAGTACAAGGCAGATCACCCACGTGTTACTCACCCGTTCGCCACTCGAGTACCAGTGCAAGCACTAGCCTTTCCGTTCGACTTGCATGTGTTAAGCACGCCGCCAGCGTTCATCCTGAGCCAGGATCAAACTCTCCACAAAAACAAAAGGCTCGTGAAAAGCCCAAACCTGACAAACACACACCACACAACAAAACAGTCACACAGTGTGTGTAAATCCAAAAATTACATGAACAAACACGCATGATCATGCCATCGACGAGACAAACACAACCACACGCTAAAAATCCCCACCCACAAAAAGTGAGCAGACACAACATCCATGCGCCAAAAACAAAAAGCCAACCAACCCCCAGGCAACGAGAGCACACCACACACGAAACAAACGCATGCAGCATCACAGTGGTTGACCCCGGCACACACCCCAAAAAAGGGCAAGATGCCACACCACACACAAAGGCGGGGACAACAAAAACTATTGGCACACTATCGAGTTCTCACACAACATTGGCTCCGCTCTCGCGGGCCGGAGATTCACCTTAGCAGCTAACTTTCTTTGAAGTCAACCTGGAGTTCATCTCCTGTCTACCTGGAAGCCATTGACCTTTCGGTCTGTGGCCTCGTCGGCGACGGAGATAAAGCTACACAAGACCTTCAAGGAAGCAAAATTGGCAGGTCATCGGGTTATTTTTCACCTTTATGGCGAGCATGGTGCCACCATTAATCACCGCAGCAATCCGCACGCTAGATGTACATGCCGCGGCTTTCTGCCACTCTGTCCACCAACTCGTGCAGCGCCGCCCTGGTGAAGTCGAGGCGGACGGCTTCGTCGATAAGCGGCGCGAGAAACGTGGCCGCGAACTGTTCCTTGCGGCGGGCGAGCACCCGCTGCCGGGCCTGCGCGGCAACGAACATGCCGATACCGCGACGCTTTTCTAGGATCCCGGAGTCGACGAGGAGGTTGAGCCCGCGCCGAGCAGTGGCCGGGTTGATGGAGTGGAAAGCGGCCAGCTCATTGGTCGACGGGGCCCGGTCGCCGGTATCGAGGGAGCCATCAGCGATGGAGTCCTCGATGAGTTCGGCGATTTGGCGAAAAAGCGGGTCAGCGGAGTTATCCATGGGGCGTGCCCTACCTGTTCATCGGTTAGTTAACTCACTAATGAACCTAGAGCCAGCGGGATCCTCAACGCAACCGCAAAAGGCGGCGCGGAAGTTTTACGCAAGTCCCCAGCCTGCAAACATCGACGTGGGCAGGCTTTTCCGGCATGCTGGAAGTGCAAACGAATGCCTTTTAGTTAGAGAGAACACGGAAATTAGGAGCCATGCTTGAACGTACAACCGTCTTCGTCGACACCTCTTACCTGCTCGCGAGCTTTTATAACTCGTGGGAAACGGGGGCACGTTCTCAGCTAGAGATCGATCTTCCCGAGGTCGTGGCCGTGCTCGGGAACATGATCAAGGAACAACTCGGCCAGCCCATCCACCGCCAGAACTGGTACGACGGCATCCCGGATTCCGGCCCGCACCGCTACCAGCGTTCGCTGCGCTCGTGCGACGGAGTCCAGCTGCGCACCGGTCAACTCATCGAGTGGGGTGAACGGCGGACGCAGAAGGGCGTCGATACGCGTTTGGTCGCGGATATGGTCATCACCGGCTACCGCCGGGAGGTCTCGGACATCGTGCTCGTCTCCGGCGACGCCGACATGATCCCCGGCGTCCAGGAGGCCACCCACCACGGAGTGCGCGTACACCTCTACGGCTTCGGCTGGGACTCCATGTCCTCGGCGCTGCGCCACGCCTGTGATTCGACGACGATCCTCGACCCGCGCGAGGACTTCGCGGATGCCATGCAGCTGCAGGTTCTGGAGGGGCCGCTGCCGCCGTCGATACGCGAGCGGCCCATCGATGACGCCGAGCCCGTCGAGGATCCGGGCATGACGCCGGTGCCTGCCGGTTCGCCGCTGCACCCCGAGACGCCGACCGCGCAGTACGACAGCACCGCCGCCGAGCCGCCGGTCTCCAGCGAGGAGCGACCGGCGGAGGACGCCGCCACCCCGCAGACGCCGTCGGCGCAGCAACCTCCGGCCGCCGCGGGCGAGGCGAAGGTCAAGAAGTCGGACGAGGTCAGCGAACCGAATGATGAGCCGACCGAGGCTGAGGCGGAGATCGCGAAGCAGAAGTCGACGCCGAAACCCTCGCCGGCCAACATGAACCGCACGAGCTCGGCGCCGAAGCCGTCGATGATGGCGCCACGTCGCAAGCTGCGCTCGCGCTATGTGCCGCTGCCCGAAGAGGTGTGGACCTCGGCTGGGTTCCAGACGCCTTTCGACGTCGGCCAGCAGTACGCCACCTGGTGGTTCGACAACGCCGCCACCAGCCACCAGCGCGACAGCGCCCACCTGCTCTCCGGCGGCGGGCTGCCCCCAGAGATCGACCGTCCGCTGTTGCAGTTCGCGTGCGAGACGCTGCACGAATACACCCTGAGTGAAAACCAGCGCGTCAACCTGCGCGACGGTTTTCACTCCGGCATCCGCGGCGTGCTGATCAACATCAACCGGACGGACTAGGACGGACTAGTCCTTGTTCGCGGACGGCGTCTCGCCGTTCGCATCGCCGTCCGCCTCCGCCTCCATCTCGGCCTCGATCTCCGCCACGATCTCGTCCTGGCGGGACGTCGAGCCAGAGTCGGCGGAGCCCGAGTCCAGCTCCTTGTTCATCGACGCGCGAATCTCGTCGAGTTTGCTGGTCGCGGCCATGTCGCGGCCTGACATGGAGATCTCGGCCATGCGGTCGTGGACGGTGTTTTCGGTGAGCTCCTGGGCGCCCAGGGCATCGGCGTAGCGACGCTCGATCTTGTCGCGCACACCGTCGAGGGTGGGCACGCTGTCGTCGTCGCTGAACTGCTTCATCGAGTCCATGGCCTCGGCGTTCTTTTCCTGCATCTTCGCCTGGTCGGCCTGGGCCTGCAGCTTGTCCACCTCCGCGAGCTGCTGCTGCAGCCGCGCCTCGGACTGCTGCTGTTGCTGCTTCGCCTGCTCGGCAGCCTGCGTGGCTGAGGCGTGCATCTGCTTCGTGTTCTCGAGCTCCTGCTCGACGGTCACAAGCTGGGAGGCGATGACCTCGGCGGTGTTGTTGAGCTCTGCGGCCTTGGCCTCGTCGCCGTTGGCGGCGGCCTCGTCCGCCATGCGCAGGGCGGTCTGGGCCTTCTTCTGGTAATCGGCCTGAGACTTCACCAGCCGGTCCAGCTGCATCTCGAGCTGACGCTGGTTACCGATGACCTGCGCGGCCTGCTCAGAGATCTCCCGGTGCTGCTGCTTGGCCGCGTCGACGGCCTGCTTGATCTGCACCTTCGGGTCGGCGTTCTCGTCGATCTTCTGATCGAGCGAGGACATGAGGTATTTCCAACCCTTGCTGAACGGGTTCGCCATGAGTCTCGGACCTACTTTCTATCGGCAGCATTACGCAGGCAATAGCGCCTGAAGTTGCCTCCAGCCTACAAACGAATCACCCGGCGCGCCGCCCGCCGTGAGGCTAAGGGCAGCTGCGACCGGGTGAGAGCGCGCAGTTGGTACGAGAGCTTAGTTCTCGCCCTCGGCCTGCTTCTGCTGTTCGGCGACCTGCTTGCGCACGTCATCCATGTCCAGGCCCTTGACCTGGGTGATGAGGTCCTCGAAGGCAGCCGGGGGCAGTGCGCCGGCCTCGCGGAAGACGAGGATGCCGTCGCGGAAGGCCATCAGCGTCGGGATGGATTGGATCTGCAGGGCGGCGGCCAGCTGCTGGTTGTTCTCGGTGTCCAGCTTCGCGAAGGTGACGTCCTCGTGGTTTTCCGAGGCCTTCTCGAAGGTGGGGGCGAACTGCTTGCAGGGCCCGCACCAATCGGCCCAGGCGTCGACGATGGTGATGCCGTCGGCGCTCACGGTCTTCTCGAAGTTCTCCTCGGTGACATCAATGGTGGCCATGAAGTCTCTCCTTAAATCGTTACTGCACGTAACTCGATGACAAGGTTGTGTTCGGCTACAACCGTACAATCCCGCCAATCATTCCCGCCGCGATTAATAACCGAGTTCGCTGACGGCGGACACCGCGATCACCGCCCGCTCCGGCGGATAGGCTGGGGCCACGAAAGGTGCCAGATAAACCGTCCAGAAAAGCACAGAAAGGATCCCCCATGGCTGAGACCAAGAACTACACCGTCACCGGTATGACCTGCGGTCACTGCGAGCTTTCCGTTCAGGAAGAGATCGCGGAGATCCCCGGCGTCACCGCGGTCAGCGCTGATCACACCACCGGCGCGGTCACCGTCACCGGCGAGGGTTTCGACGACTCGCAGGTCGCCGCCGCCGTCGACGAGGCCGGCTACTCCCTTTCCTAATACCCCCTAGGGGTATAGACTTGCGGTTATGGCTGCCCCAGACAACATTCTGATCAACCTGGGCGTGACCGGGATGACCTGCACGTCCTGTTCCTCGCGCGTGCAGCGCAAGCTCAACAAGCTCGAAGGCACGCAGGCCAGCGTCAACTACGCGACCGAATCCGCCGCGGTCACCTATGACCCGTCGACAACCACCCCGGATGATCTCATCGCCACCATCCGGAAGGCCGGCTACGGCGCGTTCCCGCTCGACGAAGAAGCCACAGGCGCCGACACAGGCGCAGACACCGACCGCTTCGAAGCCGCCCACTCCTCCGAGGCCCGCGACATCCGCAGCCGCCTGATTTTCTCGGCCATACTCACGGTCCCGATCGTCGCGCTGTCGATGATCCCGGCGCTGCAGTTTTTCAACTGGCAGTGGGCGGTGCTCACCCTGACCACGCTCGTCTACGTCGTCGGCGGGCTGCCCTTTCACCGCAACACGCTGATCAACCTGCGCCACGGCGCGACCACCATGGACACGCTCATCTCGCTGGGCACCACAGCCGCCTACGTCTGGAGCATCTGGGCGCTGTTCCTCGGCGACGCCGGCGAGCCCGGCATGACCATGCAGATGTCGCTGCTGCCCGATGAGCACGCGGGCGACGAGATCTACTTGGAGACCACCGCCGTCGTCATCACCTTCCTGCTGCTCGGCCGCTGGTTCGAGATCCGCGCCAAGGGCCAGTCTTCGCAGGCGTTGCGCTCACTGCTCAGCCTCGGCGCCAAGGATGCCTCGGTGCTTATCGACGGCGCCGAAACCCGCCAGCCTGCCGACCAGCTCGCGGCGGGAGACATCATCGTCGTGCGCCCCGGGGAAAAGATCGCCGCGGACGGCGTGGTCACGGAGGGTTCCTCCGCGGTCGACGAGTCGATGATCACCGGCGAGTCCGTGCCCGTCGAGGTCACCGTCGGCGATAGCGTCACCGGCTCCACGATCAACGCCTCCGGGCGCCTGCTGGTGCGCGTGACCCGCACCGGCAAGGACAGCACCCTGGCGCAGATGGCCCGGCTGGTCACCGAGGCGCAGCAGAAGAAGGCCCCGGTCCAGCGCCTGGTCGATCGCATCTCGGCGGTGTTCGTGCCGACGGTCATCGTCATCTCGATTATCGCGTTTGTCGCCCACCTTCTCGCCGGCCAGAGCCTTCAGTGGGCGTTCATGGCCGCGGTCGCCGTGCTGATTATCGCCTGCCCGTGCGCTTTGGGCTTGGCCACGCCGACGGCACTGCTCGTCGGCACCTCGCGCGGCGCCCAGCTGGGCCTTTTAATCCGCGGCCCCGAGGTCCTCGAGTCGACCCGCCAGGCGGATGCGGTGATCCTCGATAAGACCGGCACCGTCACCACCGGCGAGATGACGCTCAGCGCCGTCCACGCCGCCGACGGCTGGCAGACGGGCGACGTCCTCGCCTTCGCCGCCGCCGTGGAGTCTTATTCCGCCCACCCGATTGCGAAGGCCGTCGTTGCCCACGCCGAATCCGCCGGCCTCGCGCTGCCGAAGGTCGAAGACTTCAGCGATGTGCCCGGCCAGGGCGTTCAGGGGCTTATCGACGGCCGCGAGACCCGCATCGGCCGCCCCACGACGGACCTGCCCGAACCGCTGGAGGCCGAGTTCCGCCGCGCCCAAAAGCAGGGCACGACCCCGGTGGTGCTCCACGTCGATGGGGACCCCGTGGGCGTGGTCGTCATCGCGGACCGGGTGAAGGGTTCATCGGCCGAGGCGATTCGCCACCTCGAGGAGATGGGCCTGCAGACGTATTTGGTCACCGGCGATAACGAGCCGAGTGCGCAAGCGATTGCGAAAGAGGTGGGCATCGCACCGGAGCGCGTGATGGCCGAGGTGATGCCGGCGGACAAGGTTGGAGTCGTCGAGAAGCTCGAGGCTGAGGGCCGGCACGTAGCGATGATCGGTGACGGAGTCAACGACGCCGCCGCCCTGGCCCGCGCCGAGCTGGGCATCGCGATGGGCGGCGGCACGGACGTCGCGATCGAGGCCTCTGACATCACCCTGATGAACAGCGAGTTGCCGGCGGCGGTGGACGCGATCCGGCTGTCGCGCAAGACGCTGCGCACGATCAAGGGGAACCTGTTTTGGGCGTTCGCCTACAACGTGGTGCTCATCCCCGTCGCGGCGCTGGGCTTTCTCAACCCGATGCTCGCGGGCATCGCGATGGCGTTCTCGTCCGTCTTCGTGGTGGCCAACTCCCTGCGGCTGCGGAACTTCTCGGCCCAGCGCTAGGCCTTAAGACAAGAAAAACCGGAACGCGCCTGTGACTGGGGTCTTTCAGGCGCGTTCCGGGTTAGTTAGCTACCACGAAAACAGGTTGCGCAGGCTATCCAAGAAGCCGCCACGACGATGGCACTTGGTCGCTTCAGCGAGCTCGGCGATGCTGCGCGGCATGTTCAGCAGTAGGAGGTTGTCTTCAGTGCGGGCAACGGTAATGGTTTCGTCCAGCCGCGCCAGGGTGCTGGCGCAGGCCGGGTCTGCGTTGACGGTACGGATGGTCATAGTCTCGATCTCACTCCCCAGTAGTGTGTGAATTCTGCCACGTTCTCTCGGTTACTTCGAGGGTCGGTGACGTCCTGCACCGGACTATAACCCAACGAATCAATCCCCGCACGGTTGGTAAGCTTTACCTAAATGACCTGGTTATAGGGTAGCTTCACCTAAGTTTGTAGACGCGTCCTGCACGTTTGCCTACGTAGATAGTGAGGTAGGGGTCTTTCGGGCCCCATTAATATGTGACTACTCTCACACCGAAATGGCTTGCCGGCGCTTAACCGTGAGCCATGTTGACGAAACGGGAGTAGTGCAGCTGGTGCGCGACCGGCACGGTATCGATCGGGCCGCCACGGTGCTTGGCGACGATAATGTCCGCCTCTCCCGCACGTTCGTTGTCACGGTCCTGCGAATCCGGACGGTACAACAGCATGACCATGTCCGCATCCTGTTCGAGCGAGCCGGACTCACGTAGGTCGGCCAGCTGGGGCTTCTTATCCGTACGCGCCTCTGGTCCACGGTTGAGCTGCGAGATCGCCACCAGGGGCACCTCCAGCTCCTTCGCGAGCAGCTTGAGCTGACGCGAGAACTCACTGACCTCCTGCTGACGGGACTCAACCTGCTTACCCGAGCTCATCAGCTGCAGGTAGTCGAGCACGATGAGATCCAGCCCGGCCTGCTGCTTGAGCCGGCGGGCCTTCGAGCGGATCTCCATCATGGTGAGGTTCGGCGAGTCGTCGATATACAGCGGCGCCTCCTGGATCGCGCCTAGGCGGTTGGTGAGTTTCTCCCAGTCGGCGTGCTCCATGCGGCCCGCGCGCATATCCGCCAGCTTCACCTCGGTCTCCGCGGAGAGCAGGCGCATCACGATCTCCGAGGCGCTCATCTCCAGCGAAAAGATGATCGAGGTTTTACCGTGGTTGATCGAGCACGAGCGCATGAAATCCAGCGCCATCGTCGACTTACCCACACCCGGGCGCGCCGCGACGATGATCATCTGCCCTGCGTGCAGTCCGTTGGTCAGCCGGTCGAGGTCCGTAAAGCCGGTGGGCACACCGCTATCCAGGCCGCCGTCGCGCTGGATGATGCTCAGCTCGTCGACCGTCGGGCCCACGAGATCCTCCAGCGAGCGGTAGTCCTCCGTGGTCTGCTTCTGGGCGACCGCGAAGACCTCCTGCTGGGCCCGGTCGATCACGGCCTCGATCTCCGCGCCCTCCGTACCTGCGTAGCCCCACTGGACCACGCGGGTACCGGCGTCGACAAGCCGGCGTAGCACGGCCTTCTCCGCGACGATCTCCGCGTAGTAGCGCGCGTTCGCCGCCGTGGGCACCCCCGACATCAGCGTGTGCAGATAGGGTGCCCCGCCGGCGCGTTCGAGCTGCTGCATCCGGTCGAGGTGCCCGTTGACCAGCACCGGGTCGATGTCCGTGCCCGCGGCGTACATGTCGAGCATCGCCTGATAAATCAGCTGGTGCGAAGGATAATAGAAGTCTTCCGGGGAGAGCTCGTCGAGGACCTCCATCACGGTATTCGGGCTCAGCAGCATGGAGCCGAGCACGCCCTGCTCGGCATCCCGGTCGTGCGGCGGGCGGCGGTATTCCTCGCTTGCCGACGCCGGGCGCCGCGGCTGGTAGTCCTCTTCTTCGGGCGGTGGGGTGGTGGGCAGATAATCGTCGCTGAAACTCTCCGGCTGCATGCATTCAGTGTAAGCGGCGGGGTGGACATCGGCTTTTCCACTCCCCTGTGGGCACCGCGAGCCCGCAGTTGTCCACAGAATCTGTGGATAACTGCCGAACGTGGTGCTCGCACGGCGTGTCGCGAGGCCGAAGGTCTGTGGACAACTTGTGGATAAACCCGACTGTATCATCGCAAAATCCAGCGTTTGCGCAGCTCAAGGCCTATGCGGCACTTGTGCACAACTACGCACTGAGCGGTGGACAACTACTTGCCAAAACTGCTGCTAAGGAGGTTAACGGCGGCGTCGCTACGCAACCTCCCCGAAAACCGCGGGTTACATCACGGTGACATGCCCCAAGTTATCCACAGGCCCCACAAAGACCACAGGACCCCGTTTTCCACGTGGGAAAACGGGGTCCTGTGGTTGCTGTTGTCGTTGGGCGCCTGGCTTCACCAGATGCCGTCGCGGGACCTAAGAGCTTAGGCGGCCACGACCGAGAAGTTGATCTTAGCGTTGACCTCGGGGTGCAGGGCAACCTCGACCTGGTAGTTACCGGTCGACTTCACCAGGCCCTTCGGGAGGTCAATCTTGCGGTGGTCCAGCACCGGGCCATCGGCCTCACGGACCGCCGCCGCGATGTCCGCGGCGGTGACGGAGCCGAACAGCTTGCCCTTGTCCGAGGTACGTACCTTGACGGCGACCTGGCCCAGGCCGTCGATGGCCTGACGCAGCTCATGGGCGTGCTCAACGTCGCGGACAGCGCGGGCTTCCTGGGCGCGCTTGATCTCCGCGATCTGGCGCTGCGCGGCGCGGGTGGCGACGATCGCCAGCCCCCGCGGCAGCAGGTAGTTACGTCCGTAGCCGTCCTTAACCTCGACGATGTCTCCAGGGACACCGAGGTTATCCACGGCAGCGGTGAGGATCAGCTTCATGATCCCTGCCTTTCGTTATATGCGGGTGTCGATGAACGATGAAACGTCTAGAACGGAGGCTCGTCGTCGTTGGCCCCGCCGAAACCGCCGGACTGCGGTGCCGAGGACCACGGATCGTTATCAGGCTGGTTCGACTGCTGGCCGGAGTTTCCCTGCTGGGACTGGTACTGGCCGGACTGGAATCCACCCTGGTTTTGGTTGCCGCCGCCGAAGTTGCCACCGCCGCCGAAGTTACCGCCTCCGCCGAAGTTGCCACCGCGGTTCCCGCCCTCACGCGGGTTGCGGTTCACCTGAGCGGACGCGTACTTGAGCGACGGGCCGACCTCGTCGACCTCGATCTCGTAGGACGTGCGGTTTTCGCCGTCCTTGGTCTGGTAGGAACGCTGACGCAGGCGGCCGTTAACGATCACGCGCATGCCCTTCGTGAGGGTCTCGGCGACGTTCTCTGCGGCCTGGCGCCAGACGTTGCAGGTGAGAAACAGCGCTTCGCCGTCCTCCCACTGGTTCGTCTGCTGGTTGTAGCGACGCGGAGTGGACGCGATGCGGAAGTTAGCCACCGCCGCACCGGAGGGGATGAATCGGAGTTCGGGGTCCGCAACGAGGTTGCCGACAACCGTGATCGGGGTATCTCCCTGTGCCATGTTTCTCTGCCTTACCTTTCGGAGCCTTGACGAGTTATTACTGGTGCACTCTTAGGCACCAGTATCCGCTCTTACTTGTCAGTGCGCAGAACCTTCGTACGGATGACCGACTCGCTCAGGTTGAGCACGCGGTCCATCTCCTTGACGGAGTCTGCTTCGCAGGTCAGGTTGAGCACGACGTAGACGCCTTCCTCGATCTTGTTGATCGGGTACGCCAGGCGGCGCTTACCCCAGACGTCGACATTGTCGACACTACCGCCATCCTTGCGGATGATATCCAGGTACTTATCCAGGGACGGGGCGACAGTGCGCTCATCCTGGTTCGGGTGCAGGATGATCATGGTTTCGTAGTGACGCACGGACCTCATCACCTCCTATGGTCTCGTAATGTGTATCGGCCATACCCCTTGTGGATATGGCAGGAGGGTCGTTGCGTCAGGCAACTCGACTTAGGCTACCGTACGCGCACGCGCTGGCGAAATCCCGGTTCTCGCAGCTCAGCTGTTAATCGTGGTGGCGAAGAACACCGCCAGGGTCACTGGAATGACGGTGACGAACAGCGCCCCGGCGATGCCGAATATCCAGGAGAGCTTCGCGGGCTTCTTCTTCATCACCGACAGGTAGGCGGAAGCGAAACAGAAGAAGCCGAGGACAATCGAAACGATGCCGGCGATGGTGACGATAGCTCCCGCGCTCATCGGGATTCCTCCTTGGTTGCACTGGCTACAGGCTTCTCATTATCCCCGAAAGGCCCCGCCAGCGGATCAACGCCCTCATGCGCGCTGAGCACCCGGTCGACGACCTCCCCGCGCATCTGCCGTATCACCTGGATGGCGATGGCGATGATCAGCCCGTCGCGGGCGAGGATCACCGCGTTGAGCAGCCAGGCGGGGGCGCCGTTGTCGTCGACACCCATCATGTGCCACATCAGTATCGGCCAGACGAGCATGTCCACCGTCGCCCAGGTGAAGATCAGCCGCCAGTTCGGCACCGCGAGCACCGCCGGGATGAGCAGCCACAGCGAGTACTGCGGCGACCACACCTTGTTCACCAACAAGAACGCGATGACGATGAGGGTGAAAAGCTCCGCCACGCGCGGGGTGCGCCGCACCTTGAGCCCGAAGATCGCAATAGCCAGGCAGGCGAACACGAACAGCACGAAGGTCACGGTGTTGAGGATGACGGGCTCGCCCTCGCCGGCGTCGAAGCCCTCCCAGCCGGTCATCCTCCCGATGACCGCCCAGATCGTGGTCCACTCCCAGCCGCGCTCGGAGTTGAGCCTCAAAAACTCGCCCCAGGCCTGCGGGTAGGCGATCATCACCGGCAGGTTGACCACCAGCCAGCTCGCCGCCGCGCCGAGGAGCATCTTGAGCACAGGCAGCCACCGCTCCCGGCGCGCCGCCAGCACCACAAACGCGCCGAGGAGATACAGCGGCCAGAGCTTAAACGCCGTGCCTAAGCCGATGAGCACGCCAGCGAGCACCGGCCGGTGGCGCGCCGCCGCGTAGAGGGCGCCGACCACGAAGCTTATCGACGGTATGTCCCAGTTAGTAAAGGCATGCACGATCACCAGCGGGGAGGCGGCGACGAGCACGACGTCCCACATCCGGTTGCCGGCCAGCTCGGCGACCATGCGGATGGTCACCATCCATAGCGCGCCCATCACGGCCGCGGTGAGGATGAAGTACCACGAGGCTTCGGCGAGGGTGAGGCCCACGGCGTCGATAAGCGGGTACGTGGTGCGCGCAACCCACCCCATGAGCCCCTGGAAGTAGCCGGCGAGCACCGGATATTCCATGTACCTGGTGAGGCCGCCCTCGGTCCAGGAGAAGGCGTAGACGAAGCCGGGCTGGTCGAGGCCGCGGCCCTCGTAGAGCGGCAGGATGTCGTTGTAGCAGGCGGCGGCGTATTGACGGTTGCCGTCCCAATTGAGGCCGACCGCGCCGTTTTCGGTGATCCCTGAGCGCAAGCACGGCGCTTTCTGCAGGAACCCGAGGGCCAGAAACACGCTGGCCAGCGCGATGATCACGCGCAGCGGGGTCCAAAACGCCCCGCGGGCATACACGCCGTACACGCCGGTCGGCCCGCCCAAAAACTCGGCGACCGGCCGGGCGATCGGCTCGGTGGCGGCGGGGCTGACCTGCTTAGATGCCGACGGCGTCACGCAGTTCCTCGATAGCCTCCTCCAGGTTCGGCGCTTCGGGCACCTCCGGAAGCTGCGGCTGCTCGGGTTGCGGGGCGGGCTCCGGGGCCGGGGCGGGCTCCGGCGCCGGCTCCGGCTGCGAAGGCTGTTCCGGGGCCGGTTCGGGCTCGGGTTCCGGTTCCGGCTCAGGCTCGGGCGCCGGCGCGGGCTCCTGCTCTTGGGTGGTCGCCGGGGCGCTACCGCCCGAGGTGCCACCGGAGGTGCCACCCTGCCAGCCGGAGCCGTAGGAGCTCGGGGCGCCGTAGCCGCCGAAGGTGCCGTAGTTCACCGGCTGGGCGGTCGGGAACTCCATGATCTCCTCGCCCTCGAGGGAGCGGTCGAGGATCTGCTTCCAGATGGTGGTCGGCTCTCCGGAGCCGTACATGTTGCCACCCCACTGGTTAAAGATGGCGTTGGTGTTCTCCGCGGTGCCGACCCAGACGGCGGTGGCCAGCTGCGGGGTGCCGCCGACCATCCAGGCGTCCTTGTTGTTGCCGGTATCGCCGAGCTGCGCCGTGCCGGTCTTCGACGCCGACGGGCGCCCGCCGGCCAGGCTGTTGCCGCGCGACCAGGCGGCGATGGGCTCCATGGCCTGGATGAGGTTGTCGGCCACCTTCGTGGAGACGCGGCGCTCGCCCTCGCCGGTCTCGAACTCGTAGAGGACCTCGCCGTCGGCGGTGCTCACCGACTCCACGAAGTGTGGCTGGTGCCACACGCCGCGGTTGGCGATCGTCGCCATGGCCACCGCCATATCCAGCGGGCGGCTGACGTACTGGCCGAGGATGATACCCTCGTAGGGCTGCTCTCCGTTTTCGCGCAGTGTCTTACCCACCCCCGGCAGCTCACGGGCGACGCCCAGGGCGTGCGCCATGTCCGCGGTGTCCATGGTGGTGTTTACCAGGTCCTCCTGCAGGCGGATGAACGAGGTGTTGTAGGAGTGCAGGAGCGCCTGCTCGATGGAGCACACGCCACAGGAACCGGTGACGTTGTTGATCTGGATGTTGCCCGGCAGCGTCACCGGCTCCGAGGAGTACTGGGCCGACAGCGGAATCCCCTGCTGCAGTCCAGCGGCCAAGCCGAAGATCTTGAACACGGAGCCGGTCTGCAGCGCGGCATTTGCATAGTCCCAGCCGCTGGCTTCCTCGCCGCCGAAGTAGCCGCGGACCGCACCGTTGCGCGGGTCGATGGACACGGCGGCGGCGCGGGCGTCCTCCTGCAGCGGCGCCAGGTTCTCCTCCACCGACTCTAAGGTGGCGTTCTGGGTCTCCATATCGATGGTGGACACGATCTGCAGGCCGCGGGTGGTCACATCCTCCTCGCTGATACCGATGGTCTCCAGCTCGCGGATGATGTGGTCCTTGATCAAACCGTTGGTGCCCGTGGCCTCGGTGTAGGCCGAGTACTCGGCCGGGTCGCGGGTCTCCGGGTACTCCATGCCCATGCGCTCGGCGGGCTCGAGCTCGCCCATTTCCACCAGCCCGTCGAGGACGTAGTTCCAGCGAGACTCTGCAGCCTCCCGGTTCTCCCAGGGGTCCAGCTGGCTAGGCAGCTGAATGGTGGCGGCGAGCACCGCGGATTCGGCGGGCTCGAGCTCCCCGACGGACTTGTTGAAGTACGCGTTCGAGGCGGCCTCGACGCCATAGGCGTTGCGGCCGAAGTAGACGGCGTTGAGGTAGGCCTCGAGGATGGTCTCCTTATCCCACTCGTTGGTCATCTTGATCGAGTAGACGAGCTCTTTGAGCTTGCGCTCGATCGAGTGCTCGTTGCCCACCAGGACGTTCTTCACGTACTGCTGGGTGATGGTGGAGCCACCGCCGGCGGATTCGTTGCCGGTCAGCTGGCCGATGGCCGCGCGGATGAAGCCGGTGAGGGAGAAGCCGCGGTTCGTCCAGAACTCCCTGTCCTCCGCGGCGAGGACCGCGCTTTGCAGGTGATCCGGGATCTTCTCGAGTGAGACCTGCTCGCGGTTGCCCTCTGGGGGCACGATGCGCGCGAGTTCAGTCTGGCCGTCGGCGGCGTAGATCGTGGAGATCTGCGCAGAGGCGACTTCGTTGGGCTCCGGCACGTGGATGCGCGAGTAGTACACCACGAAACCGATCAGCGGCAGCGCGATGATGATCGCCAGTACGAGGAGCACAATCTTCCAGACTCCTCCACGCCGGGGCTTTTCGGATTTCTGGGCGGTGGAACCCGAGGAGATGGATTCCGAGGACACTTCTTCAGACACCGTCGTTTATATCCGTACTTCTATGTTTGGGCCGGGTGGATGCACGCAACGTCGTTGATATGTCAGTCAAACGATGCTTCGTGCAATGTTAGTCCCTAACCCTGTGAGCGGGAAACATATTCCGTTTGTTCCCCTATTCGATTCCCGCCACGGCGGCTGTGAGGATGTGATTCCACCAACAGCTGCGGCATACCTCGACGAGATGCACGGTCACCGGCTCGTCGACCTCAGAGGCGATCCGCGCGATCTCGTCCTCCTGGCGCGCCGTGCCCGAACGCTTGCCCAGCTTGTCCCCATAGATCCACCGCACCTCATACAGGTCTTCTTCCCCACAGACCGGGCAGGCCCGCTCGACCCGGTAGCCGTGGTAAGCGGCGGCGGTGCGCAGCAGGAAATCGGCGTCGCACACCGCTTCTCGACGAATATGCCCCGCCTTCAGCTGGCGCAGCGTCCGGGCACGCTCCCACCGGTGGGAGACGACGTGACGGTAGACGAGCGACATGACCACCGAGTGTACGTCCGGATCACCCGCTGGATCGGTTCAGTGGCGCGCGCAGTAGCTTTTCGCCGCGTAGCGGGGCCAAGCTTGTTCACGGTTATCTATTCCAGCTTCGTCCAGCTTCAGAAAGGTTGGAGTTCTTTTCTATGACTCGCCACACTGTGCGCGCCGCGATCGTCGGCGTCGGCAACTGCGCCACCTCCCTGGTCGAAGGCGTGCAGTTCTACCGCGACGCCGCCGACGACCAGCAGGTGCCGGGGCTCATGCACGTGCGCTTCGGTGACTACCACATCAGCGACATCGAGTTCGTCGCCGCGTTCGACGTGGATGCCGACAAGGTCGGCAAGGACCTCGCCGACGCGTTGTATAGCTCGCAGAACAGCACGATCCACATCGCCGACGTGCCGGACACCGGCGTGACCGTCCAGCGCGGCCCCACCTACGACGGCCTGGGCACGCACTACCTCGCCTCGGTTGAAGAGTCCGCGGCCGAGCCGGTCGATGTCGCCGCCGCCCTGCGCGAGGCCGACGTCGACGTCGTCGTCTCCTACCTCCCGGTCGGCTCCGAGGAGGCCGACAAGTACTACGCCCAGGCGGCCATCGACGCCGGCTGTGCTTTCGTCAACGCCTTGCCGGTGTTCATCGCCTCCGATCCCGCCTGGGCGCAGAAGTTCACCGACGCCGGCCTGCCCATCATCGGCGACGACATCAAGAGCCAGGTCGGCGCGACGATCACCCACCGGGTGCTCGCGAAGCTCTTCGAGGACCGCGGCGTGCGCCTGGAGCGCACCATGCAGCTCAACGTCGGCGGCAACATGGACTTTAAGAACATGCTCGATCGCGAGCGCCTGGAGTCGAAGAAGATCTCCAAGACCCAGTCGGTGACCTCGAACCTCAAGACCTCCCCTTTGGCAGGGCTTATCGACGACCGCAACGTCCACATCGGCCCCTCCGACCACGTGCCGTGGCTGGATGACCGCAAGTGGGCCTACGTCCGCCTAGAGGGCTCCGCCTTCGGCGAGGTGCCGCTGAACCTGGAGTACAAGCTGGAGGTCTGGGACTCGCCGAACTCGGCGGGCATCATCATCGACGCCCTGCGTGCCGCGAAGATCGCGCTCGATCGTGGGGTGGCCGGGCCGGTGACGGCGGCGTCGTCGTACCTGATGAAGTCGCCGCCGGTGCAGTTGGGTGACGACGAAGCCCGCGCCCACCTGGAGAGCTTCATCGCTGGTAACGAAACAGACGGGGACGACGATAAGGCGTCTGGAGGGAACTTTGCCGAGTCGTAGTACCTTTAATTACGAAAATTGAATTAGTATCGGTCTCATGCCCAAAGACAGTCCGCAGGAGATCGCCCGCGCCATTCGGCCGGCGATGACGAAACTGTACGTAACTTACTTCCGAATCGCGGAGCAATCGGACCTGACTGGGCCGCAGTTGTCGATCATGACACGGTTGCGTGAGGAGGGGCCGATGCGTATCAGCCAGATTGCCCGCGACGAGGGTATTCGCATGCCCACGGCCTCAAATGCCCTGCACCAGTTGGAGCGCCGCGAGCTCGTCACCCGCGTCCGCGATGAGAAGGACCGCCGCGGCGTGCGCGTCGACCTCACGGAGCTGGGGGAAAGCGAGCTGGAGCGCGTCGGCGCCGAAAGAGTGAACTACCTCGCCGACATGCTCTCGGCCCTCAATGAGGAGGACCTCGCCCAGTGCGCCGAGTTCGCGGATGTGATCAACCGGCTGGCTGATAGCTATGGGGCACCGGATATTCCCCAGCCATAGGGTAAACGCCAGTAGAGTAGGAGATGGCGTGTAGGTTAAACGCCTGAATACACTATTGCCCTCCGATACCCGAGACCCTTCAGTCATGGCCAAGGATTCCTCTACTAGTGGCGACGACATCATCGCCGAGCCACGCACCCGTGCCGCCCACACGCCGCTGCGCCTCCTCGTGGCCTGGCAGCCGGGACCCGGCGGCGATGAAGCCATCAGCACCGCAGCCTGGCTGGCCCGCACCTTGCTGGTGCGCGTGCGCGCGGTGTCCATGATCCTGCGCCTGTGGCCCGCCACCTCGATATCGAAGCTCGGCTCCGGCTACGACGACTGGCTCGCCGACGAAACGAAGACCTACTCGCGCAAGGTGCGCAAGGCTTTCGCCGAGGCCGGCATCGACAAGGCGCAGTGGGATAACGAGGTCGCGGTGGTCACCGACGGCCCCAGCGAGAGCGCACTGCTCACCGAGGCGGCGGAGGATTTCGACGCCGACCTGCTTATCGTCGGCTCCCATACCGCGGCCCCGAAGGGGCGCTTCCTCACTGGTACGACCTCCGACGCCTTGCTGCACTCGTCGACAACCCCTTTGATGCTCGCACCCCGCGCGGTGAAGCTATCGAAGCGCGGCATCACCCGCGTCAACGTCGCCTACCTCGCCCCCTTCGACGACGCTGACTACAGCCACCAAGAGAGCCAGAGCAACCAGGCCCTGTACTTCGGTGGCGAACTCGCCGCCCGCTTGGGGGTCAACCTGCGTTTGACCGCCTTCTCCCCCACCGGCTTGAGCGAGAACTTCCCGGACGACCGGATCGACTTCACCCGCCAGCTTTCCGACGAATGGGGCGAACAGGCCCTCAGCGTCCTCGACCGGGCGCGGGACATGATCGTCGACCACCTGCCAGATCTGAAGGTCGACACCGCGCTCGGCTCCGGTGCCGGCTGGTCCGGCGCCATCGACGCGTTGAAGTGGAAGAAGGGTGATCTGCTGACGTTCGGCTCCACCCAGTCCGGCCCCATCGAGCGCGTCTTCGTCGGCTCGACCGCCGCGCAGTTCATGCAGCACGTCCCGGTCCCGGTCGTCGTGCATCCCTCGCCCGCCGACAGCTGGTACTAGACTCTGCGCCATGTCTCATCGATTCTCCGGCCGCGACAATGGTGACGACGACACGTCCAGCTACCCCCAAGCACCCCTGAACAGCTCCGGCTTCGGTGCGGGCGGGCGCGAGCACCCAGAGAACGACCTCTCCGACGACGCCGACTACGCCAACCTCTACCGCCCGGAACCGCGAGATTTCGACGAGCTCGCCGACCAGGAAGACCCCCTCGTCATCGCAGAGAAGAACCGCCGCTCCTCCAAGCAGGCGTGGCGCTACCTGGCACTGGCCATCCTGAGCTCGCTAGCCTTCGGGGTCATCCTGCTGGTGGTGATGCGGATGATCGCCGGCGCCGATACCTGCGCAGCTGTCGACGGACGCTTCTTATGCACCGAACAGCTCCAAAAGACCTGGGCCGTGCTTGTGTCCCTACCGCCGATCGCCTTCCTCTTCGGCTGCATGGCACTCTTGCTGCGCAAGCTCAACGCATACCTGCGCTGGCGGCCCTGGATGGGAGTGTTCTGGGTGCTGGTCGTGTTCACGATGTGGGTGCTGCTCACCACCGTCCAAGTCTGGCTCGCTGAAGGGCCTGCGCTGTAGCGCTGTGCTGTTGTGGTTGCGGTTTGTTGGTGGCACTTCTCCGGCAAGACGGTTTCGGCAGTTTCCTGGTAGTTTCCGGATAGTTGGTAAAGCGATCCGACTCCGGCTGGCTCTTCCCAGCCTCGGCGGCGGAGCAGGCTCCCGAACTCTCAGCTGCCCCCCCCCCCCCCCGAGCGCGGCGGCACCAGTGCTCGTCGCACGGCGAAGGTGTGTCCCGCATGCCTATGAGTTTTTCGGATTCCATTGATTTTCGGTTACACACGTGCGTAAAGCTTTCAACCCGTACTTTGTGTCGGCAGAGTGAGCCTAGGGCTGTTCTGGTTGTGGGGGTCGTTGCGATGGCCTTGTGAAGGTGAAGGGTGAGGGAGTTCGACCCTGTTTTACGCACGTGCGTAAAAAGTAGAGGCCTCAGGTGACAATGTGGCTCGTATACCTATGAGTGCCCCGGGATTCATAGATTTCCGATTACGCACGTGCGTAAAAATCCCGGTCCGCACTGTGCGGCGGCATAGGGAATCTGGGACTGTTCTGCTTGCGGGGTCGTTGCGGTGGCCCAGTTGGGTCGAAGGACCGAGCGACTCCGATAACCGAACCTATGAGTTCATCGGGATTCATCGATTGCTAATTACGCACGTGCGTAAAAGCAAGGCTCGACCCCGTAACCCCAACAGCGCGTCCTCGTATACCTATGAGTTCTCCGGGATCCATTGGATCCGGATTACGCACGTGCGTAAAACCACTCATCCGCACTATGCCGCGGCATAGACGCGTAGATGGTGTTTCTTCACCTAGCCCAGCAGCCCAAGACGGCGATCCAGCAATTCTTTTCCGGCTGACCGCCACGATGCGAGAAACACTCCAGCAAGCACATTCCGGTAAGAAAAACTCCGCGGGGCCACACGCCGTGAAATCAGGCGTATCGCCGGAGCCTCTGTGTACCCAAGAAGAATTCCCCTCCATATGGCCGACACAGGAAACATCAAACCCTGGGATCTCCGCATCAGAGATGCGAAGGGGCTAGGGCGTGTCTGACAATTGAGGGAAGCGTGGCATGGGACCCTGGCTCCCGTGTCGCGTTTTCACATGTTGAGTGATGCCCAGTGGGAGATGGTCGAAGAGCTTCTGCCCCGTCGCACGGGGAGAAAAGGCCGACCGTTCTCCGATCCCCGGCAGATGCTCGAGGCCATCCTCTACCGCCTTCGGGCAGGGATCGCGCGGCGTGACCTGCCCGCCTGCTTCGGGTCCTGGCAGACGGTCTACACCTGGCACAACCGGATGGCCAAGGACGGACACCTCGGACGTGATCCTTCAGCGACTTCCTACACAGGCCGATACGGAAGACCTGATCGACTGGTCGGTGTCGGTGGACTTTGACGATCACCCGGGCCCATCAGCACGCCACGAACATCACGCGGGTCACAGGGGGCTTTGTCGAATTACAACAACCCGCTGGCCGAGCCGCCTGATCACGCGGTCGGCCGATCACGGGGTGGTCTGTCTACCAAGGTCCACGCCCTGGTCGACGGCCACGGCATGCCCCTGACCATGATCGTCACTGCGGGCCACCGCGGTGACTGCCCGGTGCTGATCCCGTTGTTGAAACGCCTGCGGATGCCCGGGACGGTGGGCCGACCGCGCACCCGGCCCGATGAACTGCGCGCGGATAGGGCGTATGCATCGAAGGCTGTGCACAGGTATCTGCGCGAGCACAAGATCACGGCGACGATCCCGGAGAAAAAGGACGTGATCGCCGCCCGGAAGCGGAAAGGCTCGAAGGGTGGGCGTCCACCGACGTTCGATGCGCAGTCCTACAAGGGCTGCAACGTGGTGGAACGGTTTTCGGCAACCTCAAGCAGTGGCGGGGTGTGGCAACCCGGTACGACAAGCTCGCGGTTGTCTACCGGGCCGGCGTGATGACTATCGCCGTCATGACCTAGCTGAAGAAATTGTCAGACACGCCCTAGGGGTGCTACCAGGTAGCCGGAACCCTAGCACCCACCACACGGACACCCGCTATCACCTACCCCGAACCAACATGCGGGGTGCCGATTACATTTTCGAAAGTGTTCAGGAGCACTGCGCTGGCCTAAAGGTGCCTCCTCGAGGCTTGTGTGCGAGCGCGGGACGTTGAGGATCCACGTGAACGGCTAGTGTATTTACACTGCTAGTAGCCTTTCTACCGGCGTTCCCACCCCCGGCTTTTACCCCCGTCGGGGGTCAGTGTCCACCCCATATTCTAGTGTACAAACCACATCGAACACATGAACTAATACCGGGGGTTATTCATGGACGACCACACCAACCTCACCAACGACGAACTCCTCGACCGCATCACCACCGCCTACGCCATGATGCAACACCACAAAGCCCAATTCCTCCTCGCACTCGCCGTCTTTGATGCCCGCGAACTTGCCCGTCTAGCCGGGGCACCGACTACCGCGGACTGGATGACACGTGCCCTTGATATCGCACCGACTACCGCCTACGACTACTTAAGAGTCGCACGCTTGTTGTTGGAGTTCGCGTATGTGGCGAAATCCTTCGAAGACGGCAAAATCACCTACTCCACCGTCCGCCTGTTAAGCAGCTATTTGAACAAAGACAACGAAATCGAGTTGCTCTTGTTGGCGGAGGAGTATTCCTACCGGGAACTCGAACGCATCCTCATGACCCGAAGAGACAACCGGAACAACGATGCCCCTAGGAAAAATACGTTTAAGATATGGGTTGATAAACACAACGGGCGTATCCGGTTCTCCGGTGATCTGGATCCGATGTTGGGGGCGAAGTTCATGGCGGCGTTGAAAATCGGGGAACTCGCCAACCTCGTCGACCTCGATGACATCGACCCCGAAGTCTTCAGCGACGATGAACGCTTGGGTGAAGAGTTAGCGAAAGCAGAAGCTGAAGCCCTCGCCGCCGAAGACGGGGCAGAATCCGTTCCGGTTGCCGAGGTCATCGACGATGCCGGTGAGAAGGGCGAGGCCTCTGGTGCTGCCACCGGTGACGCTGACGCTGATGGTGTTGACGCTGATGGTGCCGGCGCTGATGGTGACGGTGATTCAGAGACAAGGCGGGTAGCGTCGGTCAGTGGGTATGGCAGGACGAGTGCCTCGCAGTTGTTGCCCGCACTTTTGGGGTTAATCAATATTGCCCGCTCCTCGCCGGTGAATAAGCGTCGAGCCCCGGGTACTCAGGTGCATTTGATTCAGACCGAGGATGGGCAGTCTATTTTGCCGGGTCTTCCGGTTCCTAGTGAAAAGGCGTTGAGTGCGGAGGTCATTAATGGTGAGTTGCGGGATCATTTCTTAGATACCCAGGGTGTGCCGTTGATGATGACGACGAAACGCAGGTTTGTCTCCGATGCGCAGGCGTTGGCGATTTTGGTGCGCTGGGGGATGCAGTGTGCGGCTCCGGGGTGTCGCCATACGCAGTTTATGGAGTTTCATCATGTGCATCCGTGGTCGATGGATGGGAAGACGAAACCGGATAATATGGCACCGTTGTGTGGTTTTTGTCACGCGTTGGTGACGGCGGGGTTGTTGGAGCTTGTGCCTGCAAGCTCTGGTGTGTGGTTGTTTCGGTATCGCACGGGTGAGGTGTATGCCTCGAAGGCGCGTCGTTTGCCGATGAAACAGCTGGGGGAGGCGTCGTGTTTGGATGAGCCGGTGGAGGTGCCGACCGTGGTGGAGGTGTTGGAGGATGGGGCATTGAGTTTCGATGATTCGGATACCATCAACGCGGACTAACCCCAAGGGCCTCCCGGGGCCGGACCTTCGGTCATTACGCACATGCGTAATGACCCCGAGCACCACCGCCGCGCTCTTAGCCCTGCGCGGCCAGCCGCGCGGCCACCTCGGCACAGTCGGCTCGGCCGCAGTGGGCGGTGGCGGTGTGTGACGCGCAGTCGTCGCAAAGCAACACCTGCTTGCGGCAGGTGTCTTCGTTGATGCAATTGTGGAAGGTGTTCGTCGGCGCCGCGCAGTGCACGCAGTGGCCAAGCTGGGCGGCGTCGCCGTCGCCGAACTCCATGTGCATCCGCTTGTCGAAGACATACAGCGAACCCTCCCATAAGCCCTGGTTGCCGTACTTTTCGCCGTAACGGACGATGCCGCCGTCGATCTGGTAGACCTCCTCGAACCCGCGGTTTTTCATCAGCGAGCTCAGCACCTCGCAGCGGATCCCGCCGGTGCAGTAGGAGACGACGGGCTTGTCTTTCATCCAGTCGTACTTGCCGGAGTCGAGCTCGGCGATGAAGTCGCGGGTCGTCTCGACATCCGGCACCACCGCGTTACGGAAGCGTCCGATCTCGGCTTCCATGGAGTTGCGGCCGTCGAAAAACACGACGTCGTCACCACGCTTATCGACGAGCTCGTGCACCTCCTCCGGGCTCAAGTGCTCACCGCCACCGACCACGCCGTGGGAATCGACCTCGAGTTCTTCGGGCGCGCCGAAGGCCACGATCTCCTCGCGCACCTTCACCGAAAGGCGCGGGAAGTCCTCGGCGGAGCCTTCCGACCATTTGAACTCCATCGGCTTGAAACCGGGGTAGTCGCGGGTCTTTTTGATGTAACGCTTGCAGGCGTCGATGTCGCCGCCGACGGTGCCGTTGATGCCGTGGCGCGAGATGAGGATACGGCCTTTGAGCCCGAGCGATTCGCAGAGGTCACGCTGCCAGAGCATGACGGCCTGCGGGTCCGCGATCGGGGTGAACTGGTAGTACAGAAGAATCTTGCTGATACCCACGTGCAGTGACTTTAGTTGCGCCCGTTGGCCCGCCGGGCATTGAGGACCTCGGTGGCCAGCCGCAGGCGGGAATCGACCTCGAAGCGGCGGATCAACCTGGAGACGACCTTCTTCACGGTGGATTCGGCGAAGAAGGTGACCTCCGCGATCTCCGCGTTGGACTTGCCGGTGCACAGCTCGTCGAGAATTGCGCGCTCGGTGGGACCCAGCGCCTCGACCTGGCGCAGAACCGGAGACGAACTCGGGCTCACCGGGGGCACGTAGGCGACCAGGCGGCTCAAACACTCCGGCGAGAGCGCTGTGCCGCCGTGGTAGCCGTCGCGCACCGCGTCGATAAGCTGCGCCGGCGGGGCCGACTTCAGCACGTAACCGACCGCTCCCCCGGTGATCATCTGCACCAGCGACTCGTCGGTATCGAGCGCGGTGATCGCGATGGTGGCCGGCGCATCGATGCGGCGGCGCAGCTCCGCGAGCAGGCCAGGCCCGTCGAGCTCCGGCATGTGGATGTCGGAGAGGACGATGTCGACGTTGTCGGTGGTGGGATCGTCGATAAGCTCGAGGGCCTCGCGCCCGTTGCCGGCGGTGCCGATGACCTCGATGTCGTCGGCGAGCGAGAAGTACGCGGTGTAGCCGTCCCGGATGGTCCAGTCATCGTCGGCGATGAGGACTCGGATGTGCTCAGCCACGGCGGCGATTTAGAGGAAGCGGCACCAGACGTTTTCGTAGTAGCGGCAGCCGAAGTAGTCAGCGGCGGCCTGCTTCTTCACGACGGAGGTGTCCGCGTGGGAAGACAGCGCACTGGCCTGCGGCGCGGTGGCGACGGCGGCCGCAGTGGCACCGGCGACGAGGATGCGGGTGAGGTTCTTTTTCATCTTCTGCATGATGTCCCCTATATGAAAACTGTGGTTGATCTCAGTGATCACTTTTACTCGGCAATGATAAGCCCTATTGAGCGATCCGTCATGCCGGGAGCTCTAAAACCGTGGTCCACTGCCCGATTCTTGCCCCGGCCTCCAGGCGCCCGCCGAGGTGAGCTGCGCGTTCGCTCAAATCGCGCAGCCCTCGGTGCGTGGACATGTCCTGGTCGGTGTGTTCGGGTACTGGGTCGGTGTCGTTGGTGATTTCGAGGAGGTAGTGGCCGTCGTGGACCACGTGGTGGATGATGACCGCGCTGCCCGCCGGGGCGTATTTGATGATGTTGGTGGCCACCTCGCGCACGAAGTCCTCCACCAACGCGCGGGCATCGGTGGTGAGCACCACGGACGGCGCCGTGTTGGCGCGGACGTCGAAGCCATGGGAGCTGAGGCGTCGATACTCGTCGCTGAAGACGGCCTCGGCCGGGGTGAACTCGCGCTCCAGGCTCTCGGTGTCGGAGGATTCCAGCACGCGGATGAGCTCGCGGACCTGCCCCATCGAGCGCCGCGAATCCTCGATGATGGCGCGCAGCTGGAGCTCTTTCTCCGGATCGCCGCCCGCCTGCTTGAGGCCCAGGACCTCGGCGCGGACGATGACGTTCGTCAGCGAGGCCGCCACCGAATCGTGCAGGGCACGGGCGAGCTCGGCGCGGCGGCGTCGATAGTTCTCCGCCATCTGGGCGCGGACCTGCTCGCGCTGGCGCACGATGCGGCCGACGAGCACCGCCAGCAAGAGGACGACGACCCAGACGCTCACGGCGACGGGGTCGGTGATCCAGGCGCTTTGGTTAGTATCGAAAAGCCCCAGCACCGTGATGACGGGGACGAACCAGACGGTGTGGATGATCGGCAGGCGGCAGGCGACGACCAGGCACATGATCGGCGCGAGCAGGATGTCGATGAGGCTGGTCAGCTCGGGGTGAATGATCGCGACGACGAATGCCACGACGAACAACACCGCGCTCATCAGCGGGCGCCAGTTCGCCGCCGCCAGCAGGCCGATGAGGCACAAGGTCAAGATGATGCCGGCGAGCGGGTAGGCGAAAACGCTGCCGACGGCGATGACGAGAACCGCCACCACAGCCAGCAGCGTCAGATAGACCGTGCGGAGAGACTTGTTGAGTGCCACGTTCGTAAGCGCCCTCTACTCAGCATCGACTAGAAATGTTCACCAATTCTAGCCAGAGGGCGCCCGCGGCGTCTGCCTCACGTACTCCTTAGAAGCGACCGGAGTGCTTCTTGCCGCCATCGGTGTAGGTGATGTCGGCGGAGTTGACGTTCCAGTCGTTGTCGGTGGAGGTATCGCCGGCGGCACGGCCGATCTGGGTCACGGTGATGTCGTTGATGATGCGGCCGCGGGAGGTGTTGCCGTCGCCGAAGTTGAGGTTGCCCAGCAGGACCTCCTGGCCCGGGTCGATCGGGTTCGACAGGGTGACCTCGAAGACGCGGGTGGAAGAGGCCTTGTCGAAGCCCAAGTCCTGGACGTGAGCGCCGTTGAAGCGGCCAGCGGTGTTCAGGCGGTCAACGCCCTCCGGGCCCTCCACGGTGCCGACCTCGACGCGGAAGCGGACGGGGTTCTGGGAGACGTCGTAACGCTCGGTGCCGACGTTCTTGACGCGCAGGGCGACGACGCCAGCGAAGCCCTCCGACTTGCCGGCGGCGGTGGTCAGGCGGGGCTCGAGGTCGAGGGCCTCGTTGGCCTCAACGTCGGAGAAGTCCGGAGCCTCGGTGCCGCGGACCGGCTCGACCTTGTTGAACTCGGGGTGCTCCGGGCCGCCCTTGTCGCGCGGGGCGTCGGCCGGGTCGTCGTAAATCGAGACCTGGACCTCGTTCTTCATCGGGGCGAGGGCGCTCCAGGCGGTCGGGGTGGACCAGGTGCCGTTGGCCTTGCAGAACTGCTGGACGCCGGACATGTGCAGCACGCGGAAGCCGTAGGTGGCCTCACCGGTGTGGCCGGCCGGGACGTCGTAGGGGCCGATGGTCTGGCCGGCGGTCCAGGACAGCTCGTAGGCGAAGTCGGCGCCGATGTTGCTGGCGATCTCATGCGAGATGCCGGCCTCGGAGTTGTCGTCCTTGACGCCGAGGTTGGCGCTGGTGGTCTGGGCGTAGCCGCCGTTGACGCTCAGGGAGACCGACTGGGTGCGGTTGAGGTCCTGGGTCAGCGGGATGGTGCCGTTGGAGGTGTTGGTGGTGGAGATGGTGCCGGCCGGGGTGAAGTTGTCGGTCACCTTGTAGACGGTGGTGCGGAAGTCCTCACCAGAGTTGCAGACGGGCTCCGGGTTGAGCACGTTGGCGCGCAGGTGGTCCGAGCCGTGGTAGGTGTGGACGATCGGCAGCTTCGGGTTGAGCTTCGGGGTCTCCGGGTAGGTGTGCTCGATGGTCTCGGCGTTGGCGATACCGGTGCCGACGGTCAGGGCCATGGTGGCAGCCGCGAGGAACGCGGCGGCGCGGGAAGTGCGGGTCATGATGGACGAATTCTCCTTGTCTAGGTCTCGGTGTCCTGTGGGCATCCTGAAAGGGAATATCTAGGAGGCTAACCCTGCACACAGGCGCTGAACAGGGTCAACAGCAAGGAGGGAACGAAAGTACCCAATTTTCCCGCAGCCGGGGGCAGATTCTGGTCCAGGTGTGACTTATGTGACTTATACGTTCTGGCAACGCGCGTTCTGGCAACGCGGGCAATAAAACAGATTCCGACCCTGCAGCATCGTGTGCTCGATCTCCGTACCGCAGATCAAGCACGGATCGCCGGCCCGGCGGTAGACGTAAACCTCGCCGCCGTGCTCGTCGATACGCGGCGGCCGGCCCATGGCCTCCGGGCGGTGCTCGTCGCGCACCGTGTCGATGCGCCCCGTTTCTTCCCCGACACGCATCGTGGCCACCAGGTCCTCCCAGATCGCTGTGAGCTCTTTTTCGCTGAGCTGGTTGGCCGGGGTAAAAGGAGAAATCCCGAGGCGAAACAGGGTCTCCGCGCGGTAGATGTTGCCCACCCCCGCATACACCGACTGATCCATCAGCACGGCAGCGATCGAACGCCGAGTGCGCCGGGCGGTGGCGGTGACTTTCGCCGGATCGGCATCGGCGCGCAGGGGGTCCTCGCCCGAGCGCTCGCGTATCGACTCGGCCTCACCGGGTTCGAGCAGCCGGCAGGCCTGCGGTCCACGCAGGTGCGCCGCGAGCGTCTCCGCGTGGTTGAGGATGCGCAGGCGGATCTGGCCTTTCTGCGTCACCGGATCCTCGAAACGAAACGTGCCGATCAGCCCCAGGTGCACGTACACGCTCGGGGCGTTAACGAAGTGCAGGAACAGGTGTTTGCCCAGGGCTTCGGCGATATCGAGGAGGTGTCCGTCGAGAAGCGCCGCCTGGTCGGCGAAACGCCCCTGCGGGCTGGTGACGGTGAGCCCGCCATCGCGGAAATCGCGGTTGAGCCTCGTGGCGAGGCGGTGGAGGACGTGACCCTCGGGCATATCTGTCACCTAATAGATCGTTGGAACGGCGGACACTACTATGGCAGTGTTCACCCTACGACCCGCCTCGCCGCAGCAAGGAAGTGCACCCATGGACCGGAAGCTCGGATTCGACCGCGAACGCTACATCACCCTCCAGTCAGAGCACATCAACGCCCGCCGGGAGGAGATCGGCGGCAAGCTCTACCTCGAAATGGGCGGGAAGCTTTTCGACGACCACCACGCCGCCCGCGTCCTGCCCGGCTTCACGCCGGACAACAAGATCGAGATGCTCGAGCAGATCCGCGACGACGTCGAGATCATCATCTGCATCAACTCCCACGACTTGGAACGCGGCAAGGTGCGCGCCGACCTGGGCATCCCCTACGACGAAGACACGCTGCGGCTTATCGACGTCTTCCGCGACCGTGGATTCCTCGTCGACCACGTCGTGATGACCCAGTTCGAAGACGGCAACCAGCGCGCCTGGGAATTCAAAGAACGCCTGGAGAACCTGGGCCTGAAAGTCTCACGCCACTTCGTCATCGAGGGCTACCCCTCCAACATCGACAAGGTGGTCTCCGACGAGGGCCTCGGGCGCAACGAGTGGGTGGAGACGAGCCGAGACGTCATCGTCGTCACCGCGCCCGGGCCGGGCTCCGGGAAGCTCGCCACCAGTTTGAGCCAGGTCTACCAGGACAATCAGCGCGGCATTAAGGCCGGCTACGCGAAGTTCGAGACCTTCCCCGTCTGGAACCTACCGCTCGAGCACCCGGTCAACCTCGCCTACGAGGCCGCGACCGTCGACCTCAACGACTCCAACGTCATCGACCCCTTCCACCTCAAAGCCCACGGCGAATACACGGTCAACTACAACCGCGACGTCGAGGCCTTCCCGCTGCTCAAGTCCATCCTGGCGCGCGTCACCGGTACCGAGCCCTACCAGTCGCCCACCGACATGGGCGTGAACATGGTGGGCAACTGCATCATCGACGACGAGGTCTGCCGCGAAGCCAGCATCCAGGAAATCATCCGCCGCTACTACCGCGCGCTTGTCGACGAGCGCCGCCTCGACACCGACGACCGCACCTATTCCGACCGCGCCGCCGTCGTCATGGCGAAGGCCGACTGCTCCACAGCCGACCGCGCGGTGGTCGCCCCCGCGCTCGAGATCGAAGAACGCACCGGCGGCCTACCCGGCTCGGCGATGCAGCTCCACGACGGCACCATCGTCACCGGCAAGACCACCGAACTGCTCGGCTGCTCCGCCGGCATGCTGCTCAACGCTCTGAAGCACCTCGCCGGCATCGACCGAGAGCTGCACCTGCTCTCGCCGTCGTCGATCGAGCCGATCCAGACGCTCAAGACTCAACACCTGGGCTCGCAGAACCCGCGCCTGCACACCGACGAGGTGCTCATCGCCTTAAGCGTGTCCGCCGCGGACTCCCCGGAAGCCCAGCGCGCCCTGGCTGAGCTGCGGAATCTGCGCGGCACCGACGCGCACACCTCCACGATCCTCGGTCCCGTCGACGAAGGGATCTTCCGCAACTTAGGCGTCAACGTCACCTCCGAGCCGCGGTACTGGAAGAAGCGTCTGTACCGGAAGCGGTAGGCGTTGTTGTTTTTACGCATAGCGCGCTAGGGCTGCCTCCATGCGGCGCTAGCGCTGGTCGAAAGGAGTCACCCCTAAAGGGGTCCTGATTTCGACCGCGCGAGACTCCTTTCTATGGGGCTGATTTCGACCAGCGGTAGCGCAACACGCAGGCCTGGCCAGGGCGTGGGGATTGCTGCCTGACTCTCGGCCACACCAGACCCATCCGCCCCATCAGCTCCCCCGGCAAACTCGCACGGTCTGCTAGCACCCTCCCGGCGATAGCGCCCTAGCGCTGGTCGAAAGGAGTCGCCCCTAAAGGAGTCCTGGTTTCGACCGCGCGAGACTCCTTTCTATGGGGCTGATTTCGACCAGCGGTAGCGCAACACGAGCAAGCACAACCCACCCCAGAGCGCACTACCCTGGGCACCATGCCACTTAACGCGTTCACTTATACCGCCGATCAGGTTCGCGCGGCGGAGGAGCCTTTGCTCGCTACGCAGCGCGAACCGGACCAGCTCATGCGCTCCGCCGCGCACGCCGTGGCCGTAGCCGCCGGCACGCTCCTCCCCCACAACCACAACCACAACCACGCCCACCCCCGCGTCCTGGTCCTCGCCGGCTCGGGCGGCAACGGCGGAGACGCCCTCTATGCCATGGCAGAGTTGCTGGAATCTACGCCCCTCAACGTCGAGGTGATTCTGACCAGCCGCAGCGGGAAAGTCCATGAACTCGCGCTCACGACCTGCAAGAACACCGGCGCGACCGTCGTCGACGAACCGAGCGGCACCTATGACCTGGTCATCGACGGGATCCTCGGCCTCGGCGGCGCCGGGGACCTGCGCGAGGACGCTGCGCGGCTGGTGCGGGCCGTCGATAAGCGAGCCGTCCTTAGTGTCGACGTACCCAGCGGCATCGGCGCCGACGACCCCACCACTCCCCCGCCCCTGGCAGACGGCACCCCGACCCACGTCTCGGCGGACGTCACCGTGACCTTCGGCGGCTACCGCCTCGCCCACGGCCTCAGCGCGCACTGCGGCGAAGTGCTGCTCGCCGACCCGCACACGCATGCCGGCAACATCTCCGAGCACCTGCCAAAGTCGCACATCACGCTCAGCCGGGCCGCCACCCCTTCCCGCGACTACCCCGCTGAGCTGCGCACGCTGGCGTTTCCCGAGCTTCCAGACCTCACCCCCCGGGCTGAAGATGACAAGTACTCGGGTGGGGTCGTCGGCATCTGTGCGGGCTCGCAGACCTATCCCGGCGCGGCGGTGCTGGCCACCACTGGCGCGGTGCGCACGACGAGCTCGATGGTTCGTTACGCGGGCCCGCAGGCCCTGGAGGTCGTGCGGGCGCTGCCGGAGGTCGTCGCCACCACCACCGTCGCTGAGGCCGGCCGGGTGCAGTCCTGGGTCTTCGGCCCCGGCTCGGGCACCGAGGATACGAACACCCTCGCAGACATACTCGCCACCGATCTTCCGGTACTTATCGACGCCGACGGCCTCACCCTGCTCACCCACCACGAACCCTTGCGCGAGCAGGTGGCCCAGCGCACCGCCCCCCACCGTGCTCACGCCGCATCTGGGCGAATATGACCGGCTGGCAGAGGCGCTCGGCCTCGAGGCCGCGGAACTCAACCACGCGGAGAAGGCCCGGCGGCTCGCCCAAGAATTGGACTGCACCGTGCTGCTCAAGGGCCGGTTTACGGCCATCGCGGATGAAGAGGACGTACGTATCGTCGATACCGCCAGCTCCTGGGCCGCCACGCCCGGGTCGGGAGACGTCATGGCGGGTATGGCGGGGGCCGTCATGGCCCTGGTCACGGCCAGAAAAGGCGCCGAATATGCCACCGAGCCGCTCGCCGCGGCGGTGGCTCTGCACGCCCTGGCGGCGCGGATCTCTGCGCGCATGCCGGAGGGCTACGCGCCGACCTCAGCGAGCCGGATCGCCGAGGCCATCCCGCGCGCTAGTGCGCAACTGTCGAGATAGCGGTGGCGCGGCCGTCGATGACCTCGACGACCTCGTCGAACATCTGCAGGTTCGAGCGATCATGGGTGACCACGACGCAGGCGAGGTTGAGGTCGTCGACAAGCGAGCGCAACAGCTCGAGCACCGAGCGCGAGCGCTCAGCGTCGAGGGCGCTGGTGGGCTCGTCGGCGAGTAGGAGCTCGGGGCTGGCCATGAGCGCGCGGGCGATGCCGACGCGCTGGCGCTGCCCGCCGGAGAGCTCCGTGATGCGGCGATCGGCGTGGTCGGCGAGGCCGACGGCGTCGAGAAGCTGCTCCGCCCGGTCGCGGCGCAGGGAGCGCCCGCGCAGGTGGTCGGTGACGAGCAGCTGGTCGCGGACGTTCATCGCGCCGATGAGGCCCGGGTTTTGGAAGATGAAGCCGATGTGTTCGCGCCGGATGCGGGTGCGCTCGGCGTCACTGGCGCCGTCGAGTCGCTCGCCGGCGACGGCGGCGCGCCCAGAGTCGGGGACGGTGAGCCCGCCGGCGACGGCCAGCAGCGTCGACTTGCCGGAGCCGGACTCGCCGACCACCGCGGTCATCGTGCCGCCGTGGGCCTCGAGGCGCGCGCGGTCGAGGGCGGTGATGGTCTCGGTGCCGTCGGGGTAGGTGACGGTGATGTCGTGTAGATCGAGAATCGGGGAGGTCATGGGTTCTCCTATGCGTTGAGGGCGACGAGGGGATCGACGCGGGTGACGCGTCGGGTGGCGAGCAGCGCGCCGAGCATGCCGAGGACGAAGACTCCGGCGGCCGGCAGCGCCACGGTGCTCACTGACATCTCGAAGGGGACGACGCCGGCCACCAGCCAGCCCAGCGCCCCGCCGATGCCGGCACCGAGCAGGGAGCCGACCAGCAAAACGAGGGCGGCCTGGCCGAGCGCGTCGCGGAACAGGTAGCCGGGGGTGGCGCCGAGGGCGCGCAGGACCGACAGATCGCGGGTGCGCTGGATGGTCCAGACCGTCAGGAAGGACACGATGACCAGCGCGGAGATGACATAGAGGAAGGCCTGGATCATCTGCAGCGAGCCCTGCTCCGAGTCATAGGCGGGAAGCGCGGAGAAGGCCGCGGACTCGCTGAGGACGTCCGGGTCATCTTTTTCGATCTCGCCGTTCAGCACCAGCACGCTGCCGAGGATGCCGTGGTCAGCGCGGGTGACATCCCGCCAGGTCTGGGTGGATACCCACATGACAGGGGAGTGGGAGTAGTACTTGTCGGCGACGTTGTCCGCGATGGTCACGGGCTCGCCGCCGAGGCGGACGTCGGTGCCGGGGGAGGCGCCGTCGTCGAGAAGCTCTTGAGAAGCGACCGCCCCGGTGCGCGGGATGGCCGCTCCGCCGGCGACCTCCGTGCCTTCCGGCAGGCTCAACACAGCGACGTTGGTGCGGCCGTCGGGGGTATCTAGCGAGGTCTGCGCCGTGCCGAGCGGCAGGGCGTCGGTCGCGGGGCCCTCGTGCTCGGCGATGTCTTCGCGGGTGACGCGGGAGGAGGCGAAGGCGTGTTCGCCGTCGGAGGAATTGATCATAAAGGCATCCGCCTCTAGCGACTCGAGCGCCGAGGTGTTCTGCTTACCCAGCCCGCCGGTCAGCCCGGACAGCATGACCACGAGCAGCGTAATCAGCCCCACCACAGCAACAACGAGGCCGAAGCGGCCCTTGGCGTGAATGATGTCTCTCAGTGCCACAAACATGAGTCCTATCGTCGCGGCGCGGGCGCGATAAGTAATCGGCTCACAAGTCGAAACCCGAATCAACCGCACGGTTGATTACGGCTCGACCTCCCGCTCACTACGGTGGGCGTCGTGAAAGAACAATCGCTTCCCGGCCTGCTCGCCTCGATGCGCATCAGCCTGCACGTGTTATTCGCCGGCCTGCTGCTCATCGGGCTGGCCACGGCGGCCACGGCCGGCACCGCCGGGGTAGCCACCTGGCTGTTGACCCCGGTGCTGGCGGCGGCGTATCTCGCGGGCACCGTCTTCGAGCACCGCATGGCGGGAAGCCACGCTTATCGACGACTCCAGCGCCTCGCCCCCGCCTGGCTGGGCATCGTGCTGGCGATCTGGGTGGCGCTGGTCTTCGACGCCGCGCAGTTCATCTGGTTGCTGTTTCCGCTGGTCTTTCTGATTCTGCACGTGTTGCCGCCGGTTAGCGGGCACCTGGTGGTCCTCGCCGCCTGGTTGGTGGCGGTGGTGTTACCGCCGGCGACGGGGCAGTGGCCGGTGCAGGTCGCGGCGGTTCTCGGACCGCTCATCGGCACCCTGGCGGCAGTGGTGGGTTTCCGCTTCTACCAGCTCTTGCGTGCCGACGCCGTCGAGCAGCGCCGCATCGCCGAGACCCTGCGCGCGACCCGGCGCGAACTCGCCGTTACGGAGAACCGTGCCGGCCGGCTCGCCGAGCGCGAGCGGCTGGCCCGCGAGATCCACGACACCCTCGCCCAGGGCTTGAGCTCGATCGTGCTGCTCAGCCGGGCTGCCGGGCGCTCGCTGGAGGCCGGCCAGCCCGACACCGCCCGCAGCCAGGTCGCGGCGATCGAGGACACGGCGGCCGAAAATGGGGCTGATGCAGGAACGGGTGACAGGTTGGGTTTTCTGTTCAGGCCGCTAGAGTCAGGGCCTGGGTCAGTAGTTTCTCCTCGAACTTGACCGGGGTCAATTTCCCGAGTTCCTTCTGCTTCCTTCTTCGGTGATAAGTCCTCTCGATCCACCGGACTATAGAGCTCCGAAGTTCCTCGCGGGTGGCCCAGGGCTTCGCGTCGAGGACGTTGTTCTGCAGCAGGCTGAAGAAGCTCTCCATCGCGGCATTGTCTCCGGCAGCACCGACTCTGCCCATCGAGCCGACCAGGCTGTGATGCTCCAGAGCCCGGAGGAACTTCTTTGCTCGAAATTGAGACCCGCGGTCGCTGTGGACTATGCATCCGCCCACCTCAGCGCCAGATCGAGCCCTGTTCGCCACGGCGTTATTCAGGGCCCGCACCGCCAATGAGGACTTCATCCTGGTGTCGATGGAATAGCCGATGATCCGCCTGGAGCAGGCGTCTTTGATCGCGCACAGATACAGCTTGCCCTCACCGGTGTGGTGTTCGGTGATATCGGTGAACCACACTTCGTTGACTTTCTTCACGGTGCTGAACTGCCGCTGCACCAAATCATCGTGGACCGGTGGCCCGGGGCGGGTTCCCTTGCCCTTCTTACGCTTGCTGATCACCGAGAACACGCCCTGAGAGGCGCAGAGCCGCCAGGCGGTGCGGTGGGCCATGTGGACCCCGGCGACCTCCTCCACGGTGTCGGCCAGGTATCGGTACCCGAACTCAGGATCATCACGGTGAGCATCGATCAGGGCATTGAGCCGGTGGGCCTCTTCCCATTCGGCGTCGGTGATGGGGTTGGCCAGCCACCGGTAATAGGGCTGGCGGGTGATCTTCAGCACCCGGCACGTCACCGCCACAGGGATTCCTGAAGCGGCGAGATCGCGGACGAGCGGGTACTTCATTTTGACGGGATCTGAGCTTGGCCGAAGTAGGCAGCAGCCCGTCGCATCACCTCCAGCTCCTGCTCCAGGGTGCGGTTGCGGCGGCGCAGGGCGCGCAGCTCGTCCCTCTCCTCAGTGGTCAGGCCAGGTTTGCGGTCATTGGGGTTTCCGGCGTCCAGTTCGGCCTGGCGGACCCATTTGCGGATGGTCCCTTCATGCAGACCGAAATCAGCAGCTACTTCGGCCAGCGTGGTGTTCTCGTCCCTGTTCTGGGCAACGCGGACCACATCGTCGCGGAACTCTTTGGGATACGGCTTGGGCATGATGACAATCCTTCCAGGCCCGGGGTAACCGAGCCAGATCAGTTGTCACCTATCCCTGCATCAGCCCCAATCTCGCCGAGGCCCGCAACTTCGTCGCCGGTCTCACCTCGCCGGTTCTGGTCGACTCGCTTCCCGACGGCCTGCGCGCCCTCGTCGACACCACCCGGCAGCGTATCACCGCGCTCGGCACGGCCACGGACCTTCAGCTCACGGTGGTGGGGGAGGACCGGCCGGGGCCCCACGACGAGGTCGCCGCCGCCGCGATGCGCGTGGCCCAGGAGGCACTCGCGAACGCGCTGCGCCACGCCGAGGCCAGCCGCATCGCGGTGACATACGTGGTGCTCGACGACGAGATCACCCTCGATATCGTCGACGACGGGCGCGGCTTCGACCCGGCGGCCACCGAACGCACCTCCGAACACGGCTTCGGCCTGCGCGGGTTGGACGCCCGCGTGCGGGAGACCGGGGGAGTGCTCACCGTCGAATCCACCCCGGCGCGCGGCACCGCCGTCGCCGCGTCTTTCCCCCTCCACGCCTCGGACAAGGAGCAGCCATGATCCGCGTCATGCTTATCGACGACCACCCCGTCGTCCGCGCCGGTCTGCGCGCCATCGTCGATTCCTTCGACGACCTCGTAGTCGTCGCCGAGGGCGACAGCGGGGCGGTGGTCGATCAGCTGATCGACGGCACCGTGAGCGCCGACGTCGTGGTCACTGACCTGCAGATGCCGGGTGTCGACGGCGTCGAGGCCACCCGGCGCGTCCACGAGCACGACGGCCCGCCGGTGTTGGTGCTCACGACGTTCGACACCCAGGCCGACATCGTGGCGGCCCTGGAGGCCGGCGCGGTGGGCTACCTGCTCAAAGACGCCCCCGAAAAGACGCTGCACGACGCGATCGTGGCCACCGCCGAAGGCCGCCGCACCCTAGCGCCCGAGGTCGCAACCGCCCTCGCCGAGCGCATGACCCGCCCGCACGAGGTGCTCAGCGATCGGGAGGTGGAGATCCTGCAGGCGCTGGCCTCGGGCGCGTCGAACCGCGAACTCGCTGATCAGCTGTTCATCTCCCTGGCCACGGTGAAGACGCATCTGATTCACATCTATCAGAAGCTCGGGGTGGATAACCGCACTGCGGCGGTCACCGTCGCTCGTAAGCGTCACCTAATCTAAAGTGGCGATTATGCGTCACGAGGTCATTATCATCGGCGGCGGTCAGGCCGGCTTAGCCTGCGCCTTCTACCTCCGCCGCGCCGGCGTCCAGGCGGTGATCCTGGACAACCAGATCGCCCCGGGTGGTTCCTGGCGTCACGTGTGGGATGATCTGGTGTTATTTTCCGACGCCTCCTTCTCCTCCCTCCCCGGCAAGCAGATGCCGGAGAAAGACCGTCCACTGCACCCGGCGGATGTCGTCGAGTACTTCGAGGACTACGAGAAGCGCTACGGCTTCGATGTGCATCGGCCGGTGCAGGTCTACGATGTCCGCGAGGGCGAGGACGCGCCTCTTATCGTCTCCACCGACCAGGGCGAGATGCGTGCCGATCACGTCATCATGGCCACCGGCATCCAGTCCTCGCCCTGTGTGCCGGACTTCCCGGGCTCGTTTACCGGCCTGACCTGGCATACCGCCAACTACCCGGGCAAGGAGCTCTTCGCCGGGCAGAAGGTGGCGGTGCTCGGGGCCGGCAACTCCGGCGCCCAGATCGCCGCGGAGCTGTCCGAGAACTCCGAGGTCTACTGGTTCGTCCGCGACGAGCCTAACTTCATGCCCGACGACATTACCGGCGACGACCTCTTCACCACCTCCCGGGCCCGGGCGCTGGCGATCCTGCGCGGCGATAGCGAGCTGCCGCCGGCGGTCAGCGAGTTCGGCGATATCGTCATGACGGACGTGGTGCGCACCGCCCGCGACGCCGGGCGCCTGCAGTGGCGTGAAGCCTTCGACTCCCTCAACGAGCTGGAAGAACTCGGCGTGGAGCACCTGATCTGGGCCACCGGTTTCCGTCCCGCGCTCACCCCCGTGCGCGCGCTTTTGGATTCCCCGTATGAACCGAGCGTCGATAAGCTGCACCTCGTCGGCTACGGTGACTGGACCGGGCCCGGGTCGGCGACGATCGCCGGCGTCGGGGTCTTCGCCCGGCGTCTGGCGCGGGTGATCGCGGAGGACTACGGGCGCTAATCCGCGCCCAAGACTCAACCGCGATACAGTCCGATTACGGAACCGCAACGTTTTCAAGAAAACCCTCCACGCTCTGTCCGGAGCGGGCTAAGCTCATGACACATGATTGCCGCACCCCAAGGACTTTTCTCGCGCCCGCGCCTGACTGTCCTCACCCTCGCTGTGCTGGCGGTCGTACTGTTCCTTACGGGGATCCTCGGCGCGGTGCTCTTCATCGCCTCAGTTTTCACCCTGACCGGGGTGTTTGTCTGGCTGTGGCTACGCGACATCTACCGTGCTGACCGCGCCGAACGCGCCGAACTCAACCGGCTGCGCGCCCACTCAGCCCCACAGGCCGTGATCCCCCAGAGCCGCTAGCGTGAGTGCATGATCTCGCTGGCCTCTCGGCCGGCGGCGACTAGCCGATGATGGCGCCGATGATGCCGGCGGAGCCTGCGATGCCCTGCAGAAACGGCCCGAGTTCGAACGCGGAGCCAACGGCACCGATCGCGCCGTTGAGAACCATTCCCTCGAATCCGTAAAACAGGGGACCGAGGGTCGCGATGAGGGCAAGCCTCGTGGCGTATTGATGCGCTCGTTGTTTACTTGGCGAGCGCGAATCGACAAGGGAACTCATGTCGAGCCTCCATGAAGTGAATGGGCTATGAATCCGAGAGTTTTGACCGCTACGACGGACAAAACAAAATTGGTCACAATATGATCTCAGTCACTTCACGCGTGGGGTTAGAGGTGGCGCCGTTGTCGCCGATTCCGAGTGGGGCCCTGGGCCTTAATCCACCAGGGTGTACACGCCGGGCGGGCTCAGGATGATGAGCACGAGCTCGGAGCTGGCAAACAAGATCAACGCGCCCGCGACCAAAAACACTCCGCCCGGGTTGGGCTTCACCACGCCCCGGGCCAAGCCGAGGTTGTGCGCTGCGTATCTGCGACCTTGAGTGGTGAGCACCGCGAAGGCTAGCAGTACCATCACCACGGACTGAACGTAGATCATCCAAGGGTACGCCCAGGACCAGCGCAGCATGGTCAGTGAGGCAATCGTGATGCTGAGCACGGTCCGCGTCCACAACAGGGACGTGCGCTCCGGCTGGAGGCCGGGATCATCATGGTGGATGGCGTTCATCGCGCGACGCCTACCAGCACGATCACCCCACCGATCAGGCACGCCACCACCAGCACCGGCACGATCCCCGGAACCGGCAGCGGCTTGTCTTCCCGCATGGCGCGCTCGACGTTGACCCAGCGGATCGCTGCGCCGGAGGCGATGAGCAACGCCACTACGCACACCCCGATCGCGGCCAGGGTCTGCAACTCATCCGAGATCGACGGGATGTTGAACGCCTCGAGCGCGATCGCCCCCGCCAAAAACGCCAACGAGGTGCGCACCCAGGCCAAGAACGTCCGCTCGTTGGCCAGCGTGAAACGGGGATCCGGCTCCCGGCCGCGGGGAAAGACCCTGCGCGCCAACGCCGAACGGTCTTCAGGATCAGCCATCGCCCGCATCCTCCCGGTCTCTGGGTGCTGTGTCGGTTTTCCTCTTCAGGATACGCGTGTCAACGGGGCGGAACCACCGGGTCGGTGGGGCAGTGGTGGGGTTTTGTGCGCTTTCGCGCGCTTGAGGGTGATTTCGACCAGCGCTAGCGCGGTATGCGGGATCGGCGTGCGGAATGGCAGGCACAGCCAGCCAGCCGCACCACCAGTCACGCCTTCCCCAACAGTCTCGCCTGGAGCTCACCACATCCGCTTCAAACACCCAACCACACCCAGACCCAAAGCACGACCACCACCGCTCACAACCCTCTCACCAGCACAAACGCCGCAACACCTACCCAAAACGTCATAAATCTCTACCGTGGCCTACATGAGTACCTTGCAGCTGAGTGGAGAAACGACCGAAATCATCGAAACCCGCGACGAGCACGCCGGTGAAGGCGACACGCTCATCGACGTCACGCACTCGTCGCTGAACTACAAGGACGCGCTGGCGATGCGCGGCGAGAAGACCGTCGCGCTGATCGACCCGCTGGTGCCGGGGATTGACGCCGTCGGCACCACGGAGGACGACCGGCTGGTCACCGTCAACGGCGCCGGGCTGGGGGAGCGTCGCCACGGCGGCTACACCCCGCAGCTGCGCATCGACGCCGAGCACCTCGTCGACGTGCCCGAGCGTTTCAACGCCTTCCAGGCCGCGGCCATCGGCACCGCCGGGTTCACCGCCGCGCTGTGTGTCCTGGAGATCCGTGATGACCTGCAGACCGACGCCGGCCCAGTGCTGGTCACCGGCGCGAGCGGGGGAGTGGGCAGCGTGGCTGTCCACCTGCTGAAATCCCTCGGATACGAGGTCCACGCGTTGACGGGCCGTCGCGAAGAGCAGGGGGATTTCCTGCGCGGTCTCGGCGCTGACGAGATCGTCGACCGCGCCGACTTCACCGAACCCGGCAAGCCGATGCAGAAGGGCACTTACGCTGGTGTGGTCGATACGGTCGGCTCGACGATCCTCGCCAACGCCATCGCGCGTCTGCAGTTCGGCGGCATCGCCACCGCCTGCGGCATGGCCCAGGGGACGGACCTGAACACCTCCGTGCTGCCGTTCATCCTGCGCAACGTCCGGCTCTTCGGCGCGAACTCCGTCGACGCCACCCACGAGACGCGCGTGCGCGCCTGGGGGCTTCTCGACGAAGCCCTCGACACCGACGTCCTCGCGTCCTTGACCGAGACCATTTCCTTGGCGGACGCTCCGCAGGCCGGCCGGGATCTGCTGGCGGGCCGTCGCCATGGCCGTGCGGTGGTGGACGTGCGCGGTTAAGCTTGGCCCATGACCTCTACGGCCGTGCATTTGAACCTGCAGCATGCCCACCCGACGTCGGAACGCCTCATCGTGTGCGATGACGAGCTCAACCTCGCCGAGTTCGCGCAGGTGATCGACGCGGCCTTCGATCTCACGGGCGAGGCCCGGTGCCTGTTCGTGCGCCCACCGAAGCCGCCCGTGTTCACCGAGTCGGTGGTCTACACCGCGTTCCCGGACGCGGAGTCCGGCGAAAAGCCCTTAGCGCAGACCTCGCTGGCCGAGGCTTTCGGCCAGCTGCGTCGCCCGCTGGACTATCACTACGGGCACTCGACGGACTGGGTGATCTCGGTCCAGTCGATCGGGGAGATCCCCAACGATCAAGAGCCCACCCCGCGGCTCGTGCACGGCGCCGGCCCGGATACGGCCGAGGGCCTGGAGTCGCCGCGGATCATGTCGACGATCCGCGACTCCCTCATGGCCGAGCTCGCCGGCGTGCCCGACGCCATCGAGCGCCGCCAGTTCATCGCTCCCGGGGTCAACGATGTGAAGCCGCTGCCGCTGCTCGAACGCTTGAGCTTCTGCGATGAGCTGGCGGCTGGCGAGCGCGTCGCCACCTGCCTCAACTGGCGGCGGCGCTAACTACTTCACCACCAGGTTCACCATGCGGCCCGGCACCACGATCTTTTTGACCAGGTCCTTGCCCTCGACGTGGGAGGCGATCTTGCTATCGGCCAGCGCCGCATCGACCACCGCGTCCTGATCGGCGTCGGCTGGTACGGTTACACGTCCGCGCACCTTGCCGTTGACCTGGACGGGGAGGGTGATCTCGTCGTCGACAAGCCATTTCTCCTCGAAGGTGGGGAAGGAGACGAACGTGATCGTCTCGTCGTGGCCCAGGCGCGACCAGAGTTCCTCGGCGATGTGCGGGGCGACGGGCGCGACCATGATCACCAACGGCTCGACGGCGGCCAGCGGCACCTCGCCGGGGTAGGTCTTGGTGAGGTAGTTGACGTACTCGATGAGCTTGGCCACCACCGTGTTGTCGCGCAGGTGGGCGTAGTCCTCGCGCACGCCGGCGATGGTGCGGTGGAGGGCCTTGTTGTCGTCGTCGGTGAGCTCGGCGTCGCGGGTGTAGACCTCGCCGGTCTCCTCGTCGATAATCAGGCGCCACAGGCGCTGCAGGAAGCGGTGGGCGCCGACGACGTCTTTCGTCGCCCACGGCCGAGAGGTATCGAGCGGGCCCATCGACATCTCGTAGACGCGCAGGGTATCCGCGCCGAAGTCGCGCACGATGTCGTCGGGGGCGACGGCGTTCTTCAGCGACTTGCCCATCTTGCCGTACTCCTGGGTGACCTCTTCGCCCTGGTAGTAGAACGTGCCGTCACGCTCTTCGACCTCGGCGGCCGGGACGTAGACGCCGCGCGAATCGGTGTAGGCATAGGCCTGGATGTAGCCCTGGTTGTACAGGCGGCGGTAGGGCTCCGAAGAGGTGACATAGCCCAGGTCGTAGAGCACCTTGTGCCAGAAACGCGAGTACAGAAGGTGCAACACGGCGTGCTCGACGCCGCCGACGTACAGATCGACGCCGCCGCAGTCTTCTTCGGACTGCGGGCCGGTCCAGTAGCGTTCGTTCTCGATGTCGACGAGCGCGTCTTTATTCGTCGGGTCGATGTAGCGCAGCTGGTACCACGACGAGCCCGCCCACTGGGGCATGACGTTGGTGTCGCGGTAGTAGGTCTGCGGGCCGTCGCCCAGATCGAGTTCGACCTCGACCCAGTCGGTGACCTTCGCCAGCGGCGGCTGCGGCTCGCTCGTGGCGTCCTCCGGGTCGAAGGCGGCCGGCGCGTAGTCCTCGACCTCCGGCAGTTCGACGGGCAGCATGTCCTCGGGCAGCGAGTGCGGGTGGCCCTCGGCGTCGTAGACGATGGGGAAGGGCTCGCCCCAGTAGCGCTGGCGGGCGAACAGCCAGTCGCGCAGCTTGTACTGCACCTTGCCGGTGCCGTGGCCTTCGACGACGAGCCAGTCGACGGTCGCCTCGATCGCCTCCTGCTTGCCCAGGCCGTTGAGATTCAGCCCGGCATCGTTCGCGGAGTTGATGTGCTCCGCATCGCCGATGAAGGCCTGCTCGCTGACGTCGCCGTCGAGAACCGGGATGATCTCCAGACCGAAGGCGCGGGCGAACTCGTAGTCGCGCTCGTCGTGGGCGGGCACGGCCATCAGCGCGCCGGTGCCGTAGCCGGCGAGGACGTAGTCGGCGGCGAAGATCGGCACCTTCGCGCCGTTGACCGGGTTCGTGGCGTAGGTGCCCAAGAACACGCCGGTCTTGTCCTTGTTCTCCTGGCGCTCGACGTCGGATTTGGCGGCGATGTCGCGGCGGTAGGCGGCCAGGGCCTCGCGCGGGCTGGATGCGCCGTAGGTCCAGCGCTTATCGACGTCCGCCGCGTACTCACCCTCGGCCACCAGCTGATCGATGAGCTCGGCTTCGGGGGCCACCGCCATGAACGTCGCGCCGAACAGGGTGTCCGCGCGCGTGGTGAAGACGGTGATGGGCACCTCGGTGCCGTCGGCACCCGGGGCCCGGAAGGTGACCTCGGCGCCCTGGGAGCGGCCGATCCAGTTGCGCTGCATCGTCTTGACCTTCTCGGGCCAGTCGAGCTTCTCGAGGTCGTCGACCAGGCGATCGGCGTAGGCGGTGATGCGCATCATCCACTGCGAGAGCTTCTTGCGGAAGACCCGGAAGTTGCCGCGCTCGGAGCGGCCCTCGGCGGTGACCTCCTCGTTCGCCAGCACCGTGCCCAGCCCGGGGCACCAGTTGACCATCGAGTTGGAGAGATAAACCAGGCGGAAGTCGTCGACGGCGGCGCGCTTCTCGGCGTCGCTGAGCTCGGAATAGGTGCGGCCGTCGGCGGTGCGGCGGGCGCCGGATTCGAGCTCGTCGATAAGCTCCGCGATCGGGCGGGCCTTCTGCTGATCCGGGTCGAACCAGGAGTTATAAATCTTGAGGAAGATCCACTGGGTCCAGCGGTAGAACTCGGTGTCCGTGGTGGCCACGGCGCGGCGCTCATCGTGGCCCAGGCCCAGCTGGTCGAGCTGGCGGCGCATGTTCTCGATGTTCGCCATCGTGGTGGTGCGCGGGTGGGTGCCGGTCTGGATGGCGTACTGCTCGGCGGGCAAGCCGAAGGCGTCATAGCCCAGGGTGTGCAGCACGTTCTTGCCCAGCATGCGGTTGTAGCGCGCGTAGACGTCGGTGGCGATGTAGCCGAGCGGGTGGCCGACGTGCAGGCCCGCGCCGGAGGGGTAGGGGAACATGTCCTGGACGAACAGCTTGTCCTCGGGGAGGTGCTCGCCCGCGCCCGGCGCGAGATCGCCGACCGGGTTGGGGGCGTGGAAGGTGCCGTTTTCTGCCCAGAAGTCCCGCCACTTCTTTTCGATCTCGCCGGCGAGCGGCGCGCCGTAGCGGTGGCTGGGTTGGTTGTTCGCCTGGTTAGCCTCAGTCATAAGTGCACAGTCTAGTGGCACTGCCCAGCGGGCGAGGGGGAAGGGGAGTACCGTCGGCGCCATGGGACTCTTCGACAACCTCATGGGCATTTCCTCCGACGCCGACCCGCAGAAAGTCGTCGAGCAGCTGGCCAGCGCCCGCGTGCTTTTGGAGGGCGAGCGCGTCATCCACGCCTTCCAGCTCTACCGCGACTTGGCGGTGTTTACCGACTGGCGGATCATCTCCATCGACGTCCAGGGCATGACGGGCAAGAAGCGGAGCTACCAGTCGATTCCTTATTTCTCGATCAGCCGGTTCTCGGTGGAAACGGCCGGCAGCTTGGATCGGGACGCGGAGATCGACATCTACCTCTCTTCGGCGACCACCCCGACCCTGGCGCTGGAGGTGCGTTCCGACGATGCCGTCATCAAAATCCAGCAGCTGCTCGCCCAGCGCCTGCGCGGAAGTTAGCTACTGGTCGTTGACGGTGAGGTAGAGCTCGCCGTCATCCTCGGTGACCTCGTGCACCGTGAGCCGGCCGCGGGCGGGGTAGTCGATCGCCTCGCCGGTGGTGGCGTCGAAGGTCGCCTTGTGCAGCCAGCAGGTGATCACCCCATCCTCGCAACGCCCGTTGGCCAGCGAGGCCTCGAGGTGCGTGCAGGTGTTGTCGACGGCACGCAGGTGCTCACCGTCGCGGAAGACGGCGATGTTCTGCTCGTAGCCGGTGTCCCGCTTATCGACGACCAGTGATTCGCCGTCCGCCAAACTCGCCGAGGAACCGATGTGGATGGCCACGACCTAGCGCACCTCCACCTGATCTTCGCGGCTGTGGATGGAGTCCTTGGCGTAGCGGTTGACGATCATCGCGATCGCGCCGTCACCGGTGACGTTCGCGGCGGTGCCGAAGGAGTCGATGGCGATGTAGGCGGCGATCATGAGGGCGATCATGGACTCGTCGAAGCCGAGCAAGGAGCCCAGCAGGCCGACGGCCGCCATGATCGCACCGCCCGGCACGCCCGGCGCGGCGATCATGGTGACACCCAGCATGAGGATGAAGCCGATAGCCAGGCCGAGGGAGACCTCCATGCCAGACATGTAGACGATTGCGAAGGCGAACAGGCCGATCTTGATCATCGAGCCCGAGAGGTGAATCGTCGCGCACAGCGGGACCACGAAGCCGGCGACGTTGCGGGCCACGCCGTTGTTCAGGGTGGACTTTAAGGTGATCGGGATGGTCGCGGCGGACGAGGAGGTGCCCAGCGCCGTGAAGTAGGCCGGCAGCATGTTCTTCAGCGCGACCAGCGGGTTACGCCCGGCGATGGTGCCGGCGATGAGGAACTGGACGGCGAGGTAGAGGATCGTGAGCACGATCGCGGTGACGATCACCTTCGCGAAGGTCACCAGCGTATCCACCAGGTTGCCGTTCATGCCCAAGTCCAAGAACATGCCGTAGATGAAGATCGGCAGCAGCGGGATGACGAAGCGCTCGATGATCTTCATGATCACCGACTCCAGCTCGCGGGCGGCGGTGTAGAGGGTGTCGGACTTGACGACGGTCATGGCCACGCCAATCGCGAAGGCCAAAAGCAGGGCCGTCATGACCTCGAAGGGCGGCGGCATCTCGACGGAGAAGTAGGGCTCGAGAGCGCCTTCGTCGATATCGTTGACGGACTGCACACCGCCTTGGCCCAGCAGGAACGGGTAAAGGCCCTGCGAGACGGCGTAGGCGATGAAGCCGGCGACGATGGTCGCCCCATAGGCGATCGCCGTGGTGATCGCCAGCCACTTGCCGGCGCCGCGGCCCAGGCCGGCGATAGCGGGGGTAATCAGCGAGAAGATCAGTACGGGCACGAAGAAGTTCAGGAAGTTACCGAACAGCCCGTTGAAGGTGATGAACACGCGCGCCAGCCACTCCGGGAAGAAGAGGCTGCAGATGATGCCGAGGATGATGGCAATGATGATGCGCACCAGGAGCGAGCCTAGGATGCCCTTGTTTTTCATGTCGAGTCCTTGAGGGATGGCACTATGAACCAGTACGACTTTCAACCTACAACGGCAGTTAGCACAGTCATAGTCGAAGCACTGGTGTGATCTATTTCTGAATGTGCTTCCGCGCGGCTGCGGGGCCTAGAATATAAAGCCATGATTGTCGTCGGTGTTGTTTTGTCCCTGCTGGCCATCGCTCTCCTCGTCATCGGCGGGATGGCGTTCGCCCGCAAGCTTCCCGGCAACAGCTACATCGGCATCCGCGTCGCGGAGGTGCGCAAGTCCCCCGAGGTCTGGGAGGCCGCGCACCACGTCGCCGGCACCTTCTGGCTCTTCGGCGGCGTGGCGTTGACCTTCGGCGCGTTGATCTCTTTCATCGCCGAGGGCTGGCTGTGGCTCATCCCCGTCGGCGCGGTGATCGTCGCCGTGGTGGCGGTGGGCGCCGGCGCGAATGTGGGGGCCCGCACCGCGGCGGCACTGGACGTCGAGAAGGAATACCAGGAGCAGCAGAAGGCCCAAGAACCCGCCCCGGCGCCGGAGGTGGATATGTCGGCGTTGCGGCGGGCCGTCGATAAGTCGCGCCACCCCGAGGACTAAGTGCTATACTTTCCCACCGTGAGCAACCGACAAGCATTTCTGTGGTGGTGGCGCCCGTCTACGGCGAGCCACCGATAGAGTTGCGCACTTAAGACTTCTTCATCAAGGCCCGCCGGCTTCTTCCCCCGAAGCGCCGCGGGCCTTGCTCTTAGGCCCACCTTCCAGGCAACTAACCTGAAAGACGCGGTGTGACCGGGGAAGAACCCACGGTCATCGGCATAGGACGCGTCAGAAAGGTGGTCAACGCTTTGTCAGCTTTAGCAGGTGCACTCACCTCGGCAGGTGAGAGCCCATGAGTAACCCCCGGATCACTCCGGTCGTGCGCCACCGCCCGGTGCGCTATCACGCGGATGCCTCCAGCCTGTTCGCGCACCTCGGTGGGGTAGAGGCCACCGACTCGTTGCTGCTCGAATCCGCCGACATCACCACGAAATCCGGGCTGAACTCGGTGGCCGTGCTGTCTTCGTCGCTGCGGATCACCTGCAACGGCGACGAGGTCAGAATCGAGGAGCTCAGCGCGAGCGGCGCTCACTTCGCCCGTCAGGTGTATGAGCGTTTGGGTGACTACGCCGTCGATACGCACACCTACCGCTTCCCGGTCTCCGAGGCCGCCGACGAGCGCGCCCGCCTCGCGGATATCTCCAGCGCCGAGGTCCTGCGCGCGCTGACCCGGGATGCGGACTACCACGACGAGCACAACGTGCTGCCCATGCTCGGCGGGGGCTTCGCCTTCGATTACCTCGCCACCTTCGAGACCCTGCCGGAGGTCGACGAGGGTGCGAACACCTACCCGGACTATCAGTTTCTGCTGGCCGAGACGGTGCTGACCATCAACCACCAGCGCGGCGAGGCCATGGTGCACGCGGTGCGGCTGGAGGCGGGCGTCGATACGCTCGATGCCGAGCTGGACGAACTGGCCGCCCGCATCGATGCCGCCGAGCCGCACGCCGCGCACGCCTACCAGGCCTCGCCCCACCCGGCCGATACCCTGCGCGTGACCACCGACATCTCCGATGCCGAGTTCCGCGACGCCGTGACCGGGCTCAAGGAGTCCGTCTACAACGGCGACATCTACCAGGTGGTGCCGGCGCGCACCTTTATGGCCGACTGCCCCGATGCGTTCGCCGCTTATCGACGACTACGCGCAGCCAACCCCAGCCCGTATATGTTCTACGCGCGCGGGCTCGACCGTTTCGGCCAGCCCTACGAACTGTTCGGGGCCTCGCCGGAATCGAATCTGAAGTACGACTCCGCCAGCCGCGAAGTGCAGCTCTACCCGATCGCGGGCACCCGACCCCGGGGGCTGGACGACAACGGTGAGATCGACGACGAGCTGGATATCCGCATGGAGCTCGAGCTGCGCACCGACGCCAAGGAGATCGCCGAGCACACGATGCTCGTGGATCTGGCGCGCAACGATCTCGCCCGCGTGGGGGTCTTGGGGACCCGCAAGGTCGCCGAGCTTTTGCAGGTGGATCGCTACTCCCGCGTGATGCACTTGGTCTCGCGGGTGGTCGCGCAGCTGGACCCCACCCTCGATGCGCTGGACGCCTACCGGGCGTGCATGAACATGGGCACGCTCTCCGGCGCCCCGAAGTTGAAGGCGATGGAGCTTTTGCGGGGCGTCGAGAAGCGGCGCCGCGGTTCCTATGGCGGGGCGATCGGGTACCTGCGCGGCAACGGGGATATGGATAACTGCATCGTCATTCGCTCGGCGTATGTGCGCGACGGGGTGGCGGCGGTGCAGGCCGGGGCCGGCGTCGTGCGCGATTCCAACCCGCAGTCGGAGGCCGACGAGACCCTGCACAAGGCCTATGCCGTGCTCAGCGCGATCGCCGCCGCGGCGAACGCCGAATTGGAGGTGGTGCGCTAATGGCACACGTCGTTCTCATCGACAACCACGACAGCTTCGTCTACAACCTGGTCGACGCCGCCGGCCAGACCGGCCATAAGGTCACGGTCTTCCGGAACACGGTGGAGGTCTCGACGGTGCTAAAGGCCAAGCCCGACCTGTTGATCCTGTCGCCGGGGCCGGGGCATCCGCGGGAGGCCGGCAACCAGCCGGAGCTTATCGAGCGCGGCCTCGGCGAGATCCCGATTCTGGGCATCTGCCTCGGTTTCCAGGCGCTCATCGAGCACTTCGGCGGCGTGGTCGAGCCCTGCGGCCCCGAGCACGGCCGTTCGGTGGCGATGGAACTCACCGACGCCGGGGTGGCCCACCCTGTCTTCGCCGGCCTGGCGCTGGGTGCCGATCGCACGGAGCCCAACGTGCCCGGGCGCCTCGTGCCGGTCGCGCGCTATCACTCGCTCGGCTGCGTCGACGCCCCGAGTGAGCTGCGGGTGCTGGCGCGCACGGCGACGAAGCTTGGCGACGTCGCCATGGCCGCCGAGACAAAAGATTCCACGGCGTTCGGCGTCCAGTTCCACCCGGAGTCGATCCTGACGCCAAATGGCCCGCGCATGCTAGATCGTTGTATTACTCAATTGTTGAATAGTTAAAAGAAAGGCCTGACCCACACCATGACCAACCCCGATACCGTGCAGACGCTGAAGAGCTTCATCGAGAACCCCGCGCCGACGGTGGAGGAGTGCATCGCCGCCTTCACGCCGCTGGCGGTAGGCGAGTACGACGACATCCACATCGCCACCCTGCTCACCGCGGTGAAGGTGCGCGGCGAGACCGCCAACGATCTGCTCGGCGCCGCCCGCGCCTACCTCAAGGCCTCGCGCCCGTTCCCGATCACCGGCGAAGGCATCATGGACACCGCCGGCACGGGTGGCGACGGCAAGAACACCATCAACATCACCACCGCCGCGTCGCTGGTGGCGGCCTCGGATGGCGTGAAGATGGTCAAGCACGGCAACCGCTCCGTCTCCTCAAAGTCCGGTTCGGCGGACGTGCTCGAGGCCATGCACATCCCGCTGGACCTCGACCCGGAGCGCGCGGTGCGCCAATTCGAGAACTCCAACTTCACCTTCCTGTTCGCGCCGGCCTACAACCCGGCCGTCGGCCACGTGCAACCGGTGCGCCGGGGCCTGAAGTTCTCGACCATCTTCAACACCCTGGGACCGATCCTGTCTCCGGCGAACCCGGAGTTCCAGATCATGGGCATCGCCAACCCGGCTCAGGGCGAGATGATCGCCGAGACCTTCCGGAACTTGGGCCGCAAGCGCGCGCTCGTCGTCCACGGTGACGGCTCCGACGAGATCGCCGTCACCGGGCCCACGCAAGTTTGGGAGCTCAACACCGACGGCGAGATCTCGCACTACGTTCTCAACCCCTCCGACTTCGGCGTGGACACCCACACCTTCGAGGACCTAGCCGGCGGCGACGGCGAAGAAAACGCCAAACTGATCTACGCGGTCTTCAACGGCGAGGGCGCGCCCGCGCACCGCGACGCGATCGTCGCCACCGCCGGCGCCATGTTCTATCTCTACGGCCTGGAGGACACGTTCCGGGCCGGCACTGATCGGGCGAAGAAGCTTCTCGATTCCGGTGTCACCGCCGCCTGGCTCAAGAAGCACGAGGAGGCCAACTATGCCGAATAGCTCCGCGCTGCCGACGGTCCTCGAATCCATCGTGGAGGGTCGTCGCGGGCATCTCGACGAGATCCGCGCGCGCATCGCCCACGTGGATCCCCTCGCGCTTTCACCGTCGACCCGCTCGCTCTATGACTCGCTCGGCGGCGGGCAGGGGAGGGGGCTCAACCGCTTCATCATGGAGTGCAAGTCCTCGTCGCCCTCGCTCGGTATGATCCGCGAGCACTACGAGCCGGGCGCCATCGCGCGCGTCTACTCCCGCTACGCCTCGGGCATCTCGGTGCTCTGCGAGCCGGATCGCTTCGGCGGCGACTACGACCACCTGGCCACCGTCGCCGCCTCGACGCACCTGCCGGTGCTGTGCAAGGACTTCATCGTCGACGAGGTGCAGCTGCACGCGGCCCGCTACTTCGGCGCCGACGCCGTGCTGCTCATGCTCTCGGTGGTCGATGACGACGAGTACCTCGCCTTATCCCGCGAGGCCGCGCGTTTGGGTCTCGACGTTCTCACCGAGGCCATCACCGAGGAGGAAGTCTCCCGCGCGTTGCGTCTCGGTGCCCGCATCCTCGGGATCAACCATCGGAATCTTCACGACCTCACCATCGACCTCTCGCGCTCGAAGACTCTAACCCGCTCGATCCCCGACGACGTCGTGGTCGTCTCCGAGTCCGGCATCCGCGACTCCGAAACCGTCCGGCGCTTAAGCGGTCACTCGAACGGCTTCCTTGTCGGCTCGCAGCTGACCAGCCAGCCGGACATCGACCGCGCCGCCCGCGAACTCGTCTTTGGCCTCAACAAGGTCTGCGGGCTCACGTCCTCGTCGGCGGCGCAGGCGGCTCGCGCGCACGGCGCGGTCTACGGCGGCCTCATCTTCGAGGAGGCCTCCCCGCGCAATGTTTCACGTGAAACCGCGCGGCGGATCATCGCGAACGAGCCCGATCTGACGTACGTCGCCGTCTCGCGGCGGACCTCCGGGTGGGACGAGCTTATCGACGACACCATCACCGTCGCCCAGCTCCACGCCCCCTACCAAGGGAGCACCGAGGCCGAGTTGGACTTCATTCGTTCCGTGCGCGCGGAGCTCGGCTCCGAGGTGTCGATCTGGCGGGCCGTGTCGATGACCGCGGAGCACGGACCCGCGCTGGCCGAAGCACTGGTGGAGTCCGGGCTCGTGGACAAGCTCGTCCTCGACTCCGGCGACGGCGGCACGGGAGAAACCTTCGACTGGTCCACCGTGCCGGAGAAGGTAAAGGCGCACTCTTTGCTCGCCGGTGGGCTGGGCCCGGACAACATCGCGGAGGCACTGCGCCTTGGCTGCGCCGGGCTCGATCTCAATTCCGGCGTGGAGTACCCGGCCTCGGCGCAACGTTGGGCCGGGGCGAAGGATGCCGGTTCGCTGCGGCAGGCGTTTCACGTGATCCGAACGTTTTCTTATTGATCTCTCTATCGACCACCACAAGGAATCTTCATGACTCTAAACGACACCCACTCCGGGGACGGGATCGGCGGACGCACGCTGCTTTCGGCGTACTTCGGTGAGTTCGGCGGGCAGTATGTCCCCGAGTCGCTGATCCCGGCCCTCGATCAACTCGAAAAGGCCTTCGTCGACGCGATGAACTCCGAGGAGTTCATGTCCGAGTTCCGCGGCCTGCTACGTGACTTCCTCGGCCGCCCGACTCCGCTGACCGTGGTCCGCAATGCCGTCAGTGGTAACAACGCGCGCATCTTCCTGAAGCGCGAGGACCTCGTGCACGGCGGCGCTCACAAGACGAACCAGGTCATCGGCCAGGCGCTGCTCGCGAAACAGATGGGCAAGAAGCGCATCATCGCCGAGACCGGCGCGGGCCAGCACGGAACCGCGACCGCCCTGGTATGCGCGCTGCTCGGCCTCGAGTGCGTCGTGTACATGGGCGCCAAGGACGTCGCTCGCCAGCAGCCGAATGTCTACCGCATGCGCCTGCACGGCGCCGAGGTGGTCTCCGTCGACGCCGGTTCCGGCACCCTAAAGGACGCGGTGAACGAGGCGCTGCGTGACTGGACCGCCACCTTCCACGATTCGCACTACCTGCTCGGCACCGCCGCCGGCCCGCACCCGTTCCCGACGCTCGTGCGCGAATTCCACCGCGTCATCAGCGAGGAGGCCAAGGCCCAGATGCAGGAGAGGATTGGCGCGCTTCCCGACGTCGTCGTCGCCTCCGTCGGCGGTGGCTCGAACGCCATCGGCATCTTCGCGGACTTCATTGACGACGACCACGTGGAACTCGTCGGCACCGAGCCCGGGGGAGAGGGCGTCGAATCCGGCAAGCACGGCGCCGCCATCGCCGAGGGCCACATCGGCATCCTGCACGGCACCCGTTCCTATCTGATGCGTAACCCCGATGGCCAGGTCACGGAGTCTTACTCGATCTCGGCCGGTCTCGACTACCCGGCCGTCGGCCCGCAGCACGCGCACCTCGCTCAGACGGGCCGCGCACAGTATGTGCCGGTGACCGACCGCGAGGCACTGGCCGCGTTCCAGATCCTTTCTCGCAACGAGGGCATCATCCCTGCGCTCGAGTCTTCGCACGCTTTCGCTTATGCGCTTCGCCGTGCGCGTGAAGCCGAGGCCCGCGGTGAGAAGCTCAACATTCTGGTGTCCCTGTCCGGCCGCGGCGACAAGGACGTCGACCACGTCCGCCGGACGCTCGACGAACATCCCGAATGGGTCCTCAGCGACGCGGACCTTGCCGGCCGCGCCGACGACAAGGTGGAGGGTTAATCCATGACCACACGATACGAAAAGCTCTTTGACGCACTGCGTGAGAAGAACGAAGGCGCGTTCGTGCCGTTTTTGATGCTCAACGATCCGTCTTTCGAGGAGTCCTGGGAGATCGTCAGTGCAGCAATCGAAGGGGGAGCGGACGCCCTGGAGCTGGGCGTGCCCTTCTCGGACCCGATCGCTGACGGCCCCACGATCCAGAAATCCCACATTCGCGCGCTCGACGGTGGGGCTACCGTCGATAAGTCTCTTGAGCTCGTCTCCCGCATCCGCGAGGCACACCCAGACCTGCCGATCGGCATGCTCATTTACTCTAACGTCGCCTATGTCCGCGGCTTGGGTAGCTTCTACCGTGAGTTCAAGGAGGCCGGCGCAGACTCGGTATTGCTTCCCGACGTCCCCGTCCGTGAAGGCCAGCCCTTCTCCGAGGTCGCCGAGAAGGCGGGAATCGATCCGATCTATATCGCGCCGGCGCGCGCGACCGAGCAGCCGCTCGAGGGTGTCGCGGCCCGTTCCAAGGGATATATCTACGCGATCTCACGCGATGGTGTCACGGGAACCGAGCGCGCCTCAGAGACCAAAGGTCTCGATGAGGTCGTTGCCAACATCGGGCGTTTCGACGGCCCGCCCGTGTTGCTCGGCTTCGGCATCTCCACCCCGGAGCACGTTGCCGACGCGGTCGCCGCTGGCGCCGCCGGCGCCATCACCGGCTCTGCGATCACGAAGATCGTTGATCGCTACTGCGAGCACGAGCACCCGAACCCCGGGCACATCACGGACCTCTCGGCTACCAAGGCTGAGGTTCGCGACTTCGTGTCCACGATGAAGGAAGCAACCCGCCGCTAGGGTTAGCGCTTCTACACAGTCGCTCGTCGTTGTTTACGGCGGGCGACTTTTTGTTTCACGTGAAACTGCGATGCTCCGACGACTTTGGACACCGTTAGCGGATTACGCACGTGCGTAGTGACGGCGGAGCGGGTGGCTGCCAACGACGACAACGGTACGGCGGTAGAGTCTTTACGCACCTGCGTTATTTGGACTCACTGCTTCTCGACAAACATCGCCGCAGATGGAGGGATTAGGATGACCCGTTACTTCGCCCCTCTGATCGCAGCAATTCTCGTTCCGATCATCGCGGGTGTAGCTTTTGATCTGGACATACCCACCAAAATCATTGTCGGCGCTATCGCCAGCGTACTCGTCTACCTTACTTATGGATCTTCTGAACGCAGTTCTTCAGATTCCTAGGGTCAAGTCCACGCGAGTGGTGTATCTGCCTTTCGATAAAACAAGCAGCATGACGATCTCAGGGACCGGCACGAGCCCGATGGTGCGACTGGCTCATGCAACCTCCTGAACAATGTCGCCGGCATCGATGTGGTGGGCAGCCATCATGGTCTTCGTCTGCTCCAGGCTCGTCAACGACATGTAGCGCTTCTGCTGGATCCTTCTCATCATGCTGCTTTGCCAACACGGCACCAACCAGGCGGATCACCGCGTCGCGGTTGGGGAAGATCCCCACCACATCGGTGCGCCGGCAGATCTCCCGGTTCAGCCGCTCGGTGGGGTTGTTCGACCACACCTTCGTCCACACCGTCCTCGGCGTGTTCGTAAACGCCAGCAGCTCGTCGAGCGCTTCTTCGAGGTGAGTGCGCGACATGAGGGAACTTCTGCTCACAGAAAGTCACTACGTCCCGGGCCTGATCCCATACAGCCTGGGCATCGGGTTGCTGGAAGATCGTGTGGAACATCGCCGACAAGGTCGGCCATTGGCTTTTGGGCACCACTCCGGAGAGGTTCTTCGCGCAATGCGTGCGACACCGTTGCCAGGACGCGTTCGGCAGCACCTCGCCGATGGCGTGCTGGATACCCAGGTGTGCGTCGCTGGTGACCAGGTACACCTCGTTTAAGCCGCGGGCTTTCAGGTCGCGAAAGAAAGCCGGTCCACGAGGCCACAGACTCGGATGTGGCGACCTGCATGCCCAACAACTCCCGATACCCTTCGGCATGGACGCCGGTGGCCAGCAGCACGGAAGTCTTGACCACCCGTCCGCCTTCACGGACCTTCATCGTCAACGCGTCACAGGAAACATACAGGTAGGGGACGGTATCCAGGGGTCGGGTGCGGAAGTCCTCCACCATCTGATCAAGATCTTTGGCCATCTCTTAAGACCTGAGACTTCGACAGGTTGTTGATCTCCAGGCTGGCGACCAGGTCGTTCATCCTGCGGGTGGAGATACCCTTGAGGTAGCAGGTGGCGATCACGGTGGTCAAGGCCCGTTCGGTGCGGGTGCGCCGTTTAAGCAGCCAGTCCGGGAAGAACGAGCCGGTTCTGAGTTTGGGCACGACGACGTCGACGGTGCCGACTCTGGTGTCGAGGTCGCGGTGGCGGTAGCCGTTTCGGACGTTGGTGCGGTTGTCACTGACGGTGGCGTCCTCGGCGCCGCAGACTTAGTCGGCCTGGGTCGAAAAGGATCTGGTTGATAAACCTTGGAGCATCTCGCGCATTAGGTCCGGGGAGGCTTGGGCCAGTAGTTCGTCGAGGTAGGTAGTCGGGTCGATAGAATGGAAGCCAGCGGCCATCGTGGTGTCCCTTTCGAGGAAGTGTGGTTACGGATTCGAAAGGTACTGCGGTGGCCGCCCACATCTTCCATGGGGTCCTCACCGGCAGCTACAGATACACCACGCTAACGGACGCAACCCCCAACGAACCACACCTGCACCCCAGGCTCCGTTTCACGTGGAACTAATAGCAAGACTGATCAACCCAGATCACGATGAAGCGGCCAGAACCACACCAGAGTTCTCCAGCCCACATCGTGCCACACCCCTATACAAACTCCTTCCGATTCCCTAAGCACGGATCCCAAATCATCCAACGAAAAACCGCCAACGTCCGACAAAAATCCCGACTAAACCTTCAACATACTGGGAACCGATTGACACAATAGGTTCCTGAGCGAAACATACTTGCGCGCCCTGGGAATGCCCGGAGACTGGGATGGCGTCGAGAAAGCTATTGACGGTCAGCGCAGAAGACTCATCGAAAACTACGCCATCTACCGCGACGTTTCCGTCTACCTAGACAAATCAGGCTACTGTTGTGGTCGCCTCGATACTCATGACGGGTATGTCGAGGTGATGTTCTCGCTTCAGGCATCCGGGAGCCACAACGTCGCCGTGTGGCAGGTCATGCCCGGAATCGCGGAGGTCAACCTTCTGGACTCTAACGGCGAGTTCCTTACCCGGTTTATCTCCTTTGTCGACGACCCCCACATGTACCCCTGGTATTCCTTAGATGCGATAGGGGAGCCGGCACGGTACAACGAGTACCATATCGGTGCCGTGGCCGTAGACCTCACCGTGTATGACTCCGAGGAAGAATGGGATAAAGCCCAAGAACCGGGGGCCATCAGCCCACCAACCGGACCGCGCTTGGTGTTGAGCCCCTATGCCTTCACTCTGCACGATGGGCGATCAAAGGCTGAGGAAGCAAGCCCTATCGCGATGTTCAAGGCCGTGATCAAAGAGATCGAGGTGGTCACGATTCATCTCACCGGCATCAAGTGGTACAAAGCCATCGCGGACTGCGGATTCGACGTCGCCCTCGCGCTACCGATTCACATTAGCCCGGCGCCGCACCTGGGCAGCGTAGTGGACGGCGAGGCGTTCATGACGGGCACATCGGGCAATTGGGGGCCGCCCGTAGATCAGGACTAAACCAGCACCGACAGCGGGCACACGAAACCTGACTAATCTGCCCTAAGTCCGCCCCACGTTCCACCACGTGACGTAATTACACGCATGTAAGACAGCCCCAGCTTTCCGTCACCTTTACGTCACGCAACCAAGACATGCCGACGAGGCATGCCCATAACCCCTGGGGCATAATAGGGGACATGGATAATCCCCGGTTCTCCTGTTCCCGCCGCACCTTCCTCTTGGGCGCAGCCACCACGGTCGCAGGCGCCGCGCTCGCGGCCTGCGGCACCGAAGCGAGTGAGGAAGTAGCCGCCACCGAAGTCCCCGTCGGCAGCGCAGTATTCGTGGGCAACCTCATTATTGCGCAGCCCAAAGAAGGGGAGTTCCTCGCATATTCGCGTACCTGCCCGCATCAGGGCAACACCATCGACGAGATCAACGGCGACACCGTCACGTGCACCGCCCACAACTCGACCTTCTCGATTGAAGATGGCTCCGTCGTCGACGGCGTCGCCCGGGACCCGCTTCAGGAAGGCACCGCCACCGAAGAAGGCGGCACCGTCACCGCCACCGCTTAGGGCACAAGCACCTAACGCGCGCCGCGGAGATACGAGCCGGGGTAGGGGATAGCCTCGCGCTCCAGACCCAGCTCGTGTCCCGCGCGCAGCGGCCAGTTCGGGTCGCGCAGCGCCTCTCGGCCCAGCAGCACAACATCGGCACGATCCTCCGCGACGATCGCCTCCGCCTGCTCAGGAGTCGTGATCAACCCGGCGGTCGAAACCCGCACCCCCGTGCGCCGCTTGATCTCCTCCGCGAAGCGCACTTGGTAGTTCGGCCCCGTCGGAATCTGGGCTGGGGCGATCCCGCCCGTCGACACGCTAATCATGTCGGCGCCCGCCGTCTCGAGTAGGAGAGCGAGCGTCACCGACTGCTCGAGGTCCCACGCCTCGCGGTCCTCGATCCAGTCCGTCGCGGAGATCCGCACGATCACCGGCACGCCATCGCCGACGGCCGTGCGCACCGCCGTCACCACCAAGCGCAGGAGGCGGGTGCGATTATCGAAGCTGCCGCCCCAGGAATCCTCGCGCTGGTTCGCAATAGGATCCAGGAACTGATGGAGCAGGTAGCCATGCCCGGCGGAGATCTCGACTGCGTCGAATCCCGCCTCCATCGCGCGGACGGCCGCGCGGCCGAACTGGTCGGGAATCTCCCGAATCTCGTCACGATTCAACTCGCGCGGCGCATCCAGCCCCTCGGCCGCAATCGCAGACGGCGCGACCGTCTCCCAGCCGCCGTCTTCACGTGGAACGGTGTCGTTCGCGTACTTCTTCTCGCCGGGACGCTTGGCGACGGAAGAAGCCTTCCTTCCGGCATGAATCAACTGAATCGCCATCTTCGATCCCTGGGAGTGCACGAAGTCGACGATCGGCGCCCAGGCGTCGCGCTGCTCGTCGTTCCAAATCCCCGCGCACTTCGGGGAGATCCGCCCCTCGGGGACCACGCCGGAGGCCTCGGCGGTGATCAGCCCGAACCCGCCGATCGCTCGCGCGCCGTAATGGGCGAAGTGCCACGCTTCGGGAACGCCGTTTTCTTCCATGCAGTGGTATTGGCACATCGGCGCCAGCCAGATGCGGTTGTTCACGTGCAGCTCGCGCAGAGTGATGGGGGAGTGGAGATGCGTCATGCCCCCGAACTTACCTGCCCAAGCGCTTCCGCGCCCCTAAACTGAAGTACCATGCTCGCTCCCTTCAAAAAGCTCGATCCGCTCATCGTCCTGATTGTCCTCGCGGTGATCGTCGCGATCATCGCTCCGGCGCGTGGGTGGTTCGCGGACTGGTTCGCCGTCGCCACGAATCTCGCCATCGCGCTGCTGTTCTTCCTCTACGGCGCGCGCCTGTCTACGCGCGACGCGCTCCAAGGTCTCACCCACTGGAGACTGCACTCGACGATCCTCGCCGCGACGTTCCTCGTGTACCCCCTCATCGGGTTAGCGCTCGGACCGCTACTGACGATGTTTATTACCGACGACCTCTATCGCGGCATCCTCTTTCTCACCCTTGTGCCCTCGACGGTGCAATCCTCGGTTGCGTTTACCTCGATTGCGAAGGGCAACGTGGCGGGGGCGATCGTGGCGGCGTCGGTGTCCTCGCTGGTGGGTGTCGTCACCACGCCGGTGCTCGTCATGCTGTTGATGGGACAAGGCGACGGCATCTCGGTGGACGCTCAGGTCTTCATCGACATCGCGCTGCTTCTGCTGCTGCCGTTTGTGCTCGGCCAGATCTTCCGCCGGTGGGTGAAGGACTTCGCGAAGGCGAAGGGGACGAAGATCGTCGACCGTGGTTCCATCACCATGGTGGTCTACTCCGTGTTTTCCTCCGGCATGGTCAGTGGCGTGTGGTCCGAGGTCGCGGTCTGGGAGATCGTCTTCCTCATCGGCTTCTCCATCGTCTTGGTGCTCGCCATGCTGTGGCTGACGCGCACCGCGTCCCAGGCGCTCGGGTTCTCCACTCGGGATGTGCGCGCCATCGAGTTCTGCGGCTCCAAGAAGTCGCTCGCCACCGGCCTGCCGATGGCCACGGTCATCTTCGGCGGCGCCTCTTTGGGCCTGCTGATCCTCCCGCTCATGATCTACCATCAGGTCCAGCTGATGATCTGCTCCTGGCTCGCCGCCCGCTACGGCAAGCAGGCACAGGACCACTAACCCGCGCGCTTGCTTTCCGCCCGCCCGATCGGAGACGATGTTTCACGTGAAACCGAAGCACTATATTCGCACCGAACTCACCGTCCCCGGCGTGGGCACGGCCATCCACGTCGCCGAGCTCGAAGAGATCGACGCCCAGTCGTGCACCATGCTCCGCATCATTGAGCTCGCCGGCGACGAGACCATCATGGGTGCCGCCGCCGGCGGCGTGACCGAAGGCCAGATCACCGCCCCCAGCGAGGTCGTCCCGCACCCGGATACCTACGCCGACTTCCCGGACATCACGGCCACGCGCCTCGACCCAGAGGAGTTCGAGGGACTCTATTCGGAGGCCGCCGCGAAGTTCCCGCGGCTGCCCTAGACGGGAAAGCGAAACCCTAGAACACCCAGTTCGCCAGGATCACGTACAACACCGTACCGCCCAGGATCGACACCGCGGGGCGGCGCAGCCACAAATGCACACCCACGGTCCCCGCCCCGGCGATCAACGCGGGCGCCAGGCCCGCCACCGAACCGGCGCTGCCTGCCAGGGTGTAAATCACCAGGACCGTCATCACCCCGACGGGCATGGTCACGCCCAAAAAATCCACCAGCGGCGAGGAGCCGAGCGAGCGCCGCACCCCGAAAGGAACCGCGCGAATCAAGACCGTAACAATCGCGATGGGCACGAGCACGGCGGCGACCATGCCCAGATCCACCCCGGCAGGTAAAGAGGACACCTAATCCTCCTTCCTACCCAGCGGGCGCCAGGTGAGCCGCTCGTCGAGACGCGGGAGATGATAGCGCACCAGCAGCACGCCGAAGTAGGCGCAGAGCGCGAAAATGAGGAGCTGGCCGGGCGCAATCGCCGCCGCCAGCAACGCCAGAATCACCGCGCTCACCACCAGCGAGACGTCCCGGTTGTTGTCGAAAGCCTCCAGCGCCAACACGACGAACAACGCGGTCAAAGCGAAATCCAGGCCCTCGAGATCGATCTGGAGCGCGGTGCCGCCGAGGGCACCCAGCATTCCGGGGATGATCCACAACGCCTGGCAGAACGCGGTGATGGTGAGCAGGCGCGCACCGCTGATGCCGCGGCCGTCGGCGCCGAAGCGGCCGGTGATCGCGTAGACCTCATCGGTGAGCGCATACGTTGCATAGGCCTTGCCCACGCGGCTGCGGATGCGGTGGCGCGGGTAGGTCAGGCCGTAGAAGATGTGGCGGAAGTTCACGAGGAACCCGGTCACCAACGCGGAGAGCCATCCGGTGCCGGCGGTGACCAACCCGAGGGCGAGGAACTCCATCGAGCCCGCGTAGATGACGAAGGAGAAGATCGGCGCCCACCACCACGCGAAACCCATCTGCACGACCAGTAGGCCGAAGGCGAGGCCAAGGGGGATCAGGCCCAGACCGACGATCCACGAATCGCGCAGGCCCGCGGCAACCTCCGCGCGCACCGAGCGCGATGAATCTGTCATCAGTTCTCGGTGACTTCGGCGGGATAGGTCGAAAAGAGCGGCAGCGGCATGGGCTGGCGGCGCATGACGTCTCCCCAGAGATCCGCGCGCGCCGGCATGATGACATCGCCCGGCAGGGCGGGCGCGACGTACCAGTCGCCGCGTTCGATCTCGCCATCGAGCTGGCCGGGCGCCCATTCGCAGTAGCCAGCGAAGAGGCGCATGCCGTCGACAAGCTGGGCGACCTCTTCCGGGTCCGAGCGTAAGTCGATGTGCGCCAGGCGGTTGGCCAGCCGGTTGATCTGCGGGTGCTCGTCGAAACGCACGCCCTGGCGGGTGCGGCCGACGCCGACGACGGACTGCTGGTTGACCGGCCCGCCAATGTAGAGCGCCTGCGGCTTCGCCACCGCCGAGATCCAATCCGGCATCACGTTGTACACGGCGAGCTCGCTGCGCTTGGTGAGGTTCACGCCGAACGTCATCTGCTCGTTGTGCTCGATGATGAGGATCACCGAACGAGCAAAGGTATCATCTAACATGCCGGGGGCGGCCACGAGCAGCTGGCCCGGGCCCGGTTCGCCGCGTTCTAAAGCTGTAAACAGACGGTCAGCGTAGTAATTGTGCACAGCGAATCTCACCCTCTAAAACGTTCTCGGCGCGTGCCCCATCACTTTAGGCGCGGGTCTTCGTTGGTGCCAGCCCACCAGGACTTCAATTCAGCGATGGCCTCGTCGCGCTCTAAAGGCCCGCGCTCCAGGCGCAGCTCCTTGAGATACGCCCAGGCTTTGCCCACCTCGGGGCCGGGGGAGAGGCCCAAGACCTCCATGATCTCGTTGCCGTCGAGATCCGGGCGCACGCGGGCGAGATCCTCCTTCTCGGCGATCTCGGCGATGCGCTCCTCGAGGTGGTCGTAGGTGCGCTGCAGCCGCGCCGCCTTCTTCGGGTTCCGGGTAGTCGAGTCCGCGCGCACCAGCTTGTGCAGCCGCGGCAGCAAGTGCCCGGCGTCGGTGACATAGCGCCGCACCGCCGAATCCGTCCACTGCCCATCGCCGAAGCCGTGGAAACGCATGTGCAGATACACCAGCTGCGAGATGTCCTCGACGACCTTCTTCGGGTACTTCAGCTTCCGCAGCCGGCGGCGCACCTTCTTCGCGCCGACGACCTCGTGGTGGTGGAAGCTCACCCCGCCACCCGGCTTGGTCTCCTTGGTGTCAGGCTTGCCGACGTCATGCAGCAGCGCCGCCCAGCGCAACACCAGATCGGGGCTTTCTTCGGGCTCCTCCTGGTCGATGGCCTGGCGCATCACCTGCAAAGAATGCAAGTAGACGTCCTTGTGCTGCTTGTGCTCGTCGGAGGTCATCTTCATCGCCCCGATTTCGGGAAAGACGAACTCGCCGAGGCCGGTCTCGACGAGCAGGTCGATACCCGCCGACGGGTCCTGGCCGCCGATGAGCTTGTCCAGCTCCACCTGGATGCGCTCCGGGGTGATGCGGGTGATCTCCCCGGCCATGTTCTCTAGGGCTTCTCGCACCCTAGGGGCGACTTTGAAGCCCAGCTGGGAGACGAAACGCGCACAACGCAGCATGCGCAGCGGATCGTCGCGGAAGGACTGCTCCGGGGTATTCGGCGTGTCCAACACCTCGGCGGCCAAGGCCTTAAGCCCATCCACGGGATCGCAGAACTCCACCTCCAGCGATCCTTGGGCCCTGGTCAGCCGGATCGCCATCGCGTTGACGGTGAAGTCACGGCGCACGAGATCGCCCTCGAGGGTGTCGCCGAAGGTGACCTCGGGGTTGCGGGAATCACCGTCGTAGAGATCGGAGCGAAACGTGGTGATCTCAATCTGCTGGCCCTGCGCCTGCCCCGAGACGGTGCCGAACTCGATGCCGGTCTCCCAGACCACCTCGGCGTAGCCGTCCATGATCTCTTTGACAGTCTCCGGCCGGGCGTCGGTGGTGAAGTCTAGGTCGTTGCCCAGGCGGCCGAGCAGCGCATCGCGCACGGAGCCGCCGACGAGGTAGAGCTCCGCGCCCCGCTCGTCGAAGGCGTCGACGAGTGCGCCCAGCACCGGCTCTAGGCCACGGACGGTGCGTTCCGCCCGTACGAGCTGCGCCAGGGAGGTCTCGTTCATGCGCAACACTCTACCGCCGAAGCCGGCCCAGGCCTATTTCCCATGTCCTATTTCCTTAGCTTCCCGGTGCGGGGAATTCACCGTAGACGCACGAACGGATACGATCAGTGCAATGACCGACAATGCCTCCACCCCTTCGTCCCAGCGCCGGCGTAAGCGCCGCCGCTCGCGTCGTCGTGGGCAGTCGGGCGCGGGCAAACCCAGCGCGGGCAAACAAACAGCCGAGCAGAGCCGGAAGGACAGCGAGCAGGCGGAGAGCTCGTCGGAAAGCTCTCGACGCCGCAAGCGCGGCGGGCGTAACCGGCGCGGCGGCCGGAAGCGGCGGGGGAGGGGCCCGAACGCGGAACAGTCCTCGTCCAGCTCCGCGAAGCGCGGCGGGCGCCGGCGGCGCGGCGGGGCGGCGAGCCACCGCAAGAAGGCGCGTTCCCCGCAGCGCCAGCATGCGCGCGAGTCGCGGATGGAGACCCGGGATGAGACCTCGGCCGGCGGTCTGGTGCTGTCGGGGTTGGCGGAGTCCGTCGATAAGCACGGCACCGTCAACTTGTCGACGATCTACGTCGCCCTCATCGGCCGCCTCGACCGGCGCGGGCGCCTTTTGTGGTCGATGCCGAAGGGTCACGTCGAGAAGAACGAAGACCGCGCCGCCACCGCCGAGCGCGAGGTCTGGGAGGAAACCGGGGTCACCGGCGAGGTGATCAGCGAGCTCGGGGTCATCGACTACTGGTTCGTCTCCGAAGGCGTGCGTATTCATAAGACGGTGCATCACTTCTTGCTGCGCTATGCCGACGGGGACCTCAACGACGAGGACCCGGAGGTCACCGAGGTCGCCTGGGTGCCGGTGACCACGCTCATCGAGCACCTCGCCTACGCGGACGAGCGCAAACTCGCCCGCCAGGCCCTGGATCAGTTGGAGGAACTGGCGCGAAAGGAGTTTTCCGAGGGAAAGGCGACCCCGCGGTGAGCCGGCTGCGCAGACTGGCGCGTCGCGCCCTCGTCGCCGGCACCGCGGGAGTCGTGTCTGCGCTGAGCGCGTTGAGCGCGCCGGCCGTGCCCGCCTTACCGCCGGCGACCCCGATGTCACCGGACGAGGACGCCAGCCGCGAGTACTGGGTCTCCCCGGCCACCCGCCCGGGCGAAGAGGACCCCATGGTCGAGCTGGATTTGGTTAATACCAACGTCACCGGCGCGGACCCGGCGCGCCCGGGCGGCGAGATCACCCTCACGCTCACCGTGACCAACAACTCGGGCGAAACGCTGGAGTCTTTGACCGCCACCCCGCAGCGCGCGGAGCAGGTGGCCACGGTCAGCGAGGGCCGCGCCACGCTCGCGGCGGAGAGCACCACGTACGGCTACTACGGCGAATCGACGACCCTCGAGCCCCTCTCACCGGGGGAGAGCCGCGAGATCACCCTGACCGTCGCCACGGACCCGGAGGCGGAATCGACGCTGTCGATCACCGAGGACGGGCTGTATCCCGTGCTCGTCTCGCTGCAGGGCATCGACCCAGCGCTCGGCACGACGGAGCTGATCACCACGGAGCGCATGCTGCTGCCCGTCGGCACGCCGCGCCCCGCAGAAGCCCAGGGCATGAGCATGATCATGCCGGTGACCGCCGAGGTCGACATCGTGCCCGGCGAGACCGGCAGCGCCCCGGACACCCAGCCGCTGCGGCTGGCCTCGGAGCAGCTCGCGGGCGAGCTCGCCCCGGGTGGACGCTTAGATGAGCTTCTCGACGCCCACGACACCGCCACCCACCCCCAAACGCTGTGCCTGGCGCTCGACCCGGAGCTGGTGGACGTGGTGCAGCGCATGTCCGAGGGCTACACCGTCTCCGAGACCCGTCCCGGCACGAGCCGCCCGGAGCGCCTGCGTGACTCCTGGGGCAGCAACGCGAACGAGGACCCCGGCGAGCCTGGCACCGGTTCCGCGGACGCGGCCGCGTTCATCGAGCGCCTGCGCGCCATAGCGGCCCAGCACTGTGTGATCTCGCTGCCCTGGGCCGCGGCCGATCCCAACGCGGTGGCCGGCACCAACTCGCAGTGGCTCATGCGCGAGACCGTGGAGCGCGGCCCAGCGGTGCTCCACCGGATCCTCGGCACCCCCGGCATGCTCAACACCGTCATCACGCCCACCGGCTATGTCACCCCGCCGGCCGCCCCGGCGCTGCGCTGGGCCGATCACGAGTCCTCCCAGGTCGCTGCCGACGGTATGGCCCCGGCATGGGAACGCGCCGTCGCCAACCCGGAGGCACCCCCGCCCGAGCGCCCGAACGAGGTGCGCGTCCTCGTCGCCGACAACACCATCTTCGGCGGCGCCACCCCGGGGAGGTTCCAGCCGCTCACCGACACCGTCACCGCCGTGACCTACCACGACGCGCTGGCCGCTACGCTGGCGGCGACCGGCGAGCACCCGGCGACCGTCGGCTATGCCAACCCGCAGTCGCGCTACCGGCTGATCGACGACAGCCCCCGCGCCCGCAACCTCACCGCCAGCGGCGCACTGCAGCTGGCGAGCGTCGATAATTCCGAACAACCCGTCCTCGCCCAGCTGCCGCTCACCTTAAGCCCGGAGACTGCGCGCGAGCTCATCGCCACCGCCGACCGGCTGATCGACGACGGCGCCGCCCGCCCCCTGCCCGTGGCCGACTACCTCACCCCCACCCCGGAGGAGGAGCAGCGTCTCAACGAGGCGGCCCCGCTGAGCGAGACCGGCCCAGAAGGCTTCGGCTCGCCTTTTGTGGATCCGGGCACCTACGCCGAAACAGAGATCCTGCAGGCGCGCCAGCAGGCCGACTACACGGGCGATCTCACCCGGATCCTCGCCAACGACCCCGCCCTGGCGCTGACCCGCTACGCGTATACGCTGCCGCTGCGCCGCGACCAGATCCGCGCGCTGGCGGTCCCCGGCCGCAATGCCGCCTCGCTTTTCGACGACCGCGTGGCCACCACCGCCCACCTCCTCGACGGCAACGGCGCGATGCTCCAGGAGCTGCGCCAGTCGATCGTGCTGCTGCCGCCGGGCAACGTGTTCACGCGCACCTCCGATAACTCCCCGCTGCTCATCGTGGCGGAAAACCGGCTGCCGCTGCCGGTGGAGGCGGCAATCGACTACGAGGTCGACGTGCCCGGGGCGCGCTTATCGACGCCCGAGGTGATCCGCATCCCCGCCCACGGCTCGATCACCGTCGAGATGACCGCCGACCTTCCGGCCGAGGCCGACCGCTCGCAGGTGCGGATGTGGCTGGCCACCGACGACGGAGCGCATATCTCCGCCCCGGTGAGCGTCACCGTGCAGACCCGCGGCGGGACCAGCACCATAATCTTTGCGGGCCTGCTTCTAGGCATCGTGGCGATGGTCGCGGTGATCCGCACCATCCGCGCGCGCCGGCGTGCCCGCGGGCCGGACACCGGCTGATTGTGCCTCTTTTCCCTTGTTAAGAACTATCAGCCCTTCGATGCAGAAAGTTGCCTACTGTGACCGAGGACTTCCACCCCCGCTCCGCGGGACTGCGGGCCCGCCACGTGCGTCCCTCTCCGCCGGCACCGGTGCCCACCCCGCGGCCCGTTCCCACCCCGGCGCGGAACACGCAGGAAGAGGACCGCTCCGGACTGACCCTCGCGCCGGGGGAGACGGCGGCGACGGCTTCGGCTTCCACGGCCGCCTCGGCCACCGCCACCGCCACGGCGGCCCCGGCCGACGAGGCCGCCCAGAAGGCCTCCGATACGGACGTGGTGCGCTCGACGGGCTCGATGGCGATCGCCACGATCCTGTCGCGCATCACCGGCTTCATCCGCACCGCGCTCATCGGCGGCGCGCTGGGCGTGGCCGTGGCCGACGCGTTCAACACGGCGAACACACTGCCCAACCTCATTACGGAGATCGTCCTCGGCTCGGTGCTCACGGCCCTGGTGGTCCCGGTGCTCGTGCGCGCCGAACGCGAGGACGCCGATAGGGGAGCGGAGTTCATCCGCCGCCTGTTCACCCTGACCTTCGCGCTGGTCACCGTGGTGACGGTGATCGCAGTACTCGGCGCGCCGCTGCTGACCAGGCTGATGCTGGAATCCGACGGCGAGGTCAACGTCTACATGTCGACCTCTTTCGCGATTCTGGTGCTGCCGCAGATCTTCTTCTACGGGCTGTTCTCGCTGTTCATGGCGATTTTGAACACCAAGGGCATCTTCAAGCCCGGCGCGTGGGCCCCGGTGGCGAACAACCTCATCTCCATCGCGGTGCTCATGACCTACATGGCGGTGCCCGGCATGCTCGACCCGAGCGACCAGGCCCCGGTGTGGGATCCGCACGTGTTGCTGCTCGGCTTGGGCACCACCCTCGGCGTCGTCGTGCAGTGCGGCATCATGATTATGCCGCTGCGGCGCGCGGGCGTGGACCTGCGCCCGCTGTGGGGTATCGACGACCGCCTCAAGCAGTTCGGGGGCATGGCGCTGGCGATCATCGTCTACGTGGCGATCAGCCAGCTCGGCTTCATCATCAACAACCGCATCGCCTCGGATTCGGCGGTCGGCGCGATCACGATCTACCAGTACCACTGGCTGCTGCTGCAGGTGCCCTACGGCGTCATCGGCGTGACCCTGCTGACCGCCATCATGCCGCGCCTGTCGCGCAACGCGGCGGATGGCGACGACCGCGCCGTCGTCAACGACCTCACGATGGCCACCAAGCTGACGTTCATCGCGCTGGTGCCCATCATCGTGTTCTTCACCGGCTTCGGCACGGAGATCTCGCACGCGCTGTTCCAGTTCCGCAACTTCGACGAAGAATCCGCGGACTTGCTCGGCCTGACGTTGAGCTTCTCGGCGTTCACGCTCATCCCCTATGCGCTGGTGATGTTGCACCTGCGTGTCTTCTACGCCCGCGAACAGGCCTGGACGCCGACGTGGATCATCGCCGGCATCACCTTTACGAAGGTGCTGCTGGCCTACCTGGCGCCTTACGTGGCCTCCTCGCCGGCGCACGTGGTCATCCTTCTCGGCGCGGCCAACGGCTTCGGCTTCGTTACCGGCGCCGCCATCGGCGCGCTGCTTCTGCGCGCGAAGCTGGGCTCGCTGGGGCTGGCCACGATCATGCGCACCACCATGTGGGCGATGGCCGCCTCGCTCGTCGGCCTGGCCGCCGCGATGCTCACCCGCTTCCTGCTCAACAACCTGCTCGGGGGGCTGTTCGTGCTGCTCGGCACGATCGGGCAGCTGGTGGTCATCGGCATCATGGGCGTGGTCTTCCTCATCGTCACCGGGCTGGTGCTCTCGCGCTCCGGGCTGGCGGAGGTGCACAACATCGGCCAGATGTTCACCCGCGTGCCGATCCTGGGCCTCTTCATCAACGTCGACGAGGACAAGGCCCTCGAGGTCGGCGCGGTCGACGAGGTCGACATGTCCTCGCAGATCGCCAGCTACGACGCCTTCAACGCCTCGCCGACCCCGCCGCCGATGTCCGCCGGCGTGGTGCGTGGCCCGAAGCTCGTGCCGGGTGCGCCGGTTTCCGACGGCCGCTTCCGCCTGCTCCACGCTGCCGGCACGGCGTATGGCTCGCGCTTCTGGAAGGCCCGCGAGGTCGCCACGGGCGAGGATGTAGCGCTCACGTTCGTCGATACCTCCGGCCAGGCGCCGCTCGCCCCGCGCACGCCGGCCGAGTCCGCCCGCACCGCCGCCGAGGTGGCCAAGCGCACCCGCTGGCTCGCGGAGCTCGACCACCCGGGCATCGCCGATAACATCCGCATCCTGTCCTATCGTTCGGGCTGCCTCATCGTCGCCGACTGGGTGGAGGGCTCCTCGCTGCGCGCGATCGTCGACGCCTCCAACGACGAGGACCTCGACGTCACCTTGAACTCCCGGGCCGTCGCCCTGGCGCTGGCGCCGCTGGCCGAGGCTGCCGCAGAAGCCGAGACCGCCGGCACCCCGCTGGGCCTCGATAACTCCTCGCGCATCCGCATCACCACCGACGGCCGCGCGGTGCTCGCCTTCCCGGGCGTGCTCCCGCAGGCCTCCGCCGCCCAGGACGGCGAGTCTCTGGCCGCGGCGATCAACCTGCTCTCCGAGGCCACGGCTAGCGGGGGAGCGGACGTCGATAGCGTGCTCGCCCAGATCGCCTACGACGCCCACGCCGTGGCCGGGGAGATCGGCGAGAACGACGTGTGCCTGCCGTCGAGCTCCAACGAGCTGACCGCCAACGAGAAGATCCGCGACCTCGCTTCCCGGCTGCGCGAGTTCGGTCTGGGCCCCGACGCCGAGGCCGACGCCAAGCCGGAGGAATCCGAGGCCATCGCGAACGCCGCCGTCGCGGCCCGCGGGCGCGCGGACGAGCAGATGCCGGACGCCGATTTGGAGGGCGAGGAGCACGGCTTCGGTTCCTCGGGCTACTCGACGAAGGCGATCGCGTTCATCCTCGGCGCCGTGGCGACGCTCGTGTTGCTCGTCGCCGCCGCGACCACGATCCTGACCTCGCTGATCGCCGGCAACTCGGACACCGCCCCGGTCAATCCCGAGTCCATCCAGGGCGAAAGCGCCACCAGCACGCCGCGCCAGCTGCCGATCATCGTCCACCCCGATGCCGCGGGCACCTGGCAGGCCCCGGGCCAGGACCCGGCAGCCGACAACCCGGATCTGGCCGGCACCGTCATCGACGACAACCGGGAGACCGCCTGGCGGACCGATGACTATCCCAACGGCCTCGGCACGAAGGCGGGCGTGGGGCTTGCCACTGTGCGCGAAGAGCCGATGTATCTCGAGCGCGTGCGCCTGGATTCCCCGTCCCAAGGCGCCCGCTACTCGGTCTACCTGCTGCGCGAAGGCGAAGACCCGGCCGTGCTCACCGACCTCACCGAGCTCGAGCGCGCGGCCACCGGCGAGATCGGCCCGGGCCGCGAGACCATCGAGATCGACAGCGAGTCGGCGGATCCGGTCGCCGGCGTGCTCATCTGGTTTACCGACATGCCGGAAAACGACGATCACATCGAAGTCCGCGAGGTGGAGCTCATAGGTCAGACTGTCCGCGGCTAGATTCGGTTCCCCCTTTTTTGACCAACATGGTGGGCGCAGTTGAGGCGACAGCCACTGAGTTTCGGGTCACAATGTCTTCAGGCACACGCCACGACATTTTCGGGGGGAAACGATCATGGCGCCTGTATTCGACGACGCCTGCCCAGACGACGACCACCGCACGGACGACGAACTCGTCGAGGACTTTCTCGACGGCGACGTCCGCGCCTTCCGCATCATCATCGAACGTCACCGCGCCCGGTTGATCGCGGTGGCCCGGCGCTATGCCGCCAACGAGGATGATGCCCAAGACATCATGCAGGAGACCTGGCTGAAGGCCTCCACCAGCCTCGACGGCTACCGGGCCGAGGCGAAACTGACCACCTGGCTGCACCGCATTGTCTCCAACCAGGGCTATGACTTCGTGCATCACCGCTCACGCAGGGAGCGCCCCGTCCTCGACGAGGAGGACACGGCGCACCGCATGCAGACGAAGCTCTCGCACACCCCGCACGAGCACGTGGTCAACACCATGCTCATGCAGCAGATACTCGCCAAGGTGCCGGAGTACCAGCGCACCGCGCTCGTCTTAGTGGACATGTTGGGCCACGACGTCTCCAGCGCCGCCCGCGCGCTCGGGGTGAGACCGGGGACGGTGAAGTCGCGCCGGGCGCGGGCGCGGGCCGTGTTGCAGGAGACGGTGGATGTATAACAGTCCTGCAACGCCGCGAAATACTGTCGCGCCTGGTGCGGTTGGAATTAAAGCGCCCGCGATTCCGCGGCTACAATATGACCACAAATCCAGCCAATGTCAGGAGTAGTACACCTTCATGTCCGAAACCATCCATGATGTCGCCATCATCGGTTCCGGCCCGGCCGGCTACACCGCTGCGCTGTACGCGGCCCGCGCGGAGCTGTCCCCGATCGTCTTCGAGGGTTATGAGTACGGTGGCGAGCTCATGAACACCACCGAAGTGGAGAACTACCCCGGTTTCCAGAAGGGCATCATGGGCCCTGAACTCATGGAGGAGATGCGTTCCCAGGCCATCCGCTTCGGCGCTGACCTACGCATGGAGCTCGTCGACAGCGTGGAGCTCGACGGCCCGGTGAAGTCCATCCACGTCGGCGACGAGACCTACCGCGCCCGCGCGGTGATCCTCGCCACCGGCGCCGCCCCGCGCCACCTGGGTATTCCGGGCGAGCAGGAGCTCACCGGCCGCGGCGTGTCCACCTGCGCGACTTGCGATGGCTTCTTCTTCAAGGGCTACGATATCGCCGTCGTCGGCGGTGGGGATTCCGCGATGGAGGAGGCGAACTTCCTCACCAAGTTCGCGGAGAAGGTCTACATCATTCACCGCCGCGAGGAGTTCCGCGCCTCCGCGATCATGTTGGAGCGCGCCCGCAACAACGAGAAGATCGAGATCCTGACCAACCGCACCGTCGAGTCCGTCATCGAGGACGACGGCAAGGTCGCCGGCCTCAAGCTGCGGGATACCGCCACCGGAAAGACCTCGGATCTGGATGTCTCGGCGATGTTCGTCGCCATCGGCCACGACCCGCGTTCGGAGTTCTTGGGTGGCCAGGTGGAGCTTAACGACGGCGGATACGTCACCGTCGCCAACCCCTCGACCCGCACCTCCGTGGAGGGTGTCTTCGCCTGCGGGGATCTGGTCGACGATCACTACCGCCAGGCGATCACCGCCGCCGGCTCTGGCTGCAAGGCCGCGCTCGACGCCGAGGCGTACCTCGGTGGGCTCGTCTAGCTGAGTCTTAGGGGAAAGGAGAATTCAACCATGACACCTCCCGTTGAGGTCACGCAGGACAACTTCCGTAGCACTGTCATCGAGTCGGATAAGCCCGTGCTCGTCGATTTCTGGGCCGAGTGGTGTGGCCCGTGCAAGAAGCTCTCCCCGGTCATCGACGAGATTTCCGAGGAGCTGGGCGACAAGGTGACCGTCGCTAAGGTAGATGTCGACGCGCAGCGCATGCTCGGGGCGATGTATCAGGTGATGTCCATCCCCACCGTCATGCTGTTCAAGGACGGCGAGAAGGTCGACGAGTTCCAGGGCGTGCGCCCGAAGGAGGAGATCGTCGACATGATTTCCTCGCAATTATAAATATTTCATCACTTATACTTGTTTGGGGCGGGCAACCGCGACGAAGCGGGTAAGCTTCGTAGGGCACGGCTTTAAAGCACAGGAGGATGGACGTGGAACACACACTGCGCGTTGGTGACTCCAGCGCGCGCGTCGCGGAGGCGCGCTCCACGCTCACCCGGCTGGGGTACTTAAGCGGCGACTCCGGCGCCCCGGACTGGAAGTCCCAGAAGTTCAGCGAGGAAGACAAGCTTTTCGACGCCGAACTCGCCGAAGTCCTCAAAGCTTTCCAGCAGTCCCGGGGGATTTTGCCGTCGGGAAGCCTCGATACCACCACCCTGCGGGAGCTGCGCCACGCCTCCTACCGCCTCGGCGCGCGGGTGCTCAGCTACCAGCCGCACAACGAGTTGGTCGGCGATGATGTCATCGAGCTGCAGACCCAGCTGCAGGATCTGGGTTTCTACTCGCACCGGGTCGATGGCCAGTTCGGCAAGCAGACGCATGCCGCCGTCGCCGCCTACCAGCTCAACTCCGGGCTGCAGGACGACGGCACGTGTGGCCCCGATACCCTGCGCGCCCTCTCGCTGCTCGGCCGGCGCATAACCGGTGGTTCCCCGCAGGCGCTGCGCGAGCGCGAGTACATGCGCAAAGCCGGCCCGCAGCTCGCGGGCAAGCGCGTGGTCCTCGACCCGGCGCTCGGCGGCTCCCACAAGGGCCAGGTGGTCCAGGGCCTCTACGGTGAGATCTCGGAGGAGGAGATCCTGTGGGATCTGGCCACCCGCGTCGAGGGCCGGATGATCGCCGCCGGCATGGAGACCATCATCTCCCGCCCGCGTACCGACGACCCCGCGCCGAGCGATCGCTCCGAGATGGCCAACGCCTTCGGCGCGGACCTCATGATCTCGCTGCACTGTGATCGCTACCAGAACGAGAAGGCCAACGGCGCGGCCACCTTCTACTTCGGTTCCGAGATCGGCGCGAACTCGCTCACCGGCGAGATGCTCTCCGGCTACATCCAGCGCGAGATCGTCGCCCGCACCGAGCTGACCAACTGCGGCAACCACGCCCGCACCTGGCAGGTGCTGCGCCTGACCACGATGCCGACCGTCGAGGTGGTCCTGGGGTATCTCACCAACCCGCACGACGTATCCATCCTCACCGACCCGGCCAAGCGCGACGTGATCGCGGAGGCCATCGTCGTGGCGGTCAAGCGGCTCTACTTGGTCGACGAGGACCACCAGCCGACGGGCACCTACCACTTCACTGACCTGCTGCGCGCCGAGGGCGTCTAAAAGCGGTTTTAGGCCTGCACCAAAACCTCGGCCTCGCGCAGCCGGGTTTCGCGCCCCTGCGCGGTGAGCACCGGGGTAATCGGCGGCAGCTCGAGGCGCATGCGTGGGAGCACCGGATGGTCGCGCACGACCTGGAAGCCGGCGCCTTCGAGCTGGTGGGCGTCGATAAGCCCGATCTCGCGGCGGCGGGCGACGATGTCGAGCACCGCCTCGCTGGCTTCGGCGGGTTCGACATCCGAGCGCAGGCCGAAGGCCTCGACCGCCGGGTATTCGCGCTGGGAGAGGTCCATGACCGCGGCGTCGAGGAGGATGGACTCGATGCCGCCGCCGGTGAGCGCTTCGTCGATAAAAAGCGACGAGATGAGCTGGGCATCGAGGCTCACCGGGGCGGTGGGGACAACTTGGGTGCCGGGCGCATCAGCCGGCGCGCAGTAGATGATGCTGGCGCGCTGGCCGGCGGGGAAGCGCACGAGGAAGCCGCAGCGGCCGTAGTCGGTGAGCCGGGCGATGAGCCAGGCTTCCTTCTCGAAGCGCGACGAGGTGCGATCGAGGCGCTCGCGTATCGACGGCTCCATCTCCCAGAACACACTCTCCGCCGCATCGACCTGCAACTGATCCAGGTTCTGCGTGCCGAGCGGAAACAGCCGCTGCTGCATGGCTGGCTAGTCGTCTTTCTCGATGAGCGACATGATGCGCTCGAAGTCATCCCGGTCGCCGAACTCGACGACGATCTTGCCCTTGCGCTTGCCCATCGAGACCGAGACCTTCGTATCCCACGTATCGGACAGGCGCTCGGCGGCGGCGGTGGCGAACTCCGGGGTCGGGGTGGGCGTGCGTTTCGACGGCGCCGCCTGCGCCTTCCCACCGCGATTGATAAGAGTCACAGCTTCCTCGGTCGCGCGCACGGATAGCCCCTCGCGCACGATACGCTCGGCGAGCTCGTTTTGGGCCTGGCCGTCGTCGTCGAGCTTCACGCCGAGCAGGGCGCGGGCGTGGCCGGCGGACAGGACCCCGGCGGCGACCCGCTTCTGCACGCCGACGGGCAGCTGCACGAGGCGGATGGTGTTGGTGATCACGGGACGCGAGCGGCCGAGGCGGTCGGCGAGCTCGGCCTGGGTGACGCCGAATTCCTCGAGGAGCTGCTGGTAGGCGGCTGCCTCCTCGAGCGGGTTGAGCTGGACGCGGTGGATGTTCTCCAGCAGCGCGTCGCGCAGCATGTTCTCATCCGAGGTGTCGCGGATGATCGCCGGGATGGTCTTGAGGCCCGCCTTCGCGGCGGCGCGCCAGCGGCGCTCGCCCATGATGAGCTGGTAGCCGTCGTCATCTGGGGCGCGACGCACGACGATGGGCTGCAGCAGCCCGAACTCGCGGATCGAGTGGACGAGCTCGGCAAGCTCGTCGGGATCAAAGACCTCGCGGGGGTTTTTGATGTTCGGCTCGATCGTGCCGATGGGCAGCTCGGCGTAGGTGGCGCCGACGTCCTCGTTGGCGTTCTCGGAATTAGTGTCCTCGGCGTGGACGGCCTTGCGCATCGCCTTCGACGGCTTCTGGCGGCTGCCTCCGGCCGGGAACACGGGGGCGCCGGGGACCTTCTTCTCGGCGCCGAAGATGACGTCGGCGGCCCCGTTGCCGATCTTCGGGCGCGGGGCGTCTCCGGCCTCCGGCCCGGGCCCCGACGGGATCAGGGCTCCGAGGCCCTTGCCGAGGCCTCCCTTACGCGGCTTGTCTGCCACAGTGACATCCTCTCTCTTTCTCAGGCGTCGTGGTGAGTGTCGTTGGCGGGGTCGTCGAGAAGCGCGCGCGTGGCGGGGCTCACGCCGATCGGACCGGTAGTCTCGTGCGCCGGGTAGTCGCCGCGGGTGGCGAACTCGCGCGCGGCATCCAGATAGGCGAGCGCCCCGCGCGATCCCGGGTCGTAGTCGATGACGGTCTGGCCGTAGCCAGGGGCTTCGGAGATCTTCACGCTGCGCGGGATGACGTTTTTCAGCACGACGTCGCCGAACTGGCCGCGCACCTCCTCGACGACCTGCTCGGCGAGCTTGGTACGCCCGTCGTACATGGTCATCAGGATCCCGGAGATGTGCAGCGAGGGGTTCAGGTGCTCGCGGATCATGGAGATGTTGCCGAGCAGCTGGCCCACGCCCTCCAGCGCGTAGTACTCGCACTGGATGGGGATGACTACCTCATCGACGGCCACCATCGCGTTGATGGTCAAAAGGCCGAGCGAAGGCGGGCAGTCGATGATGATGAAGTCGAAGTCCTGCTCTTTGACGTGGCCTTTGCGCAGGGCGTCAGCGAGCCGGTACTCGCGGCGCTCGAGCATGACGAGTTCGATCTCCGCGCCGGCGAGATCAATCGTGGCCGGAATGCAGAAGAGGTTCTCGTTCGCGCTCTGCTGGATCGCGTCCTGCGGGGAGATCTCGCCGATGAGCAGCTCATAGGAGCTCTCGGTGCCGGCGCGGTGCTCGACACCGAGGGCGGTCGAGGCGTTACCCTGCGGGTCGAGGTCCACCACGAGCACCTTGAGCCCGTGGTGGGACAGCGCCGCCGCCAGATTCACCGACGAGGTGGTCTTGCCGACGCCGCCTTTCTGGTTCGCGATCGTGATCAGCCGGGTTTCTTTCGGGCGCTCAAGCGAGAGGCGGTTCGGGGTGAGCACCTCGGCCGCGCGGCGGGCGGCCGCGGCGATCGGGGTGTCGTCCCACTGCGCTTCATCCATGCTGTCCTACCTTAGTTGCTCCACCAATCACTGCACCCGCGGTATACGAATCAGGGTCGTCGGCTGCTCGAGGTGCTGCTCGCCGACGGTGAAGATCTCCGCTTCACCGCCGCCGGCCTTCGTGATCTCGGCGCGATCGCGCTCGAGCTCGTCGGCCACCGAGGCGCCCTTCATCGCGATCATCGCTCCGCGGGGCTTCACCAGCGGCAGCGACCAGCGCGCCAGCCGGCCGAGCGGCGCCACCGCGCGGGAGGTGACGACGTCCACTTTCTCAGCCTGCACCACCTCGCGGTCTTCTGCCCGCCCGCGCAGCACGGTGACGTTATCCAGGCCCAGCTCCTCGCGCACCTCGTTCAAGAACGTGGAGCGCTTGAGCAGCGGCTCGACGAGCCGGATGTGAAGATCCGGGCGCGCAATCGCCAGCGGGATGCCCGGCAGGCCGGCGCCCGAGCCGATGTCGGCGACGCTTATAGACTCATCGAAGGCCTCGCCGATGACGGCGCAGTTGAGCACGTGGCGCTCCCAGAGCTTGGGAACCTCGCGCGGGCCGATGAAGCCGCGGGTGGAGCCGTCGGTGGCCAGCAGGCGGTGATAAGCGATCGCCAGCTCTAAGCGCTCACCGAAGACGTCTGCGGCGCTCGCGGGCGGGGCGGGAAGCTCGCTGGTCATGATGCTCCTTTGCTGCCGGGGGTACTCGCAAAACTCGACTTTACCGCTCTGACTGCCAGAGACGAAGACACCGCCCGCCGGTTGCCCGGGAGCGGTGTCTTAGTGCTATTTCTTCTTCTTTTTCTTTTTCTTCTTCTTGGCCTGGGAGCGGGCTCTTTCGGCGGCCTTCCGGTCGACCTGCTGGGCCTGCTGGTTCTGCTGGGCCTGGTCGGCGGCGCGCTGCTTCTTGGAGCGCTTGTCGCGCTTGCGCGCACCCGGCTTCGGGGCGTTGGCCTGGGCGGCCTCGCGGCGCTCCTGCTCTTCCTTCTCCTCCTCGCGGTCCATGGCGGCGTAGACGATGCGGGTCTGCACGAAGGTCCACAGGGTGTTGGTGAGCATGTAGGACAGCAGGCCGATGGCCCAGATGAAGCCGGTCGCGATCGTTATGATCGGGAAGACCCAGAGCATCATCTTGCCCATCATCTGCTGCTGCATCTGCATCATCTCGGCGTTGTCCCCGGTGGGGGCGGAGACCTTACCGGAGGCCTGACGCTGCTTCTGCCGGTTGAGCGTGTACCGGGCGTTTAAGTGCGTGAAGGTGGCGATCAGCGCGATGAAAGGCACCGCCACCAGGATGATGTTCAGGCGGGTGAAGTCGACGGGTTCGAAGGCCGCGTACTGCTCCTCCGGCATGCCGATGAAGGCCGACAGCGGCACGCCGAAGATACGGGCATCCAGGAAGGAGTTGACGTCCTCGACCGAGAAGAAGTAGTTCCCAATCGACCGGTTTTCCTCCGGCGTCATCCCCAGGCCGTTGAAGGCAGTGCCGGTGCGGTTGAACGAGCGCAGGACGTGGAAGATACCCAGGAAGACGGGGATCTGCACGAGCATCGGCAGACAGCCCGCGATCGGGTTGAACCCGGATTCCTTGTAGAGCTTCTGGGTCTCCTGGGCGAGCTTTTCTTTATCGTTCTTGTAGCGCTCCCGCAGGGCCTGGATCTTCGGCGAGAGTTCCTGCATCTGCCGCCCAGAGCGCAGGGACTTCACGGTGGGGTAGACGAGCAGGGCCTTCACCGTGGCGGTGAGCAGCACGATGGCCGCCAGCCAGGTGAAGCCGCCGTCTTCCGGGAGGCCGAGGAACGTGAGTACCTCGCGCCAGAACCACATGACGGCCGATATGGGGTAGTAGATGAAATCGAGCACGGGGCCTCGAATCTCCTAGATCAGCGTATGAATTCGGGGATTAATCGTGTTCCGGTACGGGATCGTACCCGCCAGGGTGCCAGGGACCACACTTCGACAGACGAACCAGGCCCATCACCATCCCGCGCAACAAACCGTACCGAGCGATGGCCTCTAAGGTATAGGCGCTGCACGTCGGTTCGAAACGACAGGTGGACGCCGGTTTCAACCCGGAGAGGTGCTCCTGATAGAAGCTGACTAGCGCTACCCCGGCCCGGGCCAGCGGCCCTTTCGGGGCGGGGATCTCATCGCCGTCGGTGTTCGTTAGCTCGGCCACTTCGACCGGGCCTTGGTGAGGCACTTGACGATGTCACGACGCAGCTGGTCACTGTCCGCACCACCGGCGGCGGGTAAGGCGCGGACGACGATGCCGGCGGTGGGCGGAAGGTCGTCGATAAGCGCGGCGCAGATGTGGCGCAACCGGCGGGAGGTGCGGTGCCTGACGACGGCGCCGCCCACCGCTTTGGACACAATGAGGCCGAACCGAGGCCCGCCCGTGGTGACAAACGCGGCGCCTGGTCCGGCCTTTAGGTCATGGAAGTGCACGACCACGGTTTTGCTGCCTGCCCGCGTTCCCTTCTTCACCGTGCGGGAAAACTCCGCCGGCGAGGTGAACTTATACTTCTTCGGCAGCACGGGCGGCGCTTTAAGCGGTGAGCTTAGCGCGGCCCTTCTTGCGGCGGGCCGCCACGATGGCGCGGCCGGCGCGGGTGCGCATGCGGGTACGGAAGCCGTGCTTGCGGGAGCGACGGCGGTTGTTCGGCTGGTACGTCATCTTGCCCTTAGCCACGATGATCTCCTGTTCTTCGCTGCGGTTCGCGGACCCGGTCGTCGCAAAACCGCACAAGTTTCAAGCTGCACAGACGCGGGAGCCGGCACCGACGCGCGGGGAAAAGCCGCGGTCCGGGGATTCGGTGCAGTCACCGCTTTCACAAGCACATCGACGAGTCGACCGCATGCGGAAAGACTCGAGGTATGTGACAGACCCGTTCAGACTACGGCAGTCGGCGCGGCGCGAACAAATCGACACACCCCGCACGCCACGCCTCCTGCCTGGGTACCCCCGGAATTACATAACTGTGTTTGCGGGCAGGTCACTGCCCAGTTTTGCGGGAGACGCTGCGGAAGTCGGATGTCCACACCGGCATCACAAAAGTTGGACCACAGGCTCATCTAGACCGACTGACAGGTTGTGAGTAACAATGGCTCTCAACGATCTTTTCGCTGTGTGCGGACAGGTTCCGGTTGTGGATAACCCTGAATCTGAGGTTGAGGCTTTTGCCGAAAAGACCTCGTTTTCGCTGGTTATCGTGGAATTTGCGAAGTCCACATCTTTTCCACATGCCT